>JAPHRE010000051.1 GCA_026195905.1 Pseudopelagicola sp. | reverse complement strand
ACACGTTTTGCCATGGGTTACTCCTTTGGCCGGAATGAAAAGGGCCGATCCGGCGAGCGGACCGGCCCTGATTTCAGTTCCGATTGCGCCTCTTAGCTGCGCTTGTCGTCATCGAGGTCCTCAAAATCGGCATCGACGATGTCGTCGTCGCCCGGACCCATATCCGCCGCGCCCGGCTCGCTTGCGGCCTCTTCCTGGCTTGCCTTGTAGATGGCTTCGCCAAGTTTCATCGCAGCCTCGGTCACGTTCTGGATGCCACCTTTGATCTTGTCGGCGGTGGCGTCCTCTTTCTCGAGGTCATCCTTGAGCGCAGAGATCGCCAGTTCGATCGCTTCGATGGTTGTCGGGTCAACCTTGTCGGCATGCTCTTCCATCGACTTCTCGGTCGAGTGGATGAGGCTTTCGGCTTGGTTGCGCGCTTCGACGAGTTCTTTGCGCTCTTTGTCGGCTTCGGCGTTGGCCTCGGCGTCCTTGACCATTTTTTCGATGTCCTCGTCCGAGAGACCCCCCGATGCCTGGATCGTGATCTTCTGCTCCTTGCCGGTGCCCTTGTCGAGGGCGCCGACCGACACGATGCCGTTGGCGTCGATGTCAAAGGTCACTTCGATCTGGGGCATACCGCGCGGTGCGGGCGGGATGTTCTCGAGGTTGAACTGGCCGAGGATCTTGTTGTCGGCAGCCATTTCACGCTCACCCTGGAAGACGCGGATGGTCACGGCCGACTGGTTGTCTTCGGCGGTCGAGAAAATCTGCGATTTCTTGGTTGGGATCGTGGTGTTGCGGTCGATCAGGCGGGTGAACACACCGCCGAGCGTTTCGATCCCAAGCGAGAGCGGGGTCACGTCGAGCAGGACCACGTCTTTGACGTCGCCCTGAAGAACGCCGGCCTGAATGGCGGCACCCATAGCGACGACTTCGTCGGGGTTCACACCCTTGTGCGGCTCTTTGCCGAAGAACTTGGTCACTTCCTCAACCACGCGCGGCATACGGGTCATACCACCAACAAGCACGATTTCGTCGATTTCATTGGCCGAGAGGCCCGCGTCCTTGAGTGCGGCCTGACAGGGTTTGATGGATGCCTTGATAAGGTCGTTGACCAGAGATTCGAGCTTGGCACGGGTCAGTTTCATGACCATGTGCAGCGGCTGACCGCCGTTCGGGTCCATCGAGATGAACGGCTGGTTGATCTCGGTCTGGCTCGACGAAGACAGTTCAATCTTGGCTTTTTCGGCGGCTTCCTTGAGACGCTGAAGGGCCATCTTGTCCTTGGTCAGGTCCACGCCGTGCTCTTTTTTGAACTCGTCCGCGAGGTAGTTGACGATGCGCATGTCAAAGTCTTCACCGCCGAGGAAAGTATCGCCGTTGGTCGATTTCACCTCAAAGAGGCCATCGTCGATTTCGAGGATGGTCACGTCGAATGTCCCGCCACCAAGGTCATAGACGGCGATGGTGTGGGTTTCTTCTTTGTCGAGACCATAGGCCAATGCGGCGGCTGTCGGTTCGTTGATGATCCGCAGCACTTCGAGACCCGCAATTTTACCCGCGTCCTTGGTCGCCTGACGCTGGGCGTCGTTGAAGTAGGCGGGGACGGTGATCACGGCTTGGGTCACTTCTTCGCCGAGGTAGGATTCAGCGGTCTCTTTCATCTTACCGAGGATGAAGGCCGAAATCTGCGAGGGGGAGTATTTCTCGCCCTTGGCTTCGATCCATGCGTCGCCGTTGCCGCCGTTGACGACGTTGAACGGCATGTTCTTGAGATCCTTGGCGAGGTCGGCATCGTCGAAACGGCGGCCAATCAGGCGTTTAACGCCAAAGACTGTGTTTTCCGGGTTGGTGACAGCCTGACGCTTGGCCGGTTGGCCGACGAGGCGTTCATTGTCTGTAAAGGCGACGATCGACGGCGTGGTGCGCGTGCCTTCCGAGTTTTCGATCACTTTGGCCTGTGCGCCGTCCATGATTGCGACACAGGAGTTGGTGGTCCCGAGGTCGATACCGATTACTTTGCTCATCTTATTATATCCCTTCTCAATTAAGGCGATGTTTCGAGACGCGAACCCGTTATGGCATCCGGGCCCCGATTCCGTTTGCGACCAACCCTCGTCAGCCGCGCTTCGCAGGGTATATAGGGAGGGGGAAAAGCGCCTGCAAGCGTCAGTGTTCGCGGTAATGTGAAGAATCGGAGGGTTTTTTCCACAGCTAGGGGCCGAGAAAGGAGAAAACCTTATGGTGCAGACGCTCTACATCCGGGGATTTCAAATTCACAAAGGCTTCCTCGATGCCGGTATGCAGGCGGATATTGTGGCTGCATTGCGGGAGGTGGCAGAGGTCGCACCGTTTTTTTCGCCCGTGACCGCGCGGGGGCACAAGATGTCGGTTCGGATGACTTCGGCGGGGCGTCTTGGATGGGTTACGGACAAGAAAGGCTATCGCTATGAGCCGCGCCACCCGAAAGGAGGCGTCTGGCCGGCGATCCCGGACCCGATCGTCGATATTTGGCGCGCATTGGTGGCGACAGAACGCCTGCCGGATAGCTGTCTGATAAACTATTATGGCGAAGGCGCGCGGATGGGGATGCATCAGGACAAGGACGAGGGCGATTTTAGCTGGCCCGTGGTGTCATTGTCGCTTGGGGATGCGGGTTTGTTTCGGATGGGCAATGTCGCGCGGGGCGGCAAGACAGAATCGCTCTGGCTCGAGTCGGGGGATGTTGTTGTCATGGGGGGTGAGGCGCGGCTTTGCCATCATGGGGTTGATCGTATCCGATTTGGATCGTCCAGCCTTTTGCCCAAGGGCGGGCGGATCAATGTCACGTTGCGGGCCGTAGATTTGGATGCCTGAGCCAAAGGCGCATTAGCGGTCCGGGACGACCGAACAACAACCGGCCAAAGTATAAATCGGCGGGGTCAGCGGATTGTTCATCGGCTGTGACACGGCGAGTTTGATGGAAATCCCGAAGGCGCGGTCTGACATACCGTCATTGCAGGACGCTTGTTGCATTTGCGCCCACTTGAGCGTGCCTTTGTCGAAAACCGCCCAATTTGATGCCGGAAAGCCGGGTGCGGAGATTAGAAACTGGGTAATTTTTGTGGACACGGGCGCGGTATCTGGGCGGGCGAAGTCGGCCCGCTTTGCCTTGGGTGACAGGAACAGAGACCAGAAGGGTTCGGTCCCAAAACAGGACAGGGTGGCGCTGGGGGTCTTCCAATGCCCATTTGCGGTTGTCTGCATGAACCGCAGAGAGACCCAGCCGCTTCTTTCGCCGGAATTGATACGGCCCCATTGGCCGGTCTCATCCGCTGCGACGACCTCGATATCGTTTGCATCCGGTGCCAGCGTGCCGATGACAGGGGCGCTTGCGTTTGGCGCGGAGCGGATATTCAGAACATCGTTCGGCGCGACGTTGACCACATGATGAAGGGCGGGGAGCATATGTGCGTCTGCTGCCGCCTCAAACGGAAAGAGGCAAAGGCAGGACAGCACAATAGCCAACCTCCTCAACGTTTGGCGCTCCAGCTTAGGGAGACGTGGCGGCGGGTATAGAATTCGCCCATGAGGCCGATCATCAAGAGTATGATCCCGAACCAAATCGGGTATTCGATGCTCGTATTGCGGGGCATATAGTTGATGAAAACAAAGCCGCGTGATTGATCAATGCAATGGAACAAGGGGTTCCAGTCAAACATCGCAATCATGAAATTCGGCAGGGCGTTTGCAACGAACATTTTGCCGGAGGCGATCATGTTGGCGCGTTGGTATACCGTGCTTACGATGCCAACGAATGTTGGAAACCACGGCTTGAGAGCGAGAAGCACCATGCCGATGGAGATACCTGTAAACCATGCGAGAAGCAGCATCCCGAAGGCCTGGATGGGTTGGTCAATCGTGATCGGCGTCCAGGCGGCATGGTAGATAAAGAGGATGGCAAACAGCGAGAGCACCTGAATGTAAAGGGTGCTCAGGGCGGCTGCGGCAATCGCGATGATGGTGTTCATCGGCGCGTGTTTCATCATCGGAGATGATGGCCCCTCGGCGCCAACAACGGCACCAAGCGTTTTGGTGTGGGTCATGAAAAGGAAAATTCCCGACATGATATACAACAGGAAATCGCCCCGAAGCGCCGCGCTTCGCATGCCTAGAATTGTAAACATGACGAAGAAGGCCATGACGAAAATCGCCGCCTGCAACATATTGCGCAGGATGGACATCATGGCGTTGCCATGAGTCTTGCGGATGTTGTGAACGACCGAATGATAAATCAATTCAGCGACGTTCAGAGCACTCGCGAACGTTGTCTTGGGTGCGGTTTGTTGAAACATTGCCTCGGGACCCTGTATCTGCTCGGGTTTTAGTAGGGAAATCTTGCCGTTTCGTTAGGAGGCGATCATAAGGGGCGCGAGTTTTTATTTCAATGTTCCTGCTTGGGAGATCGCTTTTGGATTATTCTGTCCTTGTTCCTGTCATCCGCCGTCTTGCTATTGAAGCGGGCGAGAAGATCATGGAAATTTATGACGCAGACGATTTTGCCGTAAAGGTCAAATCCGATGACAGCCCGGTGACCGAGGCCGATGAAGCGGCGGATGCGATCATTTCGGCGGGTCTTCGCGCGGCGTTTCCGGGGGTCATGCTTGTGACCGAGGAACAGGCCGAGAGCCATAGCGCAAAGGGCGATACCTTTCTGATCGTGGACCCGCTTGATGGCACCAAGGAGTTCATCAACCGCCGTGGCGATTTTACCGTGAACATTGCCTATGTCGAAAACGGTGTGCCGCAGCGGGGCGTTGTGTATGCTCCGGCCCGCAAGCGCATGTTCTTTACCCAGCCTGATGGGCAAGCGGTTGAAGAAACGGGCGTTTTCGCGCTTGAGACCGTAGGCGACCTTAAGCCGATCAACGTCGCCGAGAGCGATAACGACGGGCTTTATGTCGTGGCGTCGAAATCGCACCGCGATCAGGCGACCGAGGACTATATCAACAAATACTCCGTCAAAGACCTCAAGAGCGCGGGGTCGTCGCTCAAGTTCTGTCTTGTGGCGACAGGCGAGGCGGATGTGTATCCGCGCGTGGGTCGCACGATGGAATGGGATACGGCGGCGGGACATGCGGTATTGCTTGGGGCCGGGGGCGATGTTGTGCGGTTCGACGATCACACGCCGCTTACCTATGGCAAGGACGGCTTCGCCAATCCGTTCTTCATTGCATATGCGCCAAATGTAACGCTGAAAGAGGCTTAAATGTCTGTTCTTATTGCCATTCCAGCGCGATTTGCATCAACCCGCTATCCCGGCAAGCCGCTTGCGACACTCACGGGCGCGACCGGAGAGTCCAAGAGCCTGATCCAGCGGTCTTGGGAGGCGGCGTGCGGCGTGCGGGGTGTGGATCGTGTCGTTGTGGCGACGGATGATGTTCGCATTCGCGAGGCGGCCGAGGCGTTCGGGGCCGAGGTTGTCATGACCTCTGAGGCGTGCGCCAATGGCACCGAACGTTGCGCGGAGGCGTTCGACAATCTTGGTGGCGGGTTTGACATTGTGGTCAACCTTCAGGGGGATGCGCCTTTGACCCCAGCGTGGTTCGTGGAAGAGCTTGTTGAGGGGTTGCGGCGTGATCCGATGGCCGAGGTTGCGACTCCGGTTCTGCGATGTGACGGGCGGGCGCTTAACGGTTTTTTGGAGGATCGCAAGGCCGGGCGCGTGGGCGGGACCACCGCCGTGTTCACCAAGGATCGCCATGCGCTCTATTTCTCCAAAGAGGTGATCCCGTTTACCTCGGAAACCTATGCGGATGACGACGAGACGCCGGTCTTTCATCACGTGGGGGTCTATGCCTATCGGCCTTCGGCGCTGGGCGCGTATCCAAGATGGGAGGCGGGGCCGCTTGAGGGGCTTGAGGGGCTTGAGCAGCTTCGGTTCATGGAGCACGGTCACAGGGTGCTCTGCGTCGAGGTTGAGGCGCGGGGGCGGCAGTTCTGGGAGCTAAACAACCCTGAAGATGTGCCGCGTATCGAAGAGATGATGGCGCAGATGGGAACACCCTGATTTGGTGGGTGTGTGATCTGCTGTGACATTCAAGCCCGCAGGTCGGCAAAAGCGTTGAATTTCATTGCCGCGCGCCCTGTTTTCGGACTAAAACCCGGTCAACGAACCTGGGGCATATTTCGGATGAAGATCATTTCTGCGAGGAAAGTCGTGCTTTTGGCCGCGCTTGGGGTGTTGGCTGCATGTGCTTTGCCGCGCGGTGCGCCCGTCCTGACCGAGGTTGCAAAAGGGTCTCAGCAGGCCGCCGATGCCGAGAATATCTCGGTTGTGCCGATTACCCGTGAAAGCGCCAAGCAAATCAAATCGTGGCCCCAGACCGGATGGCGCGGGCATTATTCTTGGTTGGCGCGTCAAAACGGCCCTGCGTCGAATATCCTGCGTGTCGGGGATACGCTTAACCTGACGATTTGGGACAATGCCGAGAATTCCCTTATCACCGGACAGGAACAGCGTAGCGCCAATGTGGCCAGTGTCAAAATCGACCAAAGCGGCATGGTGTTTGTGCCCTATGTTGATGAGGTGCAGGTTGCCGGGCTTACGGCGACCAAGGCGCGGCAACGTATTCAGGAAGAAATGTCCCAGATTGCGCCATCCGCGCAGGTCCAGCTTCAGCATGTGGAAGGGGTCGGAAATTCGGTCGACCTTGTGTCCGGTGTGGCCAATCCGGGGCCGCAGGCCCTTCCGAACCGGAATTTCTCGATTCTTAGCCTAATATCGCTTGGCGGCGGGGTTTCCCCATCCATCAGGAATCCAGTTGTCCGGTTGGTCCGCAACGGTCGGACCTATGAAATTCCGGCGTCGTCGCTTTTTGCGGACCCGGCCAAGAACATCATCGTGCGCGGCGGCGACCAGGTTCTCATTGAAGAGGATCGGCGGTCTTTTGTCGCGCTGGGCGCGACGGCGAAGGAAGAGCTTGTCTATTTCCACAAGGAAAAGATTTCCGGGCTTGAGGCGGTGTCGATGCTCGGCGGTGTGAATGATGCGCGGGGCAATCCGGCGGGGCTTTTGGTGACGCGGGAATACAAAGCATCGCAGACGCGCACGGATGGCACGGGTCCAGAGAAGCAATATGTCGTCTTTACTATGGATATGACGAGCGCCGATGGCATTTTCGGGGCGCGGAATTTCTATATTCATCCCGGCGATGCGGTCATGGCCACAGAGTCCGCAGTCAAGCCAGCGCAATCGGTTATGGCGCTTGTTGGATCGGTCTTTGGGCTATCGAACTCGTTTGAGTAAGGCGGGCATGTGCGCAGTCCTGCCAGCGTAGGAACCCTATTGGTTCCCGGCGGGCAATCGGCTGCGGATATGCGTTGTTTTCTTTGTTTTATCAGGCGCTTCTTTCATATGGCGCGGTTGAATACATGGCGGTTTCCAGATACGGTTTACGAGCATTTTGCCTCTTTGGCTTTGTTCCACGGTATTGAGCGAGCTCCACATGCGTAAAAAAGTTACCAAAGCCATTTTCCCTGTCGCAGGTCTTGGCACACGTTTTCTTCCTGCGACAAAAGCAATCCCGAAAGAAATAATGACCCTCGTGGATCAACCGCTTATCCAATATGCGATTGATGAGGCCCGTGAAGCAGGGATCAAGGAATTCATTTTCGTAACCTCGCGCGGCAAGAGCGCGCTTGAGGATTACTTTGACAACAATCCCATCCTTGAACAGACATTGCGCAAATCCAACAAGATGGATTTGCTTAGAACCTTGCGCCGGACCAACATGGAGAGCGGCGCGATTGCGTATATTCGCCAGCATAAGGCGCTTGGCCTTGGCCATGCGGTATGGTGCGCGCGCCATTTGATCGCCAATGAGCCTTTTGCGGTTATTTTGCCCGACGATGTGATCGCCTCGGAGGAGGCCTGTCTCAAGCAAATGGTTGATGCCTACGCGGAAACCGGCGGTAGTATGGTTGCGGCGATGGAAGTGCCGCAAGCGAAAACCTCGTCCTACGGTGTGCTTGATGTCAAAGAAGACATGGGGGCGCTCGTGTCGGTCAAGGGTATGGTTGAAAAGCCCAAGGCCGAAGAGGCACCGTCGAACCTTGCCGTGATTGGGCGATATATCCTGTCGCCAAGCGTTTTGCGCACACTCAACAAGAAAGAAGAGGGCGCAGGGGGCGAAATCCAGCTTACAGACGCAATCGCCAAGGAGATTGGCGGCGAGAACGGTGTTTACGGCTATCGGTTTCGGGGCAAGCGGTTTGATTGCGGGTCCAAGGCGGGTTTCCTTCAGGCGACGGTTGCCTTTGCGATGGAGCGTGAAGACCTTCGCGATGAGCTTGGAGAGTTCCTGCGCGACATGATGGCTGCGGAGCAGGCCGCCCAGTAAGGTGTCTGGAGAGTGCATGAAAAAAGTTCTGGTCACCGGCGGTGCGGGCTATATCGGCTCGCATGCGTGTAAGGCGCTCAAGGCTGCGGGCTATGTCCCCGTCACGTTTGATAATCTCTGCACGGGATGGGAAGATGCGGTCAAATTCGGGCCGTTCGAGAGAGGGGATCTCTTGGACCGGGCGCGGGTTGATGAGGTCTTTGCCAAGCATGCGCCCGTGGCTGTGATGCATTTTGCCGCGCTCAGCCAGGTTGGCGAGAGCATGCAGGTTCCCGGCAAATACTGGCGCAACAATGTCGAAGGGTCGCTCAACCTTATTGAGGCGGCGACAGAGGCCAATGTGCAGGGCTTTGTGTTCTCCTCGACCTGTGCGACCTATGGCGATCAGGACAATGTTGTTCTTGATGAAAATAGCGCCCAACAGCCGATCAATGCCTATGGCGCGTCCAAGCGGGCGATTGAGGATATGCTACGGGATTTCGAGGCCGCAGCCGGGCTTCAGCATGTCATCTTTCGTTATTTTAACGTCGCGGGGGCGGACCCAGAGGCCGAGGTGGGCGAGTTCCACCAGCCCGAGACGCATTTGATCCCGCTCATGCTTGATGCGATTGATCGCAAGCGGGATGCGTTGACGATTTTTGGCACGGATTACGACACGCCGGATGGCACCTGTATCCGTGACTATGTGCATGTCTGTGACCTTGTCGATGCGCATGTTCTGGGGCTGAAGTGGCTTCTTGAGGGCAAAGGGAGCCGGGTTTTCAACCTTGGCACCGGGAGCGGGTTTTCCGTTCGGGAGGTCATTGACCATTCTCGCGCCGTGACCAATCGCGATGTGCCGTATGTCGAGGGCGGTCGGCGTCCGGGGGATTGCACGCGGCTTGTTTCCGGCTCGACACGGGCCGAGAAAGAGCTAGGCTGGCAGCCATCGCGTTCGAACCTGAACACGATGATCTCTGACGCCTGGCGCTGGCATCAGAACGGGCATTACGACAAGTGAGGGCGCGCGTATTCCAATTGGTCGGGAGCAAGGCGGAATTCTAAATCGCGAGCGACTTCGCGACTTGAGGGCTGCTTATAAGCTTCGGCGGCGGCGCAGGCGGCTTCTTTGGCGCGCGTTTCGCAAGCGCAGGCAGCTTGAGACGATTTCCGATCGCACAGCACACATCAGGCCGGGTATGATCCTTGGCGCAGCGACCATGCGGAACGAAATGGTGCGCCTGCCCTTTTTCCTTGAACATCATAGAAAGCTCGGGGTTGAGCATTTCCTTATTGTGGAGAATGCGAGCGATGATGGCACGCGCGAATTCCTAGCCGATCAGCCGGATGTGTCGCTCTGGTCGTCGAAGCGGAGCTATAAGAAATCTCGCTTTGGACTTGATTGGCTTACGTGGCTGATGATCAAGCACGCGCATGGGCATTGGTGTTTGACGCTCGATGCGGACGAAATCATGATCTACCCCTATTGGGATACGCGACCGCTTGCCGCTTTGACGGGCTGGCTTGATGGGCAGGGTATCGAGGCGTTTCCGGCAATGATGCTTGATATGTATCCAAAGGGGCCATTGGGCGAACAGCGCTATGAACCGGGGCAGGATCCGACCGAGATACTCTCGTGGTTTGATAGTGGAAACTACGTCATTCAGCGTCAGATGCCGATGGAGAACCTCTGGATTCAAGGGGGCGTGCGGGCGCGGTGTTTTTTTGAGAGAAAACCACGACGCGCGCCAACGCTTAACAAAGTGCCTTTGGTCAAATGGAACCGCCGCTATGTCTATGTCAATTCAACGCATGGGATTTTGCCGCGTCGGCTCAACCGTATGTATGATCGCGAGGGGGGCGAGTTTGCCTCGGGTATTCTGCTTCATACGAAATTTCTTGATACGGTGATTGAGAAATCCAAGGAAGAGCTTGAGCGGCGCGAGCATTTTGCCAATAGCGCGCTTTATGACGATTATTACAAAACCCTCATCGCACAGCCAGATTTATGGTGTGAGCGATCAAGCCGCTATCTTGGGTGGCGTCAGCTTGAGGCGATGGGCCTCATGTCGCGGGGAACATGGCTCTGAGTGCCTCTAACTGTTTACGAAACGTGCACAAATCCGTATTCTCGTTTGAAATATCAAAGGGGTGTTTTTCGGCCCCAAAGAGCGGGCAGGGGAACCGGGCGATCTTGTGATCGTCAATAGCGTTTTAACCCCCGGTTCGTAGGGTTGGGTCACACCGTGCAGAGCAGGAGCGCAGAGCAGCTTTGAGCATCATTCAGTCATACAGGCTGCGTCTCAAGCGCAAGCAATTGCTGGCTCGTGCGTTTCGTAAACGCCGTGAAATCAAGTCTGTGGTGGACCGCACGGACGGCATTCAGGGCGACGATATTCTCGCCTTCAGCACCCTAAGAAATGAGCGGGTGCGCCTGCCTTTTTTCCTTCAGTATTACCGGGATATGGGGGTTAATCATTTCCTAATCGTGGACAATGATAGCGACGACGGATCACGCGAATACCTTTTGGAACAGCCGGATGTGTCGGTTTGGTCGTCAAAACACAGCTATCGCAGGAGCCGCTACGGGGTTGATTGGCTCAATTGGTTGCAACGCAAGCACGGGGATGGCCATTGGTGCCTTGTTGTCGATCCAGACGAATTGCTGGTCTATCCATTCTGCGACACCCGGCCCTTGCGTGCGTTGACCGATTGGCTTGATGCAAGCTCTATCCGGTCCTTTAGCGCGATGCTTCTTGATATGTATCCCAAGGGGCGGATCAATGAGCGCCCCTATCGCGCGGGTCAAAACCCGCTTGAGATTGCAAGCTGGTTCGACTCTGGCAATTATTCGATCTCGCGAAATTGGAAATACTGGAACCTTTGGATTCAAGGCGGCGCGCGGGCGCGGATGTTCTTTCAGGACAATCCTGAGGAGGCACCGGCGCTCAACAAGATTCCGCTCGTGAAATGGTCGAAGAAATACGCCTATGTCGATTCAACCCATATGCTTTTGCCGCGGGGGTTGAACCTCGTGTTTGACGAATGGGGCGGTGAAAAAGCGTCGGGTGTTCTTTTGCATACCAAGTTTCTTGATACCTTTTCGGCCAAAGCCGCGGAAGAGCTTCAGAGGCGCGAGCATTATTCTAAGAGCGTTGAATACCTTGCCTATGCGCAGAGTTTGGATGACGACCCGGAACTTTGGTGCAAGTGGTCGGAAAAGTATATTAACTGGAGGCAGTTGGAAATTCTTGGGCTGATGTCCAAGGGCAACTGGGCCTGATGAAGGGGGCAAGAGGGTGAGCGTCGGGATCATCATGTTGGTGCATACGGCCCTTGACCGGGCTGAACAGGTGGCGCGCCATTGGAGCGCCGCCGGGTGCCCCGTTGTGATCCATGTTGACGCGCATGTCCCGCGCAAGACCTACAAGGCCTTTGCCAAGGCCTTGGGCAATGCCCCGACGGTGCGATTTTGTCAGCGGCATAAATGCGAATGGGGCACGTGGGGTCTTGTGGCGGGCACCCTGTCGGCATCAGAGATGATGCTGGCGGAATTCGATGAGGTCCGGCATGTCTATCTTTCGTCGGGGTCATGTTTGCCGTTGCGCCCTGTGCAGGAGTTGATCGACTATCTTGCCGCGCGTCCACAAACGGATTTCATTGAATCCGCAACGACCTCTGATGTGCCCTGGACCGTGGGGGGGTTGAGCGATGAGCGGTTTACCCTTCGGTTTCCATTCTCTTGGAAGCGGCATCGGTATTTGTTCGACAAATACGTCGATCTGCAACGCAAGGTCGGGTTCAAACGCAAAATCCCGAACGGCATACAGCCGCATATGGGATCGCAGTGGTGGTGCCTCACACGGCAGACCCTTTCGGCGATCCTCGAAGACCCGGAGCGGGACAGGTATGATGCGTTTTTTCAGAAGGTCTGGATCCCGGATGAAAGCTATTTTCAAACCCTTGCCCGGCTCTATTCCGGCAATATCGAGAGTCGATCCCTGACCCTTTCGAAGTTCGATTTCCAGGGCAAGCCGCATATTTTCTACGATGACCATCTTCAGCTATTGCGGCGGTCGGATTGTTTTGTGGCGCGTAAAATATGGCCGCGTGCCAATCGGCTCTATGATGGTTTCCTGCGGGACCCGGAAGGCGCGATCAAGATGACCGAGCCGAACCCGGCCAAGATTGACCGCATCTTTGCCAAAGCCGTTGAACGGCGGACGCGGGGACGGCAGGGGCTTTATATGCAGAGCCGGTTTCCGCATGAAGGGTTTGAACACTCGATCACCAGTGGGCGGTATTCCGTGTTTCAGGGGTTTTCCGACCTGTTCGAGGACTTTGAACCGTGGCTTGCCAAGGCGACGGGCACGCAGGTTCATGGCCATCTCTATAGCCCGGAGCGCGCTGAATTTGCCCGAGAGCAGAAGGTCGTCAATGGTGCGCTTACCGATAGTCCGGCGCTGCGGGACTATAACCCGACTGCCTTTCTGACCAACCTGATTTGGAATACACGCGGCGAGCGGCAGTGTTTTCAGCTTGGCCCGGCGGATGAAACGGCGCCGATCTGGTTCATCGCCAAAGACCCCAACGCACAGATATCCGTGATTAGCGGGGCTTGGGCTGTGCCGCTTTTCAAATCAAACCGCAATTTTGCCGACCTGCGACAAGAGGCGGCGCGGCTTCAGAAGCTTGAGGCGGAACAGTTGAAGGTGCTGCGTTCTGTTTGGGCCAAGGCGCGGCTTCGTATCTGGACTATGGCAGAGTTTATCGAAGCCCCGATGGAACCGTTGCAGTCGATCATTGATGAAATGGGGCCGCATTCGCTGCGCCGTCTGACCGAGGCGCCGAAGATGGCGGACCTGTCGGGTTTTGGGCAGTTCCTTCAGAACCTCAAGAACCAAGGAATGCATCCTTATCTTATGGGGGATTTCCCCGTCAGCCCGCCGGGTCTTAATCAACCCAAATCGCCGCGCAAACCCTATTTGGTACAGTAACATCCCATGCCGAAGCCTTTTGACTATTTCGTTGTATTTGCAGAGATGCGCACAGGTTCGAATTTCCTTGAGACGAACCTCAATGCCTTTGAGGGGATCGCGTGTTATGGCGAGGCGTTTAACCCGCATTTCGTCGGCTATCCGAACAAAAAGGGCATTCTTGGCGTCGATCTTGAGGCGCGCACCAAAGACCCGTTCGCCCTTATTCAGGCGATCCGCCGGCAGGACGGGGGTATTGGCGGGTTCCGGTATTTCCATGACCATGACCCGCGTATCCTTGATACGTGCCTGACGGATCCGCGCTGCGCCAAGATCGTGCTCACGCGCAATCCGATCGACAGCTATGTTTCGCTCAAGATCGCACGGGCCACGGGGCAATGGAAGCTAACAGATGTGCGGCGTCGTAAAGAGGCCGGGAAAATCCATTTCGACAAGGACGAATTTCGCACCCATGTCGAGAACTTGCAGGCCTTTCAGCTTTTGTTGATGAACCGGCTTCAGACCACAGGGCAGACGGCGTTCTATGTTGCCTATGAAGATCTACAGGATGTGGATGTCATGAATGGCCTCGCGCGTTTCCTTGGTGTCGATGAGACACTTGAGGCGCTTGATACGTCGCTCAAACGGCAAAATCCGAGCCCGATTTCAGAGAAAGTTGCGAATTTCGCGGATGTATCGGCCGCATTGTCCGAGCTTGATCGTTTCAACATCACGCGGACGCCGAATTTTGAACCCCGGCGCAGTCCTGCGGTGCCGACATATGTTATGGGGGCTGAAGCGCCGCTTTTGTTTATGCCGATGCGGTCGGGACCGGAGGATGAGGTCCGCGCGTGGATGGCGGCGCTTGATGGGGTGTCGATTGACGATCTTCCCACGAAGGCCAACCAGAAAGACTTGCGCATTTGGCGGCGGACGCACAAGGGCCACCGGAGTTTCACGGTCCTTCGCCATCCGGTTGCCCGCGCCCATGCCGCGTTTTGCCGAAAGGTCCTTTCGGTTGAGGAGGGGAGCTTTGCCGCCATTCGCAAGACCCTGCGCAAACTTTACAAAGTGCCACTTCCCGATGGGCCGACGGGGGCGGGGTATGATCTTGAGGCGCATCGCGCCGCGTTTCTTGCATTCCTTGCGTTCGTGAAGGCGAATCTTGCCGGGCAGACAAGCATCCGAATTGATGGCCATTGGGCAACCCAATCCGCGACCCTAAAGGGATTCGGGGAGCTATGTTTTCCAGATATTGTTGTGCGCGAAGAGGATATGGAGAGCTATCTTCCCGCGCTCGCAATGCAGGTTGGGTATAGGGATGCGCCGGAACCTAATCAGGTCATGACCGACGCGCCATTCGCGCTTGAAGATGTGTATACGGATAAGATCGAAGACTTGGTCAGCGATATCTATCAGCGCGATTATCTCAATTTTGGATTTGACCGCTGGCGCTAAAGCCCTGCTGAGCTATGGGCGCGTCTTGCTCAGGCTGCCTGAACGTTCTGTGACTCGGTCAGAATTGAATAGAGCGTTTGCGGGTCTTGATTGGCACGCAGTTTCGCACAGATGGCAGATTCCCGCAGCGTCCGCGAGACCAGCGCCAGCGCCTTGAGATGTTCCACACCGGCATCTTCGGGAGCAAAGAGCGCAAAGGCGATGTCTACCGGCTGGCGATCTACCGAGTTGAAATCAACGGGTTTTTCAAGCCGAACAAAAGCACCGACAACAGAGTCCAGACCTTCAAGCCGCGCGTGCGGCAGGGCGACACCATTGCCAACACCCGTTGGCCCAAGGTTTTCGCGCTCAAGCAGTGCCTCGACAACGCGTGTCGGGTTGAGGCCGTAAGCGGACTCGGCCACTTCGGCAATCGCATGCAAAAGACGTTTCTTGCTCGAGGCGGACGAAACCACTTTGACCGCCTCGGGCTTGAGGATTTTTGACAGATCCATAATGCTAGTTTCTCCGGGCAGGGGCCACTAGCCGCTACCTTTTGTCCTTATGGATCGATCCAGCCAATGTTTCCGTCTTCACGACGGTAGACCACGTTCAATCCGTTTTTTGCCTCATTGTGGAAGACAACAACCGGCACACCTGCAAGCTCCATCTGCATCACGGCCTCGCCAACACTGAGCGATGGAATCTTGGCTTCCATCTCGGCGATGATCATGGGCTGAAGCGTCTCGGGCTCTGCCTGTTCTGTCTCTCCTTCTGACGCGAGGATATACGAGGACGCGCCCAAAAGTTCAACCGGTTCCGAACGCTCCTTGTGGTGGTCTTTCAGGCGACGCTTGTAACGGCGCAGTTGTTTTTCCATTTTTGCGGCACACGCGTCGAATGCTGCGTAAATTTCGGTCGCATGGGCCTTGGCCTGTGCCGTCAGGCCGGTCGATAGATGGACTGTTGCCTCACATACAAATTCATGCGCGCTCTTGGAAAAGACGATATTGGCATCGGTTGGGCGCTCGGCGTATTTGGATACGGCGGCGCTGAGTTCGTCCTTCACATGGGTCTGAAGGGCATCACCAATGTCGATTTGTTTTCCGGTAATTTGGTAGCGCATCCTGCTTTCCTTTTTCTTTGGCATTTCGACCCGAAACACGAGTATCAAGCACCGTGTTCGCTCAGGTTTGTATGCTGGGATTGGACATTTTCAGAGCTTGCCCTCCACCGGGCCTTTGGAAAGGCCGCACAAGTTGGTAGTGCGAGTCCCGAAAATATCATGGCACCATTTGACGCCTTGGGGCGGGGGATTGTCAATGATCCATCATAGATTTTGCGGCACAATCTCGCGCAGACCCCCGGTCACAGGGTGGCGTTAAGAAATACGGAAATTGTCGCCCAGATACACACGCCGCACGTTTTCATTTTCAACGACATCCTCCGGTGTTCCAGACATGAGAACCTTGCCATCGTGAAGAATATAGGCGCGGTCCACGATCTCCAGGGTTTCGCGGACGTTGTGGTCGGTAATAAGAACACCGATCCCGCGTTTTTTAAGGTCTGCAACGAGGTGGCGGATATCACCAACCGAGATTGGGTCAACGCCGGCGAATGGTTCGTCGAGCAAAAGATATTTCGGATCAGCAGCAAGACAGCGCGCAATTTCGACCCGTCGGCGCTCGCCGCCGGAAAGCGCAAGAGCGGGTGCGCGCCGCAGATGTTCAATCGAGAATTCGGAAAGCAATTCTTCAAGGCGCTCACGGCGTTTGTGGCGGTCTTTTTGGGTAATATCGAGGATGGCGGTAATGTTTTCCTCGACGGTCAGACCCCGAAAAATGGACATTTCCTGTGGTAGGTAGCCGATTCCGAGTTTGGCGCGGCGATACATTGGCAGCGCCGTTATGTCTCGTCCGTCGAGCGTCACGCGTCCCCCTTCTGGCATAATCAGACCGGCGATGGCGTAGAATGTTGTGGTTTTGCCGGATCCGTTGGGACCGAGAAGGGCAACGACCTCGCCGCGGTTCAGGGTCATCGAGAAATCACGGATCACCGTGCGCTTGCGATAGCTCTTGCGCAGGTTCTCGACCCGAAGGCCCGATGTGCTCTCGGCAACAGTCAACTCGGGGCCTGTCATTCGTTGTCCCCGGTCCGAATGATGGTTTTGACGCGGCCCTCCATCTGGGCGGTGTTGGCCTCTAGGTCGATGGTCATCTTTTGGGATTGAAGCGTATTGTTGCCCTGTGTGACCAGAACATCACCGGTCATTTCGACAGTGCCGTCCTCAATACTATAGATGGCGCTTTGGGATTCGGCGGCGTCAGGGCCGTCGACAAGAAGCACGCCCCCATTGGCCAAAAGTCTGGAAATGCCAGAGCTTGAGTCATTGTAGAAAACCTGCACCTCGGGGGCTGAGATTTTCATGCTCCCTTGTTCGATCACAACGTTCCCACGAAAGACCGCGCTCCCGTTGCCTTGATCGACGGAGAGCGTATCGGCATTGACCTCGACGGGAAGGTCGGATTCTTCCTGAAGGCTTCCGAAGGCAACCTCAAACCCTTGGGCGAGAGCCGCCGAGGGTAAGGCAAGAGCGAGAGATACACAGAGAGCTTTAGCAAATAACACGGAAAACCTCGATTAATCCAAGGGTTCATACATCAATTTCACACCATCGGAGAAAAACAAAGTGGTTTCTCCGTTCTCATCGCCCTGAGTGACTTCAAGTTTGCCGGCTTCCAATTTTCCGCCAGGGCCTTCGCCGCGCACTGTTTCGGGTGCGAGAAGGGTTGCGTCGCGCATGTGGGCAATTATTTTGCGGGTTTGGATATCGTAGCCCGTCGAACTTATGATGAACACACCCCCTTCGAGCGTGGCGATATGGGTGCTGTTGTCTATCATGGCGTCTTGGGCGGACACGGTAATCCGAGAGCCATCGACAAAGTCAATCCGGGCGTCCATCCGGGTTGCGGAGGACCGACTGGGCTTGTCGGGGTCAGGGCGGGCAGATTGCGCCGAAAAGGCCACAAGATGCCCGGCTTTCGTGCGACCGGAGAAAAAGGGAGCAGTGATCTGCTGTTCTCGTGCGCGCTGGGCAAGGTCAACTTTTGCGAAAGGCACCGATGCGGTGCTATCCGTGATGCGGTTTGACACGAGGAAAAGCGTTGACAGCAAGCCAAGCGCAAGCATCGGAAGAGCGATCTTCAGAATGGCGATAAGCCGGGAATATGTGATCCCAAAGCGCGCCATATCAACCGAGCCCAACCCTCAGGCAGTCATGGATATGCAGGAGGCCAAGCGGTGTGCCGTCGCCTTGCGGATCAATAACGAACACACAGGTAATCTTGCGCGCATTCATAAGGGCGACCGCCTCTTCGGCAAGCGCATCCGGCGGAATGGTCTTGGGCGCTTTTGTCATGACTTCGCAGGCGCTGTGATCAAGAAGGCCGTCCATATGGCGGCGCAAATCGCCGTCCGTGATAATCCCGGCAAGAGCGCCGGTCGCGTCTGTGACTCCGACTACGCCAAAGCCTTTTTGGCTTATTTCAAGGAGCGCATCGGCCATTGAAGTTTGCTGTGCCACCAGCGGCAAGGCATCGCCGCTGTGCATCAGGTCGCTGACACGGGAAAGCTGTGCGCCGAGTTTGCCGCCGGGATGAAATTCGCGGAAATGTTCCGGTGTAAAGCGGCGATGCTCCATGAGCGCAATAGCCAGCGCATCGCCAAGGGCGAGGGTCATGGTTGTCGAGGACGTCGGCACAATGCCCGAGCCACAGGCCTCTTCGGCGGGCGGCAGGATCAAGCCGACATCTGCTTGTTTGATGAGGGTGGATGCGGGGCGGCTCGCAACGCCGATCATCGGGATGTTGAAGCGGCGGGTATAGGCGATCACGTCCGCCAATTCCGGGGTCTCGCCCGAGTTTGACAGCACAAGGGAAACGTCCCCCTGTGCCATCATGCCAAGATCGCCATGCGAGGCTTCGGCTGGATGGACAAAGTGAGCGGGGGTGCCTGTTGATGCAAGGGTTGCTGCGATCTTGCGGGCGATATGGCCGGATTTCCCCATGCCCGAAACGATGATCCTTCCCTTGGCGGAAAGCATTGTTTCAACGGCCTTGTTGAAATCTCCGTCAAGGCTATTGCCAAGGTCGCGCAGGGCATTCGCCTCGGTTTCAATGACGCGGCGGGCGGTGTCGAGGAAGGTGTGATTATGTGTCATCAGTGCGAAAAGATGTCTTGTTCGGGCCAGCCCGCAAGGTCGAGCCGTGCGCGCATCGGCAGGAAATCGAAACAGGCCTGAGCCATGTCGACACGTCCTTCACGATCAAGGCGTTTGTTGAGCGCCTCGCGCAGGCGATGAAGATAAAGAACGTCGGACGCAGCATAGTCGAGCTGGGCAGTGGTCAGGGTCTCGGCGCCCCAATCGCTCATTTGCTGTTGTTTGGAGATATCAACGCCGACAAGTTCCTGAAGCAGGTTCTTCAGACCGTGGCGGTCGGTATAGGTTCGGATTAGCTTGGACGCGATTTTCGTACAATAGACCGGCGCGGCAAGCGCACCAAAGGCATTATACATGGCGGCAATGTCGAAGCGGCCAAAATGAAATAGCTTGAGCACGTTCGGATCTTCGAGCATCCGGCAAAGATTGGGCGCTTGGGTTTGACCCTTTGCGACCTGCACAAGGTGGGCGTTGCCATCGCCGCCCGACATCTGGATCACACAGAGCCTATCCCGATGTGGGTTAAGCCCCATCGTTTCGCAGTCGATGGCCACAACCGGACCAAGATCGAGATCGTCGGGAAGATCGTGTTGATAAAGGTAATTCGCCATCTGAAAGCCTTGGAACCTCTGGATATACAGGACTTACGGGTTTCGAGGCAGCGTTTCAATGACATATGGAAACGGTCATGACCTGGGGCAATGTGTTTGGCATTGACCTTAGCTTCTACTTAGTGCGCAGGCTCGGCTGGATAGGTTGGGGATTTTTTTGCTCGGGGGATCCATGAGAATTTGTATTGCTACTGGAGGTTATTTCAAACCCGGAGAAACCTTCGTCAATCGCCATATAGGGCTTCTTTTCGGCGGAGAGACAGTTGTTCTATGTGGGGAATTCTTCGGGGAAAATCCTTATCAACGCCCAGTATTGGCCATTGAGGACCAAGCTGTTCCAACACTGGATAGGATTTTATCGCCATATTGGGCGGCAAAGAACAAACTCAAATACAGCACTACTCGTCCCCCATACGGAAAGATAAAACGCGAGATAAAGGCCTATCTGCGCCAACATGACGTTTCCGTGATTTTGGCTGAGTTTGGTGCCGTGGCGCTAACCTTTTCTCCAATCGCGACCGAACTGGGAATTCCGATGTTCGCCTATTTCAGAGGGTATGACGCGTCGGCGTTTTTACGACGAAAGGAAAACCAAGAGGCGTACCGCCGACTAATGCCGCGTCTTGCCGGTACCTTTGCCGTATCGCAATTCCTGCTTAATAACTTAGCGGCTTTTGGGATTCAGCATCACAACACGCATGTTATGCCATCGGGTGTTGATGTCCGTCGCTTCAAGCCTGGAGATAAACGTTCGGATAGTTTTTTGACAGTTGGCCGCTTTGTTGAAAAGAAAGCCCCCCTGATAACGATCAAGTGTTTTCACAAAGCAACGACCTCGCGCCCGAATTCGGTGTTGACGATGATTGGCGACGGCCCCTTGCTAGGAAAGGCCCGCGACTTGACCCGAGAACTGGGCATTGAGGACCGCGTCCGGTTTGTCGGCCACCAAGGGCATGAAGCAGTTCGTGATGCGTTGACCAATGCAATGTTCTTTCTTCAGCACTCGATCACCGGCGCAGATGGGGATACCGAAGGTATGCCAACAGCGATTCAGGAAGCCATGGCTTCGGGTTGTATTGTTATATCGACCCGTCATGCGGGCATTTCGGAGGCCATTGATGAGGGCGTTAGCGGGTATCTAACCGACGAGCTTGACGAAGAAGGCTTCACTCGGTCGATACGGCAGGCGATGGAATTGAGAAACCCAGAGGAAATGGCGAAACGCGCGCGTGCGGCCGCAGTCAAGAAATTTGATAATGATGCCTTTCTGGTACGGCTCGAGACCATCATTCGAGATGCGCTTGAGCGGGGAAGCTCCCGTACACCGCTTTAAGTATAGTATCCTCCGATGGACGAGCACTAGAATTGGCCACCATAGAGGGGCAAAGAAACCTCTTTCTATGTGTTTTCGTCGAAAGGGGGGCACAAAAGCGGATTAAAGTCGCTTCAGTCACATAGTCTTCTGAGGTGGAATGAATTTCAAATATTAAATGGTGCCCAGAAGAGGACTCGAACCTCCACGTCCATACGGACACTAGCACCTGAAGCTAGCGCGTCTACCAATTCCGCCATCTGGGCACGGGTTGGTGAGGCTGGCGTTTAGACCTGCTGTGGATTGCTGTCAACGGCGATTCTCTGTTTTGGGGGCATTTTGGCGCGGGGTTTCTTATAGGCTATCGGGGTTTGAGCCTTGCGCTTGGCCCCCCAAGAGGCGTATTTCTTTTGGCAGATTTCAGACCTCGGAGGGTTCCATGCCGAAACTTGTGACCATTTATGGCGGTTCGGGCTTTGTCGGGCGGCATATCGCACGGCGTATGGCGCAGGAGGGCTGGCTTGTGCGCGTGGCCGTGCGTCGGCCCAACGAGGCAATGTTCGTGCGCCCTTACGGAGCGGTTGGACAGGTGGAGCCGGTGCTCTGTAACATTCGCGATGATGCGTCGGTTGCCGCGGCGATGGCCGGGGCTGATGCGGTTGTGAACTGTGTCGGTGTTCTTGGCGAGCATCGCAAGAATACTTTTGACGCGGTTCAGGCCGAGGGCGCGGGGCGTATTGCCCGGCTGGCCGCAGAGGCCAAAGTTGCGACGATGGTCCATGTGTCCGCGATCGGGGCCGATGCGGAGTCAGATAGCGGCTATGCACGGTCCAAAGCCGAAGGCGAGGCGGCCGTTCTTGAATACATGCCGAATGCGATGATCCTACGTCCCTCGGTTGTTTTCGGGCCGGATGATGGGTTCTTCAACCGTTTCGCGTCGATGTCGCGCCTTGGGCCGGTCCTGCCTTTGGTGGGTGCTGAGACCAAATTTCAGCCTGTCTATGTCGATGATGTGGCCAAGGCGGCCGTGATGGGGATCAAGGGCGAGGCCAGCGGTATTTATGAGCTTGGCGGGCCGGATGTCGCAACGCTCCGAGAGTTGATGCAGGATATGCTTCAGGTGGTGCACCGTCGTCGCCTTATCGTGAATGTACCATTCTGGATCGCGCATCTTATGGGCTTTGTATTTGATATGGTGCAGGCCGTTCTCATGGGGCTTATTGAGAATAAGGTTCTGACGCGGGATCAGGTTCGGCTTTTGCGTAAAGACAATGTTGTGACGCAAGGCGCGAAGGGCTTTGTCAATCTTGGCATTACCCCGACGAATATGGCGGCGATCCTGCCGGATTATCTTTGGCGGTTCCGCCCGTCGGGTCAGTATGATGCGATCAAAGAATCGGCCAAGAATCTGCGCGCGTGATTCATCGCTTCAATGAAGGGTTATGGGGCGGATGCGAGAGCGTCCGCCCTATGTGTATGCGATGACAAGAAGCACACACCCGAGGATCACGCGGTAGATCACGTAGGGCGTATAGCTGACCGATTTTAACAGTCGCATCATGACCCCCAGGGCGAGGAGGGCGGCGACAAAGGCAAAGACCGCTGCGATGGCGCCGTCGCGGGCGGTTGCCATGTCCGCGTTGCCCGCCACTTCGAGGCCCAGGAGCGCACCACTTGCCAGAATGGTGGGGATCGACATCAGCATTGCAATGCGCGCTGCCTCGCTACGCTCATAGCCCAGTTGACGGGCGCCGGTGATTGTAATCCCAGAGCGGGACGTGCCGGGGATGAGGGCGATCATCTGCCACAAACCGAGAATAATCGCATCGCGCACAGACCAGTCCTTGGTGTGTTTATTGGAACGGCCGTTTTGATCCATCCACCAAAGCACAAGGCCAAAGCCAAGCATTGTCCAGCCGATGACGGCGATTGACCGCAGAGAATCGTTCAGCCCGGTAAGCTTGAGGACCAGCCCTGCAAGGATGACCGGGATCGTGGCGATGATGAGGAGAAAGGCGAGGCGGCTTCCGGGCGTGTCGATATGACCCGTCAGCAGGCGGGGCAATCCGGCCAGTGCGATACGCACGTCGGACCAGAAATAGAGCACCACAGCGCCCAAGGTTCCAATATGAACCGCTACGTCAATCGCCTGTCCCTGATCGTCGAGGCCGGTAAGATTCGGCAGGAGAATCAGGTGACCAGAGGAGCTGACGGGGAGAAATTCCGTCACGCCCTGAATGATAGCGACCAGAAGGATGTGAAATAGGCTCATGGTAGCGGAGTCCTGTAGAGAATAGAGCTAGGGTATAAGCTATTGTATTTAAGAAGAAAGTCTTATTTTAAGTCCGAATCGGACATAAAATACTTCAATCCCTCATCAATTTCGGCGTTCCTGCGGCGATATTTCTTCATTTAGGTCAGCACAAGTTACTTTATTATTTTTTCAACATTATCTAAAAGCGCGTGACTAGGATTATCAGGAGGCAGCTGCCGTGGCTAAGCAACCCATGCTGAAATTTATATCTGTGGAACGCGATATGCCGGAAAAGCGGGACGCGGATCAACGGGCGCAGGATTTCCACGAGATTTATGCGGAATACGCGGATGCAAAGGCGGCCGAGCAGGCCAGCCGGTGTTCGCAATGCGGTGTGCCCTACTGCCAGTCACATTGTCCGCTCCATAACAATATTCCGGACTGGCTCCGCATGACTGCTATGGGCCGCCTTGAAGAGGCTTATGCGCTCAGCCAGGCGACCAACACTTTCCCGGAAATCTGTGGTCGCATCTGCCCGCAGGACCGGCTTTGCGAAGGTAATTGCGTCATTGAGCAATCCGGCCACGGCACCGTGACCATCGGCTCGGTTGAGAAATACATCACCGACACGGCATGGGAGCGGGGTTGGGTCAAGGCGATCAAACCGGCGCAGGAGCGCACGGAGAGTGTTGGCATTATCGGCGCTGGCCCCGGTGGTCTTGCGGCGGCGGACCGCCTGCGGCGCGCAGGCGTGCAGGTCACGATCTATGACCGCTATGACCGCGCGGGCGGCCTTTTGACCTATGGTATTCCGGGCTTCAAACTTGAGAAAGACATCGTTCTGCGGCGCAACCAGCAGCTTGAAGAGGGCGGAGTCACCTTCAAGATGGATTGCAATGTCGGCGAAGATATTTCGTTTGATGAGATCCGCAAAGCACATGATGCAGTTATTATCGCCACCGGCGTCTACAAAACCCGCGATCTCAGCGGTCCGGGGTCGACGGCGAAAGGCATCGTGCGGGCGATTGATTACCTCACCTGCTCGAACCGCCTGAACTTTGGCGACACGGTTGCCGAATACGAGAGCGGCGAACTCAATGCCGAGGGCAAGAAGGTTGTCGTCATCGGCGGCGGCGATACCGCGATGGACTGTGTGCGCACGGCCATTCGTCAGGGCGCGGAGAGCGTCAAATGCCTCTATCGTCGTGACCGTGCCAATATGCCGGGGTCGCAACGCGAGACGCAGAATGCCGAGGAAGAGGGCGTTATCTTTGAATGGCTTGCTGCGCCGAAAGGCTTTAGCGGCGATCCTGTGAGCGGCGTCATGGTCCAGCGGATGCGTCTTGGCCTGCCGGATGCGACAGGGCGGCAATCGCCGGAAGTTATCGAAGGCGCGGATTACGTCGAAGAGGCCGATCTCGTCATCAAGGCGCTTGGCTTTGAGCCGGAAGACCTGCCGGTTTTGTGGGACCAGCCCGAGCTTGAAGTGACCCGTTGGGGCACGGTCAAGGCGGCCTTTACCACGGGTGCAACGGAGATGGATGGGGTCTATGCGGTCGGCGATATCGTGCGCGGCGCAAGTCTTGTCGTCTGGGCGATCAAGGACGGGCGCGACTGTGCCGATGCGATCCTTGAGCGGTTCAACAAAGGCGTTTCGGTGGCGGCAGAATAGGGTTCTGTAACGCGTCGGTATTACGTCGGTATTGCGTCGGTGCGATTTGATGAGCCGGAAAGACGGCCCCGCACCGAAGGTCAGCCAGGCTGACCAAAGGGAATGAGAAAGGGTTACACCATGACCAAGTATGATGAGAACTGGGTCCGTGAGGAACAAGCCAAGCGCAAATGGATGGCCGAGAACGGTCTCTATAGCGAATCGGAAGAGCATTCTTCCTGCGGCGTTGGCCTTGTTGTGTCGATTGATGGCAAGCCGAGCCGGAAAGTCGTTGAGGCGGGGATCACTGCGCTCAAGGCGATCTGGCATCGTGGGGCGGTTGATGCCGACGGGATGACCGGCGATGGCGCGGGTATCCATGTGCAGATCCCGGCCCCGTTCTTTTACGATCAAATCCGCCGCACCGGCCACGAGCCGCGCATGGACGAATTGATCGCGGTGGGTCAGGTATTCCTCCCGCGGACGGATTTTGGCGCGCAGGAAGCATGTCGGACCATCGTCGAGAGCGAAGTCTTGCGGATGGGGTATTCCATCTATGGCTGGCGCCATGTGCCGGTTGATACGACCTGCCTTGGGGAAAAAGCCAATGCGACGCGCCCCGAGATCGAGCAAATCCTGATTTCAAACGCAAAAGGCGTTGATGAAGAGACCTTTGAGCGTGAGCTTTATGTGATCCGTCGCCGGATCGAGAAAGCGGCCATCGCGGCAAATATCAACGAGCTTTATATTGCGTCGTTGTCGTGCCGGTCGATTATCTACAAGGGGATGATGCTTGCCGAGCAGGTCGCGGTTTTCTACCCTGACCTTCAGGATGAGCGGTTTGAATCGGCATTCGCCCTCTATCACCAGCGCTATTCGACCAACACTTTCCCGCAATGGTGGCTTGCGCAGCCGTTCCGCATGTTGGCGCATAACGGCGAGATCAATACGCTTAAGGGCAACCTAAATTGGATGAAAAGCCATGAAATCCGCATGGCGAGTTCCTTCTTTGGCGAGCTTGCGGACGACATTAAGCCGATCGTGCCGAGCGGCGCGTCGGATTCGGCGGCGCTTGACGGTGTGTTCGAGGTTTTCGTGCGGGCCGGGCGCTCTGCGCCGATGGCCAAGACGATGCTTGTGCCGGAATCCTGGTCGCAGAGCGCGGTGGAACTGCCGGAAAGCTGGCGCAATATGTATTCCTATTGCAACTCGGTCATGGAGCCGTGGGACGGCCCTGCGGCGCTTGCCATGACGGACGGGCGTTGGGTCTGTGGCGGGCTTGATCGCAACGGCCTGCGCCCGATGCGCTATGTCGTGACCGGCGATGGCTTGCTTATTGCGGGGTCCGAGGTTGGCATGGTGCCGACCGACGAGTCGTCGGTGGTTGAGAAGGGTGCGCTTGGTCCGGGGCAAATGATTGCTGTGGACATGAAAGAGGGCCGCCTTTTCCGGGACAAAGAGCTTAAGGATTGCCTTGCGGACTCGCGCCCCTATGGCGAGTGGGTCGACAAGATCAAAGACCTTGAGGGCGATCTTGCCGATGTCGCGGAGACGCCGATTTTCACAGGTGCGGAGCTGCGCAAGCGTCAGATCGCGGCGGGCTATACGATGGAAGAGCTTGAGCAGATCCTTGCGCCGATGGCAGAGGATGGCAAGGAATCCATCGCGTCGATGGGCGATGACACGCCGAGCGCGGTTCTTTCGAAGAAATACCGCCCGCTGTCGCATTTCTTCCGTCAGAACTTTAGCCAGGTGACAAACCCGCCGATCGACTCGCTTCGCGAATACCGCGTCATGAGCCTTAAGACGCGGTTTGGGAACCTGAAGAACGTGCTTGATGAGGACGGGTCGCAGACGGAAATCGTCATGCTTGAAAGCCCGTTTGTCGGCAATGCCCAGTTCGAAAAACTTCTTGCGGCGTTTGATGATACCGTGGTTCGGATCGACTGCACCTTTGGGGCGGATGAGGGCGCGGGCGCGCTTCAGGCAGGCCTTGCGCGTATCCGGGCCGAGGCCGAAGATGCGGTGCGGTCGGGCGCGGGGCATCTCATCCTGAGCGACGAGGCACAGGGCGAGACCCGTGTTGCGATGCCGATGATCCTTGCCACGAGTGCGGTGCATAGTCACCTGACGGGCAACGGGTTACGGACCTTCTGTTCGCTCAACGTGCGGTCGGCGGAATGTATCGACCCGCATTATTTTGCCGTGCTGATCGGGGCGGGAGCGACCGTGGTCAACCCCTACCTTGCCGCGGATAGCCTTGCAGAGCGGATCGAACGCGGGCTTCTCGACATGGATCTTACGACCGCCGTGGCGCGGTATCGTGAGGCGATTGATCAGGGGCTTTTGAAGATCATGGCGAAGATGGGGATTTCGGTCATCTCGTCCTATCGTGGCGGTCTTAACTTTGAGGCGGTGGGCCTCAGCCGTGCGATGTGCGCCGAGTTCTTCCCCGGCATGACGAGCCGTATTTCGGGCATCGGGGTCAGCGGTATCCAGCGCAAGGTCGAAGAAATCCACGCGCAGGGGTTCAAATCAGATCAGGATGTTCTGCCGGTTGGCGGATTTTACAAAGCGCGGAAATCGGGCGAAACGCACGCATGGGGCGCGCAGACGATGCACCTTATGCAGGCGGCCTGTAACAAGGCGTCTTATGAGCTTTGGAAGCAGTATTCGGGGGCGATGCGGAGCAATCCGCCGATCCACCTGCGCGATCTGCTCGACATCAAGCCGATTGGCAAGCCGGTCCCGCTTGAAGAGGTCGAATCGATTACCGCGATCCGTAAGCGTTTCGTAACGCCGGGTATGTCGCTTGGGGCGCTTAGCCCGGAGGCGCATAAGACGCTCAATGTGGCGATGAACCGGATCGGGGCCAAGTCGGATTCCGGCGAGGGCGGGGAAGATCCGGCGCATTTTGTGCCGGAGCCGAATGGCGACAACCCGTCGGCCAAGATCAAACAGGTTGCGTCGGGCCGTTTCGGCGTCACGGCGGAATACCTCAACCAGTGTGAAGAGCTTGAGATCAAGGTCGCACAGGGCGCAAAGCCCGGTGAGGGCGGTCAGCTTCCGGGGATGAAAGTCACCGATCTGATTGCGCGTCTGCGGCATTCGACGAAGGGCGTTACGCTTATTTCTCCGCCGCCGCACCACGATATCTATTCGATCGAAGACCTTGCGCAATTGATCTATGACCTCAAACAGATCAACCCGCGTTGCAAGGTCACGGTCAAGCTTGTGGCGTCGTCGGGTGTTGGCACGATTGCGGCCGGTGTGGCCAAGGCCAAGGCGGATGTGATCCTCATTTCCGGCCACAATGGTGGCACGGGGGCATCGCCCGCGACCTCGATAAAATATGCGGGTCTGCCGTGGGAGATGGGTCTTACCGAGGCGCATCAGGTGCTTGCGATGAACAACCTGCGCAGCCGTGTGACGCTTCGGACCGATGGCGGTCTGCGCACGGGGCGCGATATTGTCATGGCGGCAATGATGGGGGCCGAGGAATACGGCATCGGCACCGCCGCGCTTATCGCGATGGGCTGTATCATGGTGCGTCAGTGTCAGAGCAACACTTGTCCGGTCGGGGTCTGCACACAAGACCCGGAGCTTCGCGCGAAATATTCGGGAAGTGCCGACAAGGTTGTGAACCTCATCACCTTCTATGCGCAGGAAGTGCGCGAAATCCTCGCCTCTATCGGGGCACGGAGCATCGACGAGGTGATCGGGCGCGCAGATCTTCTTGCACAGGTGAGCCGAGGGGCGGCGCATCTTGACGATCTCGACCTCAACCCGCTTCTCATCACGGTCGATGGGGCCAAAGACATCGTTTATGACCGCAACAAACCCCGGAATGCCGTGCCGGATACGCTTGATGCGGAAATCGTCCGCGACGCGCATCGCTTCCTTGAGGATGGCGAGAAGATGCAGCTTTCCTATGCCGTGCAGAACACGCACCGAACCGTGGGAACGCGCACCTCGAGCCATATCGTGCGCAACTTTGGGATGCGCAACGCGCTTCAGGAAGATCACCTGACGGTCAAGCTCACCGGGTCGGCGGGTCAGTCGCTTGGGGCCTTTGCGGCGCCGGGTCTCAAGATCGAAGTCTCGGGGGATGCCAATGACTATGTGGCCAAGGGTCTTTCGGGGGGCACGGTTGTCGTGCGTCCGCCGCAGGTTAGCCCGCTCACGGCGTCGGACAATACGATCATCGGCAACACCGTGCTTTATGGGGCGACCGATGGCCATCTCTTTGCTGCGGGCCGTGCGGGCGAGCGTTTCGCCGTGCGCAACTCGGGCGCAAAGGTTGTGGTTGAGGGCTGTGGCTCGAACGGGTGCGAATATATGACCGGCGGTATTGCGGTTATCCTTGGAGAGATCGGTGCCAACTTTGGCGCCGGGATGACCGGCGGCATGGCCTATCTTCATGATCCCGAGGGTAAGGCAGAAAATGTCATGAACCTTGAGACGCTGGTTATTTGCCCGGTCACGGTTTCGCATTGGGAAGATCAGCTTAAAGGTCTTATCGAACGCCACGTGAAAGAGACCGGAAGCCGTAAGGCAGCGGATATTCTTCAGCATTGGGATATCGAGAAGGCCAACTTCCTTCAGGTCTGTCCGAAAGAGATGCTGGCGCACCTGCCGGCGCCGCTTTCGGAAGAGCCGGAGGCGATGCCAGCGGAATAAATACCGCGTTTTGATACAAGATTGGCCCTGCCGGGAAACTCGGCGGGGCTTTTTTATGGGCGGTGGGTCGGCTGACGCGGTTGCGTCATACCGCAGAGCGCCTTATGCCCGAGAGGATTTTGAACAGAAGGGTTTCATGGCCAAGGCAAAGACCAAGAAAGCGAAACGGGAGGGGCTCGGCAGACGGCTTTGGCGGCGTGTGCGCCGACCGTTGCGACGAATCGCGGTCTGGGTCGTGTCGTTGACGATCTTTGCCGTGCTGGCCTATCGAATCATTGATCCCCCAACCACATGGACGATCCAAAGCGAGAAGACGCGCCTTGGGCAGGTTGATCGCGAATGGGTCGAGATTGAGGAAGTTGCGCCAGTTTTCCTGCGGTCGGTTGTTGCGGCGGAGGATGCCAATTTTTGTCTCCACTGGGGGTTTGACGTGGCGGCGATCAAGGTCGCGCTTGCCGAAGGGGCTGGGCGCGGCGCATCGACCCTAAGCCAACAGACGGTCAAGAACGTGTATCTTTGGCAGGGCCGGAGTTGGGGGCGCAAGGCGCTTGAGGCGATTCTAACGCCGTTGGTCGAAGTCGCCTGGACCAAGAGGCGCATCCTAGAGGTTTACGTCAATGTCGCCGAGTTCGATGAGGGCGTTTTTGGCGTAGAGGCGGCGGCGCGGCACTATTTCGGGGTTGGTCCAGAAGCGCTGACAGCGGTTCAGGCGGCGCGGCTTGCCGCCGTGCTTCCATCGCCGAAACGCTATTCGGCGAAACGTCCGGGGCAAGATCTACGCGCGCGCGCGGCGCAGATCCTCGATGGGGCCGAGACGATCCACAAGGATGGTCGCGCGCTATGTTTCACAAGCGGAACCTAGCCTATTCGAGGATTGAAAACCCGACCTTGAACGGGCATTGAGGGACCACCGATAAAAACCCTAGTGAAGTTCCCATGAATCGCCTGTTCCATTTTCCCCTCTCGCCATTTTGCCGCAAGGTCCGTCTTACGCTGGCGGAAAAGCGGATTGAGGTCGAGCTTGTGGATGAACGCTATTGGGAACAGGACGCCGATTTCCTGCGTCGCAATCCGGCGGCCAAGGTTCCGGTTCTCAAGATCGACGGCAAGATGATGGCAGAAAGCACGGCGATCTGTGAGTATCTTGACGAGAAATATCCCGAGACGCCGCTTATGCCCAAGGATGTTGATGCGCGCTATGAGGTGCGTCGGTTGGTGGCGTGGTTCGACGACAAGTTCCATCACGAGGTGACGTCGAAGCTGCTCTACGAGCGGGTCAATAAAAAGGTCATGGGGCTTGGCTATCCCGATAGCAAGAACGTCAAGCTAGGCGCGCAGAAGATCAAGTATCACCTCGATTATATGGCGTGGCTTCTCGATCATCGCCGTTGGCTTGCGGGGGATGCCATGAGCCATGCGGATTTCGCTGCCGCCGCGCATTTGTCGTCGCTTGATTACATTTCCGATGTGGATTGGAATCGCTCGGCGGCGGTCAAGGATTGGTATGCCAAGATCAAGTCGCGGCCTGCCTTCCGGTCTATTCTCGCGGATCAGATTCCGGGCTTCCTGCCGCCCGCGCATTATGCCGACCTCGACTTCTGAGACTGACCTCAAGGCGCGGCTTGTTGCCGAGGCCAAGGCGATCGGTTTTGACCTTTGCCGTATTTGTCGCCCCGACGCGGTGCCGCATGTGCCCGAAGGGTTGGCGGGGTTCCTCGACAAGGGATACAACGGGCAGATGGGCTGGCTCGCGGAGCGGACCCATTGGCGGGGCGATCCGTCGGCGCTCTGGCCCGAGGCGCGGTCGGTTCTTGTTTTGGGCGAGAGTTACACGCCCGAGCATGATCCTACCGCCGTGCATGGGATGGCGGATCGTGGGGCGATCTCGGTCTATGCCCAGAACAAGGATTACCACGATCTTGTCAAAAAGCGCCTCAAGCGGCTGGCCCGGTGGCTTATTGCTGAGACGGGAGACGAGACGCAGGTCAAGATTTTCGTCGATACCGCGCCGGTGCCGGAAAAGCCGCTTGGACAGGCGGCGGGGCTTGGTTGGCAGGGGAAACATACCAACCTCGTGAGCCGAGATCTTGGGTCTTGGTTCTTTATTGGGTCGGTGTTTACGACTTTGGAATTAGACCCTGATGAGGCGGAAATCGACCGTTGCGGGTCTTGTCGGGCCTGTCTTGATGCCTGCCCGACGAACGCCTTTCCCGCGCCGCATAAGATCGACGCGCGGCGGTGTATTTCTTATCTGACGATTGAGCATCATGGGCCGGTGGACCGAGCGTTGCGCCCGCTTTTGGGCAACCGGATTTATGGCTGTGACGATTGCCTTGCGGCGTGCCCGTGGAACAAATTCGCCGTCGAGGCGCGCGAAATGCGCTATCACGCCCGTGACGACCTTGTGGCGCCGAAACTGGCCGAGTTGGCGTCCTTGGACGATGCCGCGTTTCGGGCGTTATTCTCGGGCAGTCCGATCAAGCGGATCGGGCGGAATCGGTTTGTGCGCAACGTGCTCTATGCAATGGGAAACAGCGGCGACCCGGGGTTTCTTGAGCAAGTGCGCGGTTTGAAAAGCGACCCGGATGAGACAGTTGTCGATGCGGCACAATGGGCCGAAGAGCGTCTTAAAATGGTCGGAAACAGGCAGGATTAGAGCCTGATTTCGAGACAGGATCGACGCGCGAACAAGGGAACTGGCAAATGGTGATAGCACTCGGGGTTGATACGGGCGGCACCTATACGGATGCGGTTTTGATCCAGGACGAGCGCGAGGTTTTGGCCTCGGCCAAGGCGTTGACGACGCGGCATGACCTTGCCGAAGGCATTGGCAATGCGGTCGCGGCGGTTCTGGCCGAGGCGGATGTTGCGCCGGGGGATATCTCGCTTGCGTCATTGTCAACGACGCTGGCGACGAATGCTTTGGTCGAGGGGCAGGGCGGCCGCGTGGCGTTGATCCTGATTGGATTTGCCGAGAGAGACCTTGAAAAGCATGGCGTCTTGGAGGCCTTGGCGGGCGATCCGGTTCTGATCCTAGAGGGCGGGCATAACCACGCGGGCGACCCGGCGGTCGCGCTCGATGAGGCGACGCTGGCGGCGTGGCTTGCAGAGCATGGGCGGGACGTGTCCGGCTATGCCGTCGCCGCGCAATTTGCGACGCGCAATCCGGCCCATGAGCAGCGTGCGGCAGAGATGGTGCGCGAGATCACAGGCCGCCCGGTGAGTGCGTCGCATCACCTGTCGTCAAAACTCAACGGGCCGAAACGGGCGCTGACGGCGGTTCTCAATGCGCGGTTGATCGGGATGATTGATCGGCTGATTTCGCGGGCCGAAGCACGGTTGGGAGAGTTGGGCGTCACAGCGCCTTTGATGGTCGTGCGCGGGGATGGGGCGTTGATCTCGGCTGATTTCGCGCGGCGTCGCCCGATTGAAACGATCCTCAGCGGCCCGGCGGCGTCGATTGTCGGGGCGCGGTGGCTCACCGGGGCGCAGGATGCGCTTGTCTCGGACATTGGCGGCACGACGACGGATATCGCCGTTCTGCGCGATGGACGTCCGGCGATTGACCCGCAAGGCGCGCGGGTTGGTCCCTATCGCACAATGGTCGAGGCGGTCGCTATGCGCACCTTTGGCCTTGGCGGCGATAGCGAGGTGCATTTTATCGCTGAGGGGCTACAGGGCGGCGTGACGCTTGGGCCGAGGCGGGTATTGCCGGTGTCGCTTGTGGCGATGGACGCGCGGGATGTGGTGCATCGCGCGCTTGATGCGCAGCTTCGTCAGGCCGTGTCGGGGGAATATGACGGGCGGTTTGTTCGTGCCGTGTCGGGGATCGACGCCGGGGCGCTTGCGCCGAAAGAGGCGGCGCTTCTTGAGCGGATCGGGGGCGGCGTCCGTCCCTTGGGAGAGGTTATTCGCACGCGGATTGAGCAAAAACTGCTCCGCCGTTTGGTCGAGCGCGGGGGTGTGCAGATCGCAGGCGTGACGCCATCGGACGCGAGCCATGTGCTTGGCACGGTGGCGGTATGGGACCGGGACGCGGCGGAGAAGGCGCTTCGCTTGTTTGGGCGGCGGCGGACGGGATCGGGCAATCGGCTCGCGCCGGAGGCGGAGGATATGGCGCGGATGATTGTCGATCAATTGACAGAGCAGACCGTATTCGCTTTGTTAGAGACTGCTTTTGCCGAGGAAGAGGCCGCGTTTGAGGGCGCGCCCGAGGCGCTTGCGCGGCATGTGTTGATGCAGCGCGGGCTAGAGGGGCATCGGGGGATTTTGCGGATTGATGCGGGGCTAAACCAGCCGGTAATCGGCCTTGGGGCCTCGGCGGCGAGCTATTATCCGGCGGTTGGTGCGCGTCTTGGCTGTGCGATGGACTTGCCGCGCCATGCGGGGGTTGCGAATGCGATTGGCGCGGTTGTGGGACGGGTCACGATCCGCCAAAGCGGCGAAGTGAGCGTGCCTGTCGAGGGCCGGTTCCGGGTTCACCTTGAACAAGGGCCAGAGGATTTTGCGGAGCTGAAACAGGCTCTAACACGCCTTGAAACGTATCTTTCTGCGCGGGCGCAGATAGAGGCCGAGGCGGCCGGGGCGCAAGATGTGCGCCTTGTGGTCGCCCGTGATCTCAAAAGCGTCGAGGCTGAGGGGCGCGAGGTTTTTATTCAGGGCATGGTCACGGTTGAGGCGTCGGGGCGACCAAGGATTACCGAAGGCTAGACCGTATCGCCCCGGTCGAGCGCGCGTAGGAAGCGGGCGGCATCATCGCGGTTTGCGCTGCGCTTGTCGTCGCTCATGCGCGCAAGGGTTCGGTAGGGCATGGCAAGGCGCGGGTTTTTGCCAAGGCGGTCGGCGTTGCGGTCAAGGAAATCCCAGTAGAGATAGTTGAACGGGCAGGCGTCGGGGCCGTTTTTCTTGGTCGGGCTATAGCGGCAGGATTTACAGTAATCCGACATGCGATTGATGTAGGCACCGCTTGCGGCGTAGGGCTTGGACGCGAGAAGGCCGCCATCTGCAAAGAGCACCATGCCCGAGACGTTGGGCATCTCGACCCATTCATAGGCATCTGCGTAGACGATCAGATACCATTCGTTGACCTCTTGCGGCGCAAGGCCCGCCAGGAGGGCGAAGTTGCCAAGCACCATGAGCCGTTGGATATGATGCGCATAGGCCCATTTACGGGTCTCGCCGACACATTGCGCGAGGCAGTTCATCTGCGTTGGCGCCCCCCAGTAGAGCGGCGGCAGGAGGCGGTTTGCGCCAAGGGCGTTCTCGGTCGCGTAGCCGGGCATTCGTAGCCAATAGATCCCGCGCACATATTCGCGCCAGCCGAGAATTTGGCGAATGAACCCCTCGACCGCGTTCAGGGGCGCGTGCCCGTCATGATAGGCGCGTTCGGCGGCGCGGATGCATTCGATCGGCAGGAGGAGGCCGCAGTTGAGGTGAAACCCAAGGTGGCTGTGATACATCCACGGCTCACCCGTCAGCATGGCATCCTGATAGTCGCCAAAGCGGGGCAGGCGTTCGGCGATGAAATGATCAAGCACCTCAAGCGCGTCGGCCCGTGTCACGGCGAAATGAAACGGGTGCAGGTCGCCGAAATGGTCGGGGAAGGCATCCTCGACGAGGGAGAGCACGGCATCGGTCGTTTCGTCCGGTCGGAGCTTGTAGGGGGCGGGAATGTCGAGGCCGTCTTTGGGCGGTTTGCGGTTCTCGGCGTCATAGTTCCATTGCCCGCCAACCGGGTCTTTGCCGTCCATGAGGATGTTATGACGCCGCCGCATCTCGCGATAGAAAAACTCCATGCGCAATTGCTTGCGGCCCTCGGCCCAGTTGCGAAACGTTTCGTGGTCACAGAGAAACCGCGAGTCAGAGAGGATTTCGACGGGCCGGCCAAGGCGGTCTGACCAACCGGCCATCTCTAACATGAGGCGGTGTTCGGCGGGTTCAGTGACGGATACCGAGGCAAAATCGCCTTGGGCCAGAGTCATTTCAACCGCGTCGTAGAGGGCGGCGATCGGTGCGGTCGCGTCATAGGCAATATAGTGCACGGTCCAACCAAGGGCGCGCAGCTCGTCGGCGAAATGGCGCATAGCCGAAAAGATCAGGGCGATCTTTTTCTTGTGGTGGCGCACGTAGGTTGCTTCGCCCATGACCTCGGCCATGAGGATCACATCGCGGGATGGATCGCCCTCGGTCAGGATCGGAAGGGATTGGGTCAGTTGATCGCCAAGGATTAGGCGCAGGATCGGTTTGGTCATGCCCTTGATACGCGCCGGGCATGACCTTGGATCACCCGCGTTTTGGCAAAACCCAATCGGGGCGCGGGAAGTGGCAGGTATAGCCGTTGGGGAATTTCTCGAGGTAGTCCTGATGTTCTTCCTCGGCCTGCCAAAAATCGCCCACTGGCTCGACTTCGGTCACGACTTTGCCGGGCCAGAGGCCAGAGGCGTCTACATCTGCGATGGTCTCAAGCGCCACGGCTTTTTGATCTTCGGTCACGTAGTAGATCGCTGAGCGGTAGGACATGCCAAGGTCGTTGCCTTGCTGGTCTGGTGTTGTCGGGTCGTGGATCTGAAAGAAGAATTCGAGAAGCTCGCGGTAGCTTATCCTGGCAGGATCAAACAGGATTTCGATCCCTTCCGCATGGGTGCCGTGGTTGCGATAGGTCGCGTTGGGCACGTCGCCGCCGGTATAGCCGACGCGGGTTCCCACGACGCCGTCCATCTTGCGAATGAGGTCTTGCATGCCCCAGAAACAGCCACCGGCCAATACAGCGCGTTCAGTCATGTGTGATCTCCTCCACTTGCGAAATATAAACCCCATAGCCTTCGACCTCCATATCGTCGCGATGCACGAAGCGCAGGCTTGCCGAGTTGATACAATAGCGCAAGCCGCCACGATCTACGGGGCCATCCGGGAAGACATGGCCAAGGTGGCTATCGCCCGCGGTTGAGCGGACTTCGGTGCGGATCATGCCATGAGTCGAGTCGTGATGTTCGGTCACGTGGGCGGGGTTGATCGGCTTGGTGAAACTTGGCCAGCCGCAGCCGGACTCGAACTTGTCGGACGAGGCAAAAAGAGGCTCGCCCGAGACGATATCGACATAGATGCCCGGCTCCTTATTGTGCAGGAGCGCGCCGGTTCCGGGGCGTTCGGTTCCGCTTTCTTGAGTGACCCAGTATTGTTCTTCCGTGAGCGCGGCCACGGCCTCGGGGGTTTTTCGGTAAGTGGTCAATGCGGCCTCCGTATCCTGTTTCGCTGGATCAATAGATGGCGCTCTGGCTGGAAATACAAATACCTTGTTGCAGGGTTTGACGTAAAGGTGATCCAAAGCGGCCTCTGTTGCGTATAAACATGCAAAAAGGGAGTCCCTCATGCGTTTGATCTTTGCCTGTTTCCTCGCGGTGTTTGCCGCACCGGTTATGGCCCTCGACCTCGATGCGCCGTTCGAGAATATCGACGGCGGCAGCTTGCGGATTTCGGATTGGGCAGGGCAGCCGGTTCTTGTCGTCAATACCGCCTCACGCTGTGGGTATACCCCGCAATATGAAGGGCTTCAGACGCTTTATGAACGCTATCGCGACCGGGGGTTGGTTGTCCTGGCGGTGCCGTCTGATGACTTTCGCCAAGAGCTTGGCAGCAACGAAGAGGTCAAAGAGTTCTGCGAAATGACCTTTGGCATCGACATGCCGATGACGGGTATGACCCATGTACGCGGGGCCGAGGCGCACCCGTTTTTTGCCTCATTGAAGGCCGAGGAAGGCTTTGCGCCGCGTTGGAATTTCAACAAGGTTCTGATCGCCCCGGACGGGTCGGTCGCGGCGACGTATCGGTCGCGGACCAAGCCGCTTGCCGGGGCGATCACCAAGGAGATCGAGGCGCTTTTGGCAAACTAGCCCCGAGAGGGGATCAGGCCATCGCCGCCTTGAGCGCGGTATCCATGAGCGATTTGATCCCCTCACGCGAGGTATCGGCGACAACACGGCCAAGCTCATCCTCACCGCGCAGAACGACGAGCGTCGAGCGGCGGGGGATTTGCAGGCGACGGGTTAGATTGGCCTTGGCATAGTCGTCCCAATCCACATTCACGAAGGTGATATTCGCCTCATAGGCCGGGTTGTCGGCCTTGAGCGCGTTGATGACTTTTTCCTGCGCTTTGCAGGTGCCGCACCAGCTTGCCTTGAAGTCCAGGAAGACGGTTTCACCGGCGGCAAGGCGGGCATCGACAAGGCCCGGCGTATAGTCGAGCGGCGCAGCAAAAGCGGCACGGGGCAGGGCGAGCGTTGCGGCGGAGAGGACGAGGAAATCGCGACGTTTCATAGAGTTTTCCTTTTAGGTCAGATGGATACAGAGAGATCAAGGAGCCAGCCGGGCATCACGTCGAGCAGCCATGCCTCGACCATGTGATGCAGGTTGAACAGAAGGGCGAGGCCAACGGCGACAAACACCCCGCCCATCGCCGGGCGCGCGGCGTTGGCGATGCGGCGCATGAGCGCCTGACGGCGTTGCAGGGCAGAGCGCGCGCCATAGCCGAGCACGAGGATGATCGTCGAGACACCAAGGGCAAAGGCGACCATGATAAGCCCGGCCCAGAGAAGATTGGCGCCCTGACTGGCGAGGGAAATCGCGCCGCCGAGTGTTGGGCCGACGCAGGGGCTCCAGACGGCTCCGAGGAGGATACCGCCGAGGAACTGACCCCGGAGGGTCGAGCGGTCGACGCTATCAAGGCCGGTATCGGCGGAAGAGGCGACCCCGGCTGTGGCGGTTGAGAAGGCGGCGGAAAAGCGGGGCACGAGAAGGATCAGGCCAAAGCCGATCATCAGGGCCGCGCCGCCTTTGGCGATGTCTTCCTGCGTCAGGCCGAGAGCATAGCCAAAGACCGTCACCCCAAGGCCAAGCCCCACAAATGAGAGCGACATACCAAGCGCCAGCGCGGCCGGGCCGTGGCGCGAGGCCTGAAGCGCGGTCGCAAGCACGATGGGCAACACCGGCAGGACGCAGGGGTTTATCAGGGTCAGTAGACCGGCGGCATATGCAAAGACAAGTTCCATGACTTTGACATGCCGCGCCGGTGCGGGTTTGTCATGTCAAAGCTACTGACGGGCGATCACTTGGGCGTGTAGGTTTGTTTCGAAAGCTGCACGGCGAGGATCCCGGCGGAGATAATGGCAACGCCGATTATGTCCATGATTCTAAGGGTTTCCCCAAGAAGAACCGCAGCAATGGCAACGCCGAAAAACGGGTTGAGAAAATGGAAGGTCGCGGCCTTGACCGCGCCGATCCGGCGCACGAGGGCGAACCAGATGAAGGTCGCAAGAAGCCCCGGCGCGAAGATCGTATAGGTCAGCGCGGTGAGCATGCGGGGGTTCCAGTTGAACTCCCATGTCTCGAATAGAAGCGATGCAAAGAAGAGCACGATGGCCCCGACGAACATCTGTAAGCCGATGATCATCATCATGTTTTCGCCGCCTGTCACGCCGCGCATTGTCAGGGTTGCGACGGCAAGGGCGACAGCGGCAATCAGGCAATAGGCGACGCCGATCATATCAACCCCATCGCCCATCCGCGCGCCCATGATGAGGATCACCCCGGCAAAGCCGAGGACAAGGCCGAGCGCGGCCAGTTTGCTCAGCCGTTCCGAGAGAAAAGCCCAGCCTGCAAAGGCGACAATGAGGGGCATGGACGAGGCGATGATCGAGGCGAGGGAGGCCTCGACGGTCGTCATGGCAAGGAAATTCAGCCCGAGATAAAGCGCGTTCTGGCACAGGCCAAAGACAAAGGTCGCGCGCCATTGTGCGCGGGTCAGGGTCCATGTCTGGCCCATGACGCGGGCAATCAGGATGCCGATCATTCCGGCGATGGCAAAGCGGATGGCGGAGATCGCGAAGGGCGGGGCGTCGGCGACGATGATGCGGGCCGAGGTAAAGGCCGATGACCAGATCAGAGCAAACAAGAGGCCCATGCCGATTGCGCGAAAGTCCATGGGATGTGCCTCACAGGTTAACCTTGCCGGGATGTAAACGCATTGTGCGCTGACCCGCAAGCCAAGCCTCGTCATAGCTGCGGCGAATCAGGGTTAACGCCTTTCTGGGAAGGGAAAACGCACATCTGCATCGCGTCTGTATCACGTCGGTATTGCGGCGGTGCGAAAGCCGGGAAAACCGGGTTTAAGCCTGCGCACGATGGTTAATGCACCGTGCTTTCAATCATGCCTTTTCGGGATCAGCGATAGCCACGAAAAAGGGCCGCCCAAAGGCGACCCTTTCCAAAAACCTTCGATGAAGGGATCAGCCGTTGACGCTGTCCTTCAGAGCCTTGGCGATGGTCATCTTGACCACCTTGTCGGCCTCTTTCTTGATCTGCTCGCCGGTGGCGGGGTTGCGCACCATGCGCTCGGGGCGCTCGCGGCAGTAGATTTTGCCAACGCCGGGAAGAGTCACGGCACCGCCGCCGGATACTTCGCGGGTGATAACGGCGCACACGGCTTCGAGTGCGGCGCTTGCGGATTTCTTGTCAGAGCCCATTTCTTCGGCCAGAGCGGCAACGAGTTGGGTCTTGGTCATCGGTTTTGCCATTTTCAGGTCTCCTTGTCTGCCCGAAGTTGGGCCTCATGTCGGGGCATTTAAGGGGATATAACCGAGGAACACAACGAATTGTCCGTCGAAAAATAGCGAAAAACTGCGGTTATCCACTGTTTTTTGACCAAGAGGGCGGAAATCCGCACCCTGGCCCCGGCGTTATGTCATCTTTGGCGGGGTTGGCGTTCCTTTTGGTGTGCGGGGTGGTGTGCGGGCCGCGCGGCATTTTTGGCTATGGGGCGCAGCACTATGTCGCCCGATGGCACCTCTCGCTTGGTCTTGCAGTGGGGGGCGCGGCGCGGCAGGGTGCGGGCATGGATAAAACACTTCTCTGTCTTGGGTATGGATTTTCGGCGCAGGCGCTGGCGCGGCGGTTGATCCCGCAGGGCTGGCGCGTGATTGGCACAACGCGGTCGGCGGATAAGACCGTTGCGATGCGCGCCGAAGGGGTTGAGCCGCTGCTCTGGCCCTGTGATCTGGGCAAGGCGCTAGAGGGGGTGAGCCATGTGCTGACCTCGATCGCGCCGGATGGCGACGGCGATCCGGTGCTGCGCGAGGGGCGCGCGGCGCTGGCGGCGGCGCGGCCTGATTGGGTTGGCTACCTCTCGACGACCGGGGTTTATGGCGATCACGATGGCGGCTGGGTCGATGAAGAGACGCCGACCGGCCCGGCGACGGAGCGTGGCCAGCGGCGGGTTTTGGCAGAACGCGAGTGGCTTGGGGTGGACGGTCTGCCGGTGCATGTGTTTCGCCTTGCAGGGATCTATGGCCCCGGTCGCGGCCCCTTTGCCAAGCTGCGGCGGGGGGTCGCGCAGAGGGTCATCAAGAAAAACCAGATTTTTAGCCGCATCCATGTCGAGGATATTGCCAGCGTCCTGGACGCGTCGATTGCGCGGCCCGATCCGGGGCGGATCTATAACGTCTGTGACGATGATCCGCAGCCGCCGGAGGTTGTTCTTGAACATGCCGCCGAATTGCTTGGGATCGCGCCGCCGCCCGCCGTGCCGTTTGAAGAGGCCGACATGACGCCGATGGCGCGCAGTTTCTATGCCGATAGCAAGCGGGTCAGGAATGACCGGATCAAGGACGAGCTTGGGGTCGAACTGGCCTACCCGACGCATATGGACGGGTTGCGCGCGATCTTGGCGGCGGAAGACACACTTTATAGAGGGTGACGCTAACACGAGTCGCAATATCTAGACTCGTCATAGCGAGCACACTATTTTGACAACGTGACCTAAGATTCGATGAGCACTGATACGGGCGGTGCAACTCGGCATCGAGGGTGGCGGGCCCGACCCGTCTCTTTGGCATAAGGAGAAATCTCATGGCTAAAGGCACTAGAAAGATTGGACGGAGCGCCAAGACTGGTCGCTTCACGACGGTCAAGAAGGCTCAACAACAGAAGAACACTCATGTTGTTGAGACCATCAAGAAGCCGAAATAAAGAGTAGGCTTTAGGGACGGTTCTACTTGCAGGTGGGGCCGTCCCTTTTCTTTACAGTATCGCTAATCCCAAAATGAATCAATGAATGATTTCAATCGGTTAAAGTAGGTATTTCTGATTCTCTGCCAAACACTTAGGCGCGTTTGCTACCGATTTGGGCGATGCCGAGCGTGTCGAGGACTTTGGCTTCGATATGGTCGGCATTCATCGCGGCATCGGCATACATGTCGACGGGGCTGGCATGGTCGATGAACGTATCGGGCAGAACCATAGAGCGGTATTTCAGCCCGTTATCAAAGACCCCATTTTCGGCCAGAAGCTGGGCCACATGTGAGCCGAAACCGCCGATGGCGCCTTCTTCGATGGTGATGAGCGCCTCATGATCGGCGGCAAGGCCGAGGATCATCTCGGCGTCGAGCGGTTTGGCAAAGCGGGCGTCGGCGATGGTTGGTGTGATGCCACGGGCCGAGAGCGCCTCGGCGGCTTTGCGGACCTCTTCGAGGCGGGTTCCGAACGAAAGGAGGGCGACGCGTTTGCCGGTCTGGATCATCCGGCCCTTGCCGATTTCAAGCGGCGTGCCGCGTTCGGGCAGGTCGACGCCAACACCTTCGCCGCGCGGATAGCGAAAGGCGATGGGTCCATCGTCATGGGCCACGGCGGTGGCGACCATGTGCATCAGTTCGGCCTCGTCGGCGGCGGCCATGACGGTCATGCCGGGCAGGTTGGCCATGAAGGCGATGTCGAAACTTCCGGCGTGGGTCGCGCCATCTGCGCCGACAAGGCCCGCGCGGTCGATGGCGAAACGCACCGGAAGGCGCTGCACGGCGACGTCATGCACGACCTGGTCATAGCCGCGTTGCAGGAAGGTCGAATACATGGCGCAGAAGGGTTTCATCCCTCCGGCGGCAAGCGCGGCGGAGAATGTCACGCCGTGTTGTTCGGCAATCGCCACGTCGAAACAGCGGCTTGGATAGCGTTCGGCAAAGAGGTTGAGGCCGGTGCCGTCGGGCATGGCGGCGGTCACGGCGCAGATGCGGTTATCACGGGCGGCCTCGTCGACAAGCGCCTTGCCAAAGACCGAGGTATAGGAGGGCGCGTTGGAGGGGGCTTTGTGCTGTTTGCCGGTTGGCACGTCGAATTTCGCCGTAGCGTGGCCCCGGTCGCGGGCGTTTTCGGCGGGGGCATAGCCCTTGCCTTTTTTGGTGATGATATGAAGCATCACCGGCCCGGTGGCGCGCTGGTGGATGGTGCGCAGGATGGGCAGGAGTTGATCCATGTCGTGCCCGTCGATGGGGCCGATATAGGAAAAGCCGAGTTCCTCAAACAGGGTGCCGCCGACGGTCATGCCCTTGAGCATTTCCTTGGCGCGTTTGGCGCCTTCGCGGAACGGTTCGGGCAGGAGCGAGACCGCGCCCTTGGCGGCGGCGCGGAGTTCCTGAAACGGTTCGCCTGCGTAGAGGCGCGAGAGGTAATTGGACATTGCGCCCACGGGTGGGGCGATCGACATGTCGTTGTCGTTGAGCACCACAAAGAGGCGTTTGCCCAAGTGGCCTGCGTTGTTCATCGCCTCATAGGCCATACCGGCCGAGATTGACCCATCGCCAATCACCGCGATGGCATCGCCAAGCCCGCCTTCGCAGGAGCCGCCAAGATCGCGCGCCACGGCAAAGCCGAGGGCGGCGGAGATCGAGGTTGAGCTATGGCCTGCGCCGAAGGGGTCGTGGACGTTCTCGCTCCGCTTGGTAAAGCCCGAGAGGCCGCCTTTCTGGCGCAGGGTGCGGATGCGGTCGCGTCGTCCGGTAAGGATTTTATGCGGGTAGCATTGGTGGCCCACGTCCCAGACCAGTTTGTCCTTGGGGGTGTCGAAAATGGCATGCAGCGCCACGGTCAGTTCAACGACGCCAAGGCCCGCGCCAAGGTGGCCGCCGGTTTCCGACACTGCCGAGATCGTTTCGGCGCGCAATTCGTCGGCAAGCTGCGTCAGCTCGGCATCGGAGAATTGCTTGAGGTCCGCGGGGCTATGCACGCGGTCAAGGAGCGGGGTGTCGGGTCTGGCAGACATGCGCCATGCCTTTCTGTATTAGCTATCGCGCGCAATAACGAAACGGGCGGCCTCCCGCAAGGTTTCGGCCTCTTTCCCATAGGGAGATAGAGCGTCGCAGGCGTCTGTCACGAGATCGCTGGCGCGGCGTTTGGCCCCATCAAGGCCGAGGAGAGAGACAAAGGTCGCCTTGCCCGCCTCGGCATCCTTGCCGACGGCTTTGCCGACGGTGGCGGCGTCGCCTTCGACATCCAGGATATCATCCGCGATCTGAAACGCGAGACCAAGGTCGGCGGCATAGCGCGCCAGTGGCGCGAGATCGGCAGAGGCCATACGCGGCCCGGCGGTTGCGGCCCATTTGATAAGCGCGCCGGTTTTGCCCGCTTGCAGGCGGGTGATTGCATCAAGGCTTAGGGGGGTGTCGGCGGTTTCGGCGGCGATGTCGAGCGCCTGACCGAGGACCATGCCTTGGGCACCGGCGGCGCGGGCGAGGGTCACAGTCAGGTCGGCGCGCACGGCCGGGTCGGGATGACAGTCGGGGCGGCTCACACATTCAAAGCCAAAGGTCTGAAGCGCGTCTCCGGCGAGAACGGCGGTTGTCTCGTCCCATTTGACATGCACCGTCGGCACGCCCCGGCGCAGGTCATCATCATCCATACAAGGCAGATCGTCATGGACGAGGGAATAGGCATGGATCGCCTCGATCGCAGAGGCGGGCCAGATGGCATTTTCCGGCGCAACGCCATGCAACCGGGCGCTTTCGAGGACGAGAAAGGCGCGCAGGCGTTTGCCGCCCGCACTTGCATAGCGCATGGCGTCGACCACGGGCAAATCCCCGAGCGGCGCAAGCGTCGCGTCAAGATGTGCCTGCACGAAAGCGGCAGTTTCTTTCAGGCGGGCCGGAAACACGGGTTACTTGCCTTCGACGGGGGTCAGGCCAGTGGGGTTGCCGTCGCTATCCGTCGTAATCGCGGCAACTTTTTCCTCGGCTTCCTTGAGCTTGGTCTCGCAGCGTTTCTTGAGCGCCGCGCCACGTTCATAGAGCGCGATGGATTCCTCAAGCGCCACGTCGCCGCGTTCGAGTTTGCCAACCACCTGTTCCAGTTCGGCCATAGCCTGTTCAAAGCTCAGGCTGTCTACGGGCGTGTCACTCATTCGGATTTCTCCCTCAATCGTCTGGTCCCTGCGCAAAAGCATATCCGCCCGCGCATGTCGAGACAACGCGGGCCAAATTCAGGTCTTAAGCGCCTTGGTCCAGAAGCACGGTCACATGCGCAGCGACGGAATCGGCCAGCGCGGTCAGGTTGTAGCCGCCTTCGAGCGTCGAGACGAGGCGGCGGTCACAATGTTTTTCGGCCAGCGCGCAGAATTTCCCGGTCAGCCAGATGAAATCGTCGACGGCCCAGTTGAGTTGGGCCAGCGGATCATCGGCATGGGCGTCAAACCCGGCGGAGAGGATAATAAGCTCGGGCTGCACACGGTCGATGACGGGAAAGACCTCGGCCTCGTAGGTTGTGCGCATGGTGCGGCCATCGGTTTCGGGCGCGAATTGGATATTGTGGATGTTGTTATAGGCGCCGGTTTCCTCGGGAAAGCCGGTGCCGGGCCAGAGCGGATGTTGGTGCGAGGAAAAGAAGGTTGTGCGGGAGTCGTCCCACAAAAGCGCCTGAGTGCCGTTGCCGTGATGCACGTCGAAATCCACGATCACGACGCGGGAAAGGCCGTGGCGCTCTATCGCGTGGCGGGCGGCGATGGCAGCGTTGCCAAAGAGGCAAAACCCCATCGGCGTTTCGGTTTCGGCGTGATGCCCCGGCGGGCGGCAGGCGACAAACGCATTGGTCACATCGCCCGCGAGCACGGCATCCACAGCGGCGATGGTGCCGCCAACGGCGCGGCGGGCGGCCTGCACAGAGCCGGGCGACATATGGGTGTCTTCATCAAGGGCGCGACTCCCCTCTTTGGGTTCGGAGGCGAGGATGGTGTCGAGATGGCGTTGGGGATGGGCGAGAAGTATATCCTCGTCCGAACACAGCGGTGCCTCGCGGCGGTCCAGCGCATCAAACCCCGGTGCGCTGAGGGCGGTGGCGATATATTCAAGGCGCGCGACCTGCTCGGGGTGGCCCGGCGGGGTGCGGTGTTGAAGACAGTCATTATGGGTAAAAAGCGCCGTGCTCATCGCGGTCTCCTTGTGCGTCGTACAGCAAGATTAGACCCGCAGATCGGCAGAGGCCAGACCCCGTGTCAGGATCAATCGGGAACCAGCATGTAGCCCGCGCCGCGCACCGTTTGAAGGTAGCGCGGTTGCTTTGGGTCGGCCTCGATCTTGCGGCGCAGGCGGGTGATTTGCACATCGACGGCGCGTTCCTGGGCCTGACCCCGGTCCCGGCCGAGGTCTTCGACAAGTTTGGCGCGGCTGATCGGTTCGCCGGGGGTTGCCGAGAAGATCTTCATCAACTGGTTCTCGGTCGCGGTCAGGCGCAGGATCTCTTCGCCCTGCCACATCTCGGCGCGTTCGATATCATAGCGGATTGATCCGAGGTTGAGCATCTTTGGCGCGGTGTCGGCCTCTTGTGCTTCGGGCATGCGGCGCAGGATCGCGTTGATCCGCAGGAGGAGTTCCTTTGGCTCGAACGGTTTGGGGAGGTAGTCATCGGCCCCGGCCTCAAGCCCCATGATACGGTCCTCGGTTTCGCCCTTGGCAGTCAGAAGCAGCACCGGCGTTGTCGAGGTTTCGCGGATACCGCGCGTGAGGCTCATGCCGTCCTCGCCGGGCATCATCACGTCAAGCACGATCAGGTCGAAATCCAGCCCCGACAGGATGCGCCGCGCATGGGCGGCATCGCGCGCGGCGGTCACGAGAAACCCGTTGCGCATGAGAAATTTCTTGAGCAGGTCGCGGATACGTTCATCATCATCCACGATCAGGAGGTGCGGGTTCACATCGTTCATTGGCCGCTCTCTCGCAGGCGCGCGTATAGACGGCGCATTTCCGGGTCCATCATGGCCTCAAGCACTTTGCGGAACCCGATCACGGCTTCGGGGCCAGCTTCGCGGTAGGCGGCGCGCATCCGGGTGCGCTGGGCGTCCGAAAGGCGGTTTTCAAGCGCGATGCCGGCCTCGGTCAGGTAGAGGTTGCGTTCGCGCCGATCCGACGCGCCGACCCGGCTCTCGACGAGGCCATCTTCGATCAGGGTGCGCAGCACGCGGTTGAGGGATTGCTTTGTCACCCCCAGAATGGCCAGAAGATTGGTCACGGTGGTGCCCGGCGCGCGGTTGATAAAGTGAATCGCGCGGTGATGGGCGCGGCCATAGGCCATCGTCGCAAGAATGCGGTCAGGATCGGCGGTAAAGCCGCGATAGGCGAAGAACACCGCCTCGATTCCCTGTCGGAGCTGCTCGTCAGTCAGAAAAAGAAGGCTTTCGCCGCTATGAGAGTCTGCCATGCCGCCCCCCGATGTTCACAATTTACCGCTTAAGGCGTCACAATACGTCAGCTTTGTTGACACTCCAAGAGCAGAATGATAGCGAATCGCATATTTTGCGCAATTTTGTGTCCGTATCGGACATAAGGCGCGCAACAAATGGAAAATTGAGAGTTGGAGGGAAGGCTATGGCTGGGTCTTATGATGATCGTGACGGCAAGATCTGGATGGATGGAAAGCTCGTCGAGTGGCGCGATGCCAATGTCCATATCCTGACCCATGCAATGCATTATGCAAGCTCGGTCTTTGAAGGCGAGCGCGCCTATAACGGCAAGATTTTCAAAAGCCGCGAGCATTCGGCGCGTCTTATCAATTCTGGCAAGCTGATCGACATGCCGATCCCTTATACGGTCGACGAGATCGAAGCGGCCAAGGTAGAGACGCTCAAGGCCAATGGGTTGACCGATGCCTATGTGCGCGTCGTGGCGTGGCGTGGGTCGGGCGAGGAAATGGGCGTTGCCTCGTCGAAAAACCCGGTGCGCATGGCGGTCGCCGTGTGGGAATGGGGCGCCTATTATGGCGATGCCAAGATGAAGGGTGCCAAGCTCGATATCGCGCAATGGAAACGCCCCTCGCCGGAAACCATCCCAACCGCAGCCAAGGCGGCGGGTCTTTATATGATCTGCACCATTTCCAAGCACGCGGCAGAGGCCAAGGGCTGTTCGGACGCGTTGTTCATGGATTATCGCGGCTATGTGGCTGAGGCGACAGGCGCGAACGTGTTCTTTGTCAAGGATGGCGAAGTGCATACGCCGATCCCCGATGCGATCCTCAACGGTATCACCCGCCAGACGGTTATTGGTATGCTCAAGGACAGGGGCATCACGGTGCATGAGCGCCGGATCATGCCGGAAGAGCTTGCCGATATGGAGCAGTGTTTCCTTACCGGCACGGCGGCCGAGGTCACGCCGGTGGGCCAGATCGGGGACTACATGTTCGAGGTTGGCGCACTGACCCGGCAGATCGCCGAGGATTACGAGGCGCTTGTGCGTGCCTGAAGTGGCGCGTCGTGCGATCCGCGCGGTGCTTGAAATGGCGGATGTGAAGGATGGCGCGGTGCTGTCCTTCCATCACCACCTGCGCAATGGCGATGACGTGATGCGGCAGGTTCTGGCGGAATGTGCCGCTATGGGGCTGCGCGATTTGCATATCGCGCCCTCGTCGCTTTTCCCCTGTCACGCGGCGTTGATCCCGTTCCTGCGGGAGGGTGTCGTAACGCAGATCACCACCTCTTACATGACCGGACCTTTGGCCGATGCGGTGCGTGAGGGCGTGCTTGGCGATCCTGTGCGCCTGCAATCACATGGCGGACGGGCGGCGGCGATTGCGTCTGGGCGTTTGTCGATTGATGTGGCGTTCGTGGCGGCGCCAGCGGTGGACGCGGCGGGCAATCTTTCCGGGGCGGCCGGGCCGTCGGCTTGCGGGCCTCTGGGCTATGCGATGGTCGACGCGGCCCATGCGCGGCATGTTGTGGCGCTGACGGATCATCGGTGTGATACCGTGCCACGGGTGTGCATCCCGGCGGAGCAGGTCCATCAGGTTGTCGAGATGCCCCGGATTGGCGATGCGGCGCAGATTGCCTCGGGGACAACGGGGCGCGCGGCCTCGCAAAAGGGGCTGGCGATTGCCGAGCTAACGGCGCAGTTGATCGCGGTTTCCGGGCTGCTTAGAGACGGTTTTCGGTTTCAGACCGGGGCCGGGGCGACCTCGCTGGCTGTGGCACGGGCACTTGCGCCACAGATGGCGGCGCGGGGCGTGACGGGAGAGTATGCCGCCGGGGGGATTACCGGCGCTTTGGTTGACATGTTCGAGGCGGGGCTATTCCGGGGCTTGCGCGATGTGCAGGCGTTTGACCTTGCCGCGGTACGCTCCTATGCGCGCGATGCGGCGCATCTTGGGATGTCGGCAGAGGCCTATGCCAGCCCCGATCGCGCCGATTGTATTGCCAAACAGCTTGATGTGATGATCCTGGGCGCGGCGGAGATTGATGCGGCGTTCAACGTCAATGTCACCTGTGCAAGCGATGGGCGGATCATTGGCGGTTCGGGCGGTCATGCGGATACGGCGGCGGGGGCGCGCCTGCCGATTGTGACAACCCCCTTGCAGGCGGCGGGGCGGCCCAAACTTGTTGAGGCGCTGACCTGTCTGACGACGCCGGGGGCGACGATTGGCGCGTTGGTCACAGAGGCGGGGATTGCCATACATCCATCGCGCCCCGAGCTTGCCAAAGTCGCCAAGAAAGCCGGGCTTCCGGTCCGGGCATTCGAAGACCTGCGCCGCTTGGCGGGGGATCAGACCGGGACGGGGCGAGGCCAAGGCCGGGTCATCGCCGAGAGCCTCTCTCCCACGGGACAGGTTCTCGACCGGGTGCGTGCGCCTCTATCTTCATCTTTGTAGAAATACTCCGGGGGGTCTGGGGGGCTGGCCCCCCAGCCACGCCCAACGCTTTGACGGCATAGCTTTGCTATGTCTTAAAGGGGCGGGAGCACCCCTTATCCTTGCGGTGTCAGGGTCTGGCGCGAGCCACGTTTGAGGCCAAGCTGGCGTTCACGCCAGATGATGAAAATCCCGGCGGCGATGATAAGGCTTACCCCGGCGAGCATGATTTGGGTCGGAATCTCGTCAAAGATCACGTAGCCGATGATGATGGCAAAGAGCATCGAGGCATAATCAAACGGCGCCACGGTTGAGGCCGGGGCAAAGCGGTAGGCGGAGGTCAGAAAAATCTGTGCAATGCCGCCGATGAGACCGGCCGAGACAAGGAGAACCGCCTCGGTGCTTGTCGGCATGACCCAACCAAAAGGCAGCGTCAGAAGCGACAGGCCCGTCGCGGTCAGGGAGAAATAGAACACGATGGCCGAGGTCTGGTCGGTTTGCACCAGTTTGCGGATATGGATCTGGGCCAGGGCGCGGAAGGCCGCAGAGCCGAGCGCGAGAAACGCGCCGAGCGTGGCGATGGAATAGGGATCGGCCCCGCCGAGGATCGACAGGCGCGGGTAAAGCACGATGATCACACCGACAAGGCCCACTCCGACCGCCGAAAGCCGGAAGAGGCGCACCTGTTCGCCAAGGAACATGGCGGCAAAGATCACCGTCAAAAGCGGTGCGGCATAGCCGATGGCCGTGACCTCGGGCAGGGGCAAAAGCCCGAGCGCGGCAAAACCCATCGCCATTGCCGAAGTGCCGATGACGCCGCGCCAGAAATGACCCATAGGGTTTTGCACCTTGAGGCCGGTGCGCAATTCGCCGCGATGGGCTAGCCACAGGAAGATGATCGGCATGGCAAAGAGCGAGCGGAAGAACACCGCCTGTCCCGGCGGCACATGACCGGCGGCGGCCTTGATGCAGGCGGCCATGATGGAAAACAGGAAAATAGAGACGAGTTTGAGGGCGATGCCTCGGAGCGGGTTCATGAGAGAGCCTGTGCGTGCGTTTGGATGTATCATGCAACTATAGGGCGTGATTGGCAAGGCGGGGCTTGATCTTGGCCGGGGGGCGGGGGAGAACGGAGCAGACCATTGGGAGGGCCGGGCCATGTATGACAGTAACTATCTTATCTCGCGTCTGCACACGGCGTCGGTCGGGCAGGAGACCCGCAATTTCGCCCGCATCCCGAAACGTGCCAGCATGACATTCGGCGAGTTGTTCGCCGGGGCCGAGCGTATGGCGGGGGCGTTGGTCGCGCTTGGGGTTGTGCCGGGTGATCGAGTCGCGGTTCAGGTTGATAAGACCATCGAGGCGATCCAGCTTTACCTTGGCACGGTGATGGCGGGTGGCGTGTTCCTACCGCTGAATACCGCCTATACAGTCTCTGAACTGGCGTATTTCCTTGGCGATGCAGAGCCGCGCGTTGTTGTCTGCGACCCGGCCAAGGCCGAGGCGATTGAAGCGATTGCAGGCGACGCCAAGGTCAAGACGCTTGATGCCAAGGGGCGTGGCACGATGGAAGAGGCCGTGGTTGGACGCGGCGGGTTTGCCCCCGTGGCGCGCGGGGCGGATGACCTTGCGGCGATCCTCTATACGTCGGGGACGACGGGGCGGTCCAAGGGTGCGATGCTCAGCCACAAGAACCTTGCCAGCAATTCCGAGATGCTGCGCGACTATTGGCGGTTTACCAAGGCAGATCATTTGATCCACGCGCTGCCGATTTTTCATACGCATGGTCTCTTCGTGGCGACCAACGTGGCGCTATTGGCGGGGGCGTCGGTTGAGTT
>JAPHRE010000038.1 GCA_026195905.1 Pseudopelagicola sp. | reverse complement strand
TGGCGAAAAACAAGGGTCTGTATCACGTCGGTATTGCGTCGGTATTGCGACAGTGCGGAAATGGCGGAGGCGGTTAGCGCAGTGAGGCGGCGGCGCGGCGCACGCCCCAGCCCATGAGGGCGGATGTGGCGACGAAGAAAACGGCGACGCCGAGGAATTGATCCTCAAGCCCAATCCCGAGGTCGATCAATAGGCCGGTCAGGCCGGGACCAATCGCCGAGCCAAGCACCATGACCGCCGTTGCCAATGCCTTGATCGCGCCAATATGGGCGGTGCCGTAAAATTCCGCCCAAAAGGCATTGGGGAGGGTGGCGTTGGCCCCGGTGGTCAGGCCGAGAAACAGGATGCCAAGGCCAAGTCCAAGAGGCGTCGTCGCGAGGGCGAGGGTCAGGAACCCGGCGGCCAGCGGCAATTGGTAGAACGGTATGAGCCGCGCCGTTCCAAGGCGATCAAGCGCCCAGCCTGCGACGATCATCGCGGCAATCCCGGTGCCGGTATAGAGCGGGAAGAAGGCGACAAATTCGACATGGCTCCAGCCTTTGAGGCTGGCGAAATGGACCTGATGGAAGAAGAAGGCCGTGTTGAAGGCAGAAAGGCCGAGGATGGCGGGCACCATAACCCAGAACAGCGGATGACGCAGCGCCTCGGCGCGGTGCCAATGGCGCGCGTTCATGCCGGTATTGCTTTGACTTTGGGCGAGGGATTGCGGGGTGCGTTCCTTGCCCAAAAGCCAGAACAGCAGCGGGCCGCCAAGCAGGCAGGCTCCGGCTCCGACGAGCCAGAGAAGATGCCAGTCGATGACCGTCATCAGGGAGACGAAGATCAGCGGCAAAAGCGCCTCGCCCAAAGAAAAGCCGAGTGCGGCAATGGCAAGGGCGCGGCCCCGGCGGGCCACGAACCAGCGCGCCATAGCGACCACGGCTATATGGCTCGTCATGCCTTGGCCGAAAAACCTCAGGGCAAAGATCACCACGGGCAGGAGCGCGGCGTAGGGATTCACGGCCATCGCGACACAGGCGCAGGCGAGGCCGAGGAGGATCACCGGGCCAAGCGTTCGGACGCGGAAATGGTCGGTCAGGCTCCCGGCCCAGATCATGACGACGGCAGAGGCGGAAGTTCCGAGCATGTATAGCCCGCCCCATTGGCCGTGGCTTAGGCCGAAGGTGGCGCGGATTTCCCCGGCGAAGATCGAGATAAAAAACGTTTGCCCAAAGCTCGACAGTAAGGTCAGGAGCGCGCCAACGGCGAGGAAGGGCGCATTGTCGAGAAGAAAACGGGGGCGGATCATGGGCGCGAGGGTTGCCCCGGTGCGCGGCAAGGGCAAGCGGAATTTGGGCACAGGCAGAAAGTTTTGCCGGCCAAACGCAAACGGGCCGCCCGAAGGCGACCCGTAAAGTGCGATCTGTCAGCAATCACATATTGGGATAGTTCGGACCATCGCCGCCTTGTGGCGTCACCCAGTTGATATTCTGCGACGGGTCTTTGATATCGCAGGTTTTGCAATGCACACAGTTTTGGAAGTTGATGACAAAGCGCGGGTCTTTGCCGTCTTCCTCGACCACCTCGTAGACGCCTGCCGGGCAATACCTCTGGGCCGGTTCGTCGTATTTCGGCAGGTTGACCGCGACCGGCACGCTGGCGTCTTTGAGGCGCAGGTGACAGGGTTGGCTTTCTTCGTGGTTTGTCATCGCGAAGGACACATTGGTCAGCCGGTCGAAGGACAGTTTGCCATCGGGCTTGGGGTAGTCGATCTTTTTGTGCTTGTCGGCGGGTTCCGTGGCTTCGGCGTCGGTCTTGCCGTGGCCCATTGTGCCAAAGAGCGAGAAGCCGAGCGTGTTTGTCCACATATCCAGACCGCCAAGGGCGAGCGAGGGCATGAGACCCCATTTCGACCACATCGGTTTGACGTTGCGCACCTTCTTGAGGTCTTTGCCGATGACCCCTTTGCGCACGTCTTCTTCGTAGGCCGAAAGCTCATCTGCGGCGCGCCCTTCTTTGAGCGCGGCGACAGCGGCATCGGCGGCGGCAATACCCGAGAGCATGGCGTTATGGTTGCCCTTGATGCGCGGCACGTTGACCATGCCGACCGAGCAGCCCAGAAGCGCCACGCCGGGCGCGACCATCTTGGGCATGGATTGATAGCCGCCCTCAGAAATGGCGCGGGCGCCATAGGCAACGCGTTTGCCGCCCTTGAGAAGCTCGGCCACCATCGGATGATGCTTGAAACGTTGGAATTCCATGTAGGGGTAGAGGTGCGGGTTCTTGTAGTTCAGGTGCACCACGAAGCCGATATAGACCTGATTGTTTTCGAGGTGGTAGATGAACGACCCGCCCCCGGCGTTTGAGCCAAGCGGCCAGCCCATCGTATGGGTCACGGTGCCTTCTTTGTGTTTGTCCGGGTCGATTTCCCAGATTTCCTTCATGCCGAGGCCGAATTTCTGCGGCTGGTGGCCCTTCTGGAGGTCGTATTTGGCGATCACTTCTTTGGCGAGAGAGCCGCGCACACCTTCAGAGAGGAAGACGTATTTGCCATGCAGCTCCATACCTGGTTCGGTGTTGGGGCCATAAGAGCCGTCTTGTTCAAGACCAAAGACACCGGCAACCACGCCTTTGACTTCGCCATTGTCGCCATAGACCATTTCCGAGCAGGCCATGCCGGGGAAAATCTCAACGCCGAGTGCTTCGGCCTGTTCGGCCATCCAGCGGCAGACATTGCCCATCGAGACAATGTAGTTGCCGTGGTTGTTCATCAAGGGGGGCATCGGCCAGTTCGGCACGCGGATTCCGCCGCCTTCGCCGAGCATGTAGAAATTGTCTTCTTTGACCGGGGTGTTGAGCGGGGCGCCCTTTTCTTTCCAGTCGGGGATCAGTTTATCCAGACCGCAAGGATCAAGCACCGCGCCGGACAGGATATGCGCGCCCACTTCCGAGCCTTTTTCGAGGACCACGACATCAAGGTCCGGGTCCGTTTGTTTGAGACGGATCGCCGCCGATAGGCCAGCAGGGCCGGCACCGACGATAACTACGTCATATTCCATGGCTTCGCGTTCGATCTCGGACATGCTGGCTCCTTAGGGTTTTGGCGCGCAAGGTTATTATCGCACGTGATTACCGCGCCGCAGCATTGCGCGTCAATTGCGACACAACGTTATCTGGGCTGTCTTGCTTGTTTTCCTGTAAATAGTGGGGGCTTTTGCGGTGTTTGCATGGCGCGCGCGGCGCGGTTTCGCTTGTATTCGCTTGCATGATTGGGTCAGATACCCCAATTGCACTTCTTCAACGCGATGCGCGCCAGAGCAGTTAAAAGACGAAAGAGAGCGATAGTCTCATGGAAAAAATCCCGATGACGCGCGCCGGGTTCACGGCGCTCGAAGCAGAATTGAAACAGTTGAAAAGCGTGGAACGCCCCGCGATCATCGAGGCGATTGCCTCGGCGCGCGAGTTGGGCGACCTCAAGGAAAATGCCGAATACCATTCAGCACGCGAAAAGCAGGGCTTTATCGAAGGCCGTATCAAAGAGCTTGAGGGCGCGATTTCGCTTGCGGATGTGATTGATCCAACCAAGCTTTCGGGGACGATCAAATTCGGCGCGACGGTCACGGTCGTCGATGAGGATACGGACGAGGAAAAGACATGGCAGATTGTGGGCGAGCATGAGGCGAATGTTGAAAAGGGGCTTCTCAACATCAAGTCGCCGATCGCCCGCGCGCTAATTGGCAAGGAAGAGGGCGATAGCGTCGAAGTGCGCACGCCCGGCGGAGAGAAGAGCTATGAGGTGCTGACGATCGCCTTTGTTTAAGGCGGTCGTAGGGGCGGAGGACATCCATGACCGAGGACGCCAAAGACCAGTTTGCAACAAGCCTTGAGATCAATCGCAGGCCCACACGCCCGCTTGTGACCGGGGCCGAGATTGTGGCGGTAAGTCTTAGTCTGGCATGGCTCGGGGCGTCGGCCCTGTTCTTTCTCGTGCTTGGGCCGGGCGATACGGAATTTGATTCCCTGCGTTTCGTGATGACGCTATTGGCGGTTTTCATGCCGGTGGCGATGATTTGGGTTGCGGCGTCGGCCGCGCGCTCAAGCCGGATCATGCGCGAGGAAAGCGAGCGGTTGCAGGCGGCGATTGACGCGATGCGGCGCAGTTACCTTGCCCAACAACAGGGTAAGGGCGGTCCCGGCGGCATGGAGCCTTCGGTGCAACGTAAGCTTGACGAGATCGCCGCCGCACAGCGCAAGACGGAAACCACGCTGGCGATGTTCACCACAAGCCGCGAGATCGGCAACGGCATTCGCAAAGCGCCAGAGCCAGCCCCGGCCCCGGAGAGCGGCGAGGATCAGGGATTGTTGGCGCTTGGCACACCAGCGGATAGCCTTTCGCCGCCCCTTGAGCGCGCAGATTTCATTCGGGCGCTGAACTTTCCCGAAACCGCAGAGGATAAGCAGGGCTTTGCCGCGCTGCGCCTTGCGCTCAAGGATCGGCAGGCGGCACATCTTATCCAGGCGGCGCAGGATGTTCTTACCCTGATGAGTCAGGACGGGATCTATATGGATGATCTGCGCCCCGATCTTGCGCGGCCCGAAATCTGGCGTCGTTTTGCCGCCGGAGAACGCGGGCGGGTTGTGGCCCAGCTTGGCGGGATTCATGATCGGTCGTCGCTTGCGCTTACGGCGGGGCGGATGAAGCAAGACCCGGTTTTCCGCGACACGGCGCATCATTTCCTGCGGCGGTTCGACAAGACGTTTGTCGAGTTCGAGCAGACGGCCTCGGACGCGGATATTGCGGCGCTTTCAGAGACCCGGACGGCGCGCGCCTTCATGTTGCTTGGTCGGGTGATGGGGATTTTCGATTAGGCCATAATCGCTGGCGAAATCCTGCCTTTTGCGAAATAGCTTACCCTTTTCATAGGGTTGATCCCAACGGGGCGTATATGTGCGGCGCTGGGTAGCGGCAGGATTCTGCCGGATGGGCGATTTCGGTGCAATTTTGCGCGGTTGCAGCGTGACAGATTCATAAAAATGTGGTGCACTCAATGTGTCGATATAACCACTTTGAGAGGAGGACTGCCATGAGCGTGAGCTCGCATTTGGAAGAACTGAAACGGAAACACGAAGCCCTCTCGGACAAAGTTGAGGCCGAACAACGGTCCCCCGGTTCCAGCGATATTGATATCGCAGAGATGAAGAAAGAAAAGCTCCGCATCAAGGAAGAGATTGAGCGCCTTTCGCTCTAGGTCATCGCGACAGATTTATGGATGAAGCCCAAGCCGTTTTGCGATGGCTTGGGTTTTTGTTCGCGCTCAGGCGCGAAAACTTGCGCGTGCGGCGAGGAGGGCGCCGCCGGTGATGAGAAGCGTCGCAATGCCTAGTATCCAGCTTGGTTCGGCAATGCCAGCCGCGACGAGGACCAGCGTCGACAAGAGCGGCGCGGCGTAAGAGGCGGTGCCGAGGAGTTGGATGTCGCCACGTTTGACGCCGATATCCCAAACATAGAAGGCCAGCCCAACAGGCCCAAGGCCAAGCGCGAGGGCCGAGGCCCAGCCAAGCGCGCCAACAGGCCAAACAGTTTCCTCAAAGGCGAGATGCGTGAGGGCAGAGAGAATCGCGGAGGCGATGCAGAAGACGGCGACGGTATCGGTTGGGGCGCTGCCCAAGCGACGGGAGAGGACGGAATAGCCCGACCATGTCAGTGCACAGGCCAGCGCGAGGAGATAGCCGGGCAAGGCGGCCGCGTCAAAGCCGGTGCCGCCGCCGCCCACAATCAGCGCCGCCCCGGCAAAACCGCAGAGCGCGCCGAGGAGATGGCCTTTGCGCAGGTGTTCGCCGGGCAGAAGGCCGGATAAGAGCACGATCAGCAGGGGCCAGAGATAGGCAATCAACCCGGCCTCGGCAGCGGGGGCGAGGCGCAGGGCGGAAAAATACAGCGCGTGATAGCCGAAAAGGCCAAGTGTGCCGAAGGCGTAGATGCGCCAATTGGTATGTCTCAGGTTTTTGAGACCCCCGGTGCGCGCGGTCCAGATCAAGCCGATGCCCCCGCCAATCGAAAAGCAGATCGCATTTAGCAAAAGCGGCGGCGCGGGTGCGGTGCCGACGGTGAAAAGCGCCAGAAGCGCCCAAAGCAGGACGGCGACAAAGCCGATGGCGGTTGCGCGGTGGCGGGTCGTCATGGGGCGGGGATGTCCTCGACAGGGATAATGGTCAGGTGATCGTGAACGGATGCGGTCTTGTCGATTTCCGCAAGTATCCATTCGCGGAAGGCGGCGATCTGGGGGCGGTTTTCCGTCCCGAGGCGACAAAGAAAGCGAAAATGCGCCTTACTTTCAAGCGCGATGCCGTAGGGCGCGACGAGGCGCCCTTCGTGCAGGTCTTTGATGACCATAGCGCGGCGACCCAGCACGACACCCGCCCCGGCAAGGGCCGCGTCAACGGCATGATCCGCCTGTGAAAAGTGCGGGCCGTGGGTCGGGCTATGGTCGAGGCCCGTAGCGCGAAACCACGTTGGCCAGTCGCAGGCCGGGCGCAAGAAGGCGATCGAATCGTCATACATCAGAGGCGCATCGCGCAAGCTCTCGGGGGTTGGGTATTGCGCGGCCAGCGCCGGGGTCATGACGGGCGTGACCCATTCGCCGGGATCGAGCGGGATGGACCAAAGGCCATCGTCCGGGCCATAGCCAAAGCGGATCGCAACATCCACCTCATCAAGGTCAAAATCGAGCATCCGCAGGGTCGCCGAAAAGCGCAGGTCAATCTCGGGGTGGGCATGGGCGAATTCATAGAGGCGCGGCGCAAGCCATTTGGCGGTAAAGGCGGGCCCGGCGGTAATGTTCAAGGTGGTGGAATCCTGCAAGCGGCGCGTGGCGCGCCACGCCGCGGTCAGGCGCTCAAAACCCTCGGTGGCGCCGGGGGCGAGGCACCGCCCCGCTTCGGTCAGTTTCACGGCGCGGTTCAGGCGGATGAAAAGCGGCTGACCGAGATGATCTTCAAGGGATTTGATCTGAAACGACAGGGCGGCGGGGGTCACAGAGAGTTCCTCTGCCGCCTTGGCAAACGACATGTGGCGGGCGGCGGCCTCGAAGGCGCGCAGGGCGGTAAGTGGGGGGAGGCGATCGGGCATATCAATTAAGTAAAACTTGTTTGAGGCGTTGGAAAGTCTCGTTTGTTCCTTTTAATGCTATCGCGCATAATCAGTAAAGTTGAGAAATTTTTGATTAGGAGATGACCAGATGATCGAAGCGACCACGTCCGCTCAGACCCGCGCCGGTTTTGCTGCGGCCCATGAGGCCCGCGGAGAGGCGCTGAAATCTGTTCTGCGCTGGCTTTTCAAATCCGGGGATGCACCGCTGGCGGGGGACTGCCTTACGGAGCCGTGCCGCTGATCCATTGCAGCTTTTGGGGCGATCGGCTCTTACGGCACAACAGAAAAGGGCCGGTCGTAAGGACCGGCCCTTTTGGGTATTGCAGTGACGGGTCTTAGACGAAGAACTGACCGCCGTTGGCCGAGATGGTCGAGCCGTTGATAAAGCCCGCGTCGTCAGAGGCGAGGAAAGACACGCAGCGCGCGATTTCTTCGGGTTCGCCAAGACGACCGACCGGGATCTGAGCGATGATCGATTCGCGCACCTTTTCCGGCACAGCCATGACCATATCTGTCGCGATATAGCCGGGGCAGATGGCGTTGGCGGTAATGCCTGCGCGCGCGCCTTCCTGAGCAAGGGATTTGATGATGCCGAGATCGCCCGCCTTGGTCGCGGCATAGTTGACTTGGGCAAACTGGCCCTTCTGACCATTGATCGACGAGATCACGACGATGCGGCCGAACTTGCGCTCGCGCATGCCGGGCCAGATCGGGTGAATCGTGTTGAACACGCCGGTCAGGTTGGTGTCGATGACTTCCTGCCATTGCTGAGGGGTCATTTTGTGGAAGGGGGCGTCGCGGGTAATACCGGCGTTGGCGACGACGATGTCGATCGGGCCAAGCTCTTCTTCCACCTTGGCGATGCCTGCGGTAGAACTTTCGTAGTCGCCGACATTCCATTTGTAGGTCTTGATGCCGGTTTCCTCGGTAAACTTCGCGGCGGCCTCATCGTTGCCCGCATAAGTTGCAGCGACGGTGCAGCCGTCAGCTTGCAGGGCTTTGGAAATGGCCGCGCCGATGCCGCGCGATCCGCCGGTGACTAGTGCTACTCGTGTCATGGTGTCCTCCAGTTAGGCGTATGTCTTAGGTAATTCTGTTACGCAGAAATTGCCGCATGTGCAACATTATTGCGCGAATAAATCCCCGCGGTGCAGCCATTTTTGTCAAATCAAAGCAAAAAGGTGATGTCACGCGCAAAGGAAAGGGCGCCCAGATGAAGGCGCCCTTTGACGAGAATCATAGGATCAAGGGGCGCTTAGGGGCGCTCAAGGCACATCGCTACGCCCATACCGCCGCCGATGCAGAGCGTCGCGAGGCCTTTCTTGGCGTCGCGGCGTTTCATTTCGAACAGCAATGTGTTGAGAATACGCGCGCCCGATGCGCCGATGGGGTGACCGATGGCGATTGCGCCGCCGTTCACGTTTACGATCGACGGATCCCAGCCCATGTCTTTGTTCACGGCACAGGCCTGTGCGGCGAAGGCTTCGTTGGCCTCGACAAGGTCGAGATCCGACGCCGACCAGCCCGCCTTATCAAGGGCTTTGCGCGAGGCGTAGATCGGGCCGACGCCCATGATCGACGGGTCAAGACCGGCGGTCGCGTAAGACACGATGCGGGCGAGCGGTTCGATGCCGCGTTTCTCGGCCTCGTCTGCGGTCATCAAGAGGGCACCGGCGGCCCCATCGTTGAGGCCCGATGCGTTGGCGGCCGTGACGGACCCGTCTTTGGTAAAGGCCGGGCGCATCTTGGTCATGGCTTCGATATTGGCGCCGTGGCGGATATATTCGTCCGCGTCGACGATGGTCTCGTCCTTGCGGGTCTTGACGGTGAAGGGGGTGATCTCATCGGCGAACTTGCCTGCCTTCTGAGCGGCTTCGGCCTTGTTCTGAGAGGCGACAGCAAATTCGTCCTGCATCTCGCGTGAAATCTGCCACTGCTCGGCGACGTTTTCGGCGGTCTGGCCCATGTGGTAGCCGTTGAACGCGTCCCAAAGGCCGTCCTTGATCATCGAGTCGATGTATTTGACATCGCCCATTTTGACGCCTGCGCGCAGATGCGCGACATGGGGCGCAAGGGTCATGTTTTCCTGGCCGCCCGCGGCGACGATGGCGGCATCGCCAAGTTGAATATGTTGCGCGGCGAGGGCCACGGCGCGCAGACCGGAGCCACACACCTGATTGATGCCCCAAGCGGCGGCTTCTTGCGGGAAGCCAGCGTTGATATGGGCTTGGCGTGCGGGGTTTTGACCCTGACCGCCGGTGAGAACTTGACCGAGGATGGTCTCGGAGACTTCGGAGGCATCGACGCCGGCGCGTTCGACCAGCGCCCTTAGGACGGTGCTGCCGAGATCGTGGGCGGGGGTGTTCGCGAAGGAGCCGCCAAAGCTGCCGACAGCAGTCCGGGCTGCGGAGGCGATCACTACGTTGGTCATGTTTATGTTCCTCTACCGTATGACGTGGTCAAAGGTTGTCGGATGTTGCCGGGAATGCAAGCAATCACCCGCGCCTTTGTGCGGGTGCATAGCGGATTTGCCGCAGTGCGGCAACGATTATCCTTTGGGGCGCGAAATGATATTGCGTCGTTACGCGGCGTCCTGGTTATTTTTGCGATTCTTGCCGTCTTTTCGCCAGCCGCCTTTTTTGCGTCGCCCTCTCTCGTCCCAGGGGGGCGATACCGTTGGCGCGCCAAAAAGAAACCCTTGCAGGCAATCCACGCCAAGCGCGGCAAGTGTCTTGGCCTCTTCCGGCTTTTGCACCCGACTTGCGACCGTCACCATACCGAGGCTATTCGAAATCGCGGCGGTTCCGGCGACGATGGCTTGTAGTTCGACATCAGAGTTGAGGTTGCGAATCAGCCGCCCATCGAGCTTGAGCATATCAAAGAAGAAATCCTTGAACGTGCGCAGCGCGCCTTGGCGGGCACCGAAATCGTCGATGGCAAAGGCAATGCCGCGCGGTTGCAGATCATCCATGAACCCGCGCAGGAGTTCCGGCACGTGCAATACGGAGGATTCGGACAATTCAAGAATGAGGCGGCCGGCGATATCGGGCCGCTTGGACAGGCCTTTTTCGATCGTGTCTTTCCAGAGCGGATAGCCAATAGAGCGCGCCGACATATTCACCGATAGGCGCAGGTCGGGTTGCTTGGCGAGGGTTTTGAGGCTTTTTTCAAGGGCAAGGCAGTCGAGCATCCGGCCAAGTTCGTCCTCGGCCACCGAGGCCATGAAATCCTTGGCGGGAATGATGCGGCCCGTTTCGTCAAGCACACGGATCAGCGCCTCATGGAAAATCGGGCGATTGGTTTGCGTGGCTGAGACCACAGGTTGAAACGCCAACAGCACTTGCTTGTGCTCGACCGCCTCACGGACCATCGACAGCACGCGGGAATCGCGCGCCACAACGGCCGCATCCAGCGGCGACTCATCGCCCGGCGCCAGATCGGCAAGTTCGCGTTTGCGCATGCGTCCCATAGAAAGGCCTCCTTGGTCTCGTGAGCGCTGTTGTGGTGCCGCTTTCTCTTGCGGTTGTCGCCAGAATGTCGCCAAATTCGTAAACAGGTCGCTAAAGGCGGCATTTGATGAAAATCCAAATGAATGAGGCGGATCATGGGCGACAGATGTGGTTGGGCGGGGCCGGAGCAGATCTATCTCGACTACCATGACGCGGAATGGGGCCGCCCCGAATATGACAGCCGTGCGCTTTGGGAAAAGCTTATCCTTGATGGGTTTCAGGCAGGGCTGAGCTGGATCACGATCCTCAAGAAACGCGATAATTTCCGTGAGGCATTTCAGGGGTTTGATCCCAATGTGATCGCAGATTGGGGGGAGGCGGATGTGCAGCGCCTTCTTGGCAATCCGGGGATCATCCGGCACCGGGGCAAGATCGAGGCCACGATCGGAAATGCGCAGGCTTGGCAGAGGATCGAGGCCCGCGAAGGGTTCGACAGGTTTCTTTGGAAATACGTTGATTTCGCCCCGCTTCAACCGCGTTGGCAGAGCCAGTCCGAGGTGCCGGCTTACACTGATTTATCGCAACAAATTTCAAAGGATTTGAAGAAAGAAGGCTTTCGATTCTGCGGACCCACCATCGTCTATGCCTTTATGGAGGCGGTGGGCATGGTCAACGATCACCTTGTGACCTGCCCGGCGCATGATCCTTGTGCCCAAGCGGGGCAAAAGACGCCGTTTTGAGGCTTGGTCCGAGGGCCCGTCCGTTTTAGGGTCGGAAAAAACAGGCATGAGCAGAAGGAACCACAGCAGATGGCATTGAAGATATGCGCCTTGACGATGGTCTATCGGGACTACTGGGCGCTATCGCGTTGGTATGCGCATCACGGTGCAGAACTTGGGGCGCACAACCTGTTCATCATCAATCACGGCGACGATCCGAAGATCGGCGAGATTTGCCCCGGCGCGCATGTGCTTTCGGTGGTGCGCGAAGACTTGTCGCATTTTGACCGGGTGCGGAGCAAGATCATGGACCAGTTTCATGCCGAATTGGCGCGCGATTACGATTGGGTTATCCGCACGGATGCCGATGAGGTCGTGCTCTACGATCCCGAGCAATACAGCAGCCTTGCGGCGGCGTTTGAAACCCAAACCGCTCCTGTCGTGACGGCGCTTGGGTTTGATATTGTCGAGATGGCGCGCAACCGGGCCATGACGCGCGGTCCGGTCTGTGGGCAGCGGCGCAATGTGATCTTTTCGGGCCATTATTCCAAGGCGGTAGCGTCGCGCGCGGCGCAGAAATTCCGCCTGCATGGGGTCGAGGTCGCGCCCGAGGCGCTTGAGGATTTTCCCTATCACATGCCAAAGGGGCTTTACCTCGGGCATCTCAAATACGCCAACCTTGCGGCGCTTGACGATGCAAATGCGGTCCGCCGGGAGGTTGTCGCGGCGGCGCAGGCGGGAAAACCGGGTAAGGCCTGGGCCGAGCCGGAGACCGAGGCACGCGATTTCCTAGACGAATTTGCCGGGCTTGTGGCGCGCCCTTGGGAGAAGGCCGAGGCCAAAGCCTATAACCGCCTGTCGCAGGCACCTGCGCGGCTTGAGCGGTTTTCCGTTGTGCGGGCGCGCAAGTTCAAACCGACGCATCGCACGAAACTTCCGGCGCGGTTCGCAGAGCTTGGCTAGCGGCTTTCAAAACCCGGCGTTTCGCGGTCTTGCGGGCGGTTGGCGAGGTGATGGGCCTTGATCTGGTCCGAGGTCTGGCGGCTTCCGTCGTGGCTCCAGCCGGGCGGAGCGATGGCATACATGAGGCGTTCGCGCCATGTCAGGCCGCGTTGCGTCATATCGCGGAAGATGCCGATCCATTCATGGAAGGCGACGCGCAGGGGATTGAACGTGCCAAGGTTGTGGACAAGGCCGTAGTCGACCTTTTCCTCTGTCTGTTCCGGGACGAAGGTTCCGAACATCTTGTCCCAGATGATAAATACCCCGGCATAGTTGCAATCGAGGTAGCGCGCATTGCGGCCATGATGCACCCGGTGATGCGAGGGGGTGTTCAGTATGGCCTCGAACCAGCGGGGCATTTTGCCGATGGCCTCGGTATGAATCCAGAATTGGTAGATGAGATTCAGCCCGCCGACAAAGAAGATCATGGCCGGGTGAAAGCCCAAGAGGACCAAGGGTGCGCGCACCACCATCATGAAGGTGAAGGTATAGGTCCATGTTTGGCGCAGGGCGGTGGTTAGGTTGTAATGCTGGGAGGAGTGGTGGTTGACGTGGGAGGCCCAGACCCAGCGGACGCGATGGCCAAAGCGATGCACCCAGTAATAGCGCAGGTCGTCGAGCACGAAGCACAGCGCCACGACCCACCAAGACGTGCCAAGGTCGAGCGGCGTCACCTCCCAGAGCATCATGAAAAAGCCCCACGCTATAAAGCCAAGCGCCACGCCCGAGGCAACATTGCCCGCCCCCATGATAAGCGAGGTCACGGCGTCGCGGGTTTCATAGCGCCCGCCCCGGCCCTTGATGTTGATCCAAAGAAGTTCAATCAGGATCGCGGCGATGAAGATGGGGACGGCATAGCTTATGACGTCAGGGTAGGTGATCTCGGTCATGCGAGGATGAACCCTTTCCAGCGGGGACGCTCTTCGGGGGTCAGGGCGACGGATACGCGCGGCGCGGCAACATCGTGTAGGCGAATGTCGAGGCCGGTTTCGGTATCAAGGAGGTCGAAATCGACAAGCGGGCGGGCCACGGTATCGGCACCAAAGCACCAGACAAGCCCGGCATCGCCATCGGCACATTCGATGAGGGCGGCGCGTTGATCGGCGCTTAGCCGGGCATCAATGGCGGGGCTTTCGGGGAATTCACGCGCCCATGCGGCCAGAGCCTCGGCCTTGTCCGCAAGGCGGCGCGGGGCGGTCAGCCCTATCATGTGCAGGATCACAGCAATCCCTATGATCCCGATCACAACAACCGGCAAAAGCACGTTCAGCGGCATGATGTCCTCCCTGCCGCTGATTTAGCCAGAGTAGCCCCCCGCCTGTCAAAGCGGTCCTCGCGTCAGCCGCGCGGCTCGTCCCCTGTTGCAGCGATGACTTCTTTCAGGATGGCGCGGGCTGAGTCACCGGACCAATCGGCGTCGCCGGTCATGCGGGCAATCTCGCGTCCGTCGCGGCCAATCAACACGGTCACGGGCAGGCCGAGCACGGCCATCTCGCGGGCGATATCCTGTTTCGGGTCGCGGTATTGCGGCAGGCTCTCGACGCCGATCTCTTCAAAGAACGCGGCGATGGCAGGCGGCGCATTGCGCCCGGTGGCAAGCGTCACAACGGCAAAGTCATCGCCGTTGAGATCGCGGGCGATTTCCTCAAGCATCGGCATTTCCTTGCGGCAGGGCGGGCACCATGTCGCCCAGAAGTTCAGCAGCACAACCTTGCCCCGATAGTCGGCGAGCGACATCGCGCCGCCGTCCTCGGTTACGAAGGGTTTATCAGAGGTTGGGCGCGGGTCGGGATGAAAGTTCAGCTTCTTCATGTCCCCATCGCGCAGGGCGGCGGCGGCGCTCATATCGGCGCTGGCTCCGACCGTGGCGGGATCACGCAGGGCGACAAAGGCGATTGCTGCAATTGCACCAAGCGCGAGGGCCATGTAAACCAGCGCGGACTTCGATTTTTTCATAACCCCTCCGAAGGGAAACCCATGACCAAAGATTCCTCGAACCAGATGTGGGGCGGCCGCTTTGCCGCTGGGCCGGACGCGATCATGGAGGCAATCAACGCCTCAATCGGGTTCGATCAACGGATGGCGGCGCAGGACATTGCCGGCTCGCGGGCCCATGCAGCGATGCTCGCGCACACAGGCATCCTGACAGATAACGATGCTAAGGCCATTCGGGAAGGGCTCCTCACGGTCTTGTCAGAGATTGAAGGCGGAACGTTTGAGTTTTCCACCGCGCTTGAAGATATCCACATGAATGTCGAGGCGCGCCTCAAGGATATTATCGGCGAACCGGCGGGGCGTCTGCACACGGGGCGCAGCCGCAATGACCAGGTGGCGACCGATTTCAAACTCTGGGTGCGCGATCAGATTGATGCCGCGATTTCCGGGCTTGAGGCGCTTATGAAGGCGCTGTTGACGCAGGCAGAGGCGGGCGCGGATTGGGTCATGCCGGGCTTTACCCATCTGCAAACGGCGCAACCCGTGACGTGGGGTCATCACATGATGGCCTATGTGGAAATGTTCGGGCGCGACAAATCCCGGTTTGAGGATGCGCGCCGCCGGATGAACGAATCGCCCCTTGGCGCGGCGGCTCTGGCGGGCACGTCTTTTCCCATCGACCGCTATATGACGGCCGAGGCGCTGGGCTTTGACCGGCCTGCGGCGAACTCGCTCGATGCGGTGTCGGACCGCGATTTCGCGTTGGAATTCCTCGCGGCGGCGTCGATCTGTGCGATGCACCTGTCGCGCATGGCCGAAGAGCTTGTGATCTGGTCCTCGGCGCAGTTCCGCTTTGTCACGCTGTCGGATCGCTTTTCGACCGGATCTTCGATCATGCCGCAGAAGAAAAACCCCGATGCGGCGGAACTTATCCGGGCCAAGATCGGGCGGATTTTCGGGGCCAATACGGCGCTTCTCATGGTGATGAAGGGGCTGCCGCTGGCCTATTCCAAGGACATGCAGGAAGACAAGGAACAGGTCTTTGACGCCGCTGACAACCTGATGCTGGCGCTGGCGGCGATGGAGGGCATGGTCAAGGACATGAGCGCCAACCGCGACAGCCTTGAGGCAGCAGCGGGATCGGGGTTTTCAACGGCAACGGACCTTGCCGACTGGCTGGTGCGGGCGCTCAACATGCCGTTCCGTGACGCCCATCATGTCACCGGCTCGCTTGTCGCGATGGCCGAAGCGCGCGGCTGTGACCTGCCGGACCTGACGTTGGAGGATATGCAGTCGGTGCACGGCGCCATCACCGAAGAGGTCTTTGGGGTGCTCGGCGTACACAACTCGGTCGCATCGCGCATGTCTTATGGCGGCACCTCGCCGGTGCGTGTGCGTGAACAGATCGCCCGCTGGCAAGAGGCGCTCTGAGGCGCTAGGCTGGGGCATCGCTTAGAATGGAGACCTCCCACATGCGCATTTTGGCCCTTTTCGCTATCACAGCCGTCCTCGCCGCGTGCGGGGCGGACGGTCCGCCCGAGGCACCGACGATGGATACCACCGTCGGCATCGGGACCAATGGTGCCTTTGGCGCGACCCATATTCGCCAAGGCCCGGTCACGATCACGCTTGGAACCGGATTCTGAGTCCGGTCTTCACCTTTGGATAAATACTCCCGCCGGAGGCATCCCGAGGAGGCGCGCCGTAAGGCGGGATGACGAGATATTATGGGCGCCCCTTGGGGCGCTCTTTTTGATTAGAACCGGTCGAGGAGGCGGCGCAGGTAGCTGCGCTCTTCTTCGCTGCGTTCGGTTTCGCCCGCGCGGCGTCGGATTTCGTCGAGCAGGTCGCGCGCTTGTCTGTAGACGTCTTCGCCTTGCAGCGCGTCTTCGCCCGGCCCGGCGCGGCCGCTGTTGTTGCCCGGGCGTCCCAGCGGATCAGTGCCTTGGGCTGCGCCGCGCATGTCTTGGCCTTGCTGGCCTTGTCCTTGTTGCTGGTTGCGGGCTATGGCCTCGCCAAGGTTGCGCATCCCGTCGCGCATTTCATCCATAGCTTCGGCTTGGCGGTCGATGGCTTCGGCAAGATCGTCGCCGCGCAGGGCTTGTTCGGCCTCGTCCATCGCCTCTCCGGCACGGTCAAGCGCCTCTCCGGCGGCCTGTCCTTCGGGGCCGGTCTGGTCCGGCATGGTGCGGCGCAGGGAATCGAGTTGGTCGCGCAGGGCTTGTTGACGTTCTGCAAGTGATCCCTCGCCCCGTCCCTCGCCGGGGGTGCGGCCGTCTTGACCCGCGCCGCCATCGCCCGTGCCGTCATGCGCCTGCCCGCGGCCTTCGCCGCCGTTGCGGCCGGTATTCTCGCCGGATTGGCCGCGATTGGCGTTGGGGTTGAAGCGTTCTTGCAGTTGGCGGAAGGCTTCATCCGAGAGACCCTGCTGATTGCGCAGGGTATCGGCAAGGTCGCGCATGGCGCGGTCGCCAGGGCTTTGCTCGCCATTGCCTTCGCCGCCTTGGGTGACGCGCATATTCTCCATCATCTCCTGGAATTCCTGCAAGGCCTGCATGGCCTCGGCCATACGGCCCTGTTCCATAAGATCCTGAATCCGGTCCATCATGCGTTGAAGGTCGTCGTTGTTCAGCGTCGTGCTATTTTCCGAAAATTGCCGCTCGGTCTCGTCCGCGTTCTCACGGTCTTGGTTCTGCTGGCGGGCCAGTTCGCGCAGGTAATCCTGGGTCGCTTCGCGCAACTCCTGCATCAAGCGGGCGATTTCTTCTGGCGATGCGCCATTCTTCATGGCCTCTGCTAGGCGGTCGCGGGCGCGCTGCATGTTTTCCAGCGCATCGTCGAGATTGCCCTCTTCGAGCAGAAGCGCGAGATCCCAGAGCGCCTTGGCATAGTCGGCCTGTTGTTCATCGGTGATGCCGTAGGGGATCGTATTTTCGAGGCGGCGCAGGATAGTGCGCAGGCGCAGGTAGCTGGTTTCGGATTGGAAGATGCTTTCTTCGGGGCGGTGCGAGATAGCGCGCAGAAGTTGGGCGATGCGGGGGGCATTGTCGCGCGACCAAAGGAGATCGCGGCGCAGTTCGATGATAGCGGCGGCCAGGGGATCGAAAAAGCGCCGCGCCGGAAGCGGCAGGCTCAGCGGCGCAGCCGCGCCGGTTTGGCCGCTGGCGTCTTGGACCGTCAGGGAAATGGTCACAGGGAGATGCGCCCAAGGGTGATCCGAGAAATCCTCGATCAGGGTTTCCTCAAAGGCGGTGCGGTCGCCGGAGATCGGCAGGGGCAGGGCCACCGTGATTGCCTCGCGTGGCTCGGGCGCAAGGCGCAGGCCGTGGCGGCGGTCGACCGCGGCAAGGTCAAGCGAGATATGTGCCGTGCCGCCGGTAATGGCAAAGTCATCGGCGGCCGCGAACGGCAGGCTCATCTCGCCGCGTGCGGAGACCGTTGCCTCTCCCATCACCGTAACTTCGGGGGCGATGTCGGGCACCAGAGCCACATCCCATTGCCGCCCGCCGGGGCCATCAATGACCATCGTACCCGCGCGCGCGACGGTAAAGGTCTGCTCGGGCGCGGCGGCGCTCGGGATGTCTGTGGTGCGGGCGGAGACGGTTTCGGAAACGGTCAGTGCGCCAACCGTGCCATAAAGACGGATGAGGACGTCACTTCCCTCAATGATCTCAAGCGGCCCTGCGGGAAGGTCCGGCAGATAGAGCGCCGGTTTGCCGGTATGAAGCGGCGGTTCCACCCAGCCTTCCCAGGACGGGCCGGAGAGCGCGGCAGCGGTGCCGGGCATTTGGCCTGTGACAACGCTGCCGACTGTGCCGAGGCGGGCGAATGATCCAAAGAGCAGCGCCACGGCGAGGGCCAAAAGCGCGATATGGCGCAGGCCGAAAGGGTCAAACCGGGCAAGGCGCAGATCTGGGTCGGGCGCACGCACGCCTTCAAGGGCGGATGTCATGCGGTTGCGATGGGCGGCCCAAATGGCCTCGGCCCCGGCATCACCAGAGCCAATAGCGGGCGTGTCGGCAAGTGCGGCGAGAGGGCGTGCGGGCAATGTTGCGTCAAGCCGGCGCATGGCGTCGGCGCGGCTTGGCCAATGGACCTTGCGCAGGCCGCGCCATGTCATCCAAAGTGCGGCCCCCACGACAAAGAGGCCAAGGGACCAGATCAATTCGAGCGATAAGGTCTCATGTGCGCCCATGAGGGTCGCGGCAAGCGTGACGATCACGAGCGACCAGAGCGGCCAGAACCCACGCAGCAGCGTTTCGGCCAAAAGCCCGAGACGTGTCACAAACAGCGCCCGCGCGACGCGGCGCGCGGTTCGGGTAGGCATATCCTGGCGTTGATCGGCCATAACGTTCCTCAACTGGCCGTCGGCTTTAGCGCCTTACAGCCATTCAGGAATGGTATCTCGGTTTATCATTTCGTCCAAGGTCGGGCGTCGGCGGATAACCGCAAATTGATCTCCGTGGACGAGAACTTCGGGGATCAGGGGGCGGGAATTATACTCGCTCGCCATCACGGCGCCGTAGGCTCCGGCACTGCGGAAGGCGATGAGGTCACCTGCGGCGACCGGCTCCATATCGCGAGCCTTGGCAAAGGTATCCCCGGTTTCGCAGACCGGACCGACGATGTCGTAGCGGGTTTTCTCAAGCCCGGCCTCGGCTTCGATCACGGGGACGATATCATGATGCGCCTCATACATGGCGGGGCGGATCAGGTCGTTCATCGCGCCATCGACGATCATAAAGGTGCGGTCTTCGCCCTCTTTGATGTAAATGACGCGCGATACCATGATCCCGGCATTGCCTGCGATCAGACGGCCCGGTTCGATTTCGATTTCGCAGCCGAGATGGCCGAGCGTCTCTTGGATCAGCGCGCCGTATTCGAGCGGCAGAGGCGGCGCTTCGTTGGAGCGGGTATAGGGGATGCCCAAGCCCCCGCCGAGATCGAGGCGAGAGATTTCATGACCATCGGCGCGCAGCGTCTCGGTGAGTGCGGCGACCTTTTCATAGGCGAGGCGGAAGGGGGCCAATTCGGTCAGCTGCGAGCCGATATGCACGTCGATGCCGATGACCTTGAGGCCCGGCAGGCGCGCGGCGTGGGCATAGACTTCGCGAGCGCGCGAGATCGGAATGCCGAATTTGTTTTCCGACTTGCCAGTGGCGATCTTGGCATGGGTTTTGGCGTCGACATCGGGGTTCACGCGGATGGTAATCGGGGCGATGGTGCCAAGGTCGAGCGCAACGCGGTTGATCACGTCCATTTCCGGTTCGGATTCCACGTTGAATTGGCGAATGCCGCCCGAAAGCGCGGCGCGGATTTCCTCTTCGGTCTTGCCGACACCGGAAAAGACGATCTTGTCGCCCGGCACGCCAGCAGCGACCGCGCGGGCGTATTCCCCGCCCGAGACCACGTCCATTCCGGCACCGAGCGCGGCGAGGGTTTTGAGGATTGCCTGATTTGAGGCGGCCTTCATCGCGTAGCAGACCAAATGGTCCATACCGTCAAGCGCCTCGTCAAAAAGGCGGAAATGCCGTTCAAGCGTGGCGGTCGAATAGCAGTAGAACGGGGTGCCGACCTCTGCTGCGATATCCTCGATGGGAACATCCTCGGCAAAGAGCCGTCCGTCACGATAGAGAAAATGATCCATGTCGCTGCCCTTTGCCGCAAAAAACGCGCCACACATAAAGCCAGCGTAGCGGGCAATCAATCACAATGCGCGGGGGCGGGGCGTTTACTGGGAAATATCGTCGCCAACATTGCCACCAGCGGCGGCGGCTTTGTCGTCGAGCCAGAGCATCGCCGTGGTCATTTGCGCATCTAGCCAGAGGCGCAAGGCGTTTACCTTGTCGACAAAGGCCGTCACGTAAGCCTCGCCTGCGGGCCAGGCGGCGATGATTTCTTTGTTGTAGACATAGGCCAAGAGAACAAAGGACGCGGCGAGCATGGTAAAACCAAACCCAAGGCGGAAGCCAACCCGCCGCCGGCGGCGGGTGCTTCGCGCGATAACGGGGGTATCCTCGGGGCTACGCTCATCGGTCGCGCGCAGGGTCGAGTTGATTTCTTCGATGTCGGGTAGGAGATCACGCCGGGCGGCGTGAAGGGACGTTTCGGCGTCTTGCGTATCCGTGTCGTCGGCGTCGTGATCGAGGGCAGGGCCGCGCATCCGGCGCATTCGGTCACGGGCCTCATCGGCGCGCGGATCGGTTGTCGGCGCGGAGACCGCCGCATCCAAGCCAAGGTCCGGTTGTGTTTCGAGGTCGCCATCCGCGTTTTGTTGGGCGCGCAGCTTGGCCTCGTGTTCGGCCTCTTCGCGCAGAACGTCGATGACATCAGGGTCAATCTGGCGACGGGGGCGCGGGGATGGCGAGACGGGGAAGCGCCCCTCGTCTTCTTCGGCCGAATGCGGTTCATGTTGGGCGCGGGGCGCGGCTTTGAGCCGGTCGAGGGCGTCGTGGTCTTTAGGCGGCGCATCCGGGGCGGCATCGCCTTGTGGGGCGGGGGCGTCGAGATCGCTTACCATGCTGTGCACGGCGCTTTCGATGCTATCGCTATGGGTGTCTTCGCCCGTTGGTTCTTCGGGCGCTTCAAAGGCCATTTCAGGCGGTTGGACCTCGTCCCCGTCAATCGCGGCATCCACTGCGCCGATGTCGTCCTGGGGGGCGTGAGCGGCGGGGTCTTCGATCAGGGGTTTTTCCGGGGTCCAGCCTTCGTCAGGGGCCGAAGCGCCGAGATCGGCAGACATTTCGGCATCGTGATCAGGATGGACCTGAAACCACGTATGGCCACAGTTTGAGCATTGCACATCCCGCCCGTTTTCGGGAATGACCTCGGCAGGCACTTCATATTGTGCGCCGCAATTCGGGCAACTCAGCCGCATGTTGTCTCTCTGGTGTCCCCAACCACAATTATCGACAGCATATGGCGGAACGTCGCGCAGCGAAAGGGCAAAGCCACGTCGCGAAAGATTGCAAGTGCGGCGATGCTGCGGCACAACAGGTTGAAAGTAGCGGGGATCGAGATTTGATCGAACTGGAAAACATCGCCTATAGCTATGGCGGGGGGGAATTGCTCAGCGATATATCCCTCAAGCTATCGCCCGGGTCGTTCCATTTCCTGACTGGTCCGTCAGGGTCAGGCAAGACAACGTTCCTCAAGTTATGTTACGGCGCGCTCACGCCGACGGCGGGGCAGGTGCGTATTTTTGATCAGGACGTGCGCACGATGAACCGGGACGATCATGCGCTTGCGCGCCGCCGGGTTGGCGTTGTGCATCAGGATTGCCAGTTCCTCGATCACCTGCCGGTTGCCGATAACATCGCCTTGCCGCTTATGGTTTCGGGGCGCGACGATATCGAGAACGTGTCGAACCTCAAGGAATTGATGCATTGGGTTGGTCTCGGCAATCGGGCGAGTGCCTTGCCGCCGGAATTGTCGGGCGGTGAGCGTCAACGCGCGGCGCTGGCGCGGGCGGTGATCATGTCGCCGGATGTGGTTCTTGCCGACGAGCCAACCGGGAATGTCGATTGGGAAATGTCGCAGCGCCTTTTGCAGCTTTTGATTGAGCTAAACCGGATGGGAAAGACGATCATGATCGCGACGCATGATCTCAACCTGATCCGGGCGGCGAAATCCAAGGTGCAGACCCGCGTTCTCAGGATCGCAAACCGCAAGCTACAATTGGCGGGGGCCGACCTATGAGCGGCTTTGGCACCATCATTGCCTTTGTGGTCGGCGATGTGCAGCGAGATCGGGTCGTGCCGCCGTCGGGGATTACGGCACGTCTGACCGGGTTTGCCGCGGCGGCAATGGCGTTTCTCGCGGTGTTTGCCTTGGCGCTCTCATTGGCGTCGGGGCGGCTTGCAGCGCGGTGGGGCGATGAGCTTGCCCGCAGTTCGACCCTACGGATTTCCGCCCCCGAGGCGCAAATGTCCGAGCAGACCGCCGCCGCGCTTCGGGTTCTTGAGACCACGCCGGGCGTTGTCTCGGCGCGGGCGCTGACCCAAGAGGAACAGAGCCGTCTGCTCGCGCCTTGGTTTGGGCCGGACCTTCCGCTTGAGGCGCTGCCTATTCCGCAACTGATCGAGATTTCGGAAACCAAGGACGGCTATGATGCGACGGGGCTTCGCCTACGGCTTCAGGCCGAGGTTCCGGGGGCGGTTCTTGACGATCACACGCGTTGGCGCAAGCCGCTGGAACAGGCGGCGGGGCGGCTTCGGGTGCTTGGGATCGTCTCGGTGCTGCTTATTGCGGCGACCACGGCGGCGATGATTACACTTGCGGCACAGGCGGCGCTTGCGGCGAATGCGCAGGTCATCGCGGTCTTGCGCCTTGTGGGCGCGCGCGATGGATATATTGCGCAAGCCTTCGTGCGCCGGTTTACATTCCGCGCGCTTGGCGGCGCGGCGGTTGGCACGGTATTGGGACTGGGCGCAGTGATGCTCTTGCCCGCGGCGTCGACGCAGGGCGGGTTTTTGACCGGGCTTGGATTTCAGGGGGCGGGCTGGCTTTGGCCCGTCTTGATCCCTCCGCTTGCGGGGGCGGTGGCCTATCTTGCCACCGGACAGGCCGCGCGGCGGGTTTTGAAGGAGTTGGCATGATGATCGTAGTGCGCTGGATTTTGTCCATTCTTTACGTGGTCCAGAATGCGTTGGTGATGCTCGTGATGGGGATTGTGTTCCTGCCTTGGGCAATCGTGTCGCCCAAAGGGGCGATGATGGCCTGCAAGAGCTATGCGCGCTGGGCGCTTTGGACGGCCCGTTGGTTGGTTGGTATCCGCACAGAGGTTCGGGGCACGGTGCCGACAGGCGCGGTTCTAGTTCCGGCCAAGCACCAGTCTTTTCTAGATATTCTGATGATTTTCAACGCGATCCCGCAACCGCGGTTCATCATGAAATACGAACTTCTCTTCACGCCGATTATTGGCATTTATGCTTGGCGGCTAGGCTGTGTGCCGGTGCGGCGTGGCAAACGGGGGGCGGCGATCAAGTCGATGCTTGCAGATGTCGAAAGCGGCCGCGTGCCGCCCGGCCAATTGGTCATTTACCCACAAGGTACACGGGTTCCAGCGGGGGAGTATCGGCCCTATAAGGTTGGGCCGTATGTTCTTTATAAAGAGACCAAACAGGCGGCGGTGCCGGTGGCGACAAATGCGGGCCTGTTCTGGCCCAAGGGAACGATGCTGCGCACGCCGGGGTTGGCCGTTGTGGAGTTCATGGACCCCATCGAACAGGGACATAGCCAGGTAGATTTCATGGCGCACCTTGAGGCGGTGATTGAGGGGCGGTCAAACGATCTCATGCGCGAAGCGGGGTATGCTCCCAATGGATTACATTGACGATATTGCCACGCTAGAGGCGCTCTATGGTGCGCCAAGCGCGGTTTCGGTACGCAAGGTCGTGCATCGCCTGACTCCGCTTTATCGCGACTGGATCATGGCCTCGCGGTTCTGCATCGTGTCGACGGTCGGGCCGGCGGGCACCGATGGCAGCCCGCGTGGCGATGAGGGGCCGGTGGTCACGCCGCTTGATGATCAGACGCTCGCCCTGCCGGATTGGCGCGGCAACAACCGGATTGATACGCTTCGCAATATCGTCGCGGATGGGCGGATTTCGCTTTTGTTCATGGTGCCGGGATCGGACACGGTTGTGCGGGTCAACGGTCAGGCAAAGATCACAACGGACGCCGCGCTTTGCACTCGTTTCGAGGTCGATGGCCGTCATCCACGATCGGTCATCATTGTTCGAATCGCAGAGATCTATACGCAATGCGCCCGCGCGCTGATGCGGGCCCGGCTTTGGGTCGGGGACGACGAATCTACAGACCTGCCGAGTGTGGGCGATCTGTTGGCCGAAGCTTCAGAGGGCGCGCTTGGTGGGGCGGAATACGATGCCGGATGGGCCGAGCGGGCAAAAAAGTCGATGTGGTAGAGGAGAGAACAGTCTTCTGGAAGACTTTTCAGGGGCAACTTCAGGGGCAAAATTTTCCAGAAAATTTTACCATCTCAATAGAATACGGCGGCCTTTATGGGCCGCCGTTTCGTCTGTGTAAGGCTTTGAAACTACGCGTGGATCGGACCATCGCCACAGGCCAGCGCGGCTTCGCGCACGGCTTCGGAATATGTCGGATGGGCGTGGCAGGTCAGGGCGATGTCTTGCGCCGAGGCACCGAATTCCATCGCGACGCAAAGCTCGTGGATCATATCGCCCGCAGCCGGGCCGATGATGGCTGCGCCAAGAACGCGGTCGGTTTCCTTGTCCACGATGATCTTCACGAAACCCTCGCCCTGATGCACGGCTTTGGCGCGAGCGTTGCCCATGAAGGAGAACTTGCCGACCTTGATCTTACGGCCTTCAGCCTTGAGCGCGGCTTCGGTTGCGCCGACGGTGGCGACTTCGGGGGTTGTATAGACCACGCCGGGGATCACGCCGTAGTTCACATGCCCATGCTTGCCCGCGATCACCTCGGCCACGGCCATGCCTTCGTCCTCGGCCTTGTGAGCGAGCATCGGGCCTTCGATCACGTCACCGATGGCATAGACGCCGGGGATGTTGGTTTTCCACTGGGAGTCGGTGGCGATCTGGCCGCGTTCGGTTAGTTTGACGCCAAGTTTGTCGAGGCCGAGGCCTTCGACGTAGGGCTTGCGGCCCGTGGCGACGAGGACGACATCGGCGTCGATGGTTTCGTCGTCGCCGCCTTTCTTGGGTTGGTAGGTGACTTTGGCCTTGGTTTTGGTGGCCTCAACGCCTTGAACGGCGGCCCCCATGATGAAGGAAAGCCCTTGTTTTTCGAGGATTTTCTTGAAGCTGCGCTGAACATCGGCGTCCATGCCGGGGGTGATGGCGTCCATGTATTCCACGACTGTCACCTCTGCGCCGAGGCGGGCATAGACCGAGCCAAGCTCAAGCCCGATGACGCCAGCGCCGATCACGACCATTTTCTTGGGCACTTTGGGAAGGTCGAGCGCGCCGGTGGAATCCACAACGATGCCTTTGTCATTCTCGACCTCGACACCCGGAAGCGCGGCGGGCACAGAGCCGGAGGCGATGACGATGTTCTTGGTCTCGTAGGTCGTCTCGCCGACCTTGACCTTGCCTGCGGCCTCAATGCTGCCGTAGCCCTTGAGCCAGTCTACCTTGTTCTTTTTGAACAGGAATTCGATGCCGCCGGTGTTCTGGCCGACGACATTCGATTTATACTCTTTCATCTGCTTCCAGTCGACCGAGGGGGATTTTCCCTTGAGGCCCATGTCGGCGAAGTTGTGCTCGGCTTCGTGCAGCAGGTGGGTCGCATGGAGAAGCGCCTTGGACGGGATACAGCCGACGTTGAGGCAGGTGCCGCCAAGCGTCTCGCGGCCTTCAACAACAGCGGTTTTGAGGCCAAGCTGGGCGCAGCGGATGGCGGACACATAGCCGCCGGGGCCAGCGCCGATGATGATGACGTCATATTGGGACATGGGAATGGTCCTTTCTTGGAAACGCGGCTGGCGCGTGGCGTGAAATTCAGAAGAAACTCGCGATGATCATTGCAAAAGTTGCAGCGAGTCCAATGAGATAGAGGTAGGAGCGGCCGGGCACCCAGGCGTAGGCGTAGGCCGGAAGATAAAGGGCGCGGACGGCGACGAAAACCCATGCGCAGGCCGCGGTAAAGAGCGAGTTGCTCTCGGTCAGCGACACCAGCAGCACGGCGATGATAAAGGGGCCGATGTTTTCGGTATGGTTCGACAAGGCGCGGCGCAGGCGCAGGGTTGTCTCGGAGCAGCGGTCCTCAATGCCTTCGCGGGTGCCGACATTGGCCTTGCGCCCGATATCGGCCTCAAGCGATTTTTGCGACCACATCACCGAGACGAGATGGATCAGCGCGGTAGCGGCAAGGGCGGCGAGTTCGAAGGTCATACGGTTTTCCCTTTTCTTTCAGTCGTTTGCCGGATCAGGCCGGGGTCAGCATCTTGAGGCTTATGTGGGTGACACCATCGCGTTCAAGGTGCATCGCGAGTTCTTCGGAGTCAAAGAAAGCCCGCGCTTTTTCGAGATCAGTGACGGCGAAAAGGGCAATGGCGTGGTTCGGTTCGGCGGGATCGCGCCAGACGTTTAGGTCCACGATCCCGACGGATTTGCGCGATCGGGCATCGGATTTGAACACATCAAGCCAAGCATCGAAATCAGCGACATCAGCTTGCCAGAGGATATGCGTTGCCATCGGTTTAGTCCTTTCGAGCGGCGGCCGTGAGGGGCCGAAAACGGGGGTCTGTATCGCGTCGGTATCGCGTCTGTATTGCGTCGGTGCGGGTTGAGTGTGTCATAAGAGCGCCGCCACGAGAAGAAGGAGCGTCGCCACGAGACCCACGGCCCAGATCAGCGAGCGCCACGGCACCCAGCCAAAGGCATAGGCCGGGACATAGAGGACGCGGGCGCCAAGGTAGGTATAGGCACAGGCGGCGGTAAAGCCGGTCGATTTGTCGGCCAGCGTCACGACAAGCGCCGCAATCGAGAACAGGATCAGCCCCTCGAAATGATTGTTCATCGCCCGATGCAACCGGGCGGTGCGGCGCGAGACCTGCTCCATCAACGGTTTGCCAAGACGGTCGGGATCACGGGGCGAAAGGGTCTTGCCGGGGCCAAGCTCAAGATTGGCCGGGACCGCCATCAGGGTGATCTGGCCGATTTGGAGAATGGCGGCGAGGGTCAGGGCGGTGAGTTCGGGGGTCATTGAAAGTGGCTCCACACTCGGTCAACCAAACGTAGCTCTACCCCGCCAAGTTGGAATAGCAGTTCTGCTAGTACCGTTGCACCGGCCGCCAAGGCAGGAACCGTAGACGACACAAAAACGTACGGCCAGAACCTCTGCAGTCGGAGTACGGCTCTTTTTGTCTTGTCCTCGGCCGACTTGTGAGCGTCGAGCGCTTCCTCAAATGTTGAGAACTCAGTCCCTTCGATTACAGCATAGCGCCGAAAGTTAACGGTCAGGAGAGTGGAATTGGTCAGGGTCCATGCGATGAAGACCAACAGAGAGAAACCAAGAGTGAGTCCCACAAACGCGTTTTCGGTGCGCGATAGTTCCTGAGATACCAAGCTCCATACGGAAAAAAAGCCAGCATACCCGAGTGTCACTACAACATTGTTGTACGTAGCGGCTTTGTCGAACAGAGCAGCCTGTCTAGACACCTCGAACTCAAGCGCTTTGTCGTGCCTGTCTTTCCAAATTTCAGACTGTAAAGAATGATAGTCATACGCAATTCTAGCTTCCACCACCCGACGAGCAAAACGTTCTTCGGAGATGTCACGAGCGAGGTCTTCCAAACCTAGCGCAACAAGATAAGCCGTAAGTGCTTCAATCTTGTCGTCCGCACTTTGCTCTTTTTTATCATCGTTGCCCTCGTGATCGGTCACTTTGAACAGCCTCAGAAATTATCGTGGTTGGGTGGAGTCATCTCCACCCAATAGCACTTACAGGTCCATCAGCAGGCGGCGGGGGTCTTCGAGCGCCTCTTTGACGCGGACGAGGAAGGTCACGGCGCCTTTGCCATCGACGATGCGGTGATCGTAGGAGAGGGCAAGATACATCATCGGGCGGATTTTGATTTCGCCGTTGATGACCATCGCGCGGTCCTGAATCTTGTGCATGCCGAGGATGCCCGACTGTGGCGGGTTGAGGATCGGCGAGGACATCAGCGAGCCATAAACGCCGCCGTTGGAGATGGTGAAGGTGCCGCCCTGCATCTCGGCCATCGACAGCTTGCCGTCGCGGGCGCGGCGGCCTTTCTCGGCAATGGCTTTTTCGATCTCGGCAAAGGACATCTTGTCGGCGTCCCGGATGACCGGCACGACGAGGCCGGTGGGCGTACCAGCGGCGATGCCCATGTGGACGTAGTTCTTGTAGATGATCTCGTTTCCGTCGATCTCGGCGTTGACCTCGGGCACCTCTTTGAGGGCGTGGGCGCAGGCCTTGGTAAAGAAGGACATGAAGCCGAGGCGGGCGCCATGTTTCTTTTCGAACTCGTCTTTGTATTGTTTGCGCAGGGCCATCGTCTCGGTCATGTCCACCTCGTTGTAGGTGGTGAGCATGGCGGCGGTGTTCTGGCTATCCTTGAGGCGCTTGGCGATGGTCTGGCGCAGGCGAGTCATTTTGACCCGTTCCTCGCGCGCGGCATCATCGGCGGCGACAGGGGCGCGCGGCGTAGAGGCAGGCGCCGGTGTGGCGGCAGGTGCGAGCGCGGCCTTGAGCACGTCTTCTTTCATGATGCGACCGTCACGGCCCGAGCCTTGGACGTTGGCCGGGTCGATGCCTTTTTCGGTCATCAATTTGTTGGCGGACGGCGCGTTTTCCACGTCTTTGCCAGAGGTCGCGGCGGGCGCGGCAGCAGGCGCGTCGGCGGCAGGGGCCGCAGCGGCACCGGAGGCGGAGATCACGCCGAGTTTCGCGGTGGCGTCGACAGTGGCACCTTCGGCGGCGGTAATCTCGGAGAGGACACCAGCGGCGGGCGAAGGCACTTCGACAGAGACCTTATCGGTCTCAAGTTCGCAGAGCATCTCGTCCTGTGCGACGGTATCACCGACGGCTTTGAACCATGTCGAGACGGTGGCCTCGGTCACGGATTCGCCGAGCGTCGGCACCATGACATCTACATTGTCGGCGCCGGTTGCGGCGGCCACGGGCGCGTCGGCGTCGCCATCTGCGCTTGAGGCGGCCTTGGCGCGCGGCGTTGGCTTTTCGGGGCCAGCGTCGCCTGCTTCGGACACATTGGCGAGCAGGGCGTCGACGCCAACGGTATCGCCTTCCTGCGCCACGATGTCAGAGAGGGTTCCGGCGACGGGCGAGGGCACTTCGACGGTCACTTTGTCGGTTTCAAGCTCACAGAGCATTTCGTCGACAGCGACGGTATCACCGGGCTGTTTGAACCATGTGGCGACAGTGGCCTCGGTCACGGATTCGCCAAGGGTTGGGACGCGAACTTCGGTCATGGGTTAGTTTCCTTCCACGGTCAGCGCGGCATCCACCAGCGCTGCTTGTTGTGCTTTGTGTTGGCTTGCAAGGCCCGTTGCGGGCGAAGCCGATGCGGCGCGCCCGGCATAGACGGGGCGGGTGTGTTTGGCCTTGATGCGGGTCAGGGCCCATTCGATATTCGGCTCGATAAAGGTCCAGGCGCCCTGGTTCTTGGGCTCTTCCTGACACCAGACCATCTCGGCGCCTTTGAACCGCTCCAGCTCTCGGATGAGGGCATGGGCGGGGAAGGGGTAGAATTGTTCGATCCGCAGGATGTAGACATCGTCGATGCCGCGGGCGTCGCGCTCTTCGAGCAGGTCGAAGTAGACCTTGCCCGAGCACATGACAACGCGCTTGATATCCTTATCGGCCTTGAGGGTGGTGTCGGAGTTGCCCTTTTCCGCATCGTCCCAGAGGACACGGTGGAAGGACGAGCCTTCGATGAACTCCTCGGCCTGCGAAACGCAGAGCTTGTGACGCAGGAGCGATTTCGGCGTCATCAGGATCAGCGGCTTGCGGAACGAGCGGTGAATCTGGCGGCGCAGGATGTGGAAGTAGTTCGCCGGCGTCGAACAGTTGGCCACGATCCAGTTGTCACCGCCGCACATTTGCAGGAAGCGTTCAAGGCGGGCGGAAGAGTGTTCCGGGCCTTGGCCTTCAAACCCGTGCGGCAGAAGGGTGACGAGACCCGACATGCGCAGCCATTTGGATTCGCCCGAAGAGATGAACTGATCGAACATGATCTGGGCACCGTTGGCAAAGTCACCGAACTGGGCTTCCCAGAGGGTCAGCGCGTTGGGTTCGGCGAGCGAGTAGCCATATTCGAACCCAAGCACGGCATATTCCGAAAGCGCCGAGTCGATGACTTCATACTGGGCCTGGCCTTTGCGGATATTGTTGATCGGGTAGTAGCGTTCTTCCGTGTCCTGATTGATCAGGCCGGAATGCCGTTGCGAGAAGGTGCCGCGGGTGGCGTCCTGCCCGGAGAGGCGCACGGGATAGCCTTCGGTCAGCAATGACCCAAAGGCCAGTGCTTCGGCGGTGGCCCAGTCAAACCCTTTGCCAGAGGTGAACATCTCTTTCTTGGAGTCCAGGAGGCGGCCCACGGTTTTATGCAGCGGGAAGCCATCGGGGACCGTGGTCAGGGCGGTGCCGACATCCTTGAGGGTGTCTTCGGAGATCCATGTCTGGCCGCGCTGATAGTCGCCATCCTCGCGGTTGAGATGGGCCCAGCGTCCGTCGAGCCAGTCGGCCTTGTTGGGTTTGAATTCCTTACCAGCTTCGAACTCGTCGTTGAGCTGGGCCTGAAAGGCGGCCTTCATATCTTCGATCTCGCCCTCTGGGATGAGGCCGTCTTTGACGAGGCGCTCGGTATAGAGGGTCAGGGTCGTTTTGTGCTTTTTGATCCGCTTATACATCACCGGGTTGGTGAACATCGGCTCATCGCCTTCGTTGTGACCAAAGCGGCGGTAGCAAAAGATGTCGATGACCACGTCGCGGCCAAACTTCTGGCGGAATTCGGTTGCCACTTTGGCGGCGTGCACCACGGCTTCGGGATCGTCGCCATTGACGTGGAAGATCGGCGCCTCGACGACAAGGGCGTTGTCGGTCGGGTAGGGCGACGAGCGCGAGAAGTGCGGCGCGGTGGTGAAGCCGATCTGGTTGTTGACGACGATATGCATCGTTCCGCCGGTGCGGTGTCCGCGCACCCCGGAGAGGGCAAAACATTCGGCCACGACGCCCTGACCGGCAAAGGCCGCGTCGCCGTGCAGAAGGATCGACATGACCTTGCGGCGTTCGGAATCTTTGAGTTGGTCCTGTTTGGCGCGAACCTTGCCGAGAACGACCGGGTTCACCGCCTCAAGGTGCGAGGGGTTGGCGGTCAGCGACAGGTGCACCTTGTTGTTGTCAAACTCGCGATCCGACGAGGCCCCAAGGTGATATTTCACATCGCCCGATCCGTCCACGTCTTCGGGCTTGAATGAGCCGCCCTGAAATTCGTTGAAGATCGCGCGATAGGGTTTCTGCATCACGTTGGCGAGCACCGAGAGGCGGCCCCGGTGCGGCATGCCGATGACGATTTCCTCAAGCCCGAGGCTGCCGCCACGCTTGATCACCTGTTCCATCGCCGGGATCAGCGCCTCGCCACCATCAAGGCCAAACCGCTTGGTGCCCATGTATTTCACATGCAGGAATTTCTCAAAACCTTCGGCCTCGACAAGCTTGTTCAGGATGGCTTTGCGGCCTTCGCGGGTAAACTTGATTTCCTTGTCATAGCCCTCGATCCGCTCTTTGAGCCAACCGGCCTCTTCGGGGTTCGAGATATGCATATATTGCAGCGCGAAGGTGCCACAGTAGGTCCGCTTTACGATGTCCATGATCTGGCGCATGGTCGCGATGTCGAGGCCAAGCACCTTGTCGATAAAGATCGGGCGATCCATGTCGGCCTCGGTAAAGCCGTAGGATTTCGGGTCCAACTCGGGGTGCGGGGTCTGGTCGCGCATGCCGAGCGGGTCAATGTCGGCGATCAGGTGGCCACGAATACGGTAGGCGCGGATGATCATCAGGGCGCGGATGGAGTCGAGCACGGCGCGTTGAATCGCGTCATCGGTGACGGCGACGCCTTTCTCGGTGGCTTTGGCTTTGATTTTGTCGCCTGCGGCCTTGGCCTCAACCGGATCGGGCCATTCGCCGGTCAGGGCGGCGGTCATGTCGTCGGAGGGCTGCGGCGGCCAGTCGGCGCGCTGCCAGGAGGGACCTTCGGCTTCGCGTTTGACCGACATATCGTCATCTCCAAGCTGGCGGAAGAAATCCCGCCAAACTTCGTCAACCGCGTTCGGATCGGAGGCGTAGCGGGCATACATCTGTTCGAGGTATTCCGCGTTGTGCCCCTGCATGAAGGAGGAGGCATGGAAGATGTCGTTTGGGCTTTGATCGGTCATGTTGTTTCCTATTCACCACCGTGTGTGGTCGGTGGCCCCACATATGTTGCCCCGAAGGGCGCCCTATCCCGTTTGGGTTGGGCAGAGCCAGCATCCGGCTCTGCCCCTTTTTTTGACGTGTCGTCTTAGCCGAGTTCGATGGCTTTGAGCATCGCTTCGCCGAGGCCTGCGGGGCTGTCGGCGACGACGATACCGGCCGATTTCATGGCTTCGATCTTGTCTTCGGCACCGCCTTTGCCGCCGGCGACAATCGCGCCAGCGTGGCCCATGCGGCGGCCCGGAGGCGCCGTGCGGCCAGCGATAAAGCCAGCGGTCGGTTTCCAGCGGCCTTTTTTCTTCTGTTCCTTGAGGAATTCGGCGGCTTCTTCTTCGGCGGAGCCACCGATTTCACCGATCATAATCATCGAGTGGGTTTCGTCGTCATCAAGGAACATGTCGAGCACGTCGATATGCTCGGTGCCCTTGATCGGGTCGCCACCGATGCCGACGGCGGTCGACTGGCCAAGGCCGATGTCGGCGGTCTGCTTGACGGCCTCATAGGTCAGGGTGCCGGAGCGCGACACAACGCCGACCGAGCCACGCTTGTGGATGTGGCCGGGCATGATGCCGATTTTGCAGGCGTCGGGGGTAATCACGCCGGGACAGTTCGGGCCGATCAGGCGCGAGGTGCTGTCTTCGAGGGCGCGCTTGACCTTCATCATGTCGAGCACCGGGATGCCTTCGGTGATGCAGACAATAAGCTCCATCTCGGCGTCGATGGCTTCGAGGATCGAATCCGCCGCGAAGGGCGGGGGCACATAGATCACCGAGGCGTTGGCCTCGGTCACGGCCTTGGCTTCGTGCACGGAGTTGAACACCGGCAGGTCAAGGTGTGTCGAGCCGCCCTTGCCGGGGGTCACGCCGCCGACCATTTTGGTGCCATAGGCGATGGCCTGTTCAGAGTGAAAGGTGCCCTGCGAGCCGGTGAAGCCCTGACAGATGACCTTGGTGTTTTCGTCTACGAGAATTGCCATTGTTTCTTATCCCTTCACCGCTTTGACGATCTTTTCAGCGCCGTCGCTGAGGTTGTCGGCGGCGATCACGTTCAGGCCGGAGGTCGAGATGATCTCTTTGCCTTTTTCAACATTGGTGCCTTCGAGGCGCACCACGAGCGGCACTTGCAGGCCGACTTCTTTGACTGCGGCGATGACGCCTTCAGCGATGATGTCGCAGCGCATGATGCCGCCGAAGATGTTCACAAGGATGCCTTTGACGTTCGGGTCCGAGGTAATGATCTTGAAGGCTTCGGTGACTTTCTCTTTGGTCGCGCCGCCGCCTACGTCGAGGAAGTTGGCAGGCTCTGCACCGTAGAGTTTGATGATGTCCATCGTGGCCATCGCGAGGCCCGCGCCGTTGACCATGCAGCCGATCTCGCCGTCGAGGGCGATGTAGTTGAGGTCGTATTTGGAGGCTTCGAGTTCCTTGGGGTCCTCCTCGGTGGTGTCGCGCAGTTCGGCGACGTCCGGGTGACGGTAGACCGCGTTGCCGTCAAAGCCGAGCTTGGCGTCGAGCAGCTTGAGGTTGCCATCGGGCATGACGATCAGCGGGTTGATTTCGAGCATCTCCATGTCCTTCTCGACGAAGGCGCGGTAGAGCTTGTCGAGAAGCTGAACGCATTGTTTGACCTGGCCGCCGGTCAGGCCGAGCGAAAAGGCGACGCGGCGGCCGTGGAACGGCATGTAGCCGGTGGCCGGGTCGATCGAGAAGGAGAGGATTTTCTCCGGGGTCGAGGCGGCGACTTCTTCGATGTCCATGCCGCCTTCGGTCGAGGCGACGATCGAGATGCGCGAGGACACGCGGTCCACGAGGAAGGCGAGGTAGAGTTCGCGCTCGATATCCGAGCCGTCTTCGATGTAGATGCGGTTGACCTGTTTGCCCGCCGGGCCGGTCTGATGGGTCACGAGGGTGCGGCCCAGCATTTTCTTGGCTTCTTCGGCGGCTTCTTCCACCGATTTGGCGAGGCGGACACCGCCTTTTTCGCCCGCGTCGGCCTCTTTGAAAGACCCTTTGCCGCGGCCACCTGCGTGGATTTGTGCTTTGACGACCCAGAGCGGTCCGTCGAGTGCGCCCGCTGCGGTCTTGGCGTCTTCGGCCTTGAGAACGACGCGGCCCTCGGAAACCGGGGCGCCGTAGGAGCGAAGCAGAGCTTTCGCCTGGTATTCGTGGATGTTCATGGAACTGTCCCATCTTGCTGCGATTTGCCGCGCGTTGTGGCACAGTCGCGGGTCTGCGCTAAGTGTTTTCTTTGGATTCGGGCGAATTTCGCACATTTGTGATCACTAAATTTTTGCCTGTGATCACAAATCTACGGACTTGAATACATTCTGGGGAATCAATGCTTGGGGCCGTGAATTCCTATTCAGGATAGAGGCGGTCGCATATTCCGCCAGCCAGACCTGTGCGCAGAAACTGTTGATCGGTTTGCCTCAGGACGTCGTAGGACGCCTTTGCCGCGCGTTCGCCGTAGGATTCATTGCTGCGCTTTTTGCGGGCAAAGCGGCGCGGGTCGGCGTGCGGGATTTTGAAGGCGGCAGGCAGAGGGAGGCCGATATGGTCGAGCACCTCCTCGGGCGCTTTGGCAAGGTCTTCATACCGGATCACCGTGCTATTGGGCCACGTATCGAGAAGCCAGAGATAGCTATCGACCTTACCCGCCAGAAGCGACACGAGGTCTGGCACAAGCCGTTCAGGAAGGGCGTCTCGTGCTGTGGTGAGCCACGGTTGGCGGAGGAAGTCAGAGAAGGCGCGCGGCACCTGACACAGCGTGTGAAAGGGATTTCTGTGCATCGAGCGCGCCCAGTCGGCGGGATGGCGCAGAATGATGATTGCGGCGGCCCCGGTCGGGGCGAAAAAGCGATCCTTGAGCTGCGGGGTCGCGGCGGCGTGCTTCCAGCCCCCCGAGGATGCCAGCATGGTCTCGTGATAGTGGTCCAGAAGCGCCTCTTCGGCGGCCTGTTTTTGTTTTTTGGGGAAAAACCCCTTGGGGTAGATGGTGCTCTCGGCGGTTGGCAGGGTCGGAATATTGTCGAAGACCCGCAGGTCAGGGATATTGTCGCGCACCAGGGTTTCGAGGAAGTTCGTTCCCGAATTCCGCTCGCCCAGGATTTTCACGCCTGGCTTGGGGTCTATGCGTCGGTTCAGTCCTTGCATGCTGTTTCATTGGGCGTTGGGCCAAAGGATGCAACCCACAAGACGGAGAGGTGGCGCGATTTGGCCGAAAGCCCCGCGCCCTGCACGGTTTTGGCGGCGCAGCGTGTCGGTTCCGGCCCACAGGAGCAGCGACAAAGCGCGTGATACCGTGGGCTTGGCGGGTATATATCGTTGGATGTGGCGATGTGATTCGATTGCGCCAAACAGCGAGTAATAGGGAAAGGGCGCCTCATGGGATTGCCGACATGGGCCACAGTCACGACGGCAGCGGAGCCGACCGCGCTTTTGCTTGCTTTTGTCGCGCATCATATTGAGGTCGGGGCGTCGGAGATTTTCATTTATCTCGACCGGACCAACCCGGAATTTGAAGACATCGTGGCCGCCTACGATCAGGTGAAGGTTTTTCACGCGGATGCAAAGGGGTGGCGGGTCTTGCACGGGGGCGTGCGGCGTCCGAAAGGCATTGTGCGGCGTCAATATGCGAATGCCCGCGATGCACAGGTCAAGACCACAGCCGATTGGCTGTTCCATGTCGATATTGATGAGTTCATCGTCAATACGCCGCTGCTTCAGAAATTCCTTTCGCGGCTGCCACGGCGCGTCTGGAGCACGACCCTGCCGGTTGCCGAGCGGGTTTTCGAAGGCGAAGACACGTCGGAGACGGTTTTTGGCGGCGTGTTCCGCACACGGATCAGCACAGCCGAGGCAGCAAACCTTGTTGAGGCGGTCTATGGCGAGAGCGCGGCATACCTGAAAAAGGGGCTATGTGGGCACAATCTTGGCAAGGCGGGGGTGCGTGTGGGATCACCCGCCCAACTTCGGTTGCATACGGTGGATTTGCCCGAGGGGGAAAGCGAACGCAAACGCAAGCGCCGGTTCACCGAGGTCGGGCTATTGCATTTCGATGCGTGGAGCTATGAGGGGTGGCTGGCGAAGGTGCAAAGACTAGGGCGCGCGAATATCGGCAGCGATCAGCGCGGCGCTATGGTCAAAGCGGTTTTGCAGGAGTCCCCGGAGCGACCGCCACGGGAAATTTTTCGCCAACTCTATGAATTGTCGCCCGACCAGAGCCGCCAGCTTGAGAAAGCCGGGCATCTGTATCTCTATGATTTTCAGATAGCCGATAAGATCCGCCGGGTGTTTCCGGGGGTTGAGGTCGATCTATCGAAAGCGGCGATTATGCGGGACTTTGCCGGTCTTCGGTAACGGCTGCGCGGCTTGGCGGAATTGGGCGCGGGCAAAGAAAACGCGCGCCTCCGAGGGGAGACGCGCGTTTCTAGATTGTGTTGTCGTTCGGGCGGTTAGGTCAGGGAGCTGTCGATGCCTTTGCAGGCATCTACGAGACCTTTCACAGCCGTAACCGACGTGTCGAACATCTCTTGCTCTTCTTTGTTGAGCTGGATGTTGACGATGCGTTCGATACCACCGGCACCGATCACGGTCGGAACGCCGACATACATGTCCTTGACGCCAAGGTCGCCATCGCAATAGGCGGCGCAGGGCAGAACGCGTTTTTGATCTTTGAGGTAGGCTTCGGCCATTTCGATGGCCGAGGTGGCGGGCGCATAGAAGGCCGAGCCGGTTTTCAGGAGGCCAACGATTTCGGCACCGCCATCACGGGTCCGCTGGATGATCGCGTCGAGCTTGTCCTGCGTGGTCCAGCCCATTTTTACGAGATCGGGGAGCGGGATACCGGCAACGGTCGAGTAGCGCATGGAGGGCACCATCGTGTCGCCGTGGCCACCGAGAACGAAGGCGGTGACGTCTTTCATCGAGACGTTGAATTCCTCGGCGAGGAAGTGACGGAAACGGGCGGAGTCGAGGACGCCAGCCATGCCGCAGACTTTGTTCGCGGGCAGGCCCGAGAATTTCTGCAGCGCCCAGACCATCGCGTCGAGCGGGTTGGTGATGCAGATGACGAAGGCGTCGGGCGCGTTGGCACCGATGCCTTCACCGACCGATTTCATCACTTTGAGGTTGATGCCGAGCAGGTCATCGCGGCTCATGCCGGGCTTGCGCGGCACACCGGCGGTCACGATGCAGACATCTGCGCCCGCGATATCGGCGTAGTCCTGCGTGCCTTTGAGGGAGGCGTCAAAGCCTTCCGAGGGGCCGGACTCTGCAATGTCGAGGGCTTTGCCTTCGGGGGTGCCTTCGGCGATGTCGAACAGAACGACGTCACCGAGTTCTTTCAGGGCTGCGAGGTGGGCGAGCGTGCCGCCAATCTGACCTGCGCCGATGAGGGCAATCTTGGGTCTGGCCATTGGAATTTTCTCCGGTCCGGTTGAATTATCGCCGGTGGCTTAGGCGCTAAAGGGGGCTAACGCAAGGTTTTTGCGCCGCAGCGCAGCGGCGACCGGAGGCTGTGCAGGGATGGCAAAGCGACCTAAAGTCACGAAGATACGGGACTTTAGGGGGGCAGGGCGTGTGAATTTCGACCTTGGCTTTTTTGCGATTGCCGCGCCAGCGGTGGTGTTTGCGGGCATTTCCAAGGGCGGTTTCGGGTCCGGTGCGGCCTTTGCCAGCGCGGCGATTCTGGCGCTTGTGTTGCCGCCGGCGGAGGCGTTGGGCCTGATGCTGCCGTTGTTGATGTTGATAGATGTCGCGACGTTGCGGCCCTATTGGGGCAAGTGGAATTGGCCCGAGGCAAGGGTGTTGATCGCAGGCGGAATACCGGGTGTGGCGCTTGGCGTGGCGCTTATGGCGGTGGCCAATGATGATGTGTTGCGGTTCCTGATCGGGGTGGTCGCGGTTGGCTTTGTGATCTGGCGGCTTTGGCCGAGCGCGGCGCGGTATAAGGCGATGCCGGTCTGGGTGGGGGCGCTGGCAGGGGTGGCTGCTGGGTTCACCAGCTTCATCAGCCACGCAGGCGGGCCGCCGGTTGCAGTTTACCTATTGTCGCGGGGCGTCGGCAAGACCGCGTATCAGGCGACGACGGTACTCATTTTCTGGATCATCAACATCGCCAAGGCGCTGCCATACGCGGTGCTTGGGGTGTTCACGGTCGAGACACTCTGGCTTGATCTGTGGCTCGCGCCTTTTGCGCTCTTGGGGGCGTGGCTGGGCGTCAGGGCGCATGACATGGTGTCGGAGCGGGTGTTCTTTGGTCTGACCTATGTATTGCTCAGCCTCACCGGGGCGAGGCTGATCTGGGAGGCGCTAAGCTAGACCTTTTCGCCCTTGGCCGGGAGCGGTTCGACGATCATTTCGAAGGCCTCACCAGAGGCCACAAGGCATGTCGCGCCATTGGGGAAGGTCACGATGATTGACCAACTGCCGGTTTCGGCGGCGAAAATCTCGATCACTGCATTATTGTCGCCAAGGCCAATGGCGCGACGGGTTTCGGAGAAGTCTTCGGTTAGCTTTTCGAGCACCACGTCGCGCGGGGCGCAATTTTGGGCTTGTGCCTTGACCTGACCGGCGGCGAGCGCGAGGAGGCCGAGGCCCATTGTGGCGGCGAGAAATTTGGATTTCATGTCTTTCATGGGGCTGCTCTTTCGAATTTTGCGGCCAAGATCGGCCTTTGCCTGAAGGCTCAAGGCTCGGGACAAGCAGCGAAAACGCGGTTAAGGGCGCGGGCGGACCTGATTTGTTCCGGGGGAAACGCGGCGTTTCTTCTGCGCTGCGGCAAATTCAGGCTTGAAGTTTTCGCTAAATAATGGCCCATTCCGCGCAACAAAATTACGGAGAGACTCATGGATCAGCGCGCACGGCCTTATCGTTCGGTTTTGTATATTCCCGGCTCGAAAGAGCGGGCGTTGGAAAAGGCCAAGACCCTTCCCGTCGATGCCATCATCTTTGACCTCGAAGATGCGGTGTCGGTTGATGAAAAAGACAATGCGCGCGCAACACTCAAGGCGGCGCTTGCGGCGGGCGGCTATGGCTCCCGGATGCGGATCGTGCGGATCAACGGGCTTGATACGCAATGGGGCGAGGCGGATGCCAGGGCCGCGGCCGAGATGGATTGCGACGCGGTTCTCTTGCCGAAAGTCGAGAGCGCGGCACAGGTTGATGCGCTGGCCGCACTGGTCGGGGACAAGCCGATCTGGGCGATGATGGAGACGCCGCGCGGGATGCTCAATGCGGCCGAGATCGCGGCGCATAAACAGCTCACTGGTTTCGTGATGGGCACCAATGACCTTGCCAAAGAGCTTCAGTGCCGGTTCCGCGCCGACCGTCTTCCGATGCTAACCTCGTTGTCGCTTTGTCTTTTGGCGGCGAAGGCGGAGGGCATTGTCATCGTGGATGGCGTTTATAATGCGTTCAAGGATGCCGAGGGTCTCAAGGTGGAATGCGATCAGGGCCGGGATATGGGAATGGACGGCAAGACCCTCATCCACCCGGCGCAGGTTGATGTGGCCAATGCGGCCTTTGCCCCGACCGACGCCGAGATCGACCTCGCCCGCCGCCAGATCGCGGCGTTTGAAGAGGTTGAGGCCGCAGGGCAAGGCGTTGCAGTGGTCGATGGCAAGATCGTCGAGAACCTGCATGTGGTGACGGCGAAGGAAATTCTTGCCAAGGCGGATGCAATCGCGGCGCTTGAGGGCTAGGTTTCCCGCAGGACAGATAAAGGGAGACGGATATGGCACTTCTCATTCTTGGTGTTTTGCTTTGGGCCGGGGCGCATTTTTTCAAGCGGCTCATGCCCGAGGCGCGGGCGAAACTTGGCAATGGTGGCAAGGGGCTTGTGGCGCTTGCGATTGTTGGGTCGATCATTTTGATGGTGATCGGCTATCAACGGGCCGAGATCATTGATCTTTGGGGCAAGCCCGGTTGGACCGTGCATGTGAATAACCTGTTGGTGCTTCTGGCGATTTTCCTGATGAGTCCGGCACCAAAGCGCGGGCGCATCTTTGCGGGGATGCGGCATCCGATGCTGACCGGGTTCAAGGCATGGGCGTTTGCGCATTTGCTTGTGAATGGGGATGTGGCGTCGGTCATCTTGTTTGGTGGGCTTCTGGCATGGGCCGTGGCCGAGGTTGTCGTCATCAACCGCAGCGAGCCGAACTGGGTTCCGGGGCCGAAAGGCACCTATGCCAAGGACGGGATGTTCCTTGTCGCGTCTATCGTGCTTTTGGTGGTGATCGGCTATATCCATTATTGGGTCGGCCCCTGGCCTTATCCGAGCTAACGCCATGAAACTTTATAGATTTCTAAGCGAAGACGACACTTCGGCCTTTTGTCATAAGGTGACGGCGGCCCTCAATAAAGGCTGGGAGCTTTACGGCGCGCCGACCTATGCGTTTGACGCCGCGAAAGGCGTTATGCGCTGTGGTCAGGCGGTGGTGAAGGAGGTCGACGGGACCTATTCCCCGGACATCAAATTAGGAGAGCACTAATGGCCAAGACCAATCCGGGCCGGTTTTTCGAAGATTACACGCTTGGTCAGGTGATCGAGCATGCGGTGCCGCGCACCGTGTCGGGCGGCGAGCGGGCGCTTTATCATGCGCTCTATCCGGCGCGTCATGCGCTACATTCGTCGGATGAATTTGCGCGGGCCTCGGGCCTTCCGAACGCGCCGATTGACGATCTTGCGGCGTTCCATGTTGTGTTTGGCAAGACCGTGCCGGATGTGTCGCTCAACGCGGTGGCGAACCTTGGCTATGCCGAGGGGCGCTGGCTCAAGCCGGTTTATGAGGGCGATACGCTGCGCTCGACGTCCGAAGTCATCGGACTCAAGCAGAACTCGAACGGCAAAACCGGGGTTGTTTATGTGCGCACGCGCGGCATGAACCAGAACGACGAGGTCGTGATGGAGTATGTCCGCTGGGTCATGGTGCGCAAACGCGATGTCGATGCGCCCGCGCCGGAAACCGTTGTGCCAGAGTTGGCCAAGGTGATCGCGGCGGAGGATCTTGTGATCCCCGAGGGGATTGATTTCTCCAACTATGATTTCACGTTGTCGGGCGAGGCGCACCGTTGGGGCGACTATGAGGTGGGCGAGACCATCGACCATGTGGATGGCGTCACGCTGGAAGAAGCCGAGCATATGATGGCGACGCGGCTTTGGCAGAATACCGCGAAGGTGCATTTCGACGCGACCTTCCGCCCCGATGGGCAGCGCCTGATCTATGGCGGCCATATCATCAGCCTTGCGCGGGCTTTGTCGTTCAATGGTCTTGCCAATGCACAGATGATTGTCGGCCTAAATGGGGGTGCCCATGCCAATCCGGCGTTTTCCGGCCTCACGGTCAAGGCGTGGTCGGAAGTTCTCGACAAGGCGGAAACGGATATGCCGGGGGTTGGTGCGATCCGGCTTCGTCTTGTGGCGACCAAGGGCGGACCGCCTTTCGCGCTTAGGGGCGAGGACGGCAAATACCTTCCTGATGTCCTGCTTGATCTCGACTATTGGGCGTTGATGCCCCTCTAACATCGTGCGGCGGCGCAGCATGTTTTGCCTGACGCCGCTGCCGACTCGGTTTAAGCCCGATGCATTTTGTCGGGTTTGAATGTGTGATCACGGCTTGGAAATATGTGATCACAACCGCGGATCTTTTCCCTTTTTTCGACCTTATGACATAAAAAAAGCATTTGTTTGCGCTGCCACTCCAGTGACATAAGACGAAAAAGCGTTAGAAAAGTGCGCAAGGAAAAACGAAAGGATTCACAATGGCTGACGTGAAACGGGTCGAGCGCCCTCTTTCTCCTCACCTGACGATCTACCGCCCCCAGCTTACCTCAATCACGTCGATCCTCACCAGGATTACCGGGAATGCGTTGATCGTGACGGCATTTGTCATTGTCTGGTGGCTTTTTGCAGCCTCGGCGGGGCCGGAGTATTTTGCGGTCGCCAATGGCTTCGCGACGTCAATTGTCGGGGATATTTTCTTCACGCTCTCGCTTCTGGGGATTTGGTATCACTACCTCGCTGGTCTGCGGCATCTTCTTTTTGATGCGGGGCATGGGCTTGATCTTCCGACGGCCGAAAAACTCGGTTGGGCTTGTATCGGCGGTTCGGTTGTTCTGACCGTGCTGACCCTAATCATCATTTGAGGAGGCAGCGATGCGTATAATCACTGATCGCAAACGCGCCGAAGGCCGTGGTTCGGCCCATACGGGGACTGAACATCATTGGTACATGCAGGTGAGCGCCGTTGGCCTTGCTCTTATTGTACCGACCTTTATTTTCATTTTCGGAAGCGCCCTTGGCGGAACGCATGCAGAGGTCATTGCAACCTTTTCGCGCCCGATTCCGGCGATCCTGACCGGGCTGGTTTTGCTCTTTGGTCTTAAGCACTATGCCAAAGGCGCGCGGATGATGCTTGAAGATTATGCTCGGCATTCCACCCTGAAACTCCTGATCATGCTCGTGACGTTCCTGAGTTACGGGTTGATCGCCGTCGGCCTGTTCGCGCTGGCCAAAATCGCGCTTTAAGGACTAAGACACATGGCTGCTTACGAATACGAAACACATGAATATGACGTGGTCGTGGTTGGGGCCGGTGGTGCCGGTCTGCGCGCCACGCTCGGCATGGCGGAACAAGGCCTGCGCACTGCCTGCGTGACCAAGGTTTTCCCGACCCGCTCGCACACTGTTGCCGCGCAGGGCGGGATCGCCGCCTCGCTTGGCAATATGGGGCCGGATAGCTGGCAGTGGCATATGTTCGATACCGTCAAGGGGTCGGACTGGCTCGGGGATACGGATGCGATGGAATACCTCGCCCGTGAAGCGCCCAAGGCGGTTTACGAGCTTGAGCATTACGGTGTGCCGTTCTCGCGCACCGAAGAGGGCAAGATTTACCAGCGTCCCTTTGGCGGCCATACCACGGAATTTGGCGATGGCCCGCCGGTGCAGCGCACCTGTGCCGCCGCTGACCGGACCGGCCACGCGATCCTTCATACGCTCTATGGGCAGTCATTGAAGAACAACGCAGAATTCTACGTCGAATATTTCGCCATTGACCTCATCATGAGCGAAGAGGGCGAATGCCAGGGCGTTGTCTGCTGGAAGCTCGACGATGGCACGATGCATGTCTTCAACGCCAAGACAGTCGTTCTTGCCACGGGCGGCTATGGCCGCGCCTATTTCTCGGCCACCTCGGCCCATACCTGCACCGGCGATGGCGGCGGTATGGTGGCGCGTGCGGGCCTTGCGCTTCAGGATATGGAATTCGTGCAGTTCCACCCGACCGGGATTTACGGTTCGGGCTGTCTTATTACGGAAGGCGCGCGCGGCGAAGGCGGGTATCTGACCAACTCTGAAGGCGAGCGGTTCATGGAGCGGTATGCGCCCCAGTATAAAGACCTCGCGCCGCGCGACTATGTTTCGCGTTCGATGACAATGGAAATCCGCGAAGGCCGCGGCGTGGGTAAGGATGGGGATCACATTCATCTCAACCTCAACCACCTGCCTGCCGAAGCATTGGCCGAACGCCTTCCGGGGATTTCGGAAAGCGCCAAGATTTTTGCCGGTGTCGATGTCACCAAAGAGCCGATCCCGGTTCTGCCGACGGTGCATTACAATATGGGCGGTATTCCGACCAACTATTGGGGCGAAGTGCTCAACCCGACCGCCGATGACCCGACCGCAACCGTGCCGGGCCTCATGGCCGTGGGCGAGGCGGGCTGTGCATCGGTGCATGGGGCGAACCGTCTTGGGTCTAACTCGCTTATTGATCTTGTGGTCTTTGGCCGTGCTGCCGCGATCCGCGCTGGCAAGACCGTTGACGCCGAGAGCGCCAACCCGGTCTTGAACCAAGCGTCGGTCGATAAGGCGTTTGATCGTTTCGATGGCCTGCGCCATGCCAAGGGCAACGTGCCGACCGCCGAATTGCGTCTTGAAATGCAGAAGACGATGCAGGCCGATGCTGCGGTTTTCCGCACCTCGAAAACTATGGCTGAAGGCGTCGAGAAGATGACCGCGATTGCGGGTAAGCTCGATGATCTCAAGGTGACGGATACGTCGCTTGTCTGGAACAGCGACCTGATGGAAACGCTTGAGTTGACCAACCTGATGCCCAACGCGCTTGCCACGATTGTCGGTGCCGAGGCGCGCAAGGAATCACGCGGCGCGCATGCGCATGAGGATTTCACCGAGCGCGACGACAAGAAATGGCGTGTGCACACCGTCAGCCGTGTCGAGGGCAACAAAGTTGATCTGAGCTATCGTCCGGTGATCGTTGATCCGCTTACCACAGAGGCCGAAGGCGGTATTACCCTCAAGAAGATCGCGCCCAAAGCGCGGACTTTCTAAGGAGGCGCTTTTTGTTGCGGACCCGTAGCATATCACGCTTGGGTGGCCTTGGGCTGCTCGGGTCCGTGCGCAAGAGCGGCACGGGAGAGGAGCGATGAACGCGATGGCGGATGGCCTCATCGGCAAACCGGCGCTTCAGGCACGGCTTGGCTTTGCGCCGGGCCTTGTGTTGCGGATGCACGGGATGCGCCGGTCGGGCAATCATGCGATCGCCTCATGGCTTCAGCGCAATGCCCCGGACGGGCGCGCACTTTTCCTCAACAATTGTCGCCGTGGTGCCGATCCTCTGGAGGCGTTCGCCTCTGCCGAGGTCAACGCGTCCAGGGTCCGTACGAGCAAGGCGCAAGCGAACCTCTCTGTGTTCGGGCCGAAGGTTGGCGACGGTGGGCTATTTCTTTTTTCGTATGAAGATCACTCGCCGGTTCAGGATCGCCCGCAAAAACCGCTCTCGGGTCATTTTGACACCGGGCTGGTTGACCATGAGGTTCTGATCTATCGCAGCTTCCTCAATTGGGCGGCGTCGCTTACTAAAAAACTTGAGCGCAATCAGGGCTTTCGCGTATCGCGGCGCATTTCGGTTATCCTACGCACGGTCGATCTCTATGCCGATTTGCTTGGCGAAGTGATTGATGACAGCGGGTCTATTGCAATTTGTTACGACCGCTGGATGACGAATGAGGGCTACCGGGCCGAACGGCTTGGGCAGCTTGGCTTTGACGTGAGTGACAATGGTCTTGGGCAGGTGACGCGCTACGGCGGTGGATCCTCGTTCCAAAAGGACGCGACCCAAAGCGACGATCTGGCGACGGATCGTCGGTTCGTTGAGATGATGCAAGACCCGCTCTATCAGGCCATTCTTCAGGTTGCGGCCCGTGACAGGGCGCTTGTCGCCCGTATCCGAACTCTTTTCCCGCGCGATGCAGAGGTCCTTGACCGTATCGCGATGGAGAACCCGATCAAAGCGGAGGTTGTCCTGTGATGGTCTCCCTTCTTACCAACCCTGCCTTTCGCGTGAATGTGACGGGCCCCAGCAACGCACGCCACGCGGGACACATGATGTTTTCCCCCGAGCGCACCGCGGTCAAGCAAGGAGACTGAGCTATGGTTGAATTTGCACTTCCGAAAAACTCCAAGATTACCACTGGTAAGACTTGGCCCAAGCCCGAAGGCGCAACCAATGTGCGCAAGTTCCAGATTTATCGCTGGAACCCTGATGACGGGAAAAACCCGCGGGTGGATACGTATTTCCTTGATATGGATGCATGTGGGCCGATGGTTCTTGATGCGCTTATCAAGATCAAAAACGAGATCGACCCGACGCTGACCTTTCGCCGGTCCTGCCGCGAAGGGATTTGTGGCTCCTGCGCGATGAATATCGACGGGATCAACACGCTGGCTTGTATCTATGGCATGGATGAGATCAAGGGCGACGTGAAAATCTATCCGCTGCCGCATATGCCGGTGGTGAAAGACCTTATCCCGGACCTGACGCATTTTTATGCCCAGCACGCGTCGATCATGCCGTGGCTTGAGACCAAGACCAACCGCCCGGCGAAAGAATGGCGCCAGTCTATTGAGGACCGCAAGAAACTTGATGGTCTTTATGAATGCGTGATGTGCGCGAGCTGTTCGACGTCTTGCCCAAGCTATTGGTGGAATGGCGATCGCTACCTCGGCCCGGCCGCGCTTTTGCATGCCTATCGCTGGATCATCGACAGCCGCGATGAGGCCACCGGCGAGCGTCTGGACGAGCTTGAAGATCCGTTCAAACTCTACCGTTGCCACACGATCATGAATTGCGCCAAGACCTGTCCGAAGGGTCTCAACCCGGCGAAAGCGATTGCAGAGATCAAAAAGATGATGGTCGAACGCACAATGTGATTGGGTCACAAATGTCTAACCCCCCAAAGCCCCCAGAGCCGCGCGCTTTGGGGGCTTTTGTGTGCGGGGTATGGTCTATCCCTTTATTGACCCAAGGGAAATTGCAATCAGCGCATAGCGAGGATGCAGTTTTTGACAGGTGTATTCGAAAGGACTCGGGGCTAAATTCCCTCGCAAGGGAGGAGTTCAGACACACTGGAGAGACCGATGTCGAACTCGAAAAATACGCCGGAATCTGTTGCGGAGCGCGCGCTGGAACTTCTTGAGCAGGCTTATGCTTACTATACTCCGCCGCTGACCCCTGTGGCCAAGGCGCAGGCCTCGCCGAATGCCGAGACCTATTACGAATACGTCAAAGCGGCCTGATTTTCCGGCCTACTGATTTGCAAAGGCGTCCCATCCTCGGGGCGCTTTTTCTTTACGCGAGGTTTTGTTTGGCGATCCTGCCCGGCCATGAGTAGCCTCCTGTCACGGGAGGACAGGATATGGCAGATGTAATCGTCGTCGGGGCCGGTTTGGCCGGATTGGTTGCCGCAAGCGAGGCCGCTGCGCGCGGGCGCACGGTTTTGCTTTTGGATCAGGAGGGTGAGCAGAGCCTTGGCGGACAGGCGTTCTGGAGCCTTGGCGGGTTGTTCATGGTCGACACGCCTGAACAACGCCGCATGGGGATCAAGGATAGCGCCAGCCTCGCGCTCAGCGACTGGATGGGGTCGGCACAGTTTGACCGCCCGGAGGATGCCAACCCCCGCAAGGTCGCCGAAGCCTATGTCGAGTTCGCCGCCGGAGAGATGCGCGGCTGGCTCAAGTCCTTGGGAATGCGATGGTTTCCGGTTGTGGGCTGGGCCGAGCGCGGCGGAGAGATGGCGCATGGCCATGGCAATTCGGTGCCGCGGTTTCACATCACATGGGGCACCGGGCCGGGGGTTGTTGCCCCGTTTGAACGGCTGGTGCGACAGGCGGCGGGCGACGGGCGGATCGCCTTTGGATTTCGCCACAAGGTCACGGGATTGATTGTCGAAAACGGCGTTGTCAAAGGCGTGCGGGGCGAGGTTCTCGCCGAGGATCGCGCGGAGAGAGGGCGGTCAACCAACCGCCAGGGGGTCGGCGACTTTGAGCATCGCGCCGAGGCGGTCATTGTGACCACGGGCGGGATCGGTGGCGATCATGACATGGTGCGCCGCTATTGGCCCGAGGATCGGCTTGGCCCGGCACCCAAACGTATGGTGGCGGGGGTGCCGGATTATGTTGATGGTCAGATGCAGCGGGTTGTTGAGGGCGCTGGTGCGGGGCTGATCAATGGCGACCGTATGTGGCACTATACCGAGGGCGTTGCGAATTGGGATTCGATTTGGCCGAAGCATGGGATTCGCATCCTGCCGGGACCGTCGTCGATGTGGTTCGACGCGCTCGGCGAGCGGATGGAAGCACCGTTCCTGCCGGGGTTTGACACGCTTGGCACGCTCAGGCGTATTCTTGCGACGGGGCATGAGCATAGCTGGTTCATCCTGACGCAGAAGATCATTGAGAAAGAGTTTGCCCTCTCGGGATCAGAGCAGAACCCGGATTTCACCTCGGGCAAATGGCGCGAGGTCATCAAGGGCCGGGTTCTCAAGAAAGGGGCGCCCGAGCCGGTTGAGGCGTTCAAACGGCATGGTGAGGATTTTGTCGTCGCGGACGATCTTGAGGCGCTGGTCGTGGGGATGAATGGGATTACGCCGGATGTGCCTGTTTCGCTTGAGAAAATTCGCGCCCAGATCGAGGCGCGGGATGCCCAGATTGAGAACCCGTTCTCCAAGGATGCACAGGTTACGGCGATCCGGGGGGCACGGGCCTATCGGGGCGATCGGTTGATCCGCACGGCGAAACCGCATCGTATCCTTGATCCGGCGGCGGGGCCGTTGATTGCGGTGCGGCTCAATGTTTTGACGCGCAAGTCGCTTGGGGGGGTGCATACCGATCCGAGCGGGCAGGTGCTGCGCCCGGATGGTAGCGCCTTTGAGGGGGTGTTTGCGGCGGGTGAGGTCGCCGGGTTCGGCGGCGGCGGGTATCACGGCTATAACGCGCTTGAAGGGACGTTCCTTGGCGGCTGTATTTTCTCGGGGCGTGCGGCGGGGCGGGGCGTCTGAGGCGCTTTTCAACGGGCGTGTTTCAGGGCAGGGTGGCGGGGAGTTGAAGGAGACCCCGATGCCCCAAACCCCGCCATCAGATGCCGAGGCGCGCCGTGCGATTCGGCCTGTGATCTGTTACCCGAATGAGACCCTTCCGACGCCACCGATGGAACTTTACAGGGCGGCGCGAGAGGGGGCCGAGAAGATTGAGGAGGTGCTGATTCCGGCGCGGGAGGCGGCATGTTTCCGGGTTCCGGCAGGGGCGTTTTTCAGGATTTCGAGCGTGGAGGGGCCGCAGGTCGGCGACCTGAACCTGTGGAATGCCAACAATCTTGGTGAGCGTTTTTATTCAGGAAAATCAAGGGCTTTGCACGGAACGCATCTTACGGAAGGGGAGCGGATGTGGTCCTCTTTTCCATATTTGCGCCCCTTGGCGACGATCACGGGCGATACGCTTGGGTGGTATGGCATGGATGACTATGGCGGGTCGGTGCATGATGTGATCGGGACGCGGTGTGATCCTTATACGGGGAATTTGCTGAGTGGGACACAATACCATCATTGTTGTCACTCGAACCTGACGCGGGCGTTCGCGGCGGAGACGGGGATATCCTTGGCCGAGGCAGAGGGCCATGTGCATGACGTGCTCAACGTTTTTATGTGCACCGGATTTACCCGCGATACGGGGCAGTATTTCATGAAGGCCTCTCCGGTGCGGCCCGACGATTACCTTGAATTCTTTGCAGAAATTGACCTTTTGGGCGCGTTGAGTGCCTGTCCGGGGGGCGATTGTTCGGCACAGCATTCTTCGGATGTGGCGGCGTGTTATCCGCTTTTGGTTGAGGTTTTTCAGCCGCAAGAGGGCGCGTTGGAGGGTTGGGAAAGCCCACCCATCAACGGCTATGACCGCAGCCACGGAGCCTGAAAAACGCACGTCGGTATTGCGTCGGTATTGCGTCTGCATCGCGACAGTGCGGACTCTGTCAGCGCGGAGTTTTTATCGCTTGTCCAATAGTGCCATGAAGGCGGGCCATGCGGCGGGATCGGCGACCGTCTTGTCGCGGCAAAATGCATTGCAAAAGCCAAAGCGCCGCCCGTCCATTTCGAGGGCATGGGTCACGGGCAGGCCGGAATAGGGGCAGGCATCGTTCTCGGCCTCTGTGCCATCGACGGCGTGCGCGGCGAGGGGCGCGGGGCCGGGCCAATCGGTTGTCGGGTGGTCTTTGGCGTAGCGCGACAGGTATTCGCGCCTTGCCAGCCCCATCGCGCGCCAGCGGCGGAAGGCGGGATCGGCCAGATGCGCCGCGACATAGGCGCGGGCGGTTTCTCCCATCGGTAGGTTATAGCCCGCCAGCCGCGCGGCCACCGGGGCATAGAACGCATCGGCGATGCTATAGGCGCCACAGAGCCACGGGCCATCCGGGCGACAGGTCTCGCGGGCATGGGTCCAGATGGTTTCAAGCCGGTCGAGATCAGCGAGGACTGCCTCGGAGGGCTGCGAGTCGCGATAGGCCGTGGCGAGGTTCATCGGGCAATCATTGCGCAGGGCGCTAAACCCGGAATGCATTTCCGCAGTCAGGGTGCGGGCCGTGGCGCGGGCAAGGGGGATTGTTGGCCATAGGTGCGCCTCGGGGTGGCGCGCGGCGAGTTCCTCGGCAATGGAAAGCGACTCTGACAGGATCGCGCCATCGTCGGTGACGACGGTCGGCACGGTGCGGGCCGGAGGGCAGAGCGCCGCGAGTTGGGCGGCGACGCTTTGGTCTGCGTTGAAATCAATGCGGACCTCACGGCGGGGGATTGCGAATTTTTCAAACAGAAGCCAGCCGCGCAGCGACCATGAGGAATAGGTGAAGTCACCGAGGTAAAGCGTATAGGTCATGGCGCGAGGGTAGCGCGACACATGGCGCGCACAAAACGAATAATCTTGTGCGGGGGCATCACGGGCAGTGATTGATGCCTTCGGTGATCCAGCGTGGCGTGGTTTTGATCGTTGTGACCGAAAGGTTGTCGATCTTGTGGGCAAAGGCCTCGGCCCCGGAAAGGGCACCGGCGCGGGCAACTTGGGTCAGGATCGCGCCGAAATGGGCGACGATCACGAGGTCGCGGTTTTGATGCGCGGTTAGAAGGCGGTTCACGGCGGCATCGACGCGGGCGCAGACCGTGTTCCAGCTTTCGCCGCCGGGGGGCGCGGTATCGCCGGGCGTTTCCCAGAAGGCGCGGGCGCGGCGCGGGTCTTCGGCGTCGATATCGGGGAAGCGTTTGAGTTCCCAATCGCCGAAATGGATCTCGCGCAGGTCAGGATCATGCGGCAGGCGGGCGCGCGGGCCGAGGATGGCATCGGCGGTGGTCACGGCGCGCGAGAGATCGGAGGAGATCACGAGCGCATCGGTAGGCAGGTGCGCGTCAAGCCGGGCCAGCGCGGCGGTATCGGAGAGATCGGCGGGCAAGTCGGACCAGCCGACCATAGAGCGCGCGTGGGTTGGTCCGTGGCGGACGAGGAACAGGCGGCTCATGACGGGGCTTTCATGGTCAGGGGCAGACCGGCGGCGACAAAGAGCACGGTATCGGCGGCGGCGGCCAGGCGTTTGTTGAGACGGCCCTGCGCATCGCGAAACCGGCGGGCGAGGGCATTTTCGGGCACGATCCCCATGCCGACCTCATTGGAGACCACGACGAGTTTGCCTTTGCAGGCGGCAAGGGCGTCGAGGAGGCGGGCGGTTTCGGCCTCAAGGCTGTTTTCGGCAAGGAGGTGGTTGGACATCCACATCGTCGCGCAATCGAGGAGGGCGACCTCATCGGCGGTCACGCTTGCCAATGCGGGCGCGAGATCAAGCGGCGCTTCCAGGGTGCGCCAGCCGGGGCCGCGTTGATCGACATGGGCGGCGATCTTGGCGCGCATCTCGTCATCCCAGGCTTCGCCCGTCGCGATATAGACGCGCGGCGCGCCGGTCGCGGTTACGAGGGATTCCGCATAGAGCGATTTTCCCGAAGCGGCCCCGCCCAAAACAAAGGTAAATTTGGAAAGCATCAAAATTTGTCACCCGAAAAGTGATCCGATCCGGGGCAACCTGCGTAATTCCCTACAAAAGCGCAAGGCGGAAGGAGACCGAGATGGGACTGCATTCCAATGTGAATCGGGAAATGACACGCACAGCGATGCGTCAGGAAATGCTTGATGCGGAGACCGAGCTTGAGCTTGCGACCGCGTGGCGGGATCGGCGCGATGCGGCGGCTTTGCACAGGTTGATCCAAGCCTATATGCGGCTTGCGATCTCGATGGCGGGGAAATTCCGCCGCGCCGGGGTCAGCCAGAATGACCTTATCCAAGAGGCGATGCTGGGCTTGATGAAGGCGGCGGACAAGTTTGATCCAGAGCGCGGCGTGCGGTTCTCGACCTATGCGGTGTGGTGGATCCGTGCCGGTCTTCAGGACCATGTGATGCGCAACTGGTCGATGGTGCGGACCGGATCGACGACCTCGCAGAAATCGCTTTTCTTTAACATCAACCGGGTGCGGGCGCAGTTTGAGCGCGAAGCGATGGCGCGGGGCGAAACGCTTGATACGCACCAGATCGTCGAGAAAATTGCTACGGAAATCGGCGTAAGCCAGTCGGATGCCGAGATGATGCTTGGCCGTATGTCGGGGAGCGATATGTCGCTCAATGCGCGGCAGAGCACGGATGACAGCGGGCGCGAATGGGTCGAGTTGTTGGAAGATGAAGGCGCGGCGGGGGCCGATACGGTCGAGGCGCGGCGCGATGTCGAAGCGCTGCGCGGTCAGTTGCTGGAGGCGATGGACGGGCTTAGTGCGCGCGAACGCCGTATTCTTGCGGCGCGGCGTCTTGATGATGAACCGCGCACTTTGGCGAGCCTTGGGGATGAATTGGGGCTATCCAAGGAACGCGTGCGTCAGCTTGAGGCGGCGGCGTTGACAAAAATGCGCCGGAACCTTGAACAGCGTGGCGTCGGGGTTCATGACTTCGTGTCATGAGACACTTGATTCTGGCGCTTGCGCTGGCCGCGACCCCGGTTGCTGCCCAAGAGATTACGGTTGAGGAGATTGCGACGTTGCCAGAGGCAGACGTCGTATTCCTTGGCGAGTTGCATGACAACCCGTGGCACCATGAGAATCAGGCTGCGGCGGTTCGGGCCTTGGCGCCCAAGGCGGTTGTGTTCGAGATGCTGACCGCAGAGGCGGCGGCACAGGTTACGCCAGCGTTGATCGCGGATAAGCCCGCACTGGATGCGGCGCTTGGCTGGGCCGAGAGCGGCTGGCCGAGTTTCGATATGTATTATCCGATCTTTGCTGCGGCGCAGGGGGCGGCCATTTACGGCGCTTTAGTGCCGCGAGAGGCGGCGCGTGATGCCATCATGGGCGGCGATGTTGTTGCCGCCTTTGGCGAGGGGGCCGATATATACGGGCTTGCCGCGCCGCTTGGCGAAGCGGAACAGGCCGAACGCGAAGCGGGACAGATGGCGGCGCATTGTGATGCGCTTCCCGAGAGCCTTTTGCCGGGGATGGTTTTGGCGCAGCGTCTGCGTGATGCGACGATGGCGCGGGAAATCGTGCGCGCCCATGACGAGACCGGCGGGCCGGTGGTTGTCATTACCGGCAACGGCCATGCGCGCACCGATTGGGGCGCGCCGCGCCTTTTGCCCGATCACCTGAGCGTGCGCAGTATTGGCCAGCTTGAGCGGACCCCGGACGAGACCCCGCCGCATGATGCATGGATCGTGACGCCGCAAGCGGAGCGGGAAGACCCCTGTGCCGGGTTCAAGACGCAATAGCATTGCTTGTTTCCGCCGCGCCCAAGGCATAGTCTCTCCAAAACCCTGACAGGCGGGCGATCCTATGCTGACCGACAAACGTATTCTTCTTATCATCGCGGGCGGCATTGCCGCGTATAAATCGCTCGACCTGATCCGGCAGCTGCGCAAACGCGGGGCATGGGTCTCGCCGGTATTGACCAAGGCAGGGGCGGAATTTGTCACGCCGCTTGCCGTGTCGGCACTTGCCGGCGAGAAGGTCTATCGCGACCTGTTTGATCTCACCGACGAGGCGGAGATGGGCCATATTCAGCTTTCGCGCTCGGCCGACCTTGTGGTTGTGGCCCCGGCAACGGCGGACCTTATGGCGAAGATGGCGGGGGGGCAGGCGAATGACCTTGCCTCGACCCTTCTTATGGCGACGGATACGCCGGTCCTTGTCGCGCCGTCGATGAATGTGCGGATGTGGGAGCATCCCGCGACCCGTCGCAATATCGCGACGCTGCGCGGGGATGGTATCATGGTCGTTGGCCCGAATGAGGGTGATATGGCCTGTGGCGAATACGGGCCGGGGCGGATGTCCGAGCCAGAGGAAATCGTCAACGCGATTGAGACCGCATTGGCCGAAGGGCCGCTTGCGGGGCGGCGTATCCTTGTCACCTCGGGGCCGACGCATGAGCCGATTGACCCGGTGCGCTATATCGCCAACCGCTCTTCCGGGGCGCAGGGCACGGCGATTGCACGGGCTTTGGCGGTCATGGGGGCGGATGTTATTTTCGTCACCGGCCCGGCCGAAGCCGACCGCCCCGAAGGCGTGCATATTGTCGAGGTCGAGACGGCCAAGGAGATGCTTGAGGCGGTGCAGGGGGTTCTGCCGGTGGATGCGGCTATTTTTGCCGCCGCCGTGGCCGACTGGCGCGTGGCCAGCGCCTCGGACAGCAAGATCAAGAAAACCAAGGGCGGGGTTCCGGCGCTCGAATTTGCGGAAAACCCCGATATCCTCGCATCGGTGAGCCAGATGGAGACCGGGCGACCGGCGCTTGTGGTTGGGTTTGCCGCCGAAACCGATGATGTGATCGCCAATGCGACCGCCAAACGGGCGCGCAAGGGCTGTGATTGGATTGTGGCCAATGATGTCAGCCCGGAAACCGGGATCATGGGCGGGCATGAAAACGCCGTGACGCTTATTTCGAACGAGGGCGCAGAGCATTGGCCGCGCATGGACAAACATGAGGTCGCGCATCAATTGGCCGAGCGGATCGCAACGGCGCTTGGCCAAGGGTAAGGCGGAGGACGGGCGTTGGTGCAAATCCGGCTGAGCTGGCTTGAGGGGGCGGACCGCGAGGTCGCGCTGCCCTCCTATGAGACCGCAGGCGCGGCGGGGGCCGATCTGCGCGCCAATTTCCCGGAAGAGGCGCGCGAGGGTGTGACGCTCGTCCCCGGTGCGCGGGTTTTGGTGCCGACCGGGCTTCGGATCGCGATTCCGGCGGGCTATGAGGTTCAGATCAGACCGCGCTCGGGGCTTGCGCTTAAGCATGGGATTACCCTGCCCAATACGCCGGGCACGATTGATAGTGATTATCGTGGGCCGCTTGGCATTATCGTGATGAACGCAGGCCAAGAGCCGTTTCATATCGCCCACGGCGCGCGGATTGCACAGATGATTGTCGCGCCGGTGGTGCAGGCGGATTTTGAGGCGGTTGAGAGCCTTGACGCGACCGTGCGCGGCACGGGCGGGTTTGGATCGACGGGGACGGAATAAATGGCGTTGGTATTTGTCATGGCGGCGGCCCTTTGGGGGATCGGCGCGGTTATGGGTGCCCCCTATCGGGCGCGTTGGATCATGCTGGCGGTCTTGTGGGCGGCGGTCATGGGGGCGCATCTTGTGTTGCCCGATGGCCATCCGTTGCGCATGGCGACGGGGGAAAGTCCGGCGCTTTGGGCCTTGGTTGGCGGCGCGGTGGTGATCGTGTTCGTCTATCGGGCGGGCTTGCAATGGCTTCGGGCGCGGGTGCGCACGCCGGACGTTGGCACGCAGGACGGACCGTTTAGCGACACCGAACTGAACCGCTATGCCCGCCATATCGTTTTGCGCGAGATTGGTGGGTTGGGGCAGAAAAAACTTAAGGATGCCAAGGTGTTGGTTGTCGGAGCCGGGGGGCTTGGGTCGCCCGTTCTGTTGTATCTTGCGGCGGCGGGCGTTGGCACGATTGGCGTTGTCGATGATGACGAGGTCGACAATTCCAACCTTCAGCGGCAGGTCATTCACCGCGACGATGCGATCGGAATGCCCAAGGTGTTTTCGGCGCAGGCCGCGATGAAGGCGCAAAACCCGTTTGTCACGGTCAAACCCTATCAGAGGCGTCTGGACGAGGAGACGGCGGCGGCGTTGGTGGCGGACTATGATCTTGTGTTGGACGGGACGGACAATTTTTCCACGCGCTACCTTGTGAACCGGGCCTGTGCCGGTGCGGGGGTGCCGCTTGTGTCGGGGGCGTTGTCGCAATGGGAGGGACAACTGAGCGTGTTTGACCCCAAGGCGGGCGCGCCATGCTATGAGTGTATTTTCCCAGAGGCTCCGGCAGAGGGGCTTGCGCCGCCCTGTGCCGAGGCCGGAGTGATCGGGCCGTTGCCGGGGGTTGTTGGGTCGATGATGGCGGTTGAGGCGATCAAGGTTTTGACCGGCGCGGGCGCGGCGTTGCGGGGCGAGATGCTTATTTACGATGCGCTTTATGGCGAAAGTCGCAAGATTACCCTTAAGCGGCGCGAGGGATGCCCGGCCTGCGGCAAAAGCTAGGGCGGTTGGCCATTGCGCATCCCGCGCGCGGGACTAGGTTGAGGGCAAAGGAGACACGCCCATGACCAACCCGATCCTGTCCCATTGGGATACCCCGTTCGAGATCGCGCCGTTCGACGCCATTTCTGACGATGATTTTGCCCCGGCGCTAGAGGAGGCGCTGGCGGCGCATGACGCCGAGATCGCGGCGATTGCCGGAGATGAGAGGCCCGCAGATTTCTCCAATACGGTTGAAGCCTTGGAGGCGGCGGGCGCGGCGCTTGATAAGGTATTGTCGGTCTTTTTCACCGTGGCGGGGGCGGATAGCAATCCCGCGCGTCAGGAATTGCAGCGGGCGTTTTCGCCCAAGCTGGCGGCGCATTTCTCGGCGATTTCCTCGAATAAGGCGTTGTTTGGACGAGTGGCCGAGGTTTGGGAGAAGCGCGATACGCTGAACCTTACGGAGGAACAGCAGCGGGTCTTGATGCTCTCCCATCGGGGTTTTGTGCGCGCGGGGGCGGCGCTGACGGGCGATTCGGATCAGCGGATGCAGGCGATTATGGGGCGGCTGGCCGAGCTTGGCACCGCGTTTACCCAGAACCTTTTGGCGGATGAGCGTGACTGGTTCATGCCGCTTGCCGAAGACGACCTTGAAGGGTTGCCCGGTTTCGTCGTCGATGCGGCGCGCGCGGCGGGTGCGGAAAAGGGGCAGGAGGGGCCGGTTGTGACTCTGTCGCGGTCAATTATTACGCCGTTCCTGCAATCTTCGCCGCGCCGGGATTTGCGCGAGCGGGCGTTTAAGGCATGGCGCGCGCGCGGCGAGAACGGGGGCGAGACCGACAACCGCGCAATCGCCGCCGAGATATTGGCCTTGCGCGAAGAACGGGCCAAACTTTTGGGCTATGAGAGCTTTGCGGCCTACAAGCTTGAGACGCAGATGGCGGGTACGCCGGAGAAGGTCCGGGATCTCTTGATGGCGGTGTGGGAGCCAGCCAAGGCACAGGCCGAGGCGGATGCTGCGGTGTTGACAGAGATGATGCATCAGGACGGCATCAATGGCTATCTCGCGCCGTGGGATTGGCATTATTACGCACAGAAGCGGCGCAAGGCCGAGCATGATCTCGACGAGGCCGAGGTCAAACCCTACCTGCAACTGGATCGGATGATCGAGGCGGCGTTTGCCTGTGCCAATCGCCTTTTCGGGTTGGAATTCAAGCCGCTTGATGTGCCGCTTTATCATCCCGATTGCCGGGCGTGGGAGGTCACGCGGGACGGCAAACATATCGCGGTGTTCATTGGCGATTATTTCGCGCGCGGATCGAAACGGTCGGGCGCGTGGTGTTCGGCGATGCGTAGCCAAGCGAAGTTTCCCAAAGAGCAGGGGCCGGTGGTCATCAACGTGTGCAACTTTGCCAAGGGCGATCCGGCGTTGTTGTCGTATGACGATGCGCGCACGTTGTTTCATGAATTCGGCCATGCCCTGCATCAGATGTTGTCGGATGTGACCTATGAGTCGATCTCGGGCACGTCGGTGGCGCGCGATTTTGTCGAGCTTCCGTCGCAGCTTTATGAGCATTGGTTGGAAGTGCCGGAGGTTCTTGCAGAGTTCGCGACCCATGCGGAAACCGGCGAGGCAATGCCCAAGGCGATGCTCGACAAGGTTTTGGGCGCGGCGAATTTCGATATGGGGTTCCAGACGGTAGAGTATGTGGCCTCGGCATTGGTCGATCTTGCGTTTCACGAGGGCGCGGCGCCGGGCGACGTCATGGAGAAACAGGCGGAGGTTCTGGCCGAGCTTGGCATGCCTGCGGCGATCACCATGCGCCACGCCACGCCGCATTTCGCACATGTGTTTTCCGGCGATGGATATTCGAGCGGCTATTATTCCTACATGTGGTCCGAGGTCATGGATGCCGACGCGTTCGAGGCGTTTGAAGAAGCGGGCGATGCGTTTGATGCGGCAACCGCCAAGGCGCTTGAGACGCATATCCTGTCCACCGGGGGATCGGTCGAGGCGGCGGACCTCTATAAACGGTTCCGCGGGCGGCTTCCGGGGGTTGAGGCACTCTTGAAGGGGCGCGGGCTGGCGGCCTAAAGCGTTCCGCCAAAAACCTGAGATACAGATTTTGGCGGAGCGCAGTGCAACATACGACTGTGGTGAGCGCCTCGCCTTCAACTTGATAGCTCAAGTTAAAGGCGTAACGCGTTAGCGTGCGTTGGATTTGAGATACGGGGCGTCGTTGCGATAGCCGCCCTGTATCAAACGGCCGGGTTTGGCGAATTCGGGGAAGTCATCGAGCCAGTCACGAAACCGGTCATTGGTCACGATTGGGGCCCCCATGTCGCGGGCGGCGTTGAGGAGAAAGACATCAGCCGGTTGCCCCTTGGGAGAGACCAAGACTTGTTTCTCGGGCAGGCCGAGTTCTCGGGCCAAGGGCGCGTCGTCGAGGTAGCGGTCAAAGAGCTTGTATCCGGCGTTGGCGTCAAAGATCACGCCGGGCTGATAGCCCGCTTTCTTGAGGGCGGTCACCAGTTGTTTGACGATCTCAAGATCCGGCGCGCCGTCTTTCCAATGCATGACATTTGAGCCATCCACCATAATTGGGCGGGTGGGCTTCTTGGCCTTTTTGCGCGGCGCCGGTTTGGCCCGGCGTGCAGGAGCGGTTTTCTTCTGGCGCGCGGGCTTGGGTTTGGCGCGGTGCGCGGGGCTTGATTTTTTGCGGCGGGGAGAGGGCTTGGGGCGTTTTCGCGCTCCTAACCCCCAGAGAAAAAGGAACAAACAGGCCAACACCAGCAAACCAGTCTGTTGGATATCCTCTATGCCGGGTTGAGGCGGCGCGACGAATGCCGCGCCGAATGCCGCAAGCCCCAAGAGCAGCCAAATCTTTGCCATGAGCTGCCTCAGATCGTCTGGTCGTAGTCGCCGACCGAAGGCTCAGTGCGGATCACGGCGTCGATGTCGGAGAAGATGGCGTGCATTTCGGCCTCGCTCTCGGAGCTTTCGCAGACCACGACGAGGTTTGGCGTATTGGATGAGGCGCGCACGAGACCCCAGGAGCCGTTGTCGAGAATGACACGCGCGCCGTTCACGGTTACGACCTCTTTGATCGGACGCCCGGCGAGCGGCTCGCCTGCCTCGTGCTTGGCGACGAGTTTGGCGACGAGGCGGTCAAGCACCTCGTATTTCTCGGTGTCGGCGCAATAGGGCGACATGGTCGGGGTGGACCATGTTTTGGGCAGTGCCTTGCGCAGGTCGGACATTTTCATATCCGGGTTGCGGTCCATCAGTTTGCAGATTTCGACCGCGACGCGCAGGCCGTCGTCATAGCCGCGTCCCAAATCTCCGGCGAGGAAATAGTGGCCTGATTTCTCGAACCCGGCGAGCGCGCCGATTTCGTGCACGCGGCGTTTCATGTGGCTATGGCCGGTTTTCCAATAGTCGGCCTTGGCGCCGTATTTCTTCAACTCGGGGTCAGAGGCGAAGAGGCCGGTTGATTTCACATCGGCGACGAAGGTCGCGCCAGGATAGAGTTTGGACAGGTCGCGGGCCATGATGACGCCGACCTTATCGGCAAAGATTTCCTCGCCCTCGTCATCGACCACGCCGCAGCGGTCGCCATCGCCATCAAAGCCAAGCGCCATATCGGCCCCCGAGGCCCGCACACCTTCGGCCATGTCGTGCAGCATTTCCATAGCTTCGGGGTTCGGGTTGTAGTTGGGGAAGGTGTAATCAAGGCGATTATGGCGATCGACGACTTCGACGCCGAGCCGTTCAAAGAGGGCGGGCGCATATGCGGCGGCGGTGCCGTTCCCGGTTGCGCAGACGACCTTGAGTTTGCGGGTCATTTTGAAATCGCCGACGAGGTCATCCATATAGGCATTCCAGACGCCATCGACCGTTTCATAAAAACCGCCCGGTTGCGGTTTGCCCTTGCCGTTGAGAACGATGTCCTTGAGCTCGGTCATCTCGTCGGGGCCGTGGGTCAGGGGCATGTCAAAGCCCATCTTGACCCCGGTCCAGCCATTGGGGTTATGCGAGGCGGTGACCATCGCGACGGCGGGCGTGCCGAGGTGGAAGGACGAAAAATAGCACATCGGGGTAATGCAGGGGCCGATATCCTTGACCTGAATCCCCGCCTGCATGAGGCCGACGACGAGGGCGTTTTTGATCGCGAGCGAGTAGTCGCGGTAATCGTTGCCGACCGAGATCACCGGCTCAAGGCCGTGGGCGCGCATCTGGGTGCCGATGCCGAGGCCGAGGGCCGTCATGCCGGGCAGGTTGATCTCGTCGGGGTATTTCCAACGCGCATCATATTCGCGAAAGCCTGTGGGCGTGATCATCGGGTCACGCAGGAACTCCCAGGTGTTCGGGGTCACCGTGGCGGCAGGTTTTTTCATGGGGTGTCTCGTCAATGGATCAGATTTGAATGGGGTTTTCCTTGGCCAATCGGTCAAAGGCCATCAATGTCTCAATAAGGGTCGGCATGTGGTGCAAATGGATCATGTTCGGCCCATCGGATGGGGCGTTGTCCGGGTCTTCGTGGGTTTCGATAAAGACCCCGGCAATTCCGAGCGATACAGCGGCGCGGGCCATGACCGGGGCAAATTCGCGCTGACCGCCTGAAGAGCCACCTTGACCGCCCGGCTGTTGAACCGAATGGGTTGCGTCCATGATGATGGGATAGCCGGTTTGGGCCATGCGGGGCAGGCCGCGCATATCGGTCACGAGGGTGTTGTAGCCAAAGGACGTTCCGCGTTCGGTGAGCATGATGCGGTCAGTGCCGGAGGTTTCGAGCTTGGCCACGACATTGTCCATGTCCCACGGCGCAAGGAACTGACCCTTTTTGACGTTGACCACGGCCTTGGTCGCGGCGGCGGCGATCAGGAGGTCGGTCTGACGGCAGAGGAAAGCGGGGATTTGCAGGATATCACAGACCTCGGCCACGGGGGCGCATTGGGCCTCGGTATGCACGTCGGTCAGGACCGGGACGCCAATCGCCTTTTTCACGCCCTGCAAGACTTTTAGCCCAGCCTCGAGGCCGAGGCCGCGTTTGCCCGAGAGGCTGGTGCGGTTGGCCTTGTCATAGGAGGCTTTGAACACGAATTGCGCGCCCGCCGCGTCGCAGGCCTCTTTCATGGTGCCCGCGATCATCTGAGCGTGGTCGGCGCTTTCGAGCTGACAGGGGCCGGCGATCACGGTCAGGGGCAGGTCATTGGCGACCGTGAGGCCAGCGATGTCGATATGTTTCATGGGCGAGTAAGGTCCAGTTGCATTAGGAGGAAACCTGTTCCCGCAGGATCGAGGCCGTGAGCGAGATCAGAAGGTAAATGCCCGAGAAGATCAGGAAGGCCAGCAGCGTATCCTCAAAGGCGCGGGGATAGGAGGGATCCTGAGAGGCGACAGGTTCAACGCTTGTCGTCAGGTAGCGGACCTGCCGGTTGGCTTCGAGTTCGGTTTGCTTGAGCGTCTGAAGCGACGATTGCATCAGAAGATCCGCTGTTGCGAGATCGGCCTGCGCCATCTGAATCAGGGCAGTTTTCTGGGCCAGAGAGGATTCCCCGGCCGTTGCGTTGGTCATCTTGGCTTCAAGCTGTGCCTGAAGCTCTTTGAGGCGGCGAACGTCGCCTTTGACCCCTTCGACGCGGGCGCGGTTGGGGCGTAGGTTGTCCTCAAGCGCGGCCAGTTGAAGCTCTTTCTCCTGAAGCTGAATTTGGACGTTTGAAATCTGTGAGCGCAGCGAGGAAATCAGTCCCTCGGGGTCAATCACGGATCCTTCCTGAAGCTCGACAAGTTTGGCCTGGGCCTCGCGGCGTTCTTTGCGGGCCTTTTCAAGACCGATGCGGGCGTCGCCCATCTGATCTTCGCGCTTGCGCTGCGAGAGGTCGTCGACGCGTTGTTCGGCATAGGAAATCAGGGCTTCGGAAAACCGGGCCGAAACCTCGGGATCTGCGGCCGAAACCTCCATGCGGATCACGCCTTCGGTCGGATCGTAGCCGACCTTTACGTATTTCTTGTAGAGGCTATAGGCCTGTTCGTTGGTCGGGTTTTCCGGCAGGCGTTGAATCGGGTCGATGCTGGGATCGGCGAAATGCTCTTTGAAGCCCTCATCCTGATCCAGCCGGACCATAGCATCCTTGGACGCGAGAAAGGATTGCGTCGCGATCGAGTCCTGATTGGTGGCAAATTGCGTTCCCGACAGGAAAGAGCCGATCCCGGACCCGCCCGCATTGTCGGCTTGCAGGATGAGGAATTCGGATTTGGTCGCATACATCGGCGTGGCAATGGCAAAGAAATACCACCCGGTAAGAAGCGTCGGTAGAAAGACAAAAACCGAAAGGCGCGCGAACAGCAGCGCCAAACGGCGGCGGCGGCGCTTGGCAATGTCTTTTTGGATTTCGCGAATTTCGCGCGCCCGCTTTTCGGCCGGAGATTGGGTTTGCATCTCGGTCGAGGGCAGGGTGTTGCCGCCCATTGGCATGGTTTGCGGCAGTTGCACGCGCCCGCCATCGTCACCATTGCCGTTTCCGTTGCCATCGGGGACGACGAGTTCAAGCATGTTGGTGCGTTGGAACGGATCAAGCCCGTTGGCGCGCAGGAGGCGCACGGCATCGTAGTCGGACGTGGCGGCAAGGCCATTTTTCTGGGCCATGCGGCGAGCCATGCGCAACTGGCGTCCGGTCAGACCTTCGCGCTTGATTGCGTCGATTTCTTGATCCGGGGGCATGGCGGCCCCGGCCTGCGGGGCGGGTTGTGCCTGTTGTGGGCTTGGGGCGGTTGAGGGCTGTGGCGCGGCCTGCGCTTGGTGCGCGGTCGGCTGCGCGGCTGTGGGGCGGGCGGTTTGCGACGGTTGTGCCGGGTGCGTCGGGTGCACGGGCTGCGTCGCGGGCATCTCGGGGGTCGGTGCCTCGCCGGTAAAGCGGTGACTCGGCGGTTCATTGCGCGCGGCCTCGCTGCCGCCGGGGGCGGCACCGGGAGCCGGCGTATTGCGCCGGATACGGAATTTTTTAGCCTTGGGTTTGGTAGTCATAAAGCTGCGTTGCCTCTTCCAAGGTGTCAAACATGTAAAGCTGACCATCCAGAAGGACGGCAGCGGAACGGGCGAATCTCTCAAGCACTTTTGGTTTGTGCGACACGATAACGATCGTGGTTGTGCGCAGGCGTTCCTTGAGAACCTCCCCGGCACGTTTATTAAACTCTACATCGGTTGAGGAGGGCATGCCTTCGTCAATCAGATACATGTCGAAATCAAGTGCCAACATCAACGCGAAGGTAAAGCGCGACCGCATCCCTGACGAATATGTGCCGAGGGGTTGTTCGAAATACTCGCCAAGCCCACAGAGCCAGCGGCAGAACGCCTCGACATAATCGGGATCAAGACCGTAGAGGCGCGCGATATAGCGGCTATTTTCAACCGCGGAGTGTTTGTTCACAACGCCGCCCATGAAGCCAAGCGGGAAGGAGATACGGCACGAGCGCCGAATTTCGCCTTCGTCGGGTTTTTCGAGACCAGCCATCATGTTGATAAGGGTGGTCTTGCCGGTGCCGTTCGGGGCAAGGATGCCGAGCGATTTCCCAAGTTCCACGCGAAACGACACGCGGTCAAGGATCACCTTGCGCTGGCTTCCGGTCCAAAAGGACTTACTTACGTTGTCGAATTCGAGCATTTTTCGCTCCGGCTCTGCTCCGGCCAACCTTTTAACGGGTTTTGTTTAACGCTCTATGTGGCGCCTTGGCCTCAATATTGTTGATTGCAGAGGTTTTTAGCAACTCTCTGGGGCAATAATTTGGCAATATGAGACAAAAAACCGGCACTCGTGTGCCGGTTTCCTGTCGCTTCGGGAGAATCCCCCCTAGAAGTCGCGCTTTTCGACTCGGAAGACCTTGCCCGAAATGAGCGCGATGACCGCTGCGGCAAAGGAGAGAAGCGCCCCCATTTTGGCCGCATCCTGCACTGGGCCGGTGTCAAAGGCCACCGAGGCGACGAAAAGCGATACCGTAAAGCCGATGGCGGCGACAAAGCCGATCACGACAAGATCGACGATCCGCATCCCCTCGGGAATCCCAAGGCGCAGGGGCACGGCGGCGAGCCAGCCCATCGTGAGGATGCCGATTGGTTTGCCAATCAAAAGCCCCGCGAGCACGAGCCAGGTCGCATCACCCATCGAGGAGAGTTGCACCCCCGCATTGCAGAGACCGAAGAAGAACAGCACGACTTCGACCGGCGTTTTGAGGGCGTGTTCAATCTCGTTCAGAAGGTCATGGAGATGGGATTCTGCCTCGGAGAAGATCCCAAAGGCACGATCTGCGTGGGGGATGGTCGGGACGATGGGCAATAGGCCAAGTGCCGGGTGCAGCCCCGAGCGCATGAAGGCATACCAGCTTATGGCGGCCGCGATCAGATAGGGCAGGAAAGAGAAGGTCTTGCGCACGAAGGTCGAGGTCGGGCGATGTTGTTTGCCGCGATCAAGGTAGCGTGGCAACCAGTTGGCGAAGACGAACACAAGCACCGCCGCCGCCAGCGACACTAGCAGCCATTCAGGCGCAAGGTCGCCCGAGGGATAGAAGATCGCAAGGATAATGAGGCCCGCCGCATCATCGGCAATCGCGAGGAGCAGCAAGAAGCGCACCGCCGGGTGCCCTGCGCCAAAGACGAGGCGGCCCACGAGATAGGAAAAGGCGATGTCGGTCGCAGTCGGGATCGCCCAGCCATTGGCAACGGCGTTATAGGTATCCGACCCAAGCACCATCGCGAGGCCAAGATATACGGCGATGGGGCCGAACATACCGCCTGCGGTCGCAAAGAGGGGGGTTGCCGCGCGCTTGCCGCGCAGGCTTCCGTTTTCGAGGATCACGGCCTCCCAGACTTCTTTGGCGGCGATGGCAAAGAAGAAGGCCATGAGCAGGTCATTCACAAGATAATGCAGCGTCAAAGTCCGGTGCCCATCATGCAGATGGCCAATCGGGGCATAGTCCCAGAGCGGCATTTCGACGAAATGATGGTAGCTCTCGTAGTCAAGATTGGCCCAGGCCAGCGCGATCACTGCGCCGAGAATGAGAAGCAGGGAATACTCGGTCAGAAAATTCCAGACGCGATACATAGGGCCTCCAGCGTTGGTCTTTTTGTCTTTCTTTCATCAGGGATTAGCGGAAAAAACAGGGCCGGGCAACGAAACCCGGCCGAAAGACGGTCATGTGCGGCAAAAGGGGTCTTTGCCGCACATGTTTGAAGACCCTGCCGGGGGATCAGGCCACGGCTTGCCAAGCGAGACCGGCAAGGATCGCGCCGAGGATAGCAAAGCCGAAATAGGCGGCGAAGACGCGGGGTTTGACCAAGGCCCAGACCGCAATCGCCGCCGGGATACAGCTTACACCACCGGCGATGACAAAGCTCATCGCGGCACCGTTCGACATGCCCTGTTGCAGCAGCGCATCGACCAGAGGCACAGCGGCATAGCCGTTGAGATAGGCCGGCGCGCCGACCAGAGCGCCAAGAAAAATCGGGCCGACGCCCTCGCCGCCAAGCACGCCCGCGATCCACGATGCCGGGATATAGCGGATCATGATTGCCTCGATCGTATAGGCAATCGCAAGCCATTTGAGCAGAAACAGGCCGTTCTCAATCACCGCATCGCGAAAGCTGGTGCGGCGGTCGGGGTCGGTCCAGAAGGCCCAGACCGGCGCGCCGGAGAAGGGTTTCCTGACCCCGCAGCAGCCGCCGACCTGTGGTTTGTCGCGCAGCGGGTCCGCAAAGACGACCGATTTGGCAAATAGCATGGTGAGCGACCCGCCAAGCAGGCCAAGGCCCACGGCGGCAAAGGTCTTGGCCAGTGCAAAATCAAACCCCAGCGTGCCGGATGTGATGGCGAACATGGCCGGGTCCATGAGGGGCGAGGCCAGCCAAAACGCCATGACCGCAGAGAGCGGCGCGCCCACAGCGAGGAGGGCGGCGATAAAGGGGATAACTTCGCACGAACAGAAGGGCGAAAGCCCGCCAAGCAGCGCCGCCAAAAGGATCATCCGCGTCTCGCGCCCCTCAAAGGCCTTGGCCAAAAGTGTCTCGGCGCCGGTTGCCTTGAGATAGCCAATGGCGAGGATGGCAAACAGGATGAAGGGCGCGGTATGCAGAACCGCGGTGATGCCAAAGATCACCGTATCGTCCAGGTGCGCAAAATCGAGGATCGCCTGGAGGACAAGGATCACGATCAGGGCAAGCCAGGCCTTGTCGACTCGTTTCCACAGGTCCGCAAACAGCGGGTGTCGCTCGGTGGTATCAGTCATGGTTGTGATCCTTGTTCGGGCCGGAGTTTGGGCCGGAACAGGCGTTGCAATCGGCGCAGCATTCCTTGAGCAGGAACGACGACAGGGCGCGAATTTCCTCATAGGCCACGGCGGCGCAGATGATAGAGCGGCCTTGTTTTTGTTGCGTGACCAAGCCCGATTGGGCGAGAATTTTCATATGATGGGTCAATGTAGAGCCTGTTACGCCACTGCGGTTGCCCAACTCACCAATGGAAAGCCCGTCTTCGCCCGCGCGCACCAGAACGCGCAGCACCGAGAGCCTTTGTTCCGAGCCAAGCGCCGCAAAGGTCGAGGCCGCCACGGCGAGCGAAATGTCGTCTGTTGATTCGTGTTTCATATTTCTAGAAATATAGAAATAATAACTTTGGGCAAGATATATTTCGACAAATATCGAAATAATGTCCCACTTTACGTTTCTTGCCGGTTGGAACAGGGTTTATGGCGATGACAGATGAGCTTGTTCAAGAGATTGGCGCATGCCGAGTATGTGCCGCGCAGTTTGCGGCAACGGCGACGCGCCACAGTCCGCGGCCCGTGGTTTGGTTCCGGCCCGGTGCGCGGGTGTTGATTGTGGGGCAAGCGCCGGGCGCGCGCGTGCATGAGAGCGGGCGGCCCTTTACCGACCCGTCCGGGGATCGGCTTCGGGATTGGCTGGGTCTGGATGCGGCGACATTTTATGACCGAGACCGGGTCGCGATCCTGCCGATGGCGTTTTGTTTTCCCGGCTATGATGCCAAGGGCAGCGACCTGCCACCGCCGCCGATCTGTGCCGCGACGTGGCGGGCGCGGGTCATGGAGGCGCTTGGCGAGGTGCGGTTGACGTTGGTTGTCGGGGGCTATGCGCAGAAATGGCATTTGCGACACAAGCGCGGTGTAACCGAGACGGTGCGAGGTTGGCGCGACCATGCGCCCGATCTCTACCCCTTGCCACATCCGTCATGGCGCAATACGGCATGGCTGAGGAAAAATCCGTGGTTCGAGGCAGAGCTTCTGCCCGATCTGCGCCAGAGGCTCAAAGAGGTGTTGCGATGAGTGAACAAACCCCGCTGGATCGCGCCCATGCGGCGATGGAGGCAATGCCGCAGGATGACGCGGCCCGGTTGCGGTTCTTTGAGCGGTTGGCGGATGTCGAGCTATTCCTGCTTTTGAGCAAGGAAGCGGAAGATGACAAGATCGCGCCGGAGGTGTTTGATCTATCGGATCACCGGTTTGTCCTTGTGTTCGATACCGAGGCCCGTTTGTCGGAGTTCGTGGGCAAACCCGCGCCCTATGCGGCCCTGTCGGGGCGGATCATCGCGTCGATGCTGGCGGATCAGGAGATTGGTCTTGGGGTCAATCTTGAGGTGGCACCATCGTCGATCCTGATCCCGCCCGAGGCGCTGGGCTGGTTGACCGAGACGTTGACCCATGCCCCGGATGAGATTGCCGCGCGGGCGGAAGTTTTCGAAAGCCCGGCAGGATTGCCAGAGGTGCTTTTGACGGCGTTGGATCAGAAACTTGCGACGGCGACGGGGCTGGCCAAGTCGGCCTATCTTGTGGGTGTGACCTATGACACCGGCGCAAAGGGGCATCTGCTTGGGTTCGTCAATGCGGTTGAGGCGGCGCAAGGGGCGTTGGCCAAGGCGGTGTCAGAGGCGCTTACGTTTTCGGGGATTGAGGCCGGGGCGTTGGATGTTGGGTTTTTTGCCAGCAGTGACCCGGTTGCGGCGCAATTGGCGCGGGTTGGGCTTCGGTTTGACCTACCGGAACCAGAGCAGCCGCGCGAGTATAAGCTGGTCACGCCCGGTAGCGATCCCGACAATCCGCCCAAGCTTCGGTAATTGGTCGGCGCGCCGCAAGGGCGGCGCACAGGATATGCGCCCAAGGGCGCGGAGCAGGGGCGCGGCCCCTCTTGGCCCTTGGCAGGGCCAATTCACCCCGGAGTATTTTCACAAAGGTGAAGCACGCGCGTCAGTAGCCTGCGTCGCGGTTCACCAGATGCAGGAAGGATTCGCCCGCTTCGCCGCGGCGGATATTTTCGGCGATGACGTTGCTTGCCGTTTCGGGGCGCGTTTCAGAGGCAATATGGGGCGTGACGGTGACGTTTGGGTGTGCCCAGTAGGGATGTTCCGGGGGCAAGGGTTCGACCCGGAAGACATCCAGCGTGGCATGTGCGACCTGGCCGGTGTCGAGCGCGGCGAGCAGGGCGTCGTCGTCGATCAAAGGGCCGCGTCCGGGGTTGATGATACAAGCCCCTTTGGGCAGGTCTGCGAGGGTATCGGCGTTGAGGATGTTTTCCGTCGCCGGGGTATTGGGGAGCAAAAGCACGAGGATTTGCGCCGTCGAAAGCGCAGAGCCCAGCCCGTCGGTGCCGTGTAGGCAGGTTATGCCGGGGATGTCTTTGGCGCTTCGGCTCCAGCCGGTGACGGGAAAGCCCAAGCTGGCCAGCGTTTCGGCGCAGGCCCGCCCCAGAGCGCCCAGGCCGAGGATGGTCACGGGGCGGTTTTTAGCAAGCGGGGGGATGTGGCTGCGCCATTGGCCGTCCTGGCCGTGAATATGTTGGTCCATGCCAAGATGATGGCGCAGCACATGGCCCGCCACCCATTCGCGCATACCTTGGGTCAGGCCGTGATCGACCATACGCGCAAGCGGTTGGGTCAGGGTTGGGTTGGTGACCACGTCTTCGACCCCGGCCCAGAGACCCAAGACCGCCTTGCAGCGCGTATAGGGAGTAAAATTCTGTAGCGGGCCATTGGGGGCGTAGACGATATAATCGACCGAGTCGGGGGCAAAATCGGTGCGCAGGTCGACGTTGAGGCCAGCGGCGCGAAACGCGTCGTGTAGCGGGGCCTCATAGGTGGTCCAGCGTTCGGGGCGGGCGGCGAAAAGGACGTTGATCATGTCGCGAACACGCCTGCCATATCGGCAAAGCCTTTGATTTCGATGGGGTTGCCGAAGGGATCACGGAAAAACATGGTGCTTTGTTCGCCGGGGTCGCCGGCAAAGCGGGTAAACGGGCGCAGGATGAAATCGACATTTTCCGCATCAAGCCGGGCAGCGAGGGCGTCCCAGTCGTCTTTGGGCAAGATCACCCCAAGATGCGGCATGGGGACAAGATGGTCACCGACATGGCCGGTATCGGCGGTGGTGAAGGGTGTGCCGAGATGCAGCGAGAGCTGATGGCCGAAAAAGTTGAAATCGACCCATGTATCTGTGCTGCGCCCTTCGGTGCAGCCCAGAAGATCGCCGTAAAAGGCGCGCGCTTTGGCAAGGTCGGTGACGTTATAGGCAAGGTGAAATATCGACATGGGCGGCTCCCTTCGTGCGTTGCCGCATAGTCAGGCCATATCGCGGCGAGGATGGCAACCCGCTTAGCGGGGGCGATGCACATGGGCGCTTTGGACGAGGCCGAAAGCGACCAGCAGGACCAGCATGGCGGACCCGCCGTAGCTTACCAAGGGGAGCGGGACGCCGACAACGGGGGCCATGCCCATGACCATCGACATATTCACGGCGAAGAACAGAAAGAAGGTTGCTGTAATGCCGAGGATCAACAGAGACGAAAACCGATCCCGGTTGCGCAGGGCGGCGATGACGCAAAAAATGATAATGATCCCATAGAGTCCAAGCAGAGACATGCCGCCGACAAAGCCGAATTCTTCGGCGAGGGTCGTGAAGATAAAGTCGGTGTGTTTCTCGGGCAGGAAATTGAGCCGGGATTGTGTGCCCTGCATAAAGCCGCGTCCGGTCCAGCCGCCAGACCCGAGGGCGATCTTGGATTGCGTGATATGATAACCCGCGCCCAAGGGATCGCTTGAGGGGTCAAGAAACGTATCTATCCGGCGATATTGATAATCCTTGAGGAGCTGCCAGGACGTGCCACGCGATTGGAAGACGGCGGTGACGAGGCCGATGCCCCCGGCTATGACGGCGGCGAAATAGGCCCAATGCACCCCGGCCATGAACATCACCATACCGCCACCCGCGAGCAAAAGAATGGATGTCCCAAGGTCGGGTTGGCGCAGCACGAGGGCCGTGGGGATCAAGATGAGCGCGATCGGCGGCAGAAGCCAGATTGGGCGAGATGTGCGTTCGGGGGGGAGCCAATCATAATAGGCGGCGAGGGCCAGAACGAGGGTAATCTTCATCAACTCGGACGGTTGCAGCCGCATGAACCCAAGGTCGATCCAACGCTGCGCCCCCATGCCGACGCTGCCCATGACTTCGACAAGGATCAGGAGGAGCACGGTTCCACCATAGGCGAGCCACGATAGGTTGTTCCAGAACCAGATTGGCACCATTGCGACGAAGAACATCAACGAAAGGCCAAGGCCAAAGCGTTTGAGCTGAGGCTCGGCCCAAGGGTCAGGGCTTCCGCCTGCGACGGAGTAGAGCATCAAAAACCCCACGCCAGCCACGGCGCAGAGCAAAAGGATCAACGGCCAGTGCAGGTAAAGAAGTTTGCGCGGGCCGGTCGGGACGGACTTGATCGAATACTCAAGATAGCTCATGCGCGTTCGCCCCGGACATTGCCGTTTCGATCAGGAATCACGGCGTTCAGGCGGTTTTGTTGGGCTTCGATCCGGTCGCGATCCCGGGTTGGGTAAGCCTCAAGCGGAGGTGTGCCGCCGTGCAGGGCGCGTAGGGTAATATCGCGGGCGATGGGGGCCGCTGCGGTCGAGCCGCCGCCGCCATGTTCGACCACCACGGCCACGGCAATGCGCGGATTGTCATAGGGGGCGAAGTTCACGAACAGCGCGTGGTCGCGCCGTTCCCAAGGCAGGTCTTCGTTGCGTGTCACGCCTGCCGCGCGTTCGGCGGTTGTAATGTTGCGCACTTGGCTTGTGCCGGTTTTGCCGGCCATGCGGTAAGCGTCGTCGATGATGCGGCTACCATAGGCCGTGCCGCGTCGGTTGTTGGAGACATCGAACATCGCTTTGCGAATCTGGCGCAGGTTGTTTTCATTCAGGCCCAAAAGCTCTGCGGGCGCCCGTTCGGGTTCTACCCCATCAACTGATTTGATCAGCCGTGGCATGATCGCGCGCCCGGTTGCGAGGCGGGATGTCATCACTGCCAGTTGAAGCGGGGAGGCAAGGACAAAGCCCTGACCGATTGAGGCGTTGACCGTATCACCGACAAGCCATTGCGCGCCGCGCACGGTCTCTTTCCATTCGCGCGACGGGTTCAAACCGCTTGCGATGCCGGACATGGGCAGATCAAACCGTTGCCCAAGGCCAAGCCGTTCAGCCATCGCCGAAAGCCGGTCAATCCCGAGGTCAATGGCGACCTTGTAGAAGTAGACGTCACAGCTCTCGCGGAGGGCCTTGTTCAGGGTCATGTGGCCGTGGCCGACACGTTTCCAGCAATGGAAGCGCCGGTTCGATACCTCAAGATGTCCGGGGCACCAGACTGTATCTTCGGCAGACATCACCCCGGCTTCGAGTGCGGCGAGGGCGGTGACCATCTTGAAGGTCGATCCGGGCGGATAGGTGCCCTGCACAGATTTGGCCGCAAGCGGGCGGTATTTGCTCTCGGTGAGGGCGTTATAGTCTGAGACCGAAATGCCGGTCACAAAAAGGTTCGGGTCAAAACTTGGCGAGGAATTGAGCGCAAGAAGATCACCCGTCTCGCAATCCATCACAATGGCGGCGGCGCTTTCGTTGCCAAGGCGGGCCTGCACGTAGGATTGCAATTGTTGGTCCAGCGTCAGTTGCAGATCGGCACCGGGCTGGCCTTCGCGGCGGTCAAGCTCACGCATGACCCGGCCCACGGAGTTGACCTCAACCCGCTTGTTTCCGGCTTTGCCGCGCAGGCGGTCTTCTTGCTTTGCCTCGACCCCGACTTTGCCGAGTTGGAAACGCGGAATACGTAACAGCGGGTCGGGGTCTTCGATCTTGGAGAGGTCGTAGTCGGAGACCGGGCCGACATACCCGACCACATGGGCAAAATCGGCCTTGAACGGATAGCGCCGGGACAGGCCGACCTCGGGCGTGATGCCGGGGAGGGCGGGGGCGTTGACGGCCACGCGGCTCATTTCCTCCCAGCTTACGTGATCGGCCAGCGTCACCGGAAGAAACGGCGCGGATCGTGCCATTTCACTTTTGGCGCGCTCAATCTTGATCGGATCGAGCGCCACGAGATGAGAGAGCCGGTCAATGATTTTGTCCACGTCGCCCGCGTCTTCGCGCACGATGGTGATGCGGTAGGAGGGTTGATTGACGGCGATGGGAATGCCGTTGCGGTCGAAAATCTCGCCGCGTGCCGGGGGCAGGAGGCGGATGTTGATGCGGTTCTCTTCGGCGAGAAGGCGATATTGATCGGCCTGATCGACCTGAAGATGTCGCATGCGCAGGCCAAGCATGGCCATAAATCCGATTTGCGCGCCGCCGAGCAAAAGCGCGCGGCGGGTCAGGCGGCGGTGGGTTTCTGCGGTGTCGACAACAGGACGTTTCATGCCTGCCTCGCGAGGGTGTCGTTGTCACCGGGTTGCGGTTTGCGCAAGCCAAGAAGCAATTGCGAGGCAAACACCATGACCGGGTAGGCAAGAATGTTTGCGATCAACCGCATGAACGCGAGGCCAGGCGGGGGTTGGTCCAGTAAGAAGACCATTAAGGTCAGGCGCTCGGCCACTGCGATGGCGACCATGATCGCGGCAACGGTCAGCCATTCGGTTGCGAAGGGGGCGTCGCGCAGGCTTATGGCGCGGCGGCGCAGCACTTGTCGCGCGACCACCATGAGCGCGGCAAGAAGGCCGGGCGGGCGCATGAGGATGAAATCCGCCAAGAGGATCATCGGGGCGACGATGAGAACCGGCACGTAGTCGGGGCGTCGCGCGGCCCACGCCAATGTCAGCACAACGCCCCAATCCGGTCCGGCCCAGCCGCGCGGCACGGTCTGAAACGGCAACAGGGCCAGCGCCAAAAACAGAAGCGATAGCGCCACATAGGCCAGCCGCATGGGCCATTTGAGAGACCGTGCGCCAGACTCAGCCATTGTCGCCCTCCGCAACCTCGGGGGCGGGGCGGATTGGGACTGTTGTGGCGGGTTGATCGGGTCCGATGATGGCCCCCGGCGTGTCAATGCGTTTGCGTCCGTGATGGCGCAGCACACGCAGGTATTCGAGGCGTTCATAGTCCGCCGCGAGGCGCACGCGCAGGCGCCCGCCGGGGTCGCTTGCGACCTGACCGACAAGGAGGCCGGGCGGGAAAACACCGCCATCGCCCGAGGAAATCACCCGGTCGCCGGGGCGCACCTGTTCGCGGTTTTCAAGGAAGTCGATATGCGGCGCAGGCGAATTGTCCCCGACCACAAGGCCGCGTTGGCCCGACGGTTGCACGATGACGGGAATACGCGACGAGCTATCGGTCAGCAGGATCACGCGGCTTGTATTGGCACCGGTGCCGGAGACGCGCCCCACAAGGCCGATCCCATCCATCGCGGCCCATCCATCGACCAGCCCATCGCGCGACCCGATATTGAGCAGCACGGATTGGCGAAAGGGCGAGCCGCTATCGGCCAGCACCACGCCGGTGATGAAGGTCAGGCGCGGATCAAGGCGGACGTTGTTGAGATCAAGCAGGCGGGCGTTTTCCTGTTCGAGTTGAAGGGCGGCTTCTTTCCAGGCCTTCATCTGTTGCAGTTCGCGCCGCAATTCGCGGTTCTGTTCGGTCAGGCGCTGATAGGATTGGAAATCCCGCAAGAGGGCCACGGTCCCGGTCACGGGCGTCATCGCCCAGTCGAAAGAGGGCAGCACAGCATCAACGACCTGTGCGCGGAACCGTTCAACGCGAGGCGAATCAATGCGCCAAATCAAGAAGATAGAGAGCAAGAGGAAGATGAGCACACCAAGAAGGAGCCGCTTGAGCGGCGCCGTGTAGTCATCGCCTTGTGTCCGGTCACGGGCCAAGCTTTTCCCTATTCCGCTTCTTCGCGCTTAGGCGGTCATCAAGAGGTGACGGGCCTTAGCTGTCGTAGTCGATGGCGTGGCGCAGTTGTTTTTCGTATTCAAGCGCCTTTCCGGTGCCCATAGCAACACAGTTGAGCGACTCATCAGCGATGGAAACGCCGAGGCCGGTCTGTTCGCGCAGGGCGAGGTCGAGGTCGCCGAGCAGGGCGCCTCCGCCGGTCAGCATCACGCCGCGGTCGACAATGTCAGCGGCGAGGTCCGGGGGTGTCGCTTCGAGCGCGGTCATGACGGCTTCGCAGATTTGCTGCACAGGTTCGGAGAGGGCTTCGGCAATCTGTGCCTGGCTGATCTCGGTCTCTTTGGGGACGCCGTTCAGAAGGTCGCGGCCACGGATTTGCATCGAGGTTCCGCGCCCGTCATCGGGCATGCGGGCGGTGCCGATCTGGGTCTTGATACGCTCGGCTGTGGCCTCACCGACAAGCAGGTTTTGATTGCGGCGCAGGTAGTTGATGATGGCCTCATCCATGCGGTCGCCCCCGACGCGCACGGAGCGGGCATAGACGATATCGCCAAGCGACAGAACGGCGACTTCGGTGGTGCCGCCGCCGATGTCCACAACCATGTTGCCGGTCGGGTCGGTGATCGGCATCCCGGCCCCGATTGCGGCCGCGATTGGCTCTGCGATCAGGCCCGCGCGTCGCGCGCCAGCAGACAGAACCGATTGACGAATAGCCCTTTTTTCCACCGGAGTCGCACCATGCGGGACGCAGACGATGATCTTGGGCTTGGAGAAGGTCGAGCGTTTGTGAACCTTGCGGATGAAGTGTTTTATCATCTCTTCGGCCACGTCAAAATCGGCAATCACACCGTCACGCATCGGGCGGATCGCCTCGATGGAGCCGGGGGTTCGGCCAAGCATCAGCTTGGCATCTTCGCCGACGGCGAGAACCTTTTTCACGCCATCCTTCACGTGGTAAGCGACCACGGAGGGTTCGGACAGGATCACGCCCTTGCCCTTGACATAAACCAGCGTATTTGCGGTTCCGAGGTCAATGGCCATGTCAGAGGTAAACAGACCGCCCAGATTTGCCAACATGCGTTTCGCTTTCCACAGAAATTCCAATTGGGTCCGCGATTCTGCGTGTCACGGGCCAATGCCCCTTATAATGAGAGCACCCGGCAACGGAAAGGCCACATAAGAGGAAATCAGCGTGTTTCCGCCCGCGATTCGCAGGGCAGGTTAACGCAGGGCAAGCGGCGAAAACCCATATCGGTATCACGTCGGTAAAACGTCGGTATTGCGTCGGTGCGGGTTGGGGGAGGAGCGGGGTTAACGGGGCGTGCGTTGAAGCGTGGGTTTTGCCGTTTTCTTATTGATTGCTTAAGAACGGAGACCCTAATATGGCCCGAACACTGACGGATCGTGACCCTTGTTATGAGAATACGCAGAGCCGTTTTGGTCGGCATCTCTGAGCCTCAATCGCAAGATTTTGGGATCCTTCCCGCCTGCGCCGAAGACGTCAAAGCGGTGGAGAGGCTTTTGAAAGCGGGTGGCCGTTATTCGCAGATCACACCTCTTTTCAACAAATCGGCGAATGATATTCTCGACCATTTGAAAGTGCTTCGGGACAGCGGTGATGAGACCGAGGAATTGTTCCTGTATTTTTCCGGGCATGGGGATATCATCGGGGAAACGTTTTACTGGGTTACAAGTGGTTACGAAACAGGAAGTCCTGAATCCACGGGGATATCCGAAGAGAGCCTGTTTCAGGTTCTCAAGTCGATCAATGCAGACAATACGATTATTGTTCAGGATGCCTGCTACTCGGGGCAGAGCCTCTACAAGTCCCAACATGCGCGCAGGGGTTTGCCGCTGACAAACCTCATCAGAATTTCGTCAAGTCCGGCCTTCGCGACAACTGACGCGGGAGCGGAAATGAGTCCGTTCACGGATCATTTCATTGAAGCGGCGTGTTTGGCCAAAACTGAGGGACCAGTGGATTACCTCGACATCTCCCGCAAGCTGAAAGATCTGGTTAGTGCGGCACGTGTTGATCCTCATTTTGGCATGCAGGGCGATCTGGACGTTTTGTTCTGTGAGGATGCCGCAATACTGGGCCCCATTCGGGACTTGTATCTATTGCCTGACGGTGAAGAGAGTGAGGAGCCGGAGACAGAAGAGGCATTCAAGGAAGATAGTGTTGTCCTTGCCGAGGCTGTCGAGAAGATGCTGTCGCTTGAGATGCTTCAGGCCGCAACGGATGCCTGTCGGGATGCAGTCCGCAAATGCATCACGGCGGATACGCGTTTGGGTGAGAGTTTTGACCTCCGGGAAGTGACGGAAGATGATTATCACAAGGCAACGAATAAGGAGCAGTTAATCGAGTTATATCGACGCTTTGAGCGTTGGGATGATTTCATTTCTGTGGAGCACCGACGTGTCCAAAAACGGCGCTCACTTATCGGTAGTATCATGGCAGACTGGATGTATGAGCCGGAATACGATGATGTCTATCACTTCGATCTCAATGCGTCTTTGGAGCGTGTGTACCAACGGTATTACCTTGAGCCGAAATACCCCATTCTTCGGCGGCGGGTCCTTGAAGTTCTGATTGCGCCGGGCGTTTTCGACATGCGCCTCTTCTGGCGTATGAACCAGCAGGGGCTTTCGGATGAGGGGCATTTCACAGATAGCCTAAGGGAAGAGGACTGGTCTGTGGTTGAGGTCGATTTTGACGCCCCTCAAGCTGCGGTATTGCAACCGTGCCAGCAGTTTTGCGAGACCGCGTCGGTAGCCGTGAGCCGCACGGTGCAAAATTTACGAGGCAAGTTGTCTGACTGATGGCTGCCAAGCCGCTTCGAAGCGGCTTGGCGCCAAACCATCAGGTCAGGTCGCGATAGGAAATTTCGCGGGTGTCGGCGCCTTCGCCCATTTTGGCGCGGCGCACCAGGAGGCGGTTCAGCGCGTTGATATAGGCGCGGGCCGAGGCGACCACGGTGTCGGTATCGGCGGATTGGCCGGTCGCGACATTGCCGTCTTCTTCGACGCGCACCGACACTGTGGCCTGGGCGTCCATGCCTTCGGTCACGGCGTGCACCTGATAGAGTTGCAGGCGGGCCTCGTTGGGGTGCAGATCACGGATCGCCTTGAAGGTCGCATCCACCGGGCCGTCGCCAAAGGCGGTCGCCGAGATGTCCTTGCCGTCGATTTCCATTTCGACGGTGGCTTCGGCCTGACCGCCGGTGCCGCAGATGACCTTCATCGAGACCAGCTTGAGCGCATCGCCCTCGTCACCGCCGCTCACACGCATCAGGGCGATGAGGTCATCATCCATGACCTCTTTCTTGCGGTCTGCGAGATCCTTGAAGCGCACGAAGACGTCTTTGAGTTGATTGTCGCCCAGCTCAAAGCCCAGATGTTCGAGCTTGTCGCGCAGCGCGGCGCGGCCCGAATGTTTGCCCAGCGGCAGCGAGGTTCCGGCGAGGCCGATATCCTCGGGGCGCATGATCTCGAAATTCTCGCGGTTCTTGAGCATGCCGTCCTGATGGATGCCGCTTTCGTGGGCGAAGGCGTTCTTGCCGACGATGGCCTTGTTGGGTTGCACAAGGAAGCCCGACACGGTTGAGACGCGGCGGGAGATGGCCATGATCTTGGTGGTGTCGATGCCGGTCGTCCACGGCATGATGTCGTGGCGGGTTTTCATCGCCATCACGACTTCTTCCAGCGCGGTATTGCCGGCGCGTTCGCCAAGGCCGTTTATGGTGCATTCGATCTGGCGCGCGCCGCCCGCGACGGCGGCCAGCGCATTGGCCGTCGCCATGCCGAGGTCATTGTGACAGTGGGTCGCAAAGATCACCTCGTCGGCGCCGGGCACGGTCTCGATCAGGCGGCGAATGAGGTTGGCCGATTCCTCGGGGGCGGTATAGCCCACGGTGTCGGGGATGTTGATCGTGGTGGCCCCGGCCTTGATCGCGATCTCGATCACGCGGCAGAGGTAATCCCATTCGGTGCGCGTTGCGTCCATCGGCGACCATTGCACATCTTCGCAGAGGTTGCGGGCGTGGCTCACGGTGTCGTGGATCTTGTTGGCCATCTCGTCCATCGAGAGGTTCGGAATGGCGCGGTGCAGCGGCGAGGTGCCGATGAAGGTATGGATACGGTTCTTCCCGGCGTGTTTGATCGCCTCCCAGCAGCGGTCGATATCGGCAAAATTGGCCCGCGCCAGACCGCAGATGCGGCTATCGACGGCGTTTTTCGCGATCTGGCTCACGGCGGCAAAGTCACCTTCGGAGGCAATCGGGAACCCGGCTTCGATGATGTCGACGCCCATATCGTCGAGCATGGCCGCGATTTCGAGCTTTTCATCATGGGTCATGGTGGCGCCGGGGGATTGTTCGCCGTCGCGCAGGGTCGTGTCAAAAATCAGGACGCGGTCCTGGGGGATTTTATCGGTCATGTTGGATGTCTCGTGTTCTTCTATATTCGGCGTGGAGGTCTCGGCGCTGTCTATCCTGAGCGGCCCGCGCCGAAGCGCGCTCAGCGAAGGCTGAGAAGAAGAAGGAGATCACGGGGACGCACGGCGCCAGAGGCGACCTTGGAAGAAAGGATATGTGTAACCCGTGTCATAGGATCAAAATATACGGAACCGGCCCCAAAAGAAAAGGGGGTTTTTGCAGCGGCGGTTTGACTTTCTGCTCTCAGGTGCCAGCTTGGACCACATGACAGGACAACGGGCATTGGTGATTGGGGCGTCGGGCGGCATTGGATCGGCCCTTGTGGCGGCTTTGGCGGCGCGCGGTGGTATGGTCGCGGGGCTGTCGCGGCGCGACGATGGGCTGGACATCACGGATGCGGCCTCGGTCGAGGCGACGCTTGGGGCGCTGGAGCCGGGGTTCGATATGATCCTTGTCGCCACGGGCGCGCTGCATGGGGCGGAACAGCCACCAGAGAAATCCCTGCGCCATGTCACAGCGGCGGCGCTGGCGGATCAATATGCGATCAATGCCATCGGTCCGGCGCTGATCCTCAAACACGCGCCCCGCTTGTTGCGCCGGGATCGGCGGGCGGTCTTTGCGGCGCTGTCGGCCAAGGTTGGCTCGATCGGGGACAATCACTTGGGGGGCTGGTATAGCTATCGCGCGGCCAAGGCGGCGCTCAATCAGATCGTCCATACCGGCGCGATCGAACTGGCGCGCAGTCACCGCGAGGCGATCTGCGTCACGCTACACCCCGGCACAGTGGCGACACCGTTTACAAATGGCCACAAGGCGCATCGCAAACATAGCCCGGAGGAAAGCGCCGAAAACCTGCTCTCGGTGCTCGATGGTCTGACGCCATCCGATACAGGACAGTTCTATAGTTGGGATGGCACACGGCTGCCTTGGTAGCGGCCCCAGTTTCTTCTTGGGGAAAATACCTCGGGGGTTTGGGGGCAGAGCCCCCAATTTGCAAAATGGGGTCTGGGGGCTTGCCCCCAGCCACGCCCAACGCTTGTGAGGCACAGCTTTGCTGTGTCTCAAAGGGGCGGGAGCACCGCCTTGATCCGTTTAACCGCCGGTTTTCAGGGCGTTGTTGTCCCAAGTGCCGGTGCTTTCCTCGCCATTGGCATAGCGCATGGTGCCTTCGCCCTGGCGCTTGCCGGATTTGAACATGCCCTCATAGACATCGCCATTGGCATAGGTGGCCACGCCGCGGCCGCTGATCTCGCCGTTTTTCCATTCGCCGGAATATTTGAACCCGTCCTTCATGGTGATCTCGCCAACCCCGTGGCGCTGGCCTTCGGCGAACTGGCCTTCATAGACCGATCCGTCCGGGTAAGACGCGGTGCCGAGCCCGTGGCGCTGTCCGTCGACCCAGTCGCCTTCATAGCGGTAATCGCCGGCTTCGGTGGAATAGCTCATGACGCCTTTGCCGTGGTTGCGGGCGTTGTGAAACTGTCCGACATAGGTCAGCCCGTTGGCGAAGGTGGCGGTGCCGGTGCCTTCGATCACGCCCGCCTGCCATTCGCCTTCATAGGTCGAGCCATCCGGGTAGGTGATCTTGCCGGTGCCATCCGCGAGGTCTTCGCGGAATTGGCCGACATAGACCGAGCCGTCGGGATAGGTCACGGTGCCGGTGCCTTCGATATGACCCGCCACCCAGTTGCCGGTATAGTGATAGCCATCCGCGCCCTTGAACTCGCCTTGTCCGTGGCGTTTGTCGGCCTCAAATCCGCCTTCATAGGTATCGCCATTGGCATAGATCACGCGGCCTTGTCCCTGACGCTGACCGGCGACGAGATCCCCTTCGTAGATATCGCCATTGGGTTGAATCAATTTGCCGGTGCCTTCGATTTGCCCCGCGGCCCAGAGTCCTTCGTAGATCAGCCCGTCCTCTGTCGTCAGCACGCCTTGGCCCGAGCGTTCCCCGGCGACGATCTCGCCTTGATAGGTCGCCCCATCAGGGTAGCTTATGGTGCCCATGCCCTCTTTGACGCCATTGACCCAATCGCCCTCATAGACATAGCCGCCGGGCGACATCATCGTGCCCTTGCCATGATGCATGGCGTTTTTGAACGCGCCTTCATAGCGCACGCCATTGGCATAGATCGCGACGCCTTGGCCGTTGATCTTGCCGTCTTTCCATTCGCCCTCATAGGTGCCGCCATCTGTGAAGGTGATCTTGCCGATCCCTTCGGGCTTGCCCTTGGCAAATGCGCCAATATAGACCGATCCATTGGGAAAGCGCGCTTCGCCTTGGCCGCGAATTTCGCCCTCGATCCAGTCGCCGGTATATTCATAGCCATTGGGCAGGCGGTAGCTTCCGGTGCCGTGTTGAAGCCCGTCCTTGAACGTGCCTTCATAGACGCCACCGTCGTCATATTGCTTGGTCAGGATTTCCCCGTCCTGCGCCAGAGTGGGCGAGGCCCATGCGCCCATTGTCATCACAATAGCCAGAGTGATCGCCTGTTTTCTGCTCATTTTTCATCCCTTCGGGCGCGGCCCGGTCGCGTGCGTGGCGTTTGCCAAATCCTAGAACAGGGGCGGCTCTTGGGCAACGTCTTTTGCCTGTGGCTTTGCCTTGGCCCTTCCCCTCAGGCGTGCATCTGCTAAATCTCTGCCCGAGATTTGCGACAGGAGAGCCAAATGGCCGACAGTTTTCGCCTGACGATGGCACAGGCCAACCCCGTGATGGGCGACCTGGAGGGCAACGCGGCCCAAGCGCGCCGGATTTGGCAAGAGGCCAAGGCCGCGGGCGCGGATCTTGTGGCGCTGCCGGAGATGTTCATCACCGGCTATAATGCGCAGGATTTGATCCTCAAGCCCGCCTTTCATCAGGCGGCGATGGCGATGGTGGAGGCGTTGGCCGAGGCATGTGCCGATGGACCGGCCTTGGCCATTGGCGGGCCACTGGCCGAGGATGGGGCGCTTTACAACGCCTATTTCATCTGTCGCGGCGGCAAGATCGTGCATCGCCAGCGTAAACATCATTTGCCCAATTATACGGTCTTTGACGAAAAGCGCCTGTTCGATCAGGGGCCGCTTGGCGGGCCGTATGACATTGGCGGGGTGCGCATCGGCTCGCCCATTTGCGAGGATGCGTGGTTTGAGGATGTGGCCGAAACTATGGAGGAGAGCGGCGCGGATATCCTCGTGGTGCCCAATGGATCGCCCTATTACCGTGACAAGTTTGACCGGCGGATGAACCACATGGTCGCCCGCGTGATCGAGACCGGGCTGCCGCTGATCTATCTCAACATGGTGGGCGGTCAGGACGATCAGGTCTTTGACGGCGGCTCTTTCGTGCTCAACCCCGGCGGTGATCTGGCGGTGCAACTACCGGTCTTTGATGAGCGCGTGGTGCATGTGGATTTTACCCGCACCGCAGACGGCTGGCGCGCGGCACATGGCGAAAAGGCGGTGTTGCCAGCGGGCGAAGAACAGGATTACCGGGTCTGCACCGAGGCGCTGCGCGATTACATGGGCAAGACGGGATTTTCCAAGGTGCTCCTTGGCCTTTCGGGGGGCATTGACTCGGCGCTTGTGGCGACGATCGCGGTTGATGCTTTGGGGGCGGAGAATGTGCGCTGTGTCATGCTGCCGTCGGAATATACCTCGCAAGGTTCGCTCGACGATGCCAAGGATATCGCCGTGCGGTTGGGCTGTCGCTATGATTACGTGCCGATTGCCGGACCGCGCGAGGCGGTGTCGGCGGCGCTTGCGCCGTTGTTCGAGGGCACCGAAGAGGGGCTGACGGAGGAAAACATCCAGTCACGCCTGCGCGGGCTGCTGCTTATGGCGCTGTCGAACAAGTTTGGCGAGATGCTCCTGACCACCGGCAATAAATCCGAGGTCGCGGTGGGCTATGCGACGATCTATGGCGATATGGCGGGCGGCTATAACCCGATCAAGGACATGTATAAAACGCGGGTGTTCGAGACCTGTCGCTGGCGCAACACCGTGCATCGCGACTGGATGAATGGACCGGGGGGCGAGGTTATTCCGGTGTCGATCATCGACAAGCCGCCCTCTGCCGAGTTGCGCCCGGATCAAAAGGACGAAGACAGCCTGCCGCCCTATGACGAATTGGATGCGATCCTGACCATGCTGGTGGATGAGGAACGGTCGGTCGCGGAGTGTGTCGCAGCCGGGTTTGCGCGCGAGACGGTCAAACGGGTCGAACACCTGCTCTACATCTCGGAATACAAACGCTTTCAATCTGCGCCGGGTGCGCGGCTTTCGAAAAAGGCGTTCTGGCTGGATCGGCGCTATCCGATTGTGAACCGCTTTCGCGACACAAGTTAGGGGCGCTGCCCCTCGGCCTGCGGCCTCACCCCGGAGTATTTCAGCCAAGATGAAGGCTGGGGCGGTCGCGTTGTCTTCATCTTGGTGAAAATACTCAAAGCCCGCCTGGGCGGGCCGGGGCGTCCGGCCCCCTCGCGGGGGCGGGCGGCGCGACCTGTTTCAAGCAAGAACAGTGAGGGGGCAATGCGACAAGAGGCGCCCGGCGTCCTCGCGGCGGCACAGGTCGGTGGCCCCGGTCATCACGGCGGCGCTGGCGGCGGCGCTGCCATGTTGCAGCGCGCTGCCGGGGTCTTCGCCCCGGGCCAGCGAGAGCGTGTAGGCACCGACGAAACTATCGCCTGCGCCGACCTTGCTTTGGACCGGCACATTGGCGGCGGCGACATGCAGGGCCGTGTCGCCCGTGACGAGCACAGAGCCATCGGCCCCGCGCGCGACGATCACGGTTTTGGCGATGTTTTTGTCGCGCAGGGTGCGGGCGAAGCGGGCGGTGTCGGTGCGGTCTGGCAGGGGGGCGCCGTGCAGGGTTTCGGCTTCGTGTTGGTCCATGCGCAGTGTGTTGAGGCAGGGGCCGGGGGTTTGCAGCAGGGCGTGCAGCCCTGCGCCTGAGAGGTCGGCAATCACCTGCACGTCGCGCCCGGACAAGGTGTGGCACAGGCTGGCGATGAAATCGGTGCCGGTGCCGGGCGGCAGGCTTCCGCTTGGCACGACAAAGCCGCCTTCGGGGACGATGCCGGGCAGCATGGCGAGCAGGCGATCGACATCCGCCTGCGCCCAGTCGGGGCCGGGCATGACGAAACGGTATTGCGCGCGGCGGCTGCGATCTGTCACCGCGAGGCTCTGGCGGGTTTCGCCGGGGGCGCGGAACGGCAGGTAGGCAATGCCTTCCTCAAGCAGCAGGTGGCGTAGTTTCTTGCCCGTGGGTCCGCCGACGGCGACGAGGGCGCGGGTCTGGCCGCCCAGGGTTCGGATGGCGCGCGAGACGTTGATGCCGCCGCCGCCCGGATCAATGGCCGGGCGCTCGCAGCGCAGTTTTGGCCCGGCCTCGACATGGTCCACGGCGGTGGACATATCCACCGCCGGGTTGAGTGTGATCGTCAGGATGTCCTGCAAGGGACGGGCCTCCGGTGTCTGGTCCGTGATGGATCAGAGCATAAGCTGGTAGCTTGCCGGGACATAGTGAAAACCGTCGCCACGGGTTTCGGCATAGCCGATCGCGGGCCAGGGCATGTGATAGCCCACGAAGGGGATTTTGTCGGCGGCCATCATCGACAGCATCTTGCGCCGGGTCTCTGCCGCCATCGCCTTGTCGCGGTCAAACTTCACTTCCCAATCTGGGTGCGCCAGCGACCAGACATAGTGATTGGCGAAATCGGCCCCGAGGACGAGCTGTTTGCCGTCGCTTTCGAGCATATAGGCCATGTGGCCGGGGGTATGGCCGAAGGCGTCCATCGCGGTCACGCCGGAGGCCACGGAATCGCCGCCCTTGATCATGGCGATCTTGTCTTCAAGCGGGCGGACCTTGGCCTCGAACGTGTCGTTGCCGGCCATGTCCCAAGCGTTAAATTCAACTGAGCCGGTCACGTATTTGGCCCCAGCAAAGGTCTCGCCGCCCTCGCCCATGAGGCCGCCGACATGGTCGCCGTGCATATGGGTCAGGACCACGGTGTCGATCTGGTCGGGGCTATAGCCCGCAGCGGCCAGAGCGGCGGTGATCCCGGCGGGGTTGAGGCCGGTGTCAAACAGGATCAGCTCGGACCCGGTATTGACCACGGTGGGGGTAAAGAAGAACTGCGCCGCGTCGGTGGGGATATTGGCCTCGGAGGAGGCGTTGGCAAAGGTCTCGGCGTCGACATTCATGCCAAAGATGCCTTGGGGGTTGGGCACGGTGCTGGTTCCGGCGAGCAGTGTTGTGACTTCGAACCCGCCAAGTTTGACGCGGTTGAAGCGGGTGGTGGCGACGCCCATCATCTCGGCGGCGGCCAGTGCGGGAGAGGCGGTCGCGGCGGCCAGCGGCAGGGCGGCCCCGCCGAGTAGAACGGAGCGGCGATTAATATGGGGGGTCTTCAAAGTCATGTCTCTGTCTTCCTGTTTGATCTATTGGGAGAGCATAGCGCAGCGAGGGCGTCTGACACCTCACCTTTGCGTGACGTGGCCGACACAAAGCGAGGCGTGGCTTTTCTGGACAAAGGCGCGCGTGTGTGAGAGGTAGCGCGCGACATCCGGAGATTCCCATGACCACGACACGTTTCGCACCCTCTCCCACGGGCTATATCCACGTTGGCAACCTGCGCACCGCGTTGATGAATTATCTCATCGCGAAAAAGGCGGGTGGTACATTTATCCTACGTATCGACGACACCGACCCGGAGCGGTCGAAGCAGGAATATGTCGACGCGATCCAGACCGATCTTGAATGGCTTGGCATCACGTGGGACCGCATGGAGCGCCAGTCGGAGCGGCTTGAACGCTATGAGCAGGCGGCGCAGGAGTTGCGCGACAAGGGGCGGTTCTACGAGTGTTTCGAGACGCCGACCGAGTTGGACCTCAAGCGCAAGAAGCAGCTCAACATGGGCAAGCCGCCGGTTTATGACCGCGCCGCGCTGGACCTGTCGGACGCGGAAAAGGATGCGTTGCGCGCCGAGCGGGGCAATGGGCATTGGCGGTTCAAGCTGGATCAGGAGCGGATCACCTGGACCGATGGTATTCTTGGCGATTTGTCGATTGATGCGGCAAGCGTCTCTGATCCGGTACTTATTCGCGGCGACGGGCAGTTTCTTTATACGCTGGCGTCGGTTTGTGACGATGTGGATTTCGGGGTCACGCATGTGGTGCGCGGGTCGGATCACGTCACCAACACGGCGACACAGATTCAGATCATCGAGGCGCTGGGCGGCGGGGTGCCGGAGTTTGCGCATCATTCGCTTTTGACCGGGCCGCAGGGCGAGGCGCTCTCGAAGCGTTTGGGCACGCTTTCCTTGCATGATTTACGCGCGGCGGGGGTTGAGCCGATGGCTCTTGTGAGCCTGATGGCGCGGCTTGGGTCGTCCGACCCGGTGGAGCTGCGCAGCTCGATGGATGAGGTGGCCGACGGGTTTGAGATTGGTCATTTCGGATCGGCCCCGACGAAATTTGACGAGCAGGATCTATACCCGCTTACGGCGCGTATCCTGCATGAGCAGCCTTTCGAGGCGATGGCGGAAGATGTGCGGGCGGCGGGTGTGCCGGATGACTTGGCCGAGCAGTTTTGGGATGTGACGCGCGAGAATATCGTGACGCGCAAGGATTTGGCCAAGTGGTGGGATTTGTTCGCCAATGGGGCCGAGCCGGTCATTGACGAGGACGATCGGGAGTTCATTGCCCAAGCAATGACGCTTTTGCCGGAGGGGCCGTTTGATGGCGAGACCTGGGGCCAATGGACCAAGGCCGTCAAGGAAGCGACCGGACGCAAGGGGCGGGGGCTTTTCATGCCGCTGCGCAAGGCGTTGACGGGACAGAGCAACGGGCCGGACATGAGCGCCGTGATGCCGCTTTTGCAGGTTGTGAAAGCGCGCGGATAAGAGCATTGGGCGCGGCCAGGGCCGCGCGCAGGCTCTCTCGTCATCGGCCCCAAGGGGCCGCTGCCTGCGGGCGTTTCCCGACAATCTGCGGCGCAGCTTGCCGGGAAACGCGAACGCCTCCGGCGGGAGTATTTTCACAAAGGTGAAGGCTGGGCGTTAGCGTCTCAGGGACGGATGTGCCTCGCAGAGAGGGATGCGCGTTGTGGCGAGTGCGTCGAGATGTGTATCGACAAGGGCGGTTTCTTCGCGGCTTAAGGCATGCGCGCGCGGGTAGATGGGCGCGGTGCGGTCATCGAGGATCGGGGCGGACCAGCCTGCGGTGGTGTCGAAGAAATGCGCGACGCCGGGGCGGCCGAAGACCTCAAGATAGCCCTTAACCACAGTGTCGAGATAGGAGAGCAGGACCGGGTGTTCGGCGTCGGGCGCGCCGTGTTTGCCATCCGGCACGGTATAGACGGCGATGTTGAGCGGGGTGGGGGCGTCATGGTGCACGTGGTCGCAGACCAGCACCCGGTCATAGGCATATTCGCGCGCATCAAGGGCCGTCCAGTCATCCTCCGGCACATGGGCGATCAGCCCGTCTATGGCGCAGGATGGGTCGGGGATGGCGGTCAGGTAGGCGACGGGGCGCAGGTCTGTATGGCGCCAAATGCGGCGCCAGCCGGTGAGGCGTGCGGGGCGTGTGCGGCCATAGTTATGGGTGGCGCGGTTGACGAGGCTGCCGTAGCCAAAGAAATAATTTTGATGCATCTTCTCGCCCTCGTGCTTGATTTTTGATCCATGTCAATGCGATTTGGAGCATGAAACCGCAGTATCGCGCAACCTCGCCGCCACTTCCGGAACCGGAGAAGCCTTTGCGAATTACCAAACGAACCAATATCGCGATCCGCGTGCTTATGTTCTGCGCCGCCAACCGTGAGCGCCTTGTCACCAAGTCGGAGATTGCGCGCGTGTGCAAATCTTCGGAGAACCACCTTGCGCAGGTCATCAACCAATTGGGCCAAATGGGAATTATTCACACCCATCGCGGGCGCAATGGTGGCATTGAGCTTGCGCTTGAGCCGGAAGCGATTGAGATCGGGCACATCTTTCGGCGCATGGAAGCGCCGGTGCCGCTGGCAGAGTGTTTTGCCGATGCGGATAATTCCTGTCCTTTGGTGGATGCGTGCCTTTTGCGGGTTGCGTTGCAGGATGCGGCGGAAGCGTTTTACGACAGTCTTGACGGCGTGACGCTTAACGCGCTGGTGTGCAACAATGTTGCGCTTCTTGATATTCTCGCGCCGACCAAGTGTAACAGCCGGCCCTCCTCGGGGCTTGTCAGCAGCGTTGCGGCGCTCTAGGTAGACCGGCAAGCGAGTCGGGAGAACCGGAGGAATCCGGTGCCGAAGGA
>JAPHRE010000073.1 GCA_026195905.1 Pseudopelagicola sp. | reverse complement strand
GGCTTGGCGCGCAGGTGACAGGGGCGATAGGGCCGCAAGCCATTTCCGGCAAACGCCTCGACACGATGGTCATAGGCGGGATCATCATAGCCGCGCTGTGCCGGACCGATCCGATAGTGGCGCGCCACGTTGCGCGCGCTGGCAGGCAAGTCGATTTGCTCGACCCCGTCGCCAAGCAACACAACCCAAGACCCGGCGGGCCATTGCTTGGGCATGAAAGCATCCGTCCCAAGCTGTCCACGCAACCGCCGCCGCAACCACCATGTATCCGGCGCGACCAACTCGGCCTCAGCGAATTGAAACAGCTCCCACGCGCCGGGCGTGCCATCGCCAATCGCCACAAGGTTCGCCCCGGACAAGAGCGCCTCGGCAGAGACGCTTTCAAACGCGCCGGACACGAGGCGCACCTGCAAAAGCGGGCCGTTATCGAAAAGCCCCGGTGGCGCTGCATGAAGGGCGGTTTGCGTGACGCCGATTGTGGCGCGCTCGGTCAATAGCGTGTTCAGCCCATAGTTGGCATCGCTTGACGATTCGTAGAGCGCGACGCTGCCCGGCCAAGGATGTGCCGTTGCCGCCACATAGGGCGCATGGGCAACCTCATCGCCGCGCAATAGCGGCAGGTCGAGGAACAGCGCATCGACCGGCGAAGGCGCAACAAAGGCGCGATGGCGGGCCGCTTCGTCCTCATAGGGCACAGGATCATAGACCGAAGGATGAATACGCACCGCTTCGACGATCTGAAGCGCGCCCTGCTCCACCGCGTCAATGCGGTAGGAGTCTGGCCCGCTATGCCCCTCAAGCGTCACGACATCTCCGGCACCAAGGGACAGGCGCGATGGCGGCAAGGCAAAACGCACCGTTTCGCGCGCCACGCGGGCCTCGTTGAGCCAGCGTTGCGCCACGCCCTGCCCTTCGCGACGGGTCAGCGCCATAGGCAGTTCGCTGGCCGATACGGCGGGGGTATTGTCGTCGGGCAGTTTGGCCTCTTCTACGACAACGTCAAAATCGCCATCTGCCTCGACAAATCCAAGCCTGACCTGTCCGGCGAGTTCGCTCTCGGCAGCGCGCAGGCGTTCAACCCTGCCGTCAAGGTCGTCGCTTAGGGCTAGTGTGGCCTCTTGCAGGGGGGTCGCGGCGCGCCCGGCGCGCATGAGAAACCGCACAGTCCCGTCGCGTTCCACCACATCGAACCCATGCCGCAGCATGAGAGGTTGAAGCGCGGCGCGGGCGTCCCCGACCTGTTCGACAACATAGCCACGCACCACCCCGCGCAGATCGCTAACGTCATACTGCGCCAGCCCGGCCGCCTCACAGATCTCGGCCACCACCGAAGCGAGCGACCGGGTTGACACCCGCCCGTTCAACCAATGCCCGCGCGCATAGTTTGCGCCATCGCTCCAGAGGCTGCGCGCGTTGGGAAAGGCGGGAAAGGGGCGCGTGTCCCATGCCCAGGCACAGGTCGCGCCCATGTCGATCATGGGGCCGCCATAGATCGGGGACACCGGGTTGTGCACCGGGTCGTTCCAATAGCTGAGGAGGGCGCGGTAGTATTGTTGTTGCAGGTAATCATCGCGTTGACCGTTCGAGCCATGAGGCAAGCCGCTCTCGGATGATTTCGCATCGACAAAGCGATTGGGTTGATTGGTGCCTTTGTCGATTGCGGCACAGCCGATTTCGGTAAAGACGATGGGTTTTGAACCTGGCACCCAAGCGGTCGGCTCTGGGGCGCGCTGGCCATTGAGGCGTTCGTGATGCGCCTCAGCCCACCAGTTCGCAATATCCTTGTAGCGAAACACCCAAGGTTCGTCGTGGAGTCCATCGGTGATCGCTGTGCGCAGCTGTGCGGCGCGGGCGGTTTCGGAATGGTAATACCAATCATAGCCCTCGCCGCCTTCGATCCCGGCGCGAAGATAGTCGAGATCATAGAGGCTCTGCCAACCGGCTTGGGCATCCGCGTGGTCTACCCCGTCGCGCCAATCGGATATCGGCATGTAATTGTCGATCCCGATAAAATCGAGATTGGCATCGGCCCACAGCGGATCAAGATGGAAAAACACATCGCCGCTGCCATCCTGCGGGTGGTGGCCAAAGTATTCGGTCCAATCTGCCGCGTAGGTCAGCTTGGTGTCCGGGCCAAGGATCGCCCGCACCTCCGACAGCAGATCCCGCAGCGCCTCGACAGCGACAAAGCGGTTGTCTTGCCCCCTGATCTGCGTCAACCCGCGCATTTCAGATCCAATACAGAACCGCGCCACGCCGCCCGCAGCCTTACACAATGCCGCATAGTGCAGGATGAACCGGCGATAACGCCATTCCTGCGGTCCGCTATAGGCGACCCCGCCATCGGTGACGGAAAAATCCGCTGCCGAGGCGGTTCCAAAAAAGGCCGCGACTTCGCTCTCTGCGGCGGCGGTGCCATCCGAAGACCCCGCACGGCCCGGCGCGGTTGCGGTCGTGATCCGCCCACGCCACGGCAACGCCGCTTGCTCCGCCCCCTCGCCCCACGGGTCGGGCAGGTTATTGTCCGCGCGTTGCTCCATAAGGATGAAGGGATAGAACATCACCTCCTTGCCCCGCGCCCTCAGTTCGCTGAGCGCCTCTATCACAGAAGCATCACAGGGGGTTCCGCCATAGATCGGCCGGTCCTCGATCCGCGCGATCTGTGGCGCGCTCTCACGGGTTTCGCCCGCGACCCGCCACGGCATATTGCGGCCGTCGGCCTCGGCCTGTTCGACCTTGGGGCGCACTTCGCAATGCCCACAGCGCAGATCATCGCCAAACCAGCTTGCGACAAGCGAGACGGTGTTGACCGCAGGCGCCTCATTCTCCAGCGCATCAAGCGAGGTCACAAAGTCGGTTTTGCCCGACGCGGTATTCTCGTTGACGGTCTCGTTCTGACCCGGAGCGCCGCTCAGGTAGACCGGCGTTGTCGCAAGCGCATAATCGCCAGATCCGGGGATCAACGCCACCCCCGGCAAAGCATGGGCCAGATCCCATTGCGCCCCGGCCTGATCCTTTGGTGTCGGGCGACAGACCTCAAAGGAGAATTGCGGCACCCGGTTGCCAAACGGGTCAAGCTGCAGGTTTTCCATCACCACATAGGCCGTGCCACGATACGCGGGCACCATGCCTTCGCCTTCGACCGCCTCCATGAGCGGGTCGGGGCGCTGATCCTCTCCGCCCTTATAGACGCGCATGTTGAGGTCTTCCGGCGCGACCTCTTCGCCATCGGCCCAGACCCGTGCCACATGGCTGATCTCACCCTCGCATAATGCGATTGCAAGAGAGACCGTGTAGCTATGTTGCGCGGTCTTGGGCTGGGGTGCCCCCCCCTTGCCCCCGCCGCTATAGCTTATCGTCTCGCCAAAGCGTGTAGCCCAGATCACCTGTCCGCCAATCCGCATCCGGCCATAAAGGCGGGCAATCGCCGCCCCTTCGGATGCCCCGGAAAGGCGAAAGCGATCCACCTTGCCTGCCTCAATAACCTCAGAGCCACCACCAAGAAGCCGTTGATCGACCGCCCGCCCCAAGGTTGCCCCGGCAAGACGGCCCAACGCCACCGCCGAAATTCCAAGAACACTGCCCCCAATAGAGCCGCCGATTGCCGCGCCCGCGGCAGACAGAACCAAGGTCGTCATTGTGCGCCCTCCTGTGGAAATTCAAACCGCGCCACGATCCTGCGACGCCAAGGCAAAGTGAGCGCGCTTTCGGTCACGGCGCGCCCGGCATAGGCATGGATGAAACGGGCATCCGCCCCAATGCGGCTGGTGATACCAAGATGCTTGGCCACACTTCCGGCGCGCATCCGAAACAGCAGCACGTCGCCCTCGGCCTCGTCCATCAGGGGTTTGGCGCGCAGGAAACGGTCTGCCGCCTGCCAAAGGCGCTCTTCGCCCTGCGGTTCGGACCAATCCATGCTATAGGCCGGGATGCGCGCGGGCGCGCCCCCAAGCACATCGCGCCAAACCCCGCGCACAAGACCAAGACAATCACAGCCCGCGCCTTTGCATGCGGTCTGATGGCAATAGGGCGTTCCGATCCAATCCCGCGCGGCGATCACGAAGCGGTTCATGAGCGCAAACTCCCGCCGGGATTGCCCGCATCCGTCTTCGGGTAGCTCGTGAGCCAGTCCTCACCGGGTATATCGGGAAAGCCGCGATAGTCGGCGGCGCTGGCGAATTTGAGACGACAGGTCTCAAACCGGCCATCAAACCCGGCATCAAGCCGCAGCGCATCTCCGGGCAGGATCTCGGCCCGGATTGGGTTCCAAAGCGTGATCTCGCGCCGCCCATCCGCCAATATCTCGTCGCGTTTGATCGCCGCAGCCAAGCCAATCGCATCGCCCGACAGCATCCGCAGCCGCCCATGTGTAAACCATCCGTGCGAAAAGCCCGGCATTTGGGCAAAACGGAACAGGCGCCCCTCTTCAACCTCTTCCACGACGCGCAGGTCGTGATAGCCCGCCGCATCCGTATCAAAGCCCAGGCCCGTATCGGGCGCACCCGCCGCCATCGTCTTGTGATAGACCCGTCCCATCGGCCTGTTTAGGGCGGCGCTCAGGCCGCGCAATTCGGCGCGAAACGCGCCATCAACCCGGTGCAATTCACCGATCTCGCCGCGAAACAAAATCCGACGCGCCGCAACATCGGCCCAATTGACGAGCCAGCATATCACATCCGCCCCATCGAACCTCCCCGCTTCGATGTCTTTTTCGCTAATCGCCGCATCGCTCAGTGCGCCAAGCCCTTCGGTATTGTCGATGGCAAGCCCTGTCGTCTGGGCCAGTGCCAGCGCCGTTAGGCCGGTATCGGCGCGAAAGGTAAAGCCCTCAAAGGCCAGATCGCAATCATGGTCGGTAAACCCGAACCGCCGTCCATCCTTGCGCGCAATCGCCCAACAGCGTGCGACAGTCGTTAGCCCGGTGGCGAGATGTGCCTTGAGATCATCGCTCATACCCGCACCTCCACAACCGGCACATTGGGCACATCCCCGGCCTGAAAACTTGCCATGCTGGTGTGTATCCGGTCGGTATCAAACCGCACCGGCACATCAAATTCGAACCCTGCGGTAATCTCGCGCCCTGCATCCGGCACCCGATCAAAACGCACCTCGCCCGTCGCGGTATCGACCTCGAAATGCACCCCTTCGTGCATCTCATCGCCTTCGATCCCCATGCGCACCGTGCCAAGCACAGGCTTGGTGATTGGGCGCTGATAGTGAAACGCGCCGGAGGCGTAGGTTTTGTTGAGGAAGAACGCGTCTGCCTTGCCGTCCGCGATGGCAATGACCTGATCCCGGTAATCGACCTCGGCAGAGGCGCGACAGGTCTTGTGGTCTGACCAATCCTTCCAGCGAAACCCGTAGAGTTGCCCCTGACGCGCCTCGAAAAAGGCGATCAGCGTCTCAATATCATCAAGGCTACGCATCCCGACGCCCGCATCATAACGTCGGCGCGAATGCGCCCAAGGCGTGTTGCGTTCCTCAAACCCGTTGGCAAGCGTCACCACATCGGTGCGCCGCTCGGGACCACCGACCGAGCCAAAACTAAGGTTTGCCGGGAACCGGATTTCATGAAATTGCATGGGTCTGCCTCCTTACCTGTTGCGTTGTCCGCGTCCGATCACCCGCCCCATCTGGGCGGCGATCTGGCCTGAGGAGCGGCGGAACCCGTCGACATCGGGCGTCTGGATATTCATCACGACATTGACCGGCTGTCCGCCACCCGAGGCCCGCACGCCAAGCCGTCCGTCCGTCCCGCGCGCCAAAGGCATGATCGCTTCTGGCCCTGCTTCGCCCATAAGCCCCGTGCCGCCGCGCATCGGGAACATCACCGGCCCCGACACCACGCCGCCATTGGCAAACGGCATCACCCGTCCCTGGGCAAAGCCCGCGCCTTTCTCAAACGGCAACAGACCTTGCACGAGGTTGCCTACCCCGCTGGCAATCACGCCACTGACCTGATTGGTCACGGGCTTTAGGGCGGCGCTATAGGCTGTGTTCATCATCGACCGCGCGATCCCCTCAAGCGCGTCCGAGAGCTTCATGCCATCGAAAACCATCCCGTCAAAGGCGCGCCGCAAGCCCCGGCTCAACCCCCGTTCAAGGGTCTTTACGTCCTGCCCTGTCGCCGCCAAAGAGCGCCGCATCACGCGCAGTTCGGCATCGAAACTCGCAACCATGCCCGTCGCCTGCGCGAGGTTTTCCTCAAGCGCGTCCACCTGATCGCCAAATCCATCCAGCGCATCATTCTCGCTCATCTGCCCGTCCTTCCGTGTCATCCGGGTGTGCCTTCAAAAGCGCATCCAAACCTTGCCGCGTCAGGCTTGGCGCGGTGGCGCCCTGCCCAAGCATGATTTGCAACTCCACCGGCGTCAGCGCCCAGAACGCCTCGGGGCGCAGGCGCAGACCGTGCAGCCCAATGCGCAAAAGCGTTGGCCAATCGAACCGCGTCATGAGGTCTGATCGAGCGTAAAGGCCCGTGCCAAAAGCGTCGCCGCGACCTTGGCCGCCTGCATCGGTCCGCCCGGAATCTCCGCCGTCAGCAGATCGCGCGCCTCGCCCGTCCAGCCCCCGCCGCGCAATCCCGCCACGATCAGCGAGAGCACATCGCGGCTTGAAAACGCGCCGGTCTCGAACCGCTCGACAAGGGCCACCAGCGTGTCACTGCCAAGCCCGGCCTCAAGCTCTGCCAGCGCGCCCAAAGTCAACTTGAGCACATGCCGTTCGCCGTCGATTTCAAGCGCCACTTCGCCCGCCCAAGGATTTGCCATGCTCAAAGCGCCACAAACCCAAGCGCGCCTGCCGACGCCAGCGACAGCTCATAGGTCGCTTCGCCGTTGTGGCTTCCGGCGTATTCAATCGCCGTAACCTGAAACGCGCCCTCGACCACGCCGAAATCGGGGATGATGACCTGAAACTCAGGGGTCTCCCCATCAAAGAAAATCTGCCGTGTGCGTTCATCCGTGCTGGCATCGCGAAACACGCCCGACCCCGAGATCGCCGCCGATTTGACGCCCGCGCCCGAAAGCAGCTCGCGCCAACCGCCCTGGCTTTCAAGGCTCGTCACATCGACACTTTCGGCGTTAAAGCTCACCCGCGTGGCGCGCAGCCCCGCGATGGTTTCGAACTGACCGTCGCCGGTCAAATCCACCTTGATCAAGAGATCCTTGCCGTTCTGAGCACCCATAGTCATCACTCCGCCTTGAGGTTAAAGATTGTCTTCGACACGCGCGCGAAACCGCAGATCAATCCGCCGCGTATTGCCCGTGCCGACCCGGCGCGCCGTGGCGCGATTGAAGTTGAGATACACAAGCCGCCCGCGCGTCAGCGTCAGGTCCGCATCATGTAAAAGATCGCTGATCCGCCCCGCGACCTCCTTGGCTTGGCCAAACCCTGCCACGTCCGACACCACAGACACTGTCAGACGATGCTCTGCCCCCGCCCCGGTCTTATCCGAGCGATCCAGCACCGTTTCGACGCCAAGCATCACATAGGTCGCCGGGATATCGCCGGACGGCAGCGCGTCATAGACCGCATCACCAATCATTGCTGACAATGCGCCATCGGATTGAAGTTGTTGATAAATCGCGCCCTGAAGCGCGCCCGAGAGTGCATAGCTCATACCGCGACCTCCTCGATGGCAAAACAGGTCAGGAACCGTCCCGCCGGATCGCGTTCACTCACCGCCTGAATGGGAAACACGCGCTCACCTTCGCGAAACCGCATTCCCGGCACAGGTCGCGATGGTGCCCCCTGCGGCGCACCGCGCACCACGATGCGATAGGTGGTATAGGCCGTTGTGACCTCGCCCCCGTCGCGTTCCCGCCCGGTGCGTGCGCGCATATCGGCCCACAAAAAGCCCTGTGCGCTCCAGGTTTCGATATATCCGCCCATGCCATCCGGCACCCGGATACGCGCTTCGAGAACAAGCTTGCGCGCAAGATGCACCCGGCTCATTGTCCCGCCCCCAGACGCAGCGGACGATAGCGCGCAATCAGGCTGGTCACCCCAAAAGGCATACAGCCACCGCCAAGCGCCGTTTCGTCGCGGTATTCGTAGTAATGCGCCGCCAAAAGCAGAACCGCCTGTCGAAGGTCGGCCGGGCAATCGCCCCATTCCGGGCCATACCCCGCCAAAAACCGGATATCAGCGCGCCCCTGGGGCGGGATCGACGGCAGCACATGCCCCACCGGACATAGGCGCGGACTCATACTATCGGGCACGAGGCGATAGACGCTCGGCGCGACCTGCGCCTCTTCGCCAAGGCGATCAACCAGCGTCACGCTCTCAATCGCGTTGACGGGTGCCACCGGAAGGATCTGCCGATCTGCCCGGTGCCACGCACTAACGCCATAGGTCAGGCTACGCTCGATCAAGACTTTGCCCGTCCGCCCCTCTACCGCCGCAATCGCCGCGCGCAGAAAGCTCTCAAGCACATCGCTCTGAAGGCTATCCTCGGTAAAACCGCTCCCCAGCCTTAGATGCGCTTTTAGCTCGGCAATCGGAAGGGCCGCCGTCGGCACCAAGGTCTCTTCGACTAACATCATGGAAAACTCCAACATTTGCGACCCTCCTCAAGGTTTGGGCGCGCGCCACCTGCGCCGCTCGAACGGAGGGGACAGCCAGACAACGCAGATCAAAAGCACGCGCCCCGGAGAAGCGGCCCCTCGAGACCGCTTCCCCCGCCCGGCCTCTTAGGAGACCGAGAACTTCAACAGTTTGATCGCCGCGAAATCGCTCACGTCGCCGCCGATGCGTTTGGTCGCATAGAAAAGAACATGCGGCTTGGCGCTAAACGGATCGCGCAGAACCCGCAGGTCCGGGCGTTCGACAACCGTGTAACCGGCGCCGAAATCCCCAAAGGCAATCGCGGTCGCATTGGGTGCGACATCCGGCATGTCCTCGGCAATCAGAACCGGATACCCAAGCAGACGCGCTGGTTCACCCGCCGCAAGGCCGTCCGACCAAAGGAAACGGCCATCCGCATCCTTGAGCTTGCGCACCGCGCCCGCGGTTTTCGAATTCATCACGAAACTCGCCCCAGCACGGTATTCGGCCCCAAGCGCATACACGAGGTCGATCAGCGCATTGCCGCTATAGAAATCGCCATCCTGCCCGGTCGGCACATAGCCAAGATTGCCCCACTCCCAGACCTCGTTGTCGACGCTGGCATGGCTGAGGAAACCCGTCGGCTTATCGACCCCGTCGCCATTGACAAAGGCCGCCGCCTCGGCGCGGGCGAACTTGTCAGCGATACGGCCCGCAAGCCAGGCTTCGATATCAAACGCGCTGTCATCCAGCAGGCGCTGTGAGGTTTTGGGCAGGGCCGAAAGCTCATGCAGCGGGATGGTGATGCGCTCGATGTTCGGGGTGCCGGTCTCGCCAGTGGCCGAGGTTTCATCGGCCCAGCCCGCGCCCACTTCGCCGGAGTCAATGAGCACGTCATAGGACGCCGCCTCGACATTGACGACATTAGCCACGGCCCGGATCGACGCGGTGGTATTGAGCACCGCCTTGACTTGATCGGCGGTCTGCGAGTCGACAAGGTAGCCGCCATCGCTATTAACGGCGCTCGACATCGACTTGCCCTCGATTTCAAGGCCGCGCAGCCCGTCGTCATCGCCCGAGCGCAGATAGGCATTGAATGCCTTCTGATGCGGGGCATCGAAATCGGCCGCTGCGGCAAGCGCGGGGCGCGAGTAGCTCAGGGATTTCCGGTCAAGCATGGTCAATTGCTCCTCCTGCTTTTGAAGTCTTGCGTGAATATCGTCTTTGAAAGTCTTGAAGTCGCTCATGAAACCCGTCACGGCAGACTTCACCTCGGCCACAGGAGACACAGCTTCCCCGGCCCGAGCCTTCGTCTCGGTCTTACCCATCCAATGATCCTCGAATGTTGAGTTATGCTTTGGCGCGCGCCGCGCACCTCAGCTCCTGACGGGCGTCCTCAAAGGCCGCCGCCAATTCGCGCAACGCCTGCGCCTCGGGCCTTTCATCGCCCTTGGCCGACACCCGCGCACTGGGCAGCATCGGAAAGGTCACAAGCGACACCTCCCATAGCTCCAGTTCCTGCAAGAGCCGCTGGCCCTTGTCGTTCTTTTTCGCCCGCACCGTGCGATAGCCGATCGACAAGCCGTCAATCGCCCCCGCCCCGATCAGCGCCGCCGCCTCACGGCCCCGCGTCACGTCCATAAGCAACCGCCCCTTGACCCAAAGACCGCGGCTATCCTCGCGCACCTCTTCCCAGATGCCGATGGGCTGGGCCGGGTCATGCTGCCAGAGCATCTTAATCCCCTTGCCCGCCGCCAGAGACGCCGCATATGCGCCTTTCTCGACGATATCACCGCCCTGATCGCCCTGCCCAAACAGGCTTGCATAGCCTTGGATCGTGCAGCCATCCTGAAGCTCCAGCGCCTCTCCGAACCGCGCGAACTTGTGTTCAAGTCCTGTATTCATCTCTACCTCGTCTTTCTTCATGGTGCCGCCGCCAAAAGCCCCTGAAACGCCTGCGCAAGGATGACCCCAACCACACCGTAAACCGTCAGCCAAAGCCGTTTCTCAAGCCGCTCAATCAGGTCTTCGATCTTGTCGAGCCGCCGGTTGAGGCTATCGAATTGTAGCTTTGCGACCCGTTCATGCGCCTCAAGGCGCAGCGCCGGGGCGCAGTCGAATTGTTCAAACCCATAGCGTTGCTCAGCCATGCGCGCCGCCATCGACATCCGCCTCGACCGGCAGGCCGAGCAGACGCCGCTTTTCGGCAACGCTTAGGAAATCCGCCGCCTGCACCCGCGCCCATTGCGCATCGCGCTCTGCCGAAAGCGCCGGGATCTGGTCCAGGTCGGGCGCAAGCCGCACCACCTCGCCGGTATGGGCCGCAAGCCACCGCCCGACCGTCGCCGCCACCCGCGTCGCCAGCGGCAAAACCGTCAGGCGGTAAAAGGCACGATGCGCCTCTTGATAATTGGCATAGGTCGCATCCCCCGGAATCCCAAGCAGCATCGGCGGCACCCCAAAGGCAAGCGCGATCTCGCGCGCGGCCGCTTCCTTGGACTTTTGAAATTCCATGTCCGACGGCGAATAGCCCATCGGCTTCCAATCAAGCCCGCCATCAAGAAGCATCGGTCGCCCCGCATTGCGCGCGCCCTGATGATAGCTTTCCATCTCGCTCACAAGCCGGTCATATTGATCGCCGCTGAGACCACCGGCCCCGTCCGCGCCCTTGTAGACGATGGCCCCCGAAGGCCGCGCCGCGTTATCAAGAAGCGCCTTGGACCAGCGCGATGCCGCGTTGTGCACATCGACCGCCATCGCTGCGGCCTGAAGCGGCGCAAACCCATAGTGATCGTCTTGCGGATGGAAGTTGCGCAAATGACAGATCGGCGCGCCCTGCCCGCCCTCGGGATTGGCGAACCGATGCTTGCGGCTGCCAACCTTGTATTCATACGCCACCGGCCAGCCATCCGCCCCCGGCACAACGCTCATCCGGTCCGAGCGCAGCACATGCAGCTCCACCGGGGTCGCGCCTGCGCCGCCCACGGCCTCGACATAGCCATCCCCCGACAAGAGCATCTGGCCATAAAGCGCCTCAAAAAGCTCGGCCCGCCCCTGTGCCGGGTTCGGCGCGGCCAGCAGCGACAGAACCGGATGGCTTTCATAGCGTTGCGCCCCATCCTGAAGCACAAGCGGCAGCGCCGCGGCGCTCTCTGCAATAAGTTTGACCGACCGATACCCGACCGGATTGCCCGCAAACCCGGTCCGCGTCAGCGACACCGTATCGCGCGGGCTCCAGGCCACACGGCCCGAGGTTTGCCACGCCACAACCGGCCCGGTCGCACTTGCCTTTTGCTCCGGCACCTGCGCGCTCTCGGTGCGTCGAAAGAAATCCAATAGCATGTTGCTGTCGCTCCTGCTCTTGCCCCGCCCGCTGACGCCTTTTGCGCTTCGGACAGGAAGGGTTATCGCTCAAAACTCTTAATGTGCCCTCAGGCCACCGTTCGCTGTAGATGTGCGCTGTAGATGTGCGGCTCTAAAGCCCGCGCAGCCGAGGCCGACGCCATGCCGCCGAAGGTTCGATCATCAATTCATGCAAAGCCCAGACAAGCGCATCTACACGGTCCGGGCTGCCCTGCCCGTCAAAGCCGGTGATCGTCATCTTGCGCATCTGATCCTCAAGCTCGGCATGACATCCGACATGATGCACCCGCCCCTGCTCATAAAGCGCCGCCACCGGCTCGGCGCGGGCAACCTTGCCGCGCGAGGCGCGCACCGCCTTATAGGGCACGCTCGGGTCCACCTGGCGCACAACTTCGGCCACAAGGTCACCGCCCTGATTGACCTCGGCCACAAGCTTATCAGCCTGCCAGGCCTCAAGCGCCGCCACGGCCACATGCGCCCAGGCGGCCGGGCTTGCCCCGCGCACCGTCGCATCATCAAGCACATAGGCCCGCCACTCGCCCACCGGCCCTTTCTGCACCACGCCCGCGACCACGATGCCACATTCATCAGACGCCGCATGGCCGCTGACCGGAGGGTCAACCGCAACAACGATCCGATCCATCTCTGGCACGTCCTTGATCCGCGCCGCATCAAGGCGTTCAAGCGTCCAGAGCGCGCCTTCGGACTCCTCAAGCAACACCCCGTCCAATTCCTGCCGTCCAAGCCGCGTGCCCTCATAGCGCGCCCGCACCTCCTCAAGGAACGACCCGGCAAGATGCGCCCGGTTTGCCTCGGTCGGCGCATGGGTCAGGACCGTCGACGCCCGCCCAAGAATATCCTTGAGGATTGCAACATTGCGCGGCGTCGTCGTGACACAGACGCGCGGCCTCTCCCCAAGACGCAGCCCAAACTGGAGCATATCCCACGTCTCTTGCGCCTTCTTCCACTTGGCCAGCTCATCCACCCAAGCCGCATCAAACTGTGGCCCGCGCAACGATTCTGGATCATGGGCCGAAAACACCTGCGCAATCGCGCCATTGGGCCAGACCAAACGCTTGCGGCCCGCTTCCCAGACCGGCTTGCGATCCGGCGGGGAACAGGCAAGAATCCCGCTCTCGCCGAAAATCATCACCTCGCGCACCTGTTCGACTGTCTCACCAACAAGCGCCACACGCCGCGCGCGCCCCGCATCCTGCGGCTCGTTGCCCTCGACCTGTGCGCGCACCCATTCCGCCCCGGCGCGTGTCTTGCCCGCACCGCGCCCGCCAAGGATCACCCAGGTGTTCCAATCGCCCTCCGGCGGCAGCTGATGCTCATAGGCCCAGAACTCAAACAGGTATGGGAGAGCCAAAAGCTCTCCCTCGCTGAGACTGTCAAGAAACGCCATCTGGGTCTTGTGCGGCGCGCAGGCGATCCAGGCGGCGCCCGATCTGATCCCGTGCGCTGTCGAGGGCGAGTTTTGGGGCGGTGTTGCCCCGTTGGTCTTGCGTGCGATCTGTGTCAAAACGTGTCTCCGTATCAAGCGCCAGCCGAACAAGCCCGCGCAGTTCGCGTATCAAAGGCTCGCTCTCCTCAAGTGCACGGACATCGCCGCGACCAAGGCGGGCCTGTAACGCCTTGACCGCTTCGCTCAGCCCAAGAAGAAGATGCCGAATTTGCGCAATTTCGCGATCCAGCGAGGGTTCGCCTCTAGGCGGATGGATTATGGTCATCTGTGCTCGTCGCCTCTCATGCGTGGTGTGCCCCTCCGCACGAGCGCCCCGTAAAGGGCGTCCAGCAGCATCTCCAAGACCTAAAGCCCCGATCGCGCCAAAACATGAACCGACCGCGCGCCGCGCATCGGGACCACGACACAGGCAGCGCCCCAAATGCAAAAAGGGCGCCCCGAAAGGCGCCCTATGGTCTTGTGATGTCTGCTTTGCTGCGCGGCTTACTGGTTGGCGCGCTCGGCCTCGATCCGCCGCCACTTGGCGACGTTTTCGTTATGCTCGGCCAATGTTTTTGCAAACGCATGGCCGCCGCTCCCGTCCGCGACAAAGAAAATATACTCTGTCTGATCCGGGTTTACCGCCGCCTCAAGGCTCGCCATACCGGGATTGGCAATCGGTGTCGGCGGCAGCGCCGGAATGACATAGGTGTTCCAAGGCGTCACACCGCGCAGCTCGCTCTGACGCAGCCCCCGACCCAAGACACCTTGACCCTTTGTAATCCCATAGATCACCGTTGGGTCGGTCTGAAGCCGCATCCCCCTTTTAAGACGGTTGGTGAACACGCTCGCCACCTGACGGCGCTCTTGCGGCACGCCGGTTTCCTTCTCGATGATCGAGGCAAGGATTAGCATCTCTTCGGGCGATTTGAGCACGGTATCCTCCGACCGGCCCTCCCAGGCGGCGGCGATGCGCACGGCTTGCGCCTCTTCCATCCGCTGAATGACCGACGCGCGGCTATCGCCCACGCGCACCTCATAACTATCCGGGGCAAGTCGGCCCTCTTCGGGAACCTCAACCTGTCCCGAGAGGACATCAATCCCCTTCAGCGCCTCAACCACCTGCCAACTGGTGACCCCTTCGGCAAGGGCAATACGATAGCGCGTGTCGCGGCGCTGGCGGCGGTCGGTGTAGACCTGCGGCACCTCGACATCATCCTGCGCCGGGTTGAACGCGGCCAGTTCGACAAAGGCTTTTGCCTCCGGGTCCAACTCGCGCACCTGAACAACCTGTCGCGTGACACCAATGCGATAGACGATCTCGGTGCCACAGGTGCTTGCGCCCCCACGGGTCACAATATCGGTGATCTCCTGCATCGACGCATGGGCGGGCACAAGGAACGACCCGGCCTTAAGCTGGCTGGCTTTCTCGGTATAATCTGCGCCAATGCGAAAGATCGGCCCGCTACTGATCGCGCCGTTTGCGTCCAACCGACGCGAGATTCGGTCCATCGTCATCCCCGGCTCCACCCGAAGACAGATCGGCGCATCAAGCGGCCCCTCGGCAGTATATTCCGACTTACCCCACAGAACGAGGCCGCCCAACAGGAACAGCCCGACGATCAAAAGCATGATCGCATTCGAGGCGATATGTCGCCACATTAGCTCACCTTCCCAAACAGCACCGACGCATTCGTGCCACCAAAGCCAAACGAATTGGACAGCGCGACGTTGATCTCGCGCTCAACCTTGGCGTTCGGCGCAAGGTCAATCTGTGTCTCAACCGCCAGGGTCTCAAGGTTGATGGTCGGCGGCGCGACCTGATCGCGGATCGCAAGGATCGAGAAAATTGCCTCGATCGCCCCCGCCGCGCCAAGAAGGTGGCCGGTCATGGATTTGGTTGACGACATGGTGACCGTGCCCGCCGCGTCGCCCAACATGCGCTCGACCGCGCCAAGTTCGATCACGTCGGCCATAGTCGAGGTGCCATGCGCGTTGATATAGTCGATGTCTTTCGGCTCAAGCCCCGCATTGCGCAGCGCCGCGCGCATCGAGCGTTCGCCGCCCTCGCCGGTCTCGGCAGGGGCTGTGATATGATAGGCATCGCCCGACATGCCATAGCCGATCACCTCGGCATAGATCTTGGCACCCCGCGCCTTGGCGTGTTCATATTCTTCCAAAACGACGACGCCTGCGCCCTCGCCCATCACGAACCCGTCGCGATCCGCGTCATAGGGGCGGCTGGCGGCCTTGGGATCATCGCCCCGCTTGGTCGAAAGCGCGCGCGCCGAATTGAAACCGGCGATCCCAATCTCACAGATCGCCGCCTCGGCCCCGCCCGCGACCATCACATCGGCATCGCCAAACATGATGATCCGGCTCGCATCGCCAATCGCATGCGCGCCGGTGGAACAGGCCGTCACGACCGCGTGGTTCGGACCTTTGAAGCCATATTTGATACTGACCTGCCCGGAAATCAGGTTGATCAACGCACCGGGAATAAAGAACGGCGAGACACGGCGCGGACCTTTTTCCGCCATCATAAGCGTGGTCTGCTCAATCGACTGCAATCCGCCGATCCCCGACCCGATCATCACGCCCGTGCGCTCAAGCGCTTCTGTCTCTTCCGGCTTCCATCCCGAATCCTCAACCGCCTGCTGCGCCGCTGCAAGACCGTAGAGAATGAAATCATCGACCTTGCGCCGTTCCTTCGGCTCCATCCAGTCATCGGGATTGAACGTGCCATCGCTGCCATCGCCATACGGCACTTCACAGGCGTATTTGGTGGTCACGCGCTCAGGATCGAACCGTGTAATGGGGCCAGCCCCCGATTGCCCGTCCAGAAGCCTCGACCAAGTCTCCTCGACCCCGCTTGCCAATGGCGTGACAAGTCCCAGTCCGGTAACGACAACACGACGCATGCTTATGCCCTTTCCTCAATAGTCCCGAAAGCTCTTAGCCCGGCTTACCCCCGTGGGGCAAGAGTTTGACGCCCGATCCGCGGTGATCCGCGTGACAATCGGGCAAAAAGAAACCCCCGCCGAAACGGCAGGGGTTCCATGACCTTTTACAAAGGCCAAATAGACTTAGGACGCTTCGGAGATGAACTTCACCGCGTCGCCAAAGGTCTGGATGGTCTCGGCAGCGTCGTCCGGGATCTCGATGCCGAACTCTTCTTCGAAGGCCATCACAAGCTCAACGGTGTCAAGGCTGTCTGCGCCCAGATCGTCGATGAACGAAGCGTTCTCGACAACTTTGTCTTCTTCCACACCGAGGTGCTCGACAACGATTTTCTTAACGCGATCTGCGATGTCGCTCATGGTTCATTCCTCATGTTGATTTGGGAGCATGTCCCGTCTTGTAATCCTGTGCCCTGTGGCGGACAAATGCAATGCCCCGGAACGGACCCGTCGGCAAACTCTGGCGCGCTATAGCATACTGCGCCCCTTTGGCAAATGGTTTCCGACCCCTTGCGTGACCTGGGGTCAATTTCGTTGCGACGCCACCTTAGATCATCGCCATGCCGCCATTGACGTGAAGCGTCGTGCCGGTGACATAGCCCGCTTCCGGGCTGGCAAGATAAAGAACCGCCGCTGCGATTTCGTCGGCCTCGCCCATGCGCGCCGCCGGAATCTGGGCGTTCATCTTGGCTTTTTGATCGTCGGTAAGCTTGTCGGTCATCGCCGTTGCAATGAACCCCGGCGCCACGGCATTGGCGGTGATACCTCGGCTTGCGACCTCATAGGCAATCGACTTGGTAAGCCCCACCACGCCCGCCTTGGAGGCGGCATAATTGGCCTGACCGGGATTGCCGATGGCCCCCACAATCGAGGAAATATTGATGATCCGGCCCCAGCGCGCCTTCATCATCGGACGCATCACGCCCCGACAAAGACGCATCGTCGAGGTCAGGTTGACATCCAGCACCGACTGCCATTCCTCATCCGACATGCGCATGAAAATCTGGTCACGGGTGATCCCGGCATTGTTGACAAGAATATCAACGCCGCCCATCGCCTCGATGGCCTGTTTTGGAAGCGCATCAACCGCCTCCGCGTCGCTGAGGTTGCACGGCAGCACATAGGCCCGCTCCCCAAGCTCCGCCGCCAATGCCTCAAGCGGATCGACACGGGTGCCCGAAAGGCCGACCGTCGCCCCCGCCGCATGGAGCGCCTTGGCAATCGCCCCGCCAATACCGCCCGATGCGCCGGTCACAAGGGCGCGCTTTCCTGTCAGATCAAACATATTATACATCCTTCACTCATCCCTCCGGCCCTGTTTTCCTTGGCATAAAACAGACCGGACATTCCATTTTCGACTTACCCGAGGCTCTCTGCCGCCGCTTTGACATCCTCGGGCGTGCCCACCGCCTTACAGGCAATGGCCCGGTCAATGCGCCGGATCATCCCCGAAAGCGCCTTGCCCGCGCCGATTTCCCATACTTCGGTGACACCATTGCCCGACATCCACTGCACCGATTCGCGCCAGCGCACAGATCCCGTCACCTGATCCACAAGAAGCGCCCGAATCGTTGCGGCATCGCGCACGGGTTCCGCAATCACATTGGCAATGACAGGCACCGTCGGCGTTTTGAAATCCACATGGCTCAGCGCTTCGGCCATCACATTCGCCGCCGGCTGCATCAATGCGCAATGGAACGGCGCGCTGACCGGAAGCAAAACCGCGCGTTTCGCGCCCTTCGTCTTGGCAAGCTCAACCGCGCGCTCAACCGCCCCCTTATGGCCCGACACCACAACCTGACCCGGATCATTGTCATTGGCCGCCTGACAGACTTCGCCCTCGGCCGCCTCCGCCGCAACTTCGCGCGCCGTCTCGAAATCAAGACCCAAAAGTGCCGCCATAGCCCCAACGCCAACCGGCACCGCCGCCTGCATCGCCTGACCACGGGTGCGTAATAGCCGCGCCGTGTCGGCAATCGAAAGCGCCCCCGCCGCCGCAAGCGCCGAATATTCCCCAAGCGAATGCCCCGCCACATAAGACGCCGCCTCGATGGTCACGCCTTCCGCCTCAAGCGCCTTCATCGCCGCCAGCGACGTCGCCATAAGCGCAGGCTGGGCATTCTGCGTGAGCGTAAGCTCGTCTTGCGCGCCGTCCCAAATCAGCGTGCTCAGCGCCTCTCCGAGCGCCTCGTCCACTTCGTCAAAAACCGCCTTTGCGCCCGGATAAGCGTCGGCAAGGGCTTTGCCCATCCCGATCGCCTGCGCGCCTTGTCCCGGAAATACGAATGCTCGGCTCATGAATGGTCTCCCGTATGCGTCCTTGTTTCAAACCGGGATACCCCGACCGCCCTATCTGCGCAACGCCCTAGCGCATTTGCGCACGTATCCTGTGCGCCCCGTGCGTTCCCGTGCTGTGCCGCTGCGATTAAGGTTCCGGGCAAAGCCCTTGCCCAAACCGACGCCCCAAGGATCCCGCGATGCCCATTCTCGATACCCCCGCCCAATATGGCCACCTGACCAAAGTATTTCACTGGCTGACCGCCCTTTTGATCCTCACCGCCTTGCCGCTTGGCCTGATTGCGCACAACGCGCCTTATGCAACAGGCGACGAGCTGGCCCAAAAGGCGCTGTTGTTTTCGCTGCATAAAACCATCGGCATCGCCGCGTTTCTGTTTGCTGCGCTGCGAATCCTCTGGGCCGTGTGTCAAACCCGCCCCGCCCCGCTCCACCCCGAGAGGCGCCTTGAGGTCTTCGCCGCCCACCTCGCGCATTGGGTTTTATACGGCGCGATGCTGATCGTGCCGCTTTCCGGCTGGGTGCATCATGCCGCGACAACCGGCTTTGCGCCGATCCTGTGGCCCTTCCCTCAAACCCTGCCCTTGGTCGTTCAATCCCCCACCGTGGCTGCCATTGCGTCCTCCGTGCATTATCTCGCCATGCTCGCATTGGTCGCGGCGCTTCTGGCCCATATCGCAGGCGCGCTGAAACACGCCCTGATTGACCGCGACATCACGTTGCGCCGAATGCTGCCGGGCCGCCTCGTCCGCGCCAATACCACGCCCAACACCAAACTGGCCCCGACGCCGAAACGCCATATCCTGCCACCGCTCGCCGCGGCCGGTATCTGGGCCGCTGTCATCGCTCTCGGCACCCTGACCGCTGCGCCGCCCCAGACATCCCCCGCCGTGGTCGCCAATGCCCTGCGCGACACCCCCGCAACCAGCACCAACTGGCAGGTCGAAAGCGGCGAAATCGGGCTTACCGTGTCCCAATTCGGGACCGAGGTCTCGGGCCAGTTCGCCACATGGAGCGCCGACATTGATTTCAACGAAACTGCCAAGAACGGCACCCACGGCACGGTCACGGCACGGATCGCAATTGCCTCCCTGACATTGGGGTCCGTGACAACTCAGGCGCTTGGCCCCGACTTCCTCGCCGCCGAGAACCACCCAACCGCCCTCTTCAAGGCCGATATCCTCGCTGCGGATACCGGCTACGTGGCGCGGGGCACGCTCTCTCTGCGCGGGGTCGAGCGTCCGCTCTCTCTGCCCTTCACCCTTACCATCGACGGTGACACCGCCGCGATGCAGGGCGCGCTCTCGCTGGATCGGCGCGACTTTGCCATTGGCGCGACCCTCCCCAAAGAAGACACGCTTGGCTTTGCGGTCGACGTCACCATCGCCCTCACGGCAACCCGCAGCACAGCCGACACAGAAAACTGATGCAAAAAAAGGCCGCCGGATCACACCAGCGGCCTTTTCTTGACACTATAAGCGAGGCACCCGCGCGCTAGTCCGCCTGCATCGCCTCGATCGAGATCATGACTTCTACATCGTCCGACACATAAGGCGCGAATTCGCCAAGCCCATAATCCGACCGCACAAGCGTTGTCGTCGCATCGAACCCGGCCCACGGTTTGCCCGCCATCGGATGGTCTCCCGATTGGTTCAGAACCGCATCAAGCACAACCGCCTTGGTCACACCGTTCAGCGTCAGGTCGCCGGTGATCTGCGCAGTGGTCTCGCCCGTGACCTCGATCCCGGTCGACACGAACGTCACCATCTCATCTTCGCTCGCGGCGAAGAAATCCGCCGACATGAAATGCGCGAACCGCTCTTCCCACCCGGTCAACATCGACCGAACCGGGAACGCAACGCTCACCGACGAGGCCGCAGGTGCGTCCTTGTCGAACATGATCTGGCCTTCAAAGCCCGCGAACATGCCGTAGGTGGTCGAAAAGCCGAGGTGATTGTAACTGAATAGGATTTGGCTGTGGCTCGGATCGAGCGTGTAGGCCACAGGCTCGGCAGAGGCGATACCGGCACCAAGAACAAGGGCGGCGGCGATCATTGGGGTTTTCATAGAGTCTCTCCGGTCGGGTTTCAGATGCCCCGACTGTCTACCCCAACCGTCCCGCGCACAATTCGCCATACCCCAACAGGGTATGTGCGCAAATGAACATCACGACACGGCAAGGGACTGACTGCGTAGCTGCGCAACCGCATCCATGCGCGCATTCGGCCCATCGAGCGGTAATTCCGCAAGGATTTTGCCGGTCTCGCTATACATCACAAGGGTTTTGTCGGTGGCATTGATCCGCGCAATATCTTCGTAGTTGATGCTGCGCACAACATGGCTGCGCCCGCGCGACAAGCCTTGCACAAGAAGCACCTGACGATTGCGCCGATCAAAATGCAGCTCAAACCGTGGCCTGTCGGTGGCGATCTGGGTCATACCGACGCCCGCCGTCACCATCATGATCGACAAGAACATCTTCGCCAACATGATCGAAGGATCAAGATCAAGCCCCGGCACAAGCCATAGACCGGCCCCGGCCCAAATGAACCCGAACCCAAAAAGCACCGCCGCCGCGCGGACCGGAACCGATTGCGCGCGCTTCAATTCTTCGGACTGGTTGCTTGACGTGGCAGAAAGACCCTGAACCGCAACAGCCATTTTCTCGCTCCTGATGATAAGACGTATAGTCGGACAGGCTCATGTTCTGCCGAGATTCGGGCAAGATTACGGCAGGCTTTGGGAAATAGCAGGGAGCCGCAGCCCACCCCGCACAAGGGTCCGCCCCAAAGCCGCAAGACAAGCCTTGCGCCAGCGGCTCAAACCGCTATACAGCCCCATCCTTTCGCGTTGACGTTAAAACTGCGCAGTCTCTCGTGAGTGGGGTGCGAAAGGATATCAACGCCCCGCTCTTTGAAATGCGCCTAAAAATGAACGGAGCACACATGCCCCTCTATGAGCATGTATTCATCTCGCGCCAGGACCTGTCCAACGCGCAAGCCGAAGGCCTCATCGAACATTTTGGCACCGTCCTCGCGGACAACGGCGGCACCGTCGTCGATAGCGAGTATTGGGGTGTCAAAACGATGGCCTACAAGATCAACAAAAACCGCAAGGGTCATTACGCCTTCCTCAAAACCGACGCGCCTGCCGCTGCGGTTCAGGAAATGGAACGCCTGATGCGCCTGCATGACGACGTGATGCGCGTTCTCACCATCAAAGTGGATGAGCACGCCGAGGGTCCGTCGATCCAGATGCAGAAACGTGACGAACGCGACAACCGTCGCGAACGCCGCTGATTTTGGCTTGAAGAAAGGACACTAACCAATGGCTGCAAAACCATTTTTCCGCCGCCGCAAGGTCTGCCCCTTCTCGGGCGACAATGCACCCAAGATTGACTACAAGGACACAAAGCTCCTTCAGCGTTATATCTCCGAACGCGGCAAGATCGTGCCTTCGCGCATCACTGCCGTTTCCGCCAAGAAGCAGCGTGAACTGTCCCGTGCAATCAAGCGCGCCCGGTTCCTCGCCCTGCTTCCCTACGCCGTGAAATAAGGAGAAACCTGATGCAAGTTATCCTTCTGGAACGCGTGGCCAAGCTCGGTCAGATGGGCGAAGTCGTCGACGTCAAATCCGGCTATGCCCGCAACTTCCTTCTGCCCCAGAAAAAGGCGCTGACCGCTTCCGCGGCCAACATCGCCCAATTCGAAGAGCAGAAAGCCCAGCTTGAAGCCCGCAACCTTGAGACCAAGAAAGAAGCCGAAGCTCTCGGTGAGAAACTCGACGGTCAACAGTTTGTCGTGATTCGCTCTGCCTCCGATGGCGGGAACCTCTACGGCTCTGTCTCGACACGTGACGCCGCCGCAGTGGCAACCGAAGACGGTTTCTCGATCGACCGCAAACAGGTTCTGATCCGTCAGCCGATCAAAACCCTCGGTCTGCACGAAGTCGAGGTGCACCTGCACCCCGAAGTCGAGGTCATCATCAAGCTCAACGTCGCCCGCTCGCCCGAAGAGGCCGAGCTTCAGGCATCGGGCAAATCGATTCAGGAACTCGCCGCCGAGGCCGAAGCCGAAGCCGATTTCGAAATCGCAGAGCTGTTTGACGACATCGGCGCGGCCGCATCCGACGACGAAGAGCTCGCCGAAGCTGTTGAAGAAGACACCGAAGAAGAGAACTCCGAGGACTGATCCTCTCCTCTTTATCGGACATGTTTGGAAACCGGCGCCCCTGTGGCGCCGGTTTTCTTTTGCCTACTCCCCGAAATTCCCGCCCGTTTCAAGCGGCGCCATGCGCACCAGACGGCTATCTGCGACCGCCGCCTGACGATGCACCATCGCCTTGCGATAGTCGGGATCCTTGAGCATTTCGACAAAGGCCTGCGGGCTTGGATATTCGGCGATAAAGCACAAATCCCATGCTTCCTCACGCGGCCCAATCACCATCTGTTCCATCGAGCCGCGCCAGATGATCCGCCCCCCAAGCCGCTCAAATACCGGCGCGCTTTCGCGGCCATAGGCGGCATAGGCCTCGGCCCCGCTCGCCGCGCGCCCGTCCTCATACGCGGCCTGCGGATGTAACTTGACGAGGTTGAGCATATGGACCGGTCCGGGACGATCATTGGCCTTGAATGCTTCGAAATCTTCTTTGTCAAACGATGTATATCCCATGCGATGCTCCCTTATCTATTGGCGTGGTCGGTTTACACAACACTGGAACAGCCCCGGCATATTCGCCAACAAAAAAGGCCGCCCAAAGGCGGCCTTTTCTAGAAAATGACGCAAGGTCTTATTCGTCTTCAAGCGTTTCCAGAGCTTTCTGAAGATCGTCTTTAGAGACCTCTTTGTCGCTGACCTGAGCCAATTCAAAGACATAGTCGATGACCTTGTCTTCAAAGATCGGCGCGCGCATCTGCTGCTGCATCTGGGCGTTCTGCTGCACGAACTCAAAGAACTCACGCTCTTGGCCCGGATACTGACGCGCCTGATTCATGATCGCTTGGGTCATCTCGGCGTCGGTGACTTCAACCTCGGCTTTCTGGCCAAGCTCTGCGAGCAACAGGCCAAGGCGCACGCGGCGCTCGGCAAGGGTCTTGTGCTCGTCGGTCGGCTCGATCGCATCGTGGTTGTGATCTTGCACTTCGGGGTTTTCATCATGCCAAAGCTGATGCGCGATCTGAGCGGCTTCCGCCTCAACAAGGCTCGGCGGCAGCTCAAACGACACCATCTTGTCAAGCTCGTCGAGCAGCGCGCGCTTCATGACCGCACGGGCCGCACCGGCGTATTCTGCTTCAAGACGCTCTGTGATCTGGCCTTTCAGCGCCGCAAGGTCTTCCGCGCCGAATTTCTGTGCCAGCTCGTCATTGATTTCCGCGGCAACCGGCTCTTTCACCTCTTTGATGGTGCAGGAGAACACGGCTTCCTTACCTGCAAGATGCTCGGCCTGGTAGTCTTCCGGGAAAGTGACGGTGACGTCTATTTCTTCCTCGGCCTTTACGCCCACAAGCTGCTCTTCAAAGCCGGGGATGAACTGGTTCGAGCCAAGCACAAGCGGGAAATCCTCCGCCGAGCCGCCTTCGAACGCTTCGCCATCGACCTTGCCGACGAAATCCATAACGACCTGATCGCCGTCTTTCGCCTTCGAACCTTTGCGACGCGCTTTGAAATCCTGCGCGGTCTCTGCAAGGTTGGCAAGCGCCTCTTCAACGCCCGCCTCGTCGGCCTTCACAACCAATTTCTCAAGCGAAATCGACTTAAGATCGACTTCCGGGATGTCCGGCAGGGCTTCGTAGGACATTTCGACTTCAACGTCGTCGCCCTCTTTCCACTCCTCGCCGTTCTTCATCTCGACTTTCGGCTGCGCTGCGGGACGCTCGCCCGAGGCTTCGAAATGCGCGCTCATCGCTTCGTCGATAGCTTCCTGCATCGCTTCGCCAAGAAGGCGCTGGCCGAACTGCTTTTTGAGGAGCGGCATCGGCACTTTACCTTTGCGGAACCCCTTCATTTCGATTTCCGGCTGCGCCTCGGCCAGCTTTGCATTGACCTTCTCGTCAAGCTGCTGCGCGGTCAGCATCATCTGATACGCGCGTTTCAGACCTTCATTCAGAGTCTCGGTGACCTGCATTTTCGGTTCCCCATAGGTTACGGCGCGCATGACCGCGCGCGGGCAAAAATTTTCGCCGTTCTATTGGTCGTCGCGCCCAGACGCAAGCGGAATCCCGTGCCCCCGGCCTCAGATTTCCGTTTCCCCCAAGAGGGTCGCCAAAAGGTGCCACAGGCCCGCAAATATGTGGGAAATGCGTGGGAAATACCTGCGCTTGAGTATCATGGATTGGTGCGGGTGAAGGGACTCGAACCCCCACGCCTCGCGGCGCCAGAACCTAAATCTGGTGCGTCTACCAATTCCGCCACACCCGCACTGCGCGCCGTTTAGCAAAGCCTTGCACAGGATGCGAGAGGAAATCGTGCGTCACGCCTTCAAAGATGACGCAAAAGCGTCGCCTCATGGCGTTTGACCATTGGCCGCGCCGCACAAAGCGCCGCCTCGCGCCCAAGATCGACCTCTGGGAACAATGCCGCCAACTCACGGCGGCTGGCCTCGGGAATGGTGCTGAGGCTGATGGGGCCGGGGTTAAAGCTTTCGCTCTCAAGCCCGTCCGACACCACAATCTCATGATGATCAAATTGCAGATGAATATAGACCGTCTCATGCACATCGCGCGCGATCTGAACCGCCGCATCATCCACAAGATGCGCCGCCGCAACAAGAACTTCGGCCTCGCCTGTGCAAAGCTCGGCCCGCCAGCCGGAGATCAGGATGCGGTGCTGCTGCGACACAAGCATGTCGCGCTCCGGCCCCCCCGCGCCCAAAGCACCGGCCTGGATACGCACCGGGCGGAATTGCGGCTCTGCGCGCATCCGCGCCTGCGACACCGCACAGCGCCCGATCCAACGGATCGCCTGCGCGCCCCGGTCCCGTGTCACCACCAGATCGCCAACCTCAAGCGTTTCAACTGCCCGCGCCCCATCCAACGTCAGGATCAATGTCCCCGGCGTAAAACAGGGCGGCGCAGCGATCTCTGTATTATCAACCGCCGACCCGCCGCTCGGCCCTTCCTTGGCCGACACCACATTGAGCGTAACCCCGATCGGCGGGAACTCGTCGATAAAGGCAAGCCCCTCAACCGTGCCATAGGCGGGCGAGGAATTGTTGACGTTGACCGCAAGCGCCCGATAGGTCAGCCCGGTCGCCGGATCCTGCAAAAGGATCTCGTATTCGGCTTCAATTTTCGTGTTGTGGCTATAGCTTACACCGTCAAAGTTCTGGCCGCCATCAAGGCGCTGATTGCTGTCTGTGTCGTCGAAATTGGTGTCCGACCCACCATCCTTAACCGCGATCTCTTCCCATGCATTATCGTTGAGCGTGATGGTTTTGCCCACAAGGTGAGACCCATCGCCCTGCGTGACACCGTCCAGCGTCACACCACCGGATACGGTGATATAGGACTCGCCAAGAGCCCAGAAACTATAATTCGCCATGTAACAGGACCTGCTCGACCTGCGATTATTTTTATGGCGTTATTATAAAGGAAGACTGAATTTCGGACAATGACCTTAGAGCGTCGCCAGATCACGGAAGACTTTTGGCAACATCTCCGGCAGGTCTTCGGCAATCACACCCGGCCCAAAGGCGCGCGCTGCCTCGACATGAAGCCACGCACCGGTCTGTGCTGCCTGCAACGGATCAAACCCACGGGCCAATAGCCCGGCGATGATCCCGGCAAGCACATCCCCCGCCCCCGCCGTCGCCAACCACGGCGCGGCCCGCTCATAGACCGCCGCATGCACCACGCATTGCCCGTCCGGCGCGGCAATGACCGTATCCGCCCCCTTGAACAATACCGTGCACCCGACCCTATGCGCGGCCTCCCGCGTGGCCTCGACCTTGGAATAGGTCGCTCCCCCGGTCTCTGCGGCGTCAAGCCTTTGCGCAATATCCGGGAACAACCGGGCAAACTCGCCCCCATGCGGCGTCAACACACACCCCCCATGCAGCGCCTCCATAAGCGCAGGCGCGCGCGCAATATGGGTCAGGGCATCGGCATCAAGCACCGTCCTGCGCCCCGCCGCCAAGACCTCCGCCACAAGCGCCCCCGCCGCCTGCCCAAGCCCAAGACCGGGGCCAATACAAAGCACATTCAGCCGCGCGTCCTGCAAAAGCCCGCCAAGCGCCGCCGCATCGACCACCTCGCGCAACATCACCGCCGTGATCTGCGCCGCAACCTCGGCCATCGCCTCGCCCGGCACGCCAAGCGTCACCAGCCCCGCACCAACGCGCAGCGCCCCCCGCGCCGCCAACCGCGCCGCACCTGTGCGCCCTGCACCGCCGGAAAGGACCAAGGCATGACCGTGGGAAAACTTATGCCCCGCGCTGTGCTTGCGCACATCCAAAGGAGACGCCAGAATCACCCGCTGCCGCAATGGCACAACGCCATCAACGCCCTTTGCCTCAAGCCCGATATCCGCCACGACCACTCGCCCGCAAAACGCGGGACCAAGGCCAATGCGATGGCCAAGTTTTTCGCGATGAAACGAGACCGTAAGATCGGCATCCACCGCCGCAGGCATAGGCAAGCCAGTATCCGACGACAGGCCGGACGGCATGTCTATGGCCACAACATAAGGGCGCACATCCTTGGCCTTAAGATCGGCAAACGGCAGAAACCCAAGGATCGACGCCATAAGGTCATCCGCAAGCGCCCGCCCAAGGCCCGTGCCGAAAACCGCATCTACCACAAGATCGGCGGCCATCGGGTCTTTGCCCTTCGACGTTAGGGGCGCAACCGCCCCCATCGCGCACCACCGCTCGTAATTCGCTCTGGCATCCGGCGGCAACTTCTCGACGTCCCCATGAAGACGCACCTCCACCTCCCACCCCCACTCCTTGAGCAACCGCGCAACGACAAACCCGTCGCCGCCATTATTTCCCGGCCCGCATAAAACCACCGCCCGCTGCGCCGTCTGCCCAAGCTCTGGCCATGCCGCGAAAATCGCCTCCACAACGCCGCGCCCGGCGCGTTCCATCAACTCAAGCCCCGTCACTGCCCCCGACTCAATCGCGGCCATTTCAACGGCGCGCATTTGGGCAGATGTCAGTAATTCGCTCATAGCCTGACCTTTCGCGATTCAATTCAGCGCCTTTTTTGCGCTTGGTGATTAATTTTTAGGCACTACCGCGAGAATCCCCCGCAGACATCCCTTGCCCAAAGCCTAGCCAATTGAGACCCTATGGGGAAAGTGATCTGTCGGGGTCAACACGTCAGGCGAGGAGAGACCCGGATGAAGAAAATCGAAGCAATCATCAAGCCGTTCAAGCTCGATGAGGTCAAGGAAGCCCTGCAAGATGCCGGTATCCAAGGCCTGAGCGTCATCGAAGTCAAAGGCTTCGGACGCCAGAAAGGCCATACCGAGCTTTACCGCGGCGCGGAATATGTCGTGGACTTCCTGCCCAAGGTCAAAATCGAGGTGGTTCTGGACGACGATCAGGTCGACGGCGCCATCGAGGCCATCGTGGATGCGGCCAAAACCGACAAGATCGGCGACGGCAAAATCTTCGTAAGCCCGGTCGAACAGGCCATCCGCATCCGTACCGGCGAGACCGACTCGGACGCCCTTTAATTCGCCCAACACCCCCCCATTCTACCTGTAACAGAAGGATAAAGAGAATGAGCGCAGACGCAGTTCTCCAGATGATCAAAGACGAAGACGCGGCATATGTGGACATCCGCTTCACCGATGTGCGCGGCAAACTTCAGCACGTGACCGTAGACGTAGATCTCGTCGACGAAGATTTCCTTGAGGAAGGCTTTATGTTCGACGGTTCCTCCATCGCCGGTTGGAAGTCGATTGAAAACTCGGACATGAAACTCATGCCCGATACCAAATCGGTCTATGTTGATCCGTTCTATGCCGAGAAAACCATCGCCATCCATTGCTCGATCGTCGAGCCGGACACCGGCGAAGCCTACCACCGCGACCCGCGCGGCACCGCCCAGAAGGCCGAAGCCTACCTCAAGGCGTCGGGCATCGGCGACACCGCCTACATGGGCCCCGAAGCGGAATTTTTCCTCTTTGACGACGTGCGTTTCTCCAACAGCATCAACAAAGTGTCCTACGAGGTCGACGCCATCGACGCCTCCTGGAATACCGATACTGAATACGAAATGGGCAACACCGGCCACCGTCCAGGCCTCAAGGGCGGTTACTTCCCCGTGAACCCGACCGACGACGCGCAGGACATCCGCTCCGAAATGCTCTCGACCATGAAGCGCATCGGCATGAAAACCGACAAGCACCACCACGAAGTGGCGTCCTGTCAGCACGAGCTTGGCCTGATTTTCGACACCCTGACCAAACAGGCCGACGAGCTTCAGAAATACAAATACATCATCCACAACGTGGCGCAGTCTTACGGCAAAACGGCAACTTTCATGCCGAAACCGATCTACGGCGACAACGGCACCGGCATGCATGTCAACATGTCGATCTGGAAAGATGGCAAGCCCCTCTTTGCAGGCGACAAATACGCGGACCTGTCGAATGAAGCCCTGTATTTCATCGGCGGCATTCTCAAGCACGCCAAGACGCTCAACGCCTTCACCAACCCGTCGACCAACTCCTACAAGCGCCTGATCCCCGGCTTTGAAGCCCCGGTCCTACGCGCCTATTCGGCAAGCAACCGCTCGGGGTGCGTCCGTATCCCGTGGTCGGAATCGCCCAAGGCCAAGCGCGTCGAAGCCCGCTTCCCCGATCCGTCGGCGAACCCCTACCTGTGCTTTGCTGCCCTGCTGATGGCTGGCCTTGACGGGATCGCCAACAAGATTGATCCGGGCGAAGCCATGGACAAGAACCTCTACGATCTTCCCGCAGAGGAACTCGAAGGCATCCCGACCGTCTGCGGCTCCTTGCGCGAAGCCCTCGACGCCCTGACCGCCGACCACGACTTCCTGCTCGCAGGCGACGTGTTCACCAAAGACCAGATCGAAGGCTACATCGAGCTTAAGATGGAAGAAGTTCAACTCTACGAACACACCCCCCACCCGGTCGAATTCGGCATGTATTACAGCTGCTAATTGGCAGCGGGACAGTAAACAGAAAGGGCGCCTCACAGGGCGCCCTTTTTTGTGGCGGGGGATGTGTTGAGGTCCGCTGTGCGGGACTTTGCTCGATTTCGCCTCAGCTGCGCGAATGGCAGCTTCGCCGCGACAACGCGAATTGGTGCTGACTACTGTATAAGCTCTTAACGAAGTGGGGGTTCTAACCCTTCATCCCGATACATTTGCTTGATCTGTTGCTCAAGCTCGTCGGAAGTTGGTCGAGTCGAGGCGGGCATTAGCTGAGTCAGCTCCTGCAAAAGTTCAACCTTTTCCTCTAGTTCCTTCAACTGCTTTTCCCTGGAGATAGCCAACGACACTTCTGTCAGTGTTGAGTATAGATTAGCTGCCTCCTCGACCTTTCTTCGCACATTTAGGTCTGATTGAGAGCATCGACTAAGCCATAGGTCCTTTGCCGATTCCAAAGAAGAATCTGCTCCGGCATTCATAAGAAGCTCGTGAATGCGCAGGTAGGGCCTTCGCTCTTCGTAATAGGGCAACTTGACAATGAACGGTATAAGAACAAACGGGTTTTCCGCTTCCGGATGACACGCAAGCAGTGTCTCAGACAGCGCCAACTGGGCGTGCTCGTATGCTGTCAGACCTTCGTTGTCTTCACTGTTGAGCCATTGATTGCCTCTTTCGTGGTCCAGCAAGAGTTCAACAAGAAAATAAAACCCTTGAGCGGATGCTTCATGCAAAGGCGTGCGCCCATGCTCGTTCAAGATAGAGCCGTCGGACTGTAGGGTTTGCAGTGCCGACGTCATTGCATTGGCAGCAGTTTCTTCCAGCGATTGCCATTCCACTTCGCTGCCCCCAGAAAGCTCGCCCGTCCTGTACAAGTCATTACCGAAGGCGGAGATAACTGAGAAAACATCATCCACGCGTTCCTGCGCGAATGACTGATTGAGGAAACAGAACGTGGCCAAGACCCAAAGGGCTAACTTTTTCAAATTCCAAACCCTTTTGAAAGAAATCAGACACGCAAGGCGATCCGCCAGTGGGGTACATCATACGCCACAGCATTCCAACAAAACTGTGCGCCAAGGTACAACTGGGAACAAGCAGCCATTCGACGAGCTTGCAGCATTAGTCGATGTGGGCTCAAACCGGCCTTTCGCTTCATATGCACCCTATCACGCCCCTTTCCCTTCACACCTCAGCTGCTATCCTTCCCCCATGCCCAAACT
>JAPHRE010000028.1 GCA_026195905.1 Pseudopelagicola sp. | reverse complement strand
GGGGGCGGGGGCAAAACGGTCATGCGACCGGTCTGCCCCCGTTTTGGTCAAGACATTCTAAAGCCGGATCACCCGCGCCGACGACGCCCACCGGTGCGGCCTGCACGACCGCGACCTTCCTGGCCGGGTTTGGCGGGCTGCTTGTTAAAGCTGATCCAGGCAGCACCACCATCGTCATTGTTGGTCAGCAGGTTGGCGGCGCGGATGGCCTCCATTTCCTTGCCCGGACGCGGAAGGGTCGAGCCCATGCCGAACATCTGAACAAACGCTTCGTCATCCATGCCTTCGGGCAGGACAATACCGGCGGCTTCGATCTCGGCGCGCTTTTCCGCGATCCTTTTGGGACCAACGGGCAGGGCGATCGGGTTCATGATCGCAGAGGTCATGCCGGTGGCCATCGCCATAGGCAGGAAGGCGTTGTTGACACCGTGACGGTTGGGCAGGCCAAAGGAAATATTCGACGCGCCACAGGTCGTATTGACGCCCAATTCGTTGCGCAGGCGGCGGTTCAGTTCAAAGACCTGAAGGCCTGCGGTGGCCATCGCGCCGATGGGCATGACGAGGGGGTCGACCACGATGTCATACGCCGGAATGCCGAAATCGGCGGCGCGCTCGACGATCTTTTTGGCGACGGCAAAGCGGACCTCGGGGTCTTCGGAAATCCCGGTATCGTCATTGGAAATCGCCACGACGGGCACGTTGTATTTCTTCACCAGTGGCAGGACGCGTTCGAGGCGTTCTTCTTCGCCGGTGACGGAGTTGAGCAGGGGGCGGCCTTCGGCGGCCTCGAGGCCGGCCTCAAGCGCGCCGGGCACGGAGGAATCGATGCAGAGCGGGCAGTCGGTGATCGCCTGCACGCGGGTCACGAGGTCGCGCATCAGATCCGGTTCGACAAAGTTGTTGTCGGCGTAGCGCGCATCTTCGGCCATTTTATTGGAGAACACGGCACCAGAGTTGATATCAAGCACAGTCGCGCCAGCGGCGACCTGGGCCAGGGCGTCGGCCTCCACGCGGGAAAAATCACCGCGTTCAAGTTCTTCGTTGAGGATTTTGCGGCCCGTGGGGTTGATGCGTTCGCCAATGACGGTAAACGGTTGATCAAATCCCATGATCGTTGTTTTTGTTTTTGATTCAATGATGGTACGGGTCATAGTTGATCCTTTTAGGAAGAGGTTGCGGGGGCGGCAGACGCCCCGCCGTTTTCGATAGCCCAAGCGGCATTGGTCTTGATGCCGCCAAGCGGGAAGAAATGCACCTTGTCGATGTTGAAATCGGGATGCGCGGCCTTGTGGGCCGCGAGTTCAGCGATCACATCGGTCGGCTCGTAGGGCAAAAGCAGCTTGGAGACATCCATAGCGCGTTTCTGTAGCACCTTGAGCGAGGGACCAACACCGCAGGCGATGGCGAATTTGATCAGGGTTTGAAGTTTGGCCGGGCCAGCGATACCGATGTGGATCGGAATATCAATGCCCGCGCCCTTGAGGCGATCGGCCCACGCGATGATCGGTGCGGCCTCAAAGGCAAACTGGGTTGCCAGCGCCATGTCGGCGTCGGTGGTGTCGCAGAATTTCTGTTTCCAGCGCAGGGCGTCCATAACGTTTTTGTCCGACCCGTCGGGATCAATGTCCTTGTTGCCTTCGGGATGGCCGGCGACATGCAGGTTTGTAAAGCCCGCCTTGTCGAACAAGCCGGTTTCCAGAAGTTGCATGGAACAGTGGAAATCGCCCTGCGGGGTATCGACGCCACCGGCCAGCAGGAGCGCCTGTTTGACGCCTGCTTCGCCTTGATACATGGCGATCCAGTTTTCCAGCGTGGCGGCGTCTTTGATGATGCGGGCGGGAAAATGCGGCATCACCGGATAGCCTTCGTCGGCAAGGCGTTTGGCGGTGGCGACCATGTCTTGGATCGGTGTGCCGTCGATATGGGCGATGTAGACGCGGGTGCCTTCGGGCAACAGATCGCGGAAGCTCTCGACCTTGGCCGCGGTGCGCGGCATGACCTCTATGGAATAGCCCTTGAGAAAGGCCTGAACGTCCTGCGAGGCGCCGACGGGGCCATCGGTCTTTTTCCTGAAATTCAAAAGTGCCATCGCGGCCTCCCAGAATGATGCGCGGGTCATGCCCAGCCTTCGTTGTCGATCAGCACCTTAAGGCGGTTTTGATCGAACTCTGCATCGAGACGGGCCGCTTCGGCCTCGGCCACCTGCGCCGCCTCGCCTTCGACCGGGTAGGGATCAGCCTTGCGCCATTCGGCGAGATAGGCATCGGCATCTTTGGCGCCGATCTTCATGGCCGCGCGGTCAATCGCCTGTTCGAACCGCTCGGGGAGCGGTTTCTTGGCACCGCGACGGCCCTTGCCCACAATGACTTGGGCCGGGATATCGCGCCAATAGACGATGGTGACATCAGGCATGGTTCTGATTCCTTCCGGTTTACAACTTCTTTCCTAGGCCAGCGCGCCCGCGCGGCAGTGCACGTTTTCGACAGAACGACCACCATGAGCGACGCGCACAGGTCTAATGGAGCGCGCAGCAAGAGGCACACTCATTTTCCTCATGTTGATGATGAGGCCAAGCGGCGGCGTGGCTATTGCACGGGCGGCGGCGAGTGACTAGGTTGAGGGTAACTCGAAATGGAGGGCGTGTGAGATGACGCCCAAGCGTCCCAAAGGTGCGGGCGCATTCCCGAAACCGGTTGAGAGCTCCGCGCCGAAACCGTCCGATCCAAGTGAGCTTTATGCTGCGCTGGATTTGGGCACGAATAGTTGTCGCATGTTGATTGCCCAACCCAAGGGCAATCAGTTTCATGTGGTGGATAGTTTTTCGAAATCCGTGCAGCTCGGGGCAGGCCTTGAGAGCACGGGGCGATTGTCACGTGGGTCGATGCGGCGCACGGTTCAGGCGCTTCGGATTTGTCAGCAAAAGCTCAAGCGGCATAAGGTCCGCCGGATGCGGCTTGTGGCGACCGAGGCCTGTCGGCGGGCCAAGAACGGGCGCGATTTCATGCGTCAGGTCACGCGGGAGACGGGGCTTCGGCTTGATATCATCAAACCCGAAGAAGAGGCGCGGCTGGCGGTGATTTCCTGTGCGCCCTTGGTCAGTGCCAAAACCGAGCAGCTCTTGGTGGTTGATATTGGTGGCGGGTCGACGGAATTGGTCTGGATCGACCTCAAGGCCGTGGCCCCGCGTGAGCGGCCAAGCGCGATCATGCGGTTGCATGCCGGGTTTCACGATCTGGGCAGCCCGTTTCCGTCTGCCAAGGTTGTGGATTGGATCTCGGTGCCGCTTGGCGTGGCGACGTTGCGCGATCAGTTTCAGGATGTGGAGGACGATTCGGCGCGGTTTGCGCTTATGAGTTGGTTCTTTGAGGAAAACCTGGCCGAGTTCGCGCCCTATAAGGACGCACCGCCCAGCGAAGGCTTTCAGATCATCGGCACCAGCGGCACGGTCACAACGGTTGCGGCGTCGCATCTTGGGCTGCGCCGGTATGATCGCACCAAGGTTGACGGTTTGCGAATGACCTCGGATCAGATTGACAAGGTGATCCGCAGCTATCTTGACCTTGGGCCGCATGGGCGGCGCCATGATCCAAGGATCGGACTGGACCGGCAGGCGCTTATTATGTCGGGCGCGGCGATTTTGCAGACCTTGATGCGCTGTTGGCCGACGGATCGGCTCTCGGTGGCGGATCGGGGGCTGCGCGAGGGGCTTCTTTATGCGCAGATGAGCGCCGATGGCGTTCTTGAGGATGTGCCCTATTGACGGGGCGACATAGTCTTCTAGAAGGCTTTGTCCGGGCAGGATTTTCCAGAAAATCCTGAGACGTGAGAGGATGAGAGAATGGCGAAAACACCGAGCGGCAAGAACACCTCGGGGCGCGGGCTGCGCGACCTGACGGTTAAGGTCAAAACGGCGCGCGGGCGCAAGCTCTCGTCGACGCGCTGGCTTCAGCGACAGTTGAATGACCCTTATGTCAAACGCGCGCAGGCCGAGGGCTATCGCGGGCGCGCGGCGTTCAAAATCATGGAATTGGATGACAAGTATCGCTTTCTCGTGCCCGGCGCGCGGGTTGTCGATCTGGGATGTGCGCCGGGGGGCTGGTGTCAGGTTGCGGTCAAGCGCGTCAATGCGCTTGGTGAAAAACCGGGCAAGAAGGTCGGGCGCATCCTTGGCGTCGATCTTCAGGAGGTCGAGCCGATCGCGGGCTGCGAGATTCATCAGCTTGATTTCATGGTTGGCGACGCCGATGAGCAGGTCAAGGAATGGCTTGGCGGCAAGGCGGATGTGGTGATGTCGGACATGGCCGCGTCCTCGTCGGGGCATAAGCAGACGGACCATTTGCGCATCATGGCGCTCTGCGAGGCGGCAGCCTATTTCGCCTTTGACGTGCTTGAAGAGGGCGGCACCTTTGTCGCCAAGGTCTTGGCCGGGGGAGCGGAAGGCGAGCTGCAAAAGCTGCTCAAGCAGAAATTCACCAAGGTGGCGAATATGAAACCCCCCGCAAGCCGGTCGGATTCGTCGGAGAAATTCGTCGTCGCAACGGGGTTTCGCGGCTAATCAACGCCGCCGCAGAGACTGGCAGGCGAGATCGCGAAACGCCGCAAGCTTGGCCGCCGTCAGTGGCGTATCATCGGAGTCGGTGCAGCCGTTGGACGGGGCGCGCGAGGCGGGGCAGGCGGCAATCGCCTGTTCGTCCTGACGGATCAGTTCAAAAAGCCGCGCGTGCCGGGGCGGGCGGGCTGCGGCGGTTGGATGGCGTGGGGCAACAGGCACAAACCTGTCACGCATGATATGTTGCATGGGGCAGCCCTTTCTTTTGGTCTTGATCGCGAGCAGACGCGATAGACCTTTAGGGTCTCTAAAGACCACGGCACAAAGAGCACCGAATTGTGCCTTTTTCGGGGAAAGCGTTTGCGCCACGCCGCCTTGGGGCAAGGAATCGCCGATAATGTCGCATTCGCACTCGGCAAGCGGAGGCAGGCGCGCTACACTTTTTGCAAACAAGGAGGCTTCATGCGCTATCACAAGCCCGCGTCATTCACGCAAGCCATTGATATTGCCAGCACATCTGAGGGCGTGACACGGTTTTTGGCCGGTGGCACGGACGTCTTGGTTCAACTGCGCGCCGATATCGTCTGCCCGGATGACCTTATTGATATCAAGCATATCGCCGGGGTGGATCAGATCACCAAGACGCCGGAAGGCGGATATGACATCGGAATTGCGGTCAGCGGCGCGCAGATGAGCGAAGATGCGGCGCTGGCGGCGGCGTGGCCGGGGCTTGTCGAGGCGATGGACCTGATCGGATCGACGCAGGTTCAGGGGCGCGCGACGCTGGTCGGCAACCTGTGCAACGCCTCGCCCGCAGCCGATTCCGTTCCGGCGATGATCGCAGCGGGCGTGACGCTGACGGTTGCGGGGCCGCAGGGCAGCCGCGAGGTCAAGGTCGAAGAGATTGCCACGGGACCGGGCAAGACGACGCTTGAAAAGGGCGAGATGGTGACAAAGGTGCATGTCCCGCCGCGCGGTGACAGCGGCGGGGATGCCTATCTGCGGTTTATTCCGCGCACCGAGATGGACATTGCCGTTGTCGGCTGTGGGGTCAACCTTTGCCTTGGGGGCGATACGATCACGCAAGCGCGGGTTGCACTTGGGGCTGTTGCGCCGGTTGCAGCTCTGGTGCCGGAGGCGGCAGATATCCTCATTGGCACAACGCTGGACGAGACGACGCTTGAGGCGCTGGCGGAGGCGGCGGAGGCGGCCTGTCAGCCAATCACGGACAAACGCGGCACGGTCGCATTTCGCACGGAGGTGGCCGGGGTTCTGGCCAAACGTGCGGCGAAAATCGCCTATGCGCGCGCGAAAGGAGAGGCGAAATGAGCTTGGTTCATGTCACCACGAAAGTGAACGGCGATGAGGCGGAGTTTCTTTGCGAGCCGCGCGAGACGTTGTTGGATGTTTTGCGTGATCGGCTTGGGCTTACGGGATCGAAAGAGGGCTGTGGCACCGGCGATTGCGGCGCCTGTAGCGTGACGCTTGATGGGCGGCTTGTCAGTTCCTGTCTCGTGCTTGGGGTCGAGGCCGAAGGGCGCGACATTGGCACAATCGAGGGCATGGCGGCGGGCGAAGACCTGCATCCGCTACAGCGCAAGTTCATCGAACATGCCGCGCTTCAATGCGGGTTCTGCACACCGGGAATCTTGGTCGCGGCCAAGGCGCTTTTGGAGAAAGACCCGGACCCGAGCGAGGAGGAGATTCGCTATTGGCTGGCGGGGAACCTGTGTCGCTGCACGGGCTATGACAAGATCGTGCGCGCGGTGCAGGATGCGGCCAAGGAAATGCGGGAGGCGGTGTGATGGCTTTGGATGGTGATAAGCAAGAGTTCCGCGTTATCGGCACACGGCCGAATCGCCCGGATGGGCTTGATAAGGTCACAGGCAAGGCGCGCTATGGGGCGGATGCCTCGGCGCCGGGGATGTTGCATGGGGCGATTGTGCGCAGCCCCCATGCCCATGCGCGGATCGTCAAGATCGACGCCAGCAAGGCGCTTGCGATGAAGGGGGTCAAGGCGGTCGTCACGCGCGCCGATTTTGCCGAAGGGCAAAAGGGCGGCGATTGGAACATCCTTGAAAACTGTATGGCGGGGGAGCGGGCGCTATATGATGGGCACGCGGTTGCCGCCGTGGCCGCGACAACGCCGTTTCTTGCGCGCGATGCGGCCAAACTGGTCGAGGTTGAATATGAGATCCTGCCGCATGTGACGGATGTGGACGCGGCCATGCAGCCGGACGCGCCGGTTATCCGCGAGGGCGCGGCGAATTATTCGGTGCCCGAGGGGATGCACCCCAATGTGGTGCGGTTTATCGAGTTCGGGCATGGCGATGTGGAGGCCGGATTTGACGCGGCCGACCTCGTTATGGAGCAAAGCTATACCACCGAGGCGACGCATCAGGGCTATATCGAACCGCATGCCTGTCTTGCCCAGATGGGCAGCGATGGGCGCGGCGAATTGTGGTGCTGCACGCAGGGGCATTGGTTCGTGCGACGCATGTCGGCGGCCTGTCTTGGCATTGAGGTCAGCAAGCTGCGCGTTACCCCGTCGGAGATCGGCGGCGGGTTTGGCGGCAAGACCACTGTGTTTATTGATCCGGTCGCGCTTGCGCTGAGCCGGAAGGCCAATCGGCCGGTGAAGATCGTGATGAGCCGCGAAGAGGTTTTGCGCGCCACGGGACCGACGGCGGCGGCGAGCATGGACGTCAAGATCGGCATGACCAAAGACGGCAAGATGACCGCAGGCAAGGCGGTGTTCCGCATGACCGGCGGGGCGTTTCCGCAGGCGCCGGTGGATTCGGCGCTGGCCTGTGCTTTTGCCTGTTATGACCTCGCAAACGTGCAGCATGAGGGCTATGACGTGATGTCAAACCGCCCCAAACAGGCCGCTTATCGCGCGCCGGGATCGCCGATGGCGGCCTTTGCGGTCGAGAGCCTTGTCGATGAGATGTGTCGCGCATTGTCGCTTGATCCGCTGGAGGTGCGCCTCAAGAACGCCGCCAAAGAAGGCACGAAGTCGAGCGCGGGGCCGACCTATCCGCGTATTGGTCTTGTCGAAACGCTTGAGGCGGCCAAGGCGCATCCGCATTTTACCGCCCCTCTTGGTCCCAATCAGGGGCGCGGGATTGCCTCGGGATATTGGATGAACTGGGGCGGGGAAACCTCTGTTTCCCTTGCACTTTCTGAGGATGGCACGGTCACGGTTTCGGTCGGCACACCGGATATTGGCGGCTCGCGGGCCTCTGTGGCGATGATGGCGGCTGAGGCGCTTGGCGTGCCTTATGAGGATGTGCGCGTCAACGTGGTTGAAACCGGGGCGCTTGGCGTCAACGAACCGACACATGGCAGCCGCGCGACCTTTGCCACCGGCCTTGCCACCATCGAGGCGGCGACACAGGCCAAGAAAACGCTCTGCGAACGGGCGGCGGCGAAATGGGGCATAGACGCCGAGGCGGTGGTCTGGGAAGACGGGGCCGCGAAACCCTCGGGGCCGAATGCCGGGGCATTCCCGCCGATGAAAATTGGCGAGATTTGCGCCAAGATGGGCCGCACGGGCGGGCCGATCTCGGGCCATTTCGAGGCAACCCCGATGGGGTTCGGCGGCAGTTTCGGCACCCATATCGTCGATGTCGAGGTCGACCCGGAAACCGGACATACCAAGGTTGTGCGCTATACGGTGGTGCAGGATGCGGGCAAGGCGATTCACCCGTCCTATGTCGAAGGGCAATTTCAGGGCGGCGCGGCGCAGGGCATCGGCTGGGCGCTCAACGAGGAATATATCTATGGCGAGGATGGGCGGCTTCAGAACCCGGTGTTCCTCGATTACCGTATTCCGGTGGCCTCGGACCTGCCGATGATCGACACGGTGATTGTCGAAGTGCCCAATCCGGGCCATCCTTACGGCGTGCGCGGGGTTGGCGAAACGGGGATCACGCCACCCTTGCCAGCGATTGCCAATGCGGTTGCGGATGCGACCGGAAAGCGGCTTCGAGGTCTTCCAGTTTCTCCGCCAAAAATCCTTGCTGCTATAAAGGGTTAAAAGTCATGGTTGATGTGACTTTATGGTCCAGTATGCGGCGGTTCGCCGACGGCCAGGAGACGGTCAGCGTCGCCGGGAAAACGGTTGGCGAGGTGCTAGAAAGCCTCGCCACAACCTATCCCGGTCTTGAGCCGGTGATTGAGGACGGCGCGTCATTGACGGTCAATGGCGACTATGCGGGCGAAAGCCATCAAATGCCAGTCAGCGACGGTGATGAGATATACCTGATCCAACGGATCAAGGGCGGGTAAAATCGCCATAACCGACCGGCGAGAGCGGTCTTTTCTTGAGCATTCTCAGGAAGTTATGGCGGAGAGACAGGGATTCGAACCCTGGGTCCCCGTGAAGGGACAACGGTTTTCGAGACCGCCCCGTTCGACCACTCCGGCACCTCTCCGCGGGGGTC
>JAPHRE010000065.1 GCA_026195905.1 Pseudopelagicola sp. | reverse complement strand
GCATCCGCCTCGTCAAGCGCCCTATCCGCCACCTGCGCCGCCGCCACATCCCCAAGCCGCTCCGAGATCGCCTCGAACTTGCGGAAATAGCGCCTCGACGCTTGTGTATCGCGCAGGGCGCGGTGCTCTGCGGTTTTCGCCTCAGTCATGCCAATCTCCCGGCCCAGACCCTCGGCGCATCACGCCCCATACAGGTTCTTGTCGTGCTTCTCGACAATCTTCTCGAACCGGCGGGCAAAGCGTTCATCGGCCTTGGCCTTGGCCTCAAGAACCTCGCGGGCAAAGACCATGTGGCCCTCATGCGCTTCCATCATGTCGGCCATCCGCTGGTTCGTCGCCGTGCCAATCGCCGCCATCGAGGCCTGCGCCTCTTTGTCGGTCTCGACCCCGATCTCGTTGATCCGGTGCGCGATGTCCTGCTGCTGCGCGGTCTTGAGCGATTTCGTCAGCGCATCATAAAGCACCACGCGCTGTTTCGTGTCGGTCTGTAGCTTGTTGATCAAAACCATCTGCGTCGCCGCCTGGTTCTGCAAGCTATCGACCCAGGTCTTGCCCTTCTCGATATAGCGTTCAAGCGTCTGGCTCTTGGCAAGCTTGACCTGCTCTTGCTGCACCATTTCGTTATAAACCTTATTGAGATCGGCCAATTCGGTCTCTAGCTTGGTGCGCGCCGCCGCGTCCTGCTCAACCGCGATCTTGTTTTCCACCGCGATGATCTTCGGATCCATAGCCATAATCTCGGCCCGCAGGCTCTCCAACTCGCCGACGGTCAGTTCCCGCTCATCCAGCGTCTCGGTCAGGTTCGCCTCAACCTTACCTTTCTGCTCGTTGAGCACCGCCAACTGCCCTTCAAGCAGGTTGGTAATCACATCCGACTTGGCAATCAAATCCTGCAACTTGTCGTCGATATTGGCGGTTTTGATGCGCTCCTGGCGTAGCGACTCGGCCTTGCCCCGGCTAAAGATGCCGACAAAACTTTCCCAGCCGGTCTTGTCGCGCATGGCCTCGAAATCCTTCGAGAACGCCGCCGTCACATCATCAAGCCCCATGATAAGCTCGGCAATATTGGCATTCATCACCTCGGTATGCGCGTGCACATCGTCCAGCGTCGCGTTTTCGATGTCGATGGCAATGTCGTCGCCGCTCTTCATCTTGGCGCGCGCGGTATCAATCCGCCCGGTGAGTTCGGAAATCTTCGCCTGCGCAGCTTCAACCTGCTCCTGCGACTCGCGTAGCTGGGCATCAAAAGTGGCCATAGTGTCTCCTCGTTGAACAATAACTTGTGTGTCATATAGGCGATGTTAATGATATTTACATCATCCGGCCCAACGAATTCCGGGCCTTGCCCCGAAAGACTGGCAAAATCTAACCCGTTTGGAAAGCCTCCACAAAGCGGACTGGTCAAACTCAAAACAACCTTCTAGCATAGGACACATAGACATAGATTTGCTCATTTTGCATGAAAGGCCGCCGCCATGCTCCGCTCCCTTCCCCTGATTGCCGCGCTTGTGATCGCCTCAACACCGCTCGCCGCCGACGAAATTTCGGATACGCTCGATAGCGCCAAACAAGCCTATGAAGACGGCGATGTCGCCTATGCACTGGAGGAACTCGAATACGCCAAGCAACAGATGCTCGCCCTCAAAACCGACGCGCTCTCGGCCTACTTGCCGCCCGCGCCCGACGGTTGGAGCCGCGAGATCGACTCGGACATGAACGCCGGTCTTGCGATGATGGGCGGGGGCGTCGGGGCCGAAGCGGAATATTCCGGCAATGGTCAAAACTTCACCATCATGATTATGGCCGACAACCCGATGGTGGGCGCGATGTCCGGGGTGATTGGCAACGCGGGTCTCATGGGGGCCAAGATCGTTCGCGTCGGACGCCAGAAATACATGCTGCAAGATGGCCAACTCAGCGCCCTCATCGACCACCGCATCCTCGTGCAGGCCGAAGGCGCGGATCAGGAGGTCATGCTCCCAGTGCTTGAGGCGATTGATTACAAGGCACTCTCCGGCTTTGGCCGCTAAAACACCCGCCGATTTTCGCCGCCGCCCCTTGTGAAGCGCAGGGCGGCGGGCCATATCCTCGAAAAGCCTTTTCGAGGAGATTCCCTTTGCGACAATCCGTGCAACGCCTTGTCGATAGCGCCCTTTTCCGCAACACCATCCTAGGCATCATCGTCTTCAACGCCGTCCTCCTCGGCCTTGAAACCTCACCTGCTGTGATGAACCGCGCCGGGACGCTTATCCTCGCCCTCGATATGGCCTGCCTGACGATCTTTGTCGTCGAGATTGCCCTCAAACTCTTCGCCCGCCGCCTTGGGTTTTTCCGTGATGGCTGGAACCTGTTCGACCTTGTGATTGTCGGCATTTCCCTCGTCCCCGCGGGCCAAGGGTTTCAGGTCTTGCGGGCGCTCCGCATCCTGCGGGTGCTGCGCGTGGTCTCCAACGCCCCCCGCCTGCGCCGCGTCGTCGAAGGCTTCATCACCGCCCTGCCCGGCATGGGCAGCGTCTTTCTCCTGATGGCGATGATTTTCTATGTCGGCGCGGTCATGGCGACCAAACTCTTTAGCGCAACCTTCCCCGAGTTCTTCGGCAACTTGGGCGATTCCGCCTATACATTGTTCCAGATCATGACGCTCGAAAGCTGGTCTATGGGCATCGTGCGCCCGGTCATGGAAACCCACCCCTACGCCTGGGCCTTCTTCGTCCCGTTCATCCTCCTGACAACCTTCGCCGTGGTGAACCTCCTCGTCGGCCTCATCGTCAACTCCATGCAAGACGCCCACCACGAAGAAGACACCGCCCGCACCGACACCTACCGCGACGAAGTCCTCGCCCGGTTAGAGGCGATTGAGAAGCGGTTGGCGGAGAGGTAGGGGACACAGAGGCGGTGCGGCAGCGTGTTGGAGGCCTCAGGCAGTTCTATGCAGATGTCTGCGTTGGAGCCCAGACCTACCAGTCCTTCGGCCATTCGTAGTGCAAATAGGCTGCCAGTTCTTCCTTATCCGAATACACTTCGAAGCGGTGTCTAATGCCTGAATTCGCAAGTGTCCGTGACACACGGCCAGAAAAGTCGGCAAGTTCTTCTGTCGACTTGTGGTCAGCGGTTATGGTGCCCTGGCCCAAATCTCCGCCTAGGTCCCTAAAAATAAAGTGATCGAAGTCCGCCAGCCTTACCGAGTACGTTCCTTCAATCACCGCGTAGCCATTAGTTTTAAAGATGTTCAGAAGTTCTGTTTTTGAAGGCCATTTTGATATCTCTGCGGCAAGTGTCGCGTGTTCATTGCTCATGTTGCCCCCCGGTCTGAGCTATATGCACCAGATTATCATGATGAGGTCCTAATGTCAGCTATGTCCCCCATAACCGCCCTCCATTAGCCTCCCCCAAACCAAAAAAGGCGGAGCCTCACGCCCCGCCCTTTCCTTTATCCAACCACGTTGAACTCCGGCCCATAGGGATAGCCGGTGATATTCTCGTTCCCATCCTCGGTAATGATAAGAATATCATGCTCGCGATAGCCCCCGGCCCCCGGCTGCCCCTCGGCAATCGTCAGCATCGGCTCCATCGAGATGACCATCCCCGGCTCAAGCACCGTGTCGATATCTTCGCGAAGCTCTAGCCCCGCCTCGCGACCATAGTAATGCGACAGCACGCCGAACGAATGCCCATAGCCAAAGGTCCGGTATTGCAGCAAATCGCGCTCTTCAAAGAAGGCATTGATCTTATGCGTGACCTCCGCACAGCTCGCGCCGGGCTGAAGCAAGGAAATCCCCAACTCATGCGCGCCCACATTCGCCTCCCAGACCGACAGGCTCTCGGCATCGACCTCGCCCGCGAACATCGTCCGCTCCAAAGCGGTGTAATAGCCCGAGATCATCGGAAAGGTGTTGAGCGACAGGATATCGCCGCGCTCAATCTGGCGCGCGGTCACAGGGTTATGCGCCCCGTCCGTATTGATCCCCGACTGGAACCAAACCCAAGTGTCGCGATATTCGGCCTCCGGGAACCGCTTCGCGATCTCCAATTCCATCGCATCCCGGCCCGCCATCGCAACGTCGATCTCGCGCGCGCCGATCTTGACCGCCTCGCGGATCGCATAGCCGCCCACATCGGCAACCGCCGCGCCCGCGCGGATCATCTCCAACTCGGCCGGGGATTTGTGCATTCGATGCAACATCGTCGTCTCGTAGAGATCGACCATTGCCGACGGCTTCAAAAACGCCTCGCATTTGCCCTTCTGCAAAAGGCTCATGTGATCGCTCTCGAACCCAACCCGGCGCCCCTCGCCCGTCACCGCGCAAATCGCGCGCCAATAGTTGTCACGCTGCCAATCCGTATAGGTGATATTGTCGCCATAGCACCGACGCCAAGGCTGGCCCGCGTCGATCCCGGCTGAAATGGTGACACACTCCGTCTCGGTCACGACAAGCGCATAGGGCCGCCCGAAAGAACAATAGGTAAAACCCGAGTAATACGAGACATTGTGCATCGAGGTGAATACGGCGACCTCGGCCCCCGCCTCAACCATACGCTTGCGAAGGGTCGAAACCCGCGCCGCATACTCGGCCTCGGCAAATTGCAGGCGCGCCTTCTCGCCATTATGGAAACGATAGAATTCAGGACGTGCAGTCATTTAGACCTCCGATCAAAGAGGTCCCGGCGTTCAGGACTGGGATAAAGAAGCGCGGCCTATTCTCATGAAACGGGCCGTGGCGACGCCATCGCCGTGGTGCTCTGCCCTCCCTTTGCCCGCTTTGCCGCCCCCAATCAAGCCATTTTGCGACTCTTGCGTCGCATTTGCGCCTCTTCGCCGCTATGCTTTGGCACCATCAAAAAATGAGACCCCAATGCAGCCCGGCCCCAAAAACCTCATCACCGATATTCCCGGCCTCAAGGTCGGCAATGCCTCCGACGCGCATATCAAAACCGGCGTCACTGTCCTGACCTCCGATGCCCCTTTCACGGCAGGCCTCCATGTCATGGGCGGTGCCCCCGGCACCCGAGAAAGCGACCTCCTCGCCCCCGACAAAACCGTGCAGCAGGTCGACGCGCTGGTGCTGTCGGGCGGCTCTGCCTTTGGCCTTGATGCCGCCTCCGGCGTGGCCGATGCCCTGCGCGCGGCGGGGCGCGGCTTTGCCGTGGGCGATCAACGCGTGCCCATCGTGCCCGGCGCGATCCTCTTTGACCTGCTCAATGGCGGCGACAAGAACTGGTCGGAAAACCCCTATAAACGCCTCGGGGCTGCGGCCCTCGCAACCGCCGCCGATAGCTTTGACATCGGCTCATTCGGCGCGGGCACCGGCGCCATGCTGGCAACCCGCAAAGGCGGCCTCGGCTCGGCGTCTGTCCTCCTGCCCTCGGGCCATCGTGTCGCCGCCCTCGTCGCCGTCAACGCGCTTGGCGACGCCACGGTGGACAGCACCCATTTCTGGGCCGCCCCTTTCGAGATCGGTGATGAATTCGGCGGCCACGGCCCCGCGCCCTCAATCCCCCCCGGCCTGCCGCCCACCAAACTGGCAAGCCACAACGCCAACACCACAATCGCCATCGTCGCGACCGATGCGGGCCTCGATCAAAGCCAATGCACCCGCCTTGCCACCGCCGCCCACGACGGCATGGCCCGCGCCCTGGTGCCCTCGCATACGCCGATGGATGGCGATCTCGTCTTCGCCGTCTCAACCGCCACCAAACCGCTCAACGACCCGCTCGCCGATCCGCTCTGGCTCGGCCACGGTGCCGCCACCTGCCTCGCCCGCTCCATCGCCCGCGCCGTCTACCATGCGACGCCCGCACCAAACGACCCGGTCCCGCCTTATCGCTGACGTGTACTCTTCATCTTGGCAAAAATACCTCCGGGGTGAATTGAGCCGCAGGCTCAAGAGGGGCAGCGCCCCTCACCCCCCTAAACCGGAAGCGCCGTTGTCTTGAACACGGTGCGCAGCGCAAAAGACGACTGCATCCGAACCACGCCGGGCAGACGCGAAAGATACTGCCGATGAATCCGCGCAAAATCATCCGTGTTCTCGGCCACCACCTTCAAAAGATAATCCGCCGACCCCGCCATAAGATGACACTCCAACACATCCGGGATACGCGAAACCGCCTTCTCAAACGCCTCCAACACATCCTCCGCCTGTCCCGAAAGCGAAATCTCGACAAACACGGTCGTCGGCACCGCCATCTTGCGCGCATCCAATAGCGCCACGTAGTCGCGGATATACCCCTCCTGCTCAAGCCGATGCACACGCCGATGACAGGCCGATTGCGACAGATTGACGGCCTCCGAAAGCTCCGCATTGGAAATCCGCCCCCGCCGTTGCAGAACCTTGAGAATCCGACGATCCGTCTGATCTAAAGACATTTTACGACGCTCCTTTGTCCTGATTCCCGTCTTATTCGAAGATTCTCCCGCATGCACCGATAAATTTTGCCCAAAAATGCAGCACTTTGCAAACAACCTCCCCCACTCTCGTCGCATCGGGAACAGGGAGATATAAAATGAAAATCGGTTGCCCCACAGAGATCAAACCACAGGAATTCCGCGTCGGCATGACCCCAAACGCGGCCCAAGAGGCCGTGGCCCACGGCCATGAGGTCTATATCCAATCCGGGGCCGGGCTTGGCTCGGGCTTTACCGACGCCGACTATACGGCATCGGGCGCGCAAATCCTTGAAACGGCCCAGGAGGTCTTCGCCACCGCCGACATGATCGTCAAGGTCAAGGAACCCCAAGCTGGCGAGCGCAAGATGCTGCGCGAGGGCCAACTCCTCTTTACCTACCTGCACCTCGCCCCCGACCCCTCCCAGACCCATGACCTCCTCGCCTCGGGCTGCACCGCCATCGCCTATGAAACGGTGACCGATGCCAACGGCGGCCTGCCCCTCCTTGCGCCTATGTCCGAGGTCGCAGGTCGCCTCGCGCCCCAGGTCGGTGCCTGGACCCTGCAAAAGGCCAATGGCGGGCGCGGTGTCCTGATGGGCGGCGTGCCCGGTGTGCGCCCGGCCAATGTCGCGATTATTGGCGGCGGCGTTGTCGGCACGGCGGCGGCCCGTGTGGCGGTTGGCATGGGCGCGAATGTGACCGTGCTGGACCGCTCCCTGCCGCGCCTCTCCTACCTCGATGATGTCTTCATGGGCCGCCTGACAACGCAATATTCCGACCGTGGCGCCATTGCCGAGCTTTTGCCGACGATGGACATGGTGGTCGGCGCGGTCCTGATTCCCGGCGCTGCCGCCCCCAAACTTGTCACGCGCGAACAATTGTCCCTGATGGCCCCCGGTGCCGCCCTTGTCGATGTCGCCATTGACCAAGGCGGCTGCTTTGAGACCTCCCGCGCCACAACCCACGCCGACCCGATCTACGAGGTCAATGGCGTCATGCACTATTGCGTCGCCAACATGCCCGGCGCGGTCGCCCGCACCTCAACCATCGCCCTCGGCAATGCGACCATGCCCTTCCTCCTCGCACTGGCCGACAAGGGCTGGCGCAAGGCCTGCGAAGACGACCCGCACCTCCTCAATGGTCTCAACGTCCACGCCGGCCAACTGACCTACTACGCCGTCGGCAAGGCACTCGGGCTAGACGTCATCTCCCCAACCGTCGCCCTGAAAAGCTAACCCTCCCGGCCCCCAAACAACAAAAGCCGCCCCACACTCCTGGGGCGGCTTTCTTCATGTCAGGGGGCCGGGCCTTAGCCCTGTTTCTTGATCTCGACCACATGCGGATAGGGGATCGAGACGCCTTCCTTGTCAAAGGCCTCCTTGACCCCCTTGGTCAGGGCGAATTTCACGTCCCAGTAATCCGCCGCCTCAACCCAAAGACGCGCCGTCAGGTCAACGGAACTATCGCCGAGGTTGGTGACACGCACCCAAGGTTCCGGGTCGGATTTGACCCGACCGTCCGCCCCCGCCTCGCGCAGGATGATCGCCATCGCATGATCGGCGTCATTGCCGTAATCAATCCCAAACGTAAGATCGACGCGCCGCGTATCATGGGCCGAATAATTGGTGATGATCGCGCCCCAGGCTTTGCCGTTGGGAATAATGATCTGAACATTATCCGGCGTCACAAGCTCGGTGATAAACAGGTTGAGATCCTTCACCGTCCCTGCCGTGCCGCCAATATCGACATATTGGCCAAGCCTATACGGCCGAAACAGGATCAGCATGAACCCCGCCGCAAGGTCGCTTAGCGTGCCCTGAAGCGCAAGCCCAATGGCCAGCGTCGCCGCGCCCATCACCGCGACAAGCGATGTCGCCTCGATCCCGAACAACCCAAGCACCGCGATCAGCACCATAAGAAGGATGACCCAACGGATCACCGATGCCACAAAATTGCCAAGCGTATTGTCGATCTCCGGCTTGGCATTAACCTTGCGGCGCACCATGCCGCTGACGATCCCTGCCACGCTCCAACCGATGACGATCACCACAAGCGCCTTGATCGCCGAAATGACCAACGGCCCCATGCCGCTGATATAGTCTACCATCTGTTCCATCCACACAGTCCCCAATGTCTTTGTGCCATAAAAAAGGGACAGCCCCGCCAACGGCAAGGGCTGTCCCGAAATGTCTCTTTGTCTTACTTCTTGAGCGAGTCGCGAATCTCAAGCAACACATCAAGCTCGCTCGGCCCCGCAGGCTCTTCTGCCACTGGTGCCTCTTCTTCCTGCGTCTCTGCCGCGTCCTTGACCTTGTTGACATAGCGCACAAGCATGAACACCACGAAGGCGATAATCAGGAAGTTGATGACCGCCATGATGAACGCGCCATAGGCAAACACCGCCGCGCCCGCTTCACGCGCCGCCTCAAGGCTCGCGCCCTCAGGAACACTACCCGAAAGCACGGCGTAAAGGTTGTTGAAATCCACTCCACCAAGGAAAAGCCCGACAATCGGGTTGATAAGATCGCCCACCATAGATTTGACGATCGCCGTAAAGGCCGCGCCGATGATAATCCCGACGGCCATGTCCATGACATTGCCCTTGGCGATGAAGTCTTTGAAGTCCTGAAGCATCGCGTGTCCCTTCCGTTCGATACCCGTCCCCTGCGTCACAGGGTAACAAACTCTCCCTTGCACGCATAGAGAGCCGCCGGTCATGGGGAAAAGCCGCCCTGCGATCCCCCTTAGCCCGGAAGCGCACCGCTCAGAACATAGCGCAGGATCTCGACAACCTGCCTTGGTGCCTCCGCCACGGCAAGCGCCGCCGCGTGCACCTCTTTAAGGGCGTGCTGATGTTCCGGCTGGCTCAGGACAATCACCGATTTGCCAAGCGCCGCCGCATAGCCCGCATCAAAAGCCGCGTTCCACTGTTTGTATTTCTCGCCAAACCGCACCACGACAATATCCGCATCCTCGATCCCCTTGCGGGTGCGGATCGCGTTGATCTTCGCGCCCTTGTGGTCGTGCCAGAACTTGTTCTCTTCCGCCCCAAGGATCGCCACGCCGCAATCATCGCTCGCCGCGTGATCCGTCACCGGGCCGGCGAACACCACATCAAGCCCCTTCGCCCCCGCGATGATCTGCTCGCGCCAATCGGTATGAATTTCCCCGGATAGGTAAATCTTGAGTGTCATGCTGTGCTCCCTTATTACGTCTGTTCGACCCAAGTCTATCGCCTCAAACCGCGCGCCATCAAACCTTGCGGGCAATCAGGTAGGATCTGGGCACAAGACCGCCCGTGTTATGCGTCTCCAAAATCTCAAACCCTGCGCCTTTTACCGCATTTTCAACCTCCTCGATGGTCACAAACCCCACCGCTGGCGCCTTTCCCACAAGTTGCAAGATGCCAACAATGACGCGCAGCAAAAGGCGCTTTGCAAATGGGGTGCTGCCAAGGCTGGGGGTTTTCGCCACCAGCAGGCCCGCAGGGGCCAAAAGCTCATGGCTGCGACGGAAACCGGCGCGCATATCGTCCAGCAAGTGAAAAAAGTTCCACCCCATCACGACGTCATACCCCCCGACCTCAAGCGCTGGATCAAAGGGATCAGCGGTGCGGAACGCCACATTATCGACCCCCTGTTCCTCTGCCCGACGCACGCAGATTGCGACCATCGCTTCGGCATAATCCGTGGCTGTGATCCGGGCCACGCTTGGCGCCAGTTTCAACGATGTTGTCCCGGTCCCACACCCCAATTCCAAAACGTGATCCGTCGGCTTGAGATGCGCGCGGGTCATGTCGAGCGTGGCCTCGTAGCCTTCCATATCACGGATCGGGGATTTCGCGTATTTCTCGGCAATACGGTTCCAGAAAGTGCTGTCGTTGGACATCGGGGCTCCAAAAGAAAATGGCGGGCTCTATAGCGAATTTATAATATATGCGCCGCAATGGCCCTATTTATCGCAAAACGCGCGCCAACACCTGTCAGCGCGCGTCGTCTGTGCCTCCCGGCTTGCGGTCTTACCCGCGCAGGCTACCGCCGGTCGCTTTACTGACCTTCTCGACGATCTTGGCCGCAACGGCCTCAATGTCGGCTTCTTTGAGGGTCTTGTCCGTCGGCTGAAGGCGCACGGTTACGGCGATGGATTTCTTATCCTCGCCAAGCGCGCCGCCGATGAATTCGTCAAAAACCCGCACATCTTCAATCAACGCCTTATCCGCGCCAGCGGCCGCATTGAGCAAGGTCAGCGCCTCAACATCCTTATCCACGACAAAGGCGAAATCGCGTTCCACCGCCTGAAGATCGTTGACGACAAGCGCCGGACGCGTCGCATTCTTCTTGCGCGGCATCGGGATCTCTTCGGGGTAGATCGTATAGGCAACCGCCGGTCCCTTTACGCCCATCTCGGCCAAGACCTTCGGATGCAATTCACCAAACACGCCCAGAACCTTCTTCGGCCCAAGACAGATTTTGCCGTGCCGCCCCGGATGCCACCAGCCTTCGGCCCCGCGCAGGATTTGCACCTTCGCCGGTGCCCCGATCGCCGCGAGGATCGCCTCGGCATCCGCCTTCACGTCGTAAAGGTCAACGCCCCGGCTCTCGCCATGCACATCTTTGCCAACCGTGCGGCCGACAAGAACCCCCGAGATCAACAAATGCTGCTCGCCCGGCTCGCCGCCGTGAAACGCCGGACCACACTCGAACAACGCCATATCCATGAACCCGCGCGCCTGATTGCGCGCCGCCGCCTGCAACAATCCCGGCAAAAGCGCCGGACGCATATGGCTCATCTCGCTCGAAATCGGGTTCTCAAGCATCGTCGCATCATCGCCGCCGCCGAACATCTCCGCCGACGCTTTGTCGATGAAACTATAGGTGACACATTCGTTATAGCCCAGCGCCGCCGCCGTGCGCCGCGCGATCTGTTCGCGCTTTTGCATCGGGGATAGGATCGGGGCCGGAATACCCTCAACCGGACGCCGCATTGGCCGCCCCTCAAGTTTGGTCAGCGACGCCATGCGCGCGACCTCTTCCACAAGGTCCGCCTCGCCCATCACATCGGGCCGCCAGCTCGGCACCTGCGCCATGTCGCCCTCAAGCACAAAGCCCAGCGCCTCAAGCGTGGCGCGCTGCGTTTCGGCCGGGATTTCCATCCCCACAAGCGACTGCACCCGGTCGGTGTCGAGCTTATAAGCCCGGCGCACATCCGGCACCTCGCCCGCCACAACAACCTCCGAAGGCTCCCCTCCGCACAGGTCGATAATCATCTGCGTTGCAAGGTCGAGCGCCTCCATGTTGAACGCCGGATCAATGCCGCGCTCATTGCGATAGCGCGCGTCCGAATTGATCTTGAGCGCCCGCCCCGTATAGGCAATCTGCACCCGGTCCCACACGGCGGCCTCAAGAAACACATTGGTGGTTTCCTCGGTGCAGCCCGTCGCCAAACCGCCCATGATCCCGCCAATGCTCTCGACGCCCTCATCGTCCGAGATCACCACCTGACCGGCCCCAAAGGTATATTCTTTCTCGTCCAACCCCACGAGCGTCTCGCCGCCCTTGGTCCGATGCACCCGCAAATCGCCCTTGACCTTATCGGCGTCAAAGACGTGCAGCGGACGGTTGCGGTCAAAGGTAAAGAAGTTCGTGACATCAACCAGCGCCGAAATCGGACGCAACCCAATCGCGCGCAGCCGATCCTGAAGCCACTTGGGCGACGGTCCGTTCTTGACGCCCTTGATAAGCCGCCCCGCGAAAACCTCACATCCGTTTTCCCGCGCGTCATCGTCAATGCTAATCCCGATAGGCGATGCAAACGCCGGCTTAATCTCGGCCTCCGGCGCCGGCTTCATCGTGCCAAGCCCGCGCGCCGCGAGATCAAGCGCGATCCCCCGCACACCCAAAGCATCCGGGCGGTTCGGCGTAATCGCGATCTCAATCACCGGATCGACCTTGGCGGGGTCATTCTCGGCCAGCCAATCAACGAATGTCTGCCCCACCTCGCCCGACGGCAACTCGATGATTCCATCATGCTCGTCCGACAATTCCAACTCGCGCTCCGAGGCCATCATGCCGTGGCTCTCCACGCCGCGAATATTGCCAACCGAAAGCGTGACGTCGATCCCCGGCACATAGTCGCCCGGCTTGGCAAGAACCACGGTGATCCCCTCGCGGGCATTCGGCGCGCCGCAGACGATCTGCTTTTCGCCCTCATCCGTCGCCACCTTGCAAACCCGAAGGCGATCCGCGTCCGGGTGCTGCTCGGCATGGGTCACCTTGGCAAGCGTAAAGCCCGCCAGTTTTGCCGCCGGATCTTCGACGCCTTCGACCTCAAGCCCGAGATCGGTCAGGGCATAGAGAATCTCATCAAGGGTCGCCTCGGTCTCAAGGTGATCTTTCAGCCAGGAAAGGGTGAATTTCATGGGGACAGTCCTCAGCTATTCTTGGCGGCGATGTCTTGATACTCGCCCATCCGCAAAAGTTTGATTTCACGCCAGAGCCGGATCGTCGGCTTCATGGCAAAACAGATTGAGCCGATCAGGAACAGCCACGTTCCGACCGTCACAAGGCTCTCGAAAAAGAACAACACCGACCCCACGATAAACAAAATCGCCGCCGCGAAATCGACCGTCGTATAGGCGATCTCTGTCAGCGCGTAAAAACGGCGCTGTTCGGGGCTGTGTTGCGCATTTGGGGAATGGAAAAGGGTCATAGGGACCTACCTGCCGCCTCGCATTCGCCGGGTTACATCAATCATTCCGCCCCTCGTAAGGCGGGTCACGAGGGCTTTAGCGGATATAAACCAAAGGGGAAAGAGCGCGGCGCGCGATTCCGCGCCCGTTTGATCCGCTTTATGACCCCGCCCCGCCCCATACCACCTTAGGAACCACGCCCCCAGCCGCCGCCGCCCGGCGTCGCCATGCCAAAGACGCTTCCCGCTGGAAGATCAATCTCGGCATTGCCCGGCAGGTCGCGCCGCGTGCCATCCGGCATCTCGGCCCAATTCTCGCCCACGGCCCCGGCCCCGCCCCCATCGCCGCCAAACGGCGGCACCCGGCGGTGCGACGTGAGCGTCGTAACCGTCACCGGCACAAGAAACCGCATGGTTCGAAGCGCGCCATTGCCCCCGTCCCAACGCCCTTTTCCGCCGGAACAGGGTCGAATCTGAAAGGTCTCAAGCCGCACCGGGAACCGCTTTTCAAGAATTTCGGGATCGGTCATCCGCGTGTTGGTCATATGGCTCTGCACCGCGTCACAGCCCTTGAACCCCGGCCCCGCGCCGGTCCCCCCGGCGATGGTCTCATAGTTCTGGAAATCGTCATTGCCCCAGATGAAATTGTTCATCGTCGCCTGAGAACACGCCACCACCCCAAGCGCCCCGTATAGGGCGTTGCACGTCGCCTGACTGACCTCGGTATTGCCCGCAATAACCGCTGCCGGATAGCCGGGGTTGAGCATCGACCCCTCCGGCACCACAATCCGAAGCGGCTTGAGACAGCCCTCGTTAAGCGGAATTTCCGCGCCCACCATCGTGCGAAACACATAGAGCACCACCGCACGACAGATCGACAGGGGCGCGTTGTAATTGCCCTCCTGCTGCGCGCTTGTGCCGGTGAAATCAATCACCGCCTCGCGCGCCGCGCGATCGACTGACACCTTGACCTCGATCCGTGCGCCATTGTCCATCTCATAGGAAAACGCCCCATCCTTGAGACGATCCACAACCCGGCGCACGCATTCCTCGGCATTGTCCTGCACATGGTCCATATAGGCCCGCACCACATCAAGCCCGTATTGCCCCACCACCTTGAGCAACTCGCGCCGCCCGGTCTCGTTCGCCGCGACCTGCGCCTTGAGGTCGGCCATATTCTGATCCGGGTTACGCGCCGGATAGCGCCCACTGGCAAGCACCGCCCGCGCCCGCGCTTCCTGAAAATTGCCCGCCTCGACAAGGCGCACATTGTCGATGAGAACGCCCTCTTCCTCGATATGTCTGGAATCCGGCGGCCCCGACCCCGGCGTGCGCCCGCCAATATCGGCATGATGCCCGCGTGAGCCGAGCCAGAACACCACCTTGCCGCCCTGAAACACCGGCGTGACAACCGTCACATCCGGCAAATGCGTGCCGCCGTTATAGGGCGAGTTGAGCATAAAGGCGTCGCCCTCCTGCACGTCCGGGTTTTCGCGCATCACCGTGCGGATCGACTCCGCCATCGACCCAAGATGCACCGGAACATGCGGCGCGTTGGCGACAAGATCGCCCTTGGTATCAAAAATCGCACAGGAGAAATCGAGCCGCTCCTTGATGTTGACCGACCATGACGTATTGGCCAGCGTCGCGCCCATCTGATCCGCGACCGACATGAAAAGATTGTTGAACACCTCAAGCAAGACCGGGTCCGCCTCGGTCCCCGCTGCCCGCGCGCGGGTCATTTCCGCAATACGCTCAAGCACAAGATTGCCTGCATCATCGACCTGCGCGCGCCATCCCGGCTCGATCATATTCGTCCCTGTGGCCTCGGCAATGACGGCTGGCCCGGTGACAACCGCCCCGCGCCCAAGCCTGGCGCGATCATAAAGCGGCACATCGCGCCGCGCCTCATCGACATGAACCGCAATCCGCGCGATCTCGGCCCCAACGCCCGCCGCATCCGCAAGCGCCGCCGCCCGGCCCGGTGCCTCGCCGGTCTCGCCAATCGCCTCGACCGAAAGCATCTCGAACATCACCGCGCGCTCTGGCGACACAAACCCAAACCTCTGTTTATGCGCCGCTTCAAACGCGTCCCGCATATTGGATACGGAGCCGTATGGAATCTCAAGCGCCTGATGCGATCCCTCATAGCGCAGATGCGCCCGCGCCTCGCTGCGCACGTGGCCAACCCCTTGACTTAGAACCTCATCCCGCGCCTCTTGCGTGATCCCGGCAAGCGCATTTTGCGCTGCGGTCTCATCATCCAACGGCGCATCAAGCTGCACCTCGCGCATCGCCCGGATCTCGGCAAGCCCCATACCATAGGCTGACAATACGCCAGCGTATGGATGCACAAACACCCGCGTCATCCCCAAGGCGTCGGCCACAAGACAGGCGTGTTGCCCACCCGCGCCGCCAAAACATTGCAACGTATATTGCGTCACATCATGGCCGCGCTGCACGCTGATCTTCTTGATCGCGTTGGCCATATTGTCGACCGCAATGCGCAGGAACCCTTCGGCAACCGCCTCGGGGCTTTGCGCGGGCTGTCCCGTGGCGGCGGCGATCTCTTCCGCCATTTGCGCGAACCCTTCCCGCACCACATCCGCATCCAGCGGCAAATCCCCTTCGGGACCAAACACATGCGGAAAATGATCCGGGTTCAATTTCCCCAACATGACATTGCAATCCGTGACCGTAAGCGGCCCGCCGCGCCGATAACACGCTGGCCCCGGATCGGCGCCCGCGCTTTCCGGCCCGACCTGAAACCGCCCATCGCGGAAGGCACAGATCGACCCGCCCCCGGCGGCGACCGTATGAATATCCATCATCGGCGCACGCATCCGCACGCCCGCAACCTCGGTCTCGAAACTGCGCTCATAATCCCCGGCGTAGTGGCTGACATCGGTCGAGGTGCCGCCCATGTCAAACCCGATGAGCCGATCAAACCCCGCCGCCTCTGCGGTCTTGACCATACCGACAATCCCGCCCGCTGGCCCCGACAGGATCGCATCGCGACCATGAAACAGGCTCGCATCCGTCAACCCGCCGTTGGACTGCATGAACAACAACCGCTCACACGCCCGCCCCATATCCAAGGCGCCCGCGACCTGATCGACATAGCGGCGCAGGATCGGCGACAGATAGGCATCCACAACCGTGGTATCCCCGCGCCCCACCAACTTGGCCAGCCGCGAGACCTCCGCACTGGTCGAGACCTGCGTAAATCCGATCTCGCGCGCCATCTCTGCCGCGCGCACCTCATGCACCGGGTTGAGATAGCCATGCAGCCCTGCAATCGCCACCGCGCGAATGCCGGCATCATACCCCGCCTGCATCTCGGCCCGAAGCGCCGCCTCATCAAGCGGGCGCAAGACCGCGCCCTCCGCATCAAGCCGCTCATCCATCTCGATGACCCGCTCATAGAGCAAATCAGGCCGCTTGATCTCAAGATCGAAAAGCCGCGGCCGCGCCTGATATCCGATCTCCAAAAGATCGCGGAACCCCTTGGTGATAATCAACAAAACCCGCTCGCCCTTACGCTCAAGCAACGCATTGGTAGCCACGGTCGTGCCCATCTTGACCGCCCGAATGCTGCCTTGCGGGAAATCCCCTTCAGCCCCCATCATCTCGCGAATGCCCTGCACGGCGGCATCCTTGTAGCGTTCGGGGTTCTCCGACAAGAGCTTGTGCGTCGCCACGCTGCCATCCGGCCTGCGTGCAACCACATCCGTAAACGTCCCGCCCCGGTCGATCCAGAATTCCCAAGCCCCGCTCATCGTGCCCTCCTATCCGCTTAGCGCTGACCAGACCCACAGCCCGCGCCAATGTCAACGCCCTGCGACAGCGACAACCTTTCGCGACCGCCCACAACCGCATATATACTTGCCAAATTCAGCACTCACCGGCGCGCCGCGCACCCGCGACCGCCAAGAAGGATAAAGACAAATGGACGCCAGAAAGATCACCGATCAGGTTTCGGTCGCCCCCCAGATCACCGCCCAGGACGTGCAAACGATCAAGGCGCGGGGCTTTCGCGCCATCATCTGCAACCGCCCCGACGGCGAAGGCGCGGACCAACCCGCCTTTGACGAGATCGAACAACTCGCCCGCCAAGAGGGTCTGACCTGTCGCTACCTGCCCGTTGTGTCGGGCAAGGTCACGGACCAGGACGCCGAAGATTTCGCCGCCGCCCTGATGGAGCTGCCCGGCCCGGTGCTGGCCTATTGCCGCACCGGCACACGCTGCGCGACGCTCTGGTCGCTGTCCAAGGCGGGCGATACGCCAACCGCCGACATCCTCGCCGCGACCAAAAGCGCAGGCTATGACATGGCGGGCGTGGTGCGCCGTATCGTCAATGGCGGCAAAACCCCGACCGATACCGGCGACGCCTCTTATGATGTCGTGATCGTCGGCGGCGGCGCAGCCGGCATCGCCGTGGCCTCGTCGCTCAAATCGCGCCGCCCCGGCCTCGACATCGCGGTGATCGATCCGGCAGACACGCATTACTACCAACCCGGCTGGACGATGGTCGGCGGCGGCGTGTTTGACGCCGAAACCACCGCCAAAACTATGGGCTCTCTGATCCCCAAAGGCGTGCATTGGCTCAAATCCGCCGTGGCCGCGTTCGAACCCAAGGACAACGCCGTGGTCCTCGATGGCTGTCGGGTGGTGAAATACAAACGCCTCGTGGTCTGTCCGGGGCTGAAACTCGACTGGGGCGCGGTTGACGGGCTTGTTGAAACCCTTGGGCGCAACGGTGTGACATCAAACTACCGCTATGACCTTGCCCCCTATACCTGGGAGCTGGTGCGCGACTTCAAAGGCGGGCGCGCCCTCTTTACCCAACCGCCCATGCCGATCAAATGCGCCGGTGCGCCGCAAAAGGCGCTCTACCTCTCCGCCAACAACTGGGAGCGCATGGGCCGCCTCGGGTCGGTGGATATCCAATTCATGAACGCCGGCGGTGTGCTCTTCGGCGTCAAGGACTACGTGCCCGCGCTTGAGCAATATATCGACCGCTACGGCGCAACGGTGAACTACTTCCACAACCTGACCGCCGTCGATGGCGTCGCCAAAACCGCGAGCTTCACCATCAACCGCCCCGACGCCGCGCCGGAAACCGTGACAACCGAGTTCGACATGATCCATGTCACCCCGCCACAATGCGCGCCGGACTTTATCCGCGTCTCGCCGCTGGCCGATGCCGCCGGTTGGGTCGATGTCGATCAATCGACCCTGCGCCATACCGAGTATGACAATATCTGGTCGCTTGGCGACGTGATGAACGCGCCCAACGCCAAGACCGCCGCCGCCGCCCGTGTGCAAGCCCCGACCGTCGCCGAAAACCTCATCGACGATATCGACGGCAAATCGCCCACCGCGATCTATAACGGCTATGGCTCCTGCCCGCTGACCGTGGAGCGCGGCAAAATCCTTCTGGCGGAATTTGGCTATGGCGGTGTGCTGATGCCGACCTTCCCGACATGGATGATCGACGGCACCAAGCCGACGCGCGCGGCATGGATTCTCAAGGAACAAATCCTGCCGCCGATCTATTGGAAAGCGATGCTGCGCGGCAAGGAATGGATGGCCAAACCTGAAAAGGTCACGGCCCGCTAAAGACCTGTGGCCAAGGGCATTCGAAAGCCCTTGGCGCTTCATCTTTCGGTAACCGCGCACGGCGACTTAACCATCGTGCGCAGCGTTCACACCCGCTAATCCGCATCCCCACACCGATGCAATACCGACGTGATACCGACGCGATGCAGACCCGTGTTTTTGCCATTAACCAGCGCGCGTTGCCCTGTTTTTGCGCCGATTCGGCACACTTTCTTGCGAGCCTCCGGCACGGGACGGTAATAACCCCTTCACTTATTCACCATTCCGAATATATCAGGGGACCATCACGCGAAAGGATTCCGAGATGCCCCTGCCCCGTTCAACCCGCGCCCTGCTCGAGCGTAACCTGCCGATCCTGCAATGGGGCAAGACCTATGACCGCGATACACTGACCTCCGATCTCGTCGCCGCCGTGATCGTGACGATCATGCTCATCCCGCAATCTCTGGCCTATGCGCTGCTTGCGGGGCTGCCGCCCGAGATGGGCCTTTACGCCTCGATCCTGCCGCTGGTCGCCTATGCCATCTTCGGCACCTCCCGCGCCCTTGCCGTTGGCCCGGTCGCCGTGGTCTCTCTGATGACCGCCGCCGCGGTTGGCAACCTCGCCCTCCAAGGCACCGCCGAATACGCCGCCGCCGCCATTACGCTGGCCTTCATCTCTGGTCTGATACTGACCCTCATGGGCGTTTTTCGCCTTGGATTCATTGCAAATTTTCTGTCGCACCCGGTCATCGCCGGGTTCATAACCGCCTCCGGCATCCTCATCGCCACCTCGCAATTGAAACACCTTCTCGGCGTCGACGCACATGGCCATAGCCTGCCCTCGCTGCTCGGCTCGATCCTTGCGCACCTGCCCGAAACCAACCTCATCACGCTGGTGATCGGCATCGTGGCGACCGGCTTCTTGTTCTGGGTCCGCAAAGGGCTCAAACCGCTCTTGCTCAATGCGGGCCTCAAGCCCCGCCTCGCCGATATCCTCGCCAAGGCTGGCCCGGTCGGCGCGGTCGCCGTGACAACCCTCGTCACATGGCTCTTTGGCCTGCAAAACCACGGCGTGCGCATTGTCGGTGAGGTGCCGATGGGCCTTCCCCCGCTGACCATGCCGAGCTTTTCCGGCGAAATCTGGTCCTCGCTGTTTGTCTCGGCGCTGCTGATCTCGATCATCGGCTTTGTCGAATCCGTCTCTGTCGCCCAGACCCTTGCAGCCAAGAAACGCCAACGCATCATCCCCGATCAGGAACTCGTCGGCCTCGGCACTGCCAATATTGCCTCTGCAATTTCAGGGGGTTATCCGGTCACAGGCGGCTTCGCCCGCTCTGTGGTGAACTTTGACGCAGGTGCCGAAACCCCCGCCGCCGGCGCCTTTACCGCCATCGGCATCGCGCTGGCCGCGCTGCTCCTGACACCGCTCCTTTTCTTCCTCCCCAAGGCGACCCTCGCCGCAACGATCATCGTCGCCGTCCTAAGCCTTGTTGACCTCTCGATCCTCAAGCGCACATGGCGCTATTCCCGCGTCGATTTCTCCGCCGTCGCCGCCACCATCCTGCTGACCCTTGGATTTGGCGTCGAGGTTGGCGTCTCGTCGGGCGTGCTGATCTCCATCGGCCTGTTTCTCTACAAGACGTCGCGCCCCCATGTGGCCGAAGTCGGCCTCGTTCCCGGCACCCAGCATTTCCGCAACATCCTGCGCCATGACGTGCAAACCGACCCATCCCTTGTGACCCTGCGCATCGACGAAAGCCTCTATTTCGCCAATGCCCGCTACCTTGAGGATTACCTCTATGACCGGGTCGTGGGCGACAACGAGATCCGCAACGTGGTCCTGATGTGCTCGGCCGTGAACGAGATCGACATGAGCGCGCTGGAAAGCCTCGAAGAGGCCAACCGCCGCCTGCATGAAATCGGCATTACGCTACACCTCTCCGAGGTCAAAGGCCCGGTCATGGACCGGCTTCAGCGCAGCCATTTCCTCGACGATCTGTCGGGCCGGGTTTTCCTGTCGCAATACGACGCCATGCGCGCCCTCTTACCAGCCGGAGATGCCGCATAACCGGGGCTTTCTTCCGCGCTTTCAACGGGCTGTGCAATCTTGCCAAGCCCCGCATGGCATGACACCCTGCCGGTGATCCGAACAGGGGGGTCATATGACCGCGACGCGCATTTCAGACACCACCCAACACCTTCCCCAGACGCTTGAGGCGCGCAATCCGGGTATGCCGCTCGATCTCGACTGGGTGCGCCGCGCTGCGGCCAACACCTCTGCCATCGAACGCCGCGTCGCCGCCCTTCCGGGCCGCCGCTCGGTCAAGAAAGACCATCAGGCCGCGTGGCTCTGCAAGGCCATAAGCTGCATTGACCTGACAACGCTTTCCGGCGACGACACACCGGGCCGCGTCGCCCGTCTCTGCGCCAAGGCCCGCCACCCCGTCCGCCCCGATCTCCTTGCTGCGCTCGGCATGGAGGGGCTGACCGTGGGCGCGGTCTGTGTCTATCACGAGATGATCGCCCCCGCCGTGTCCGCCCTGCAAGGCTCCGGCCTCCCCGTCGCCGCCGTCTCGACCGGCTTTCCTGCGGGGCTTTCGCCGTTCAACCTGCGCCTCGCCGAAATCGGCGCCAGCGTCGATGCGGGTGCCTCCGAGATCGACATCGTGATCTCCCGCCGCCATGTCCTGACCGGCGACTGGCAGGCGCTCTATGACGAGGTGCGCGCCTTCCGCGAGGCCTGTGGCAATGCCCATATAAAGACGATCCTCGCCACCGGCGAACTCGGCTCGCTGCGCAATGTCGCGCGGGCCTCATTGGTCTGCATGATGGCCGGGGCCGACTTCATCAAAACCTCGACCGGCAAGGAAAGCGTCAACGCGACATTGCCGGTTTCCCTCGTGATGATCCGCGCCATCCGCGACTATTTTGACCGCACCGGGCACCGCGTCGGCTACAAACCCGCAGGCGGGATTTCCAAGGCCAAGGACGCGCTCATCTACCTGTCGCTCATCAAGGAAGAGTTGGGCCACCGCTGGCTTCAGCCGGACCTGTTCCGGTTCGGCGCGTCCTCTCTTCTGGGCGATATCGAGCGCCAACTCGAACACCACGTCACAGGCCAGTATTCAGCCAGCTACCGCCACCCGATCGGGTAACGGCGACGGGAGACAAGACCATGACCATCAAGGATATTTTTCAATCTATGGACTACGGCCCCGCCCCGGAAAATGCGGGTGACGCGCTGGCATGGATCATCGACCAAGGCGCGCGGTTCGGGCATTTCATCGACGGCGACTGGACCGCCGCAACCGACGACTTCCTGTCGCAAAACCCCGCCAATGGCGAGACGCTTGCGAAACTCTCACAGGCCACCCCCGAGGATGTCGACGCCGCCGTTGCCGCCGCCCGCAAAGCGCAAGGCAAATGGGCCAAGCTCGGCGGCCACGCCCGCGCCCGGTATCTCTATGCCATTGCCCGGCTGCTGCAAAAACACGCCCGCCTGTTTGCCGTTCTGGAAACCCTCGACAACGGCAAACCGATCCGCGAGAGCCGCGACATCGACGTGCCGCTCGCACAGCGGCATTTCTATTACCACGCGGGCATGGCCGACCTGATGCAGAGCGACCTGCCCGACCGCGAACCGCTCGGCGTCTGCGGTCAGATCATCCCGTGGAACTTCCCCCTTCTGATGCTCGCATGGAAGATCGCCCCGGCGCTTGCGATGGGCAATACGGCCGTCCTCAAACCCGCGGAACAGACCTCTCTGACCGCGCTTCTGTTTGCTGATATCTGCCAACAGGCGGGCCTGCCCAAAGGCGTCGTCAATATCGTGACCGGCGATGGCCCGGTGGGCGAAAAAATCGTCGCACACCCCGATATCGACAAGATCGCCTTTACCGGCTCAACCGAAGTTGGCCGCAAAATCCGCACCGCAACCGCCGGGTCGGGCAAGGCTTTGACCCTCGAATTAGGGGGGAAATCGCCCTTCATCGTCTTTGACGACGCCGATATCGACTCGGCCATCGAAGGGCTTGTTGATGCCATCTGGTTTAATCAGGGCGAGGTCTGCTGCGCCGGGTCGCGCCTCCTTGTCCAGGAAGGCATCGCGGATCGGTTTCACCGCAAGCTCAAGGCCCGCATGGACCGCCTGCGCCTTGGCAATCCGCTCGACAAATGTATCGACGTGGGCGCCCTGATCGACGCCACACAACGCGCCCGCATCTCGGATATGGTCGACGCCTGCACCGAGGGCGAGACCTATCGCGCCGATGTCGATATGCCCGTCGAGGGGCATTTCTACCCGCCGACCCTCATCACCGGCCTGTCGCCCTCCGCCCCCCTCATGCAAGAGGAAATCTTTGGCCCGGTCCTTGTCTCTGCCACCTTCCGAACCCCGACCGAGGCCGTAGCCTTGGCCAACAATACCCGCTATGGCCTCGCCGCGTCGGTCTGGAGCGAGAATATCAACCTCGCCCTCGGCATTGCGCCGCAATTGGCCGCCGGGGTGGTCTGGATCAACGGGTCCAATATGTTCGACGCCGCCGCCGGTTTCGGCGGCCTGCGCGAAAGCGGCTTTGGCCGCGAAGGTGGTTGGGAGGGGCTTGCCGCCTATACCAAACCCAAGGGCAAGACCAAACCCCTCGCGCCGGTTGAAGGCTTCAAAGGCAAAGGCGCGCCGGACGATGCGCTCGACCGCACCGCCAAACTCTATATCGGCGGCAAACAGGCCCGACCCGATGGCGGCTATTCCCGCGCCGTCTATGGCCGCAATGGCAACCTCTTGGGCCAAGCGCCGCTCGCCAATCGCAAAGACCTGCGCAACGCGGTGGAAGCCGCGCGCGGGGCCAAGGGCTGGTCCGCCATGTCCGGCCATCAACGCGCGCAGGTGCTCTATTACATCGCCGAAAACCTCTCGGCCCGGAGCGGCGAATTTGCCAGCCGGATCAACGCAATGACCGGCGGGCGCTCTGGCGCGAAAGAGGTCGAGGCCTCCCTGCGCCGCCTCTTTACCGCCGCCGCATGGGCCGACAAATATGATGGGCAGGTGCATGGCGTGCCGATCCGGGGCGTCGCCTTGGCCGTCAAGGAACCTGTCGGCGTGATTGCCGCGCTTTGCCCGGACGACGCCTCGCTTCTGGGCCTTGTCTCGGTCATGGCACCGGCCATTGCGATGGGCAACCGGGTGATCCTCGCCGCGTCCGAGCCGTTCCCGCTGGCGGCGACGGATTTTTATCAGGTGTTGGAAACCTCCGATGTGCCGGGCGGTGTCGTCAATATCCTCACCGGCGCGCACAAAGACCTTGCCACGCCTATGGCCGGGCATCTTGATATCGACGCGGTCTGGAGCTTTTCCTCAACCGACCTTTCGGCCAGCATCGAACACGAAAGCGCCGGGAAACTCAAACGCACATGGGTCAACAACGCCAGCGCGCGGGACTGGTCCAACGACCACACCCGCGCCTTTCTGGAGGCGTCCACCGAGGTCAAGAATATCTGGATTCCCTACGGCGAATAGGCCGCGCGTCATAGCCCCTCTGGCTTGCCTACAACGACAAAGTGCAACCCGTCAGGGTCAAGCAATTCCGCCGCAACCCGGTTGACGTCCTCGCGCGTCACGGCGTTGACCTTGTCATTGCGCGTCGCGATATAGTCGATGGGCAAATCGTCCATCTGCATACCGACCATGATCCGCGCAATCGCGCCATTGCCATCAAACCGAAGCGGATACGCCCCCGTCAAAAGCGCCTTGGCCTTCTCAAGCTCGTCCTGCGTCACGCCCTCTTGTGCCAATCGCCGCCATTCGTCGCGGATAACCGAAATCGCCTCGGCAATGCGGTCATTCGCTGACGCCACGCTCCCAAGATAGAGCGCCGCGCGATCCTTGGGCGCGAGGTATGAATAGACGCCATAGGTCAGTCCGCGCTTCTCGCGCACCTCGGTCATCAGGCGGCTCTCGAACCCGCCACCGCCAAGGATCACGTTCATCACATAGGCGGCAAAGAAATCCTCGTCATGCCGGTCAATCCCGGCATGGCCGAAATGGGCAACCGATTGCGGCGTATCAAAGGCGACAACCTCAACACCCCCTTCAAGGCTCAACTCCGCGTCGCCGGGCATCGGCGCGCCGGTCTCGGGCAGATCACCCAACAAACGGTCAAGCATCGGCCCAAGTTCGGCTTCGGTAATGTCGCCCACCGCCGCCACATAAAGACGATCCCGCGCCAGCGCCGCCTTATGCGCCGCCACAATATCCTCGCGTGTGAGGGCGCTGACGCTCTCAATCGTGCCGTTGCTCGGCGAGCCGTAAGGATGGTCGCCAAAGGCCAGCGCCTTGAACGTGCGCCCGGCAATGGCGTTGGGGTCTTTTTCATCGCTGCGCAACCCAGAGATCACCTGTCCCCGCACCCGGTCAATCGCCTTTTGCGAAAACGCAGGCTCCACAAGCGACAGACGCAAAAGATCCAACGCCTGATCGCGGTTTTCGGTCAGGAATCGCGCCGAAATAGAGACCGTGTCATCCCCCGCACTATAGCTAAAGCTCGCGGCAAGCGACTCGGCGGCCCGCGCAAATCCGCGCGCATCCAAATCTCCGGCCCCTTCTTCAAGAAGACCGGTCATAAGGTTGATCGCCCCGCGTTTGCCCGGCGCATCAAGCGACGCACCGCCCCTGAACCGAATCTCAAGCGCCACAAAGGGAATTGACGGCTCCTCAACGAGCCATGCCGTGATTCCGCCCGGAGAGGTCACTTCCCTGATCTCGACCCCGGCCCGAAGCGGCAACGCCGCCAGCACAAGAACACATGTCAGAACAAACCGCATCATTGCCCAACCTCCGCATCTGCCTGCGGCGCGCGCAGCCAGCCCGTCACCGAGGTATCAAGATCCAAAACCGCCTCTGCCGCGCGCAGGATATCCTCTTCCGTCACCGCCTGAAGCACATCTGGCCACGCCTTGACGTCTTCAATCGTCAACCCCGACGCCAGCGCACGGCCATAACGATTGGCAAGCCGCTCGACATCATCTCGGGCATAAATCTGCGACGCACGCAGTTGCATCTTGATCCGCTCAAGCTGCGCCGGATCAACACCATCGGCCATGAAATCCTTCATCGCCTGATCCATCGCGGCCTCTGCCTCTGCAAGACTCACACCCTCGGCGGGCACCACGACAAATTCAAAGGTCGTATCGTCAAAGGACGTGCCGCGATACCAAGCGCCCGTATAAACCGCGAGCTGTGCATCAAACTGAAGCTTTTCAGCAAGGAACGAGGTCGTGCCCCCGCCAAGGATCTCCGCAAGAATGGTCAGCGCAGCAGCGGTCTCCTGATCCCCGGCATCGCGCTCGGGCGCAAGATAGGACCGGCGCAGATAGGGCTGCGCAACGCGCGGATCTTCAAACACCATGCGCCGCGCGGCGGTTTGTGGCGGCTCTGTCGGGCGCACCCGCGGCTCAAGCTCTGGGTTGGGCGGAATCACGCCATAATAGGTCTCGGCAAACGTCCGAACCGCCGCCGGCTCCACATCCCCCGCCACGACAAGAATCGCGTTATTGGGGGCATAATACTGCCGGTAATAGGCCAGCGCATCCTCAAGCGAGAGCGCCTCCATCTCATGACGCCACCCGATGATCGGCACGCCATAGCGGTGGTTGAGATACTGCGCCGCATCAAGCTGTTCGCGCATGAGCGCCGCAGGGCTGTTTTCAACGCGCTGGTTGCGTTCTTCGATGATGACGTCGCGCTCTGTCAGGATATCTTTCTCATCAAGCTGAAGGTTGACCATCCGGTCGCTCTCCATCTGCATCATAAGCTCAAGCCGATCCGCCGCAATGCGCTGGAAATAGGCGGTATAATCATAGCTCGTAAACGCATTGTCCCGCCCGCCATTGGCGGCAACGGTGGCCGAAAACTCGCCCGGCTCAAGGGTTTCCGTGCCCTTGAACAAGAGGTGCTCAAGGAAATGCGCCACGCCCGAAACGCCCGGCGTTTCATCCGCCGCACCGGCCCGATACCAAACCATATGCATTACAACGGGGGCACGGTGATCCTCGATCACCACAACTTGCATCCCGTTCTCAAGACGGAAATCTGTGACCATGTCCTCGGCCCGCAAAGGCAGGGCCGCCATGACCAATGTCGCAACACCAGCGAGAAAACGCATCCTGAAAATGCCTCCCATAAGAGATACTCTTGTGCACAGATAGTTACGCCCCCCTCGCATAGCTTCAAGAGGGGTTCACGATCTTGTCACGGGCTTGTCACGGCTTAGACCGGCAAGGCACGCGGCATTACGCAAAATCTGCGGTTATTCCGGGGGCGGGGCCGCAGGCGTGACGGCACCACCGCGACGCCAGCGATACTGCTCTTGGTATTGATCAAGCTGATAGCGGTCATAGACCTGATTATAACGGTCTTGTTTGACGAGCTTGATATTGGCCAGCCGTCCACGGCTCTTGCGGAAGGCCTCATCCTCGGTCGCGAGGGTGCCGCGAATAGACGCGCTGCGCCCGTTGCGGCCGGTATAAGACACAAGGGCGGAATCCGAGCGCGCGATTGTCTCGCTATGAACCGCATCACGGCGACCGCCAAGCGCGGCAACCGCATCGCCCTTGGGATCAAGATCCGTAAGGTTCTTGCCGCCCGGCGTCGGCTCGGGAAGCGCGGCATAGGTCTTGGGCGCACTGAGCGGCTTGGCGGGAAGAATCCGAAATTCATCAGGACCATCGCCGTTCGAGCTTAGAATACGGATACCGTCATTGCTACACGCACCTAGCGCCAAAACACATCCGATCATCAGTACACGCATGATGCGCATTGTCGTTACTCCTGCTTCCTTGACCCGCTTTTAGCCCATCCGGCGCGCGAGGTCACGAGGGCTTTTTCGTTCCGCCAAGGATCACGAGGCCAAAAGCCCCGATAAATATCCAGACATCGGCCAGATTAAAGGCAAAGGGATTGTTGATGCCACAACAGGACATGTTGAGGAAATCCGCAACCGCCCCGTAAAGCAGGCGATCCACCACATTGGCCAGCGCCCCGCCAACAAGAAGCCCCGCCGAGATGAGACCGCCACGGTCCGGCGGATCGCGCCGCACCCAGCCAAGCACAAAAGCAATGACGCCCAGCGCAATCGCGATAAGCAGCCACCGCGCCACCTCAGAGCCACTGGCAAACAGGCCGAAATTAACCCCCTCGTTCCACCCCATGACAAAGCGCAGGTATGGCGGCGCGACCTCGATAAGAAGACTTTCGCGCAGGTTCAGATAGTGAACGACAAGATATTTGCTCGCCTGATCCGTGATAAAGGCCCAAAATCCGGCCCAGAACACAAGACGCATCCCTCACCCTCCTTCCCTGTAACGCCGCATCCCATTGATCCACAAGGGAAACGGCCCGAAATCATGCCCCGCATCCTACAGGGCTTTGCAAAACCGCCCTAGTGGCGGAAGTGGCGCATCCCCGTAAAGACCATCGCAATGCCCGCGTCATTCGCGGCCTTGATGACCTCTTCGTCGCGCATCGACCCACCCGGCTGAATGACGCATGTCCCGCCCGCCGCTGCGGCCTCAAGAAGCCCGTCTGCGAACGGAAAGAACGCGTCCGACGCCACGGCGCAGCCCTTGGCCGGGCTTTCGTCCATGCCAAGTTCCGTCGCCATACGCGCCGCCTTGGCCGCGGCGACATTGGCACTGTCGAGACGGCTCATCTGGCCCGCGCCGACGCCGACGGTCGCCCCGCCCTTCACGTAAACGATCGCGTTCGATTTCACATGTTTGGCAACTTTCCAGGCGAATAGGAGATCGGCCATTTCCTGCTCACTCGGCGCTTTTTCCGTCACAACCTTAAGATCGTCGATCCCGACGCTGCCAACATCCTTATCCTGCACAAGAAGACCGCCCGCGACCTGCTTATAGGCCGTGATCGGTTTGCGCGGATCAGGAAGGCCATCGGTCAGCAACAGGCGCAGGTTCTTCTTGGCCGAGAAAATCTCCTTGGCCTCCTCCGATGCGCCCGGCGCAATGACGACCTCGGTGAAAATCTCGGTGATCTTCTTGGCGGTTTCCGCATCAAGCGGCTGGTTCAGCGCGACAATACCGCCAAAGGCCGACGTGCGGTCGCAATCAAACGCCTTTTGATACGCCTCCGTGAGCGTTGCGCCCACGGCCACGCCACAGGGGTTCGCGTGTTTGATAATGGCACAGGCCGGACCGGTCTCTGGTGCGAACTCCGCCACCAATTCAAACGCCGCATCCGTGTCGTTGATGTTGTTATAGCTAAGCTCTTTGCCCTGAAGCTGGGTCGCGGTGGCAACGCCCGGACGGTTGGACCCGTCAACATAAAACGCCGCCTTCTGATGGCTGTTTTCACCATAGCGCAAGGTCTGTTTCAACTCACCGGCAAAGGCGCGGCGCTTGGGCGCTTCAAGCTCAAGCTGATCGGCCATCCAAGTCGAGACCGCCGCATCATAGGCCGCCGTGCGCGCATAGGCTTTCTGCGCAAGCTTGCGGCGGAACTTCGGACAGGTCGCCCCGTCATGCTGATCCATATCGCCAAGCAGTTTCTCGTAGTCCTCGACATCCACGATCACGCTGACAAAGGCCGCGTTCTTGGCCGCCGCGCGGATCATCGCCGGGCCGCCAATGTCGATATTCTCGATGCAGGTGTCATAATCCGCGCCCTTGGCGACGGTTTCCTCAAACGGATAAAGGTTCACCACTAGAAGGTCGATCGCGCCGATGCCGTGGGTTTCCATCGCCGCAACATGCGCCTCATTGTCCCGCAGCGCCAGCAAGCCGCCATGCACATTCGGGTGCAGCGTCTTCACTCGCCCGTCCATCATCTCGGGAAACCCGGTCACGTCCGAGACATCCTTGACCACAAGCCCCGCATCGCGCATCGCCTTGGCGCTGCCGCCGGTCGAGAGCAGTTCAACCCCGCGCTCGGAGAGCGCAGTGGCAAGCTCGATCAGGCCAGTCTTGTCTGAAACGGAAAGGAGGGCACGGCGGACGGGGTGCAAGTCGGTCATATCTATTCGGGGTCCCTATGGGGTCAGGTTGTCAAATCCAGCTCATCACGGTTCAGATCGCGAATGGCCACTGCAGATTCCTGCGCCTTGGCCAACGACCACCGGATGCGGGTCGCATACTCCATTGCGACGCCGGATAGAACGATTTGTTTTGTCGCGCGCGGCTTGAGACGCGTTTTTTCGAGATAAACACTCGGTTCAAGGGTCAAATTCGCCACCGCATCATGCCGAAAGACCCAGATTTCCCCGCTCTTGAGCGCAATCGACACCGCCGCGCCGCCCATGTCGATGGTGGAATCTGTCTCGGGATGCAGGTGAAACCGGATCTGATAGGGCACGCCCTGAAGGCTATGCGCATCAAGCGCGTCATCAAACCGGCGCTTGGCATCCTCCTCAAGCGCCACCAGAAGATCCTCGCCCACCATGCCGCGCCCCTCAAACGCCAGTTCCAGCGTGCGCGCATGTGTCAGGCCGTGGGTGCGGTCAAACCCGTTATGCCCACCCTGAAACCGAAGCCCATCCGGCGCGTGACTCATCTGAATCGGCACATCGGTCGGCGCATCAACAAGCCGTTCTTCGCGCCAGCCCCCGCGTCCGCCCTGCCCAAGCCGGGCGCTTGAAAACCCGTCAAGCGATAGGGCCGAATGCGACGGTGTCGCCCGCCCGGCGCGGCGCCATTCCGCGCCGAAACTCGCCCCAGAGCCGCAATTAACGATCACCGGCCGCCGCCCGGACGTCAGCTCAAACGCCAGCGTCGATGCATGGGCATTGACCGACGCCGCACCCTTGGGCGGCACGCTGGCGTCAACGATGATGCTGGTGCGCCCCGAAGACAGCCGCGCAAACCCCATCGCAAGACCATCTTGCTGCCGGCTGCGAATCTTGCTCTCGGCCAAGGCATGATCCAGCCGCCCCTCAAGGCCGCGCCCGCCACCGTGAAACCGGGCAAGCCCGCCATCGCTATGCCGCAAGGTGCGCAACGTTGGCGCAATCCGCTCAATCGCGCCAATATGGGCCGGGCCGGGGGTATAACCCGCTTCGCTCAAGGCCGCCGCCGCCCATGTCAAAAGCGTAAACACCTCAAGAAGCTCTTCAGGATTGCGGGTGGGGATACCGCCCTCCTCATTGACCTGCTCGGCGCATTCGCGCTCTAGCCCGCGACAGGCCGGGGCGACGTGGCTCTCCATCCCGTCAAGCGCAAGCCCCGCATAGATGACCCCGGTCAACGCCTCAAACCGCGGCAATCCGGCCTGTGTCTTGGGCCACCGCCGCGCGAGAAAGATCGTCTGCTGTCCAAGCGATCGGTAGAACGCCTGTGACCGGTCGCCTTCCTGGCCGCGCAAAAGCAAAAGCGCGTGATTGATCCACCGGATAAGCCGCCGCCCCGTAAGGTCCGGCGTCCAGCCCGGCCCGGTGCCCGCTCCAAAACGGTCAATCCAAAGCCAAACCCAATCCTGCGCCGCGTGCCGCGCCGGAACATCGCCCACCGCCGCAAGATCATCAAGCCACGCACAGCCATGCACATCCTGCCAGAACACCGGGTCGTTGACCTCAACGTCCCAAATCGGCGTTCCCGGTGTCGTCACAAGATGGCCCGCGAATTGATAATTGCCCGCCGCAAGCTGTCGGCCCTTGGCAAAGCTGCCGATGGTGCGCGGCTCGGGCATAGAGGTAAACCCCGTCGCCGGACGCGCACGCGCACTGATTCGCGCATGCACACGGTGCATGAAACGCGTCCATCGCGCCGATAACCCGTCGGGATTGCTCATCCTTGTCTGCCTCTGCCCGCCTATTGGCGTTTTTCGCGAATATACCTGCGAAGGCGCAAGAAGTCACCGATTGAATCCGCAAAAACAGGGCAGAATACGTCTACGCTTTGCGCAGGCAGGCAATGTAAAACCCGTCCATACCGCCCTTGTCGGCCCAATAGTCCGGCCGCAGACGAAGCCCGCCTTCTTGCGTGATCCATGCCGGATCAACCCCCGGCAGATCAAGCGCCGCGCGGTCCACCGTGACATCGCTGCGCCGCTCGATGACCTCATCCACCTGACATTCGCCCTCATCGGGCAATAGCGAACAGGTGCAGAACACAAGCCGCCCGCCGGGTTTGACAAGGTTTATTGCATGGTCAAGCATCTCCGCCTGCAAGGCGATCAAATCGCCAATCTCGCTGCCGTCCTTGGCAAAGGGCAGGTCCGGGTGGCGCCGGATTGTCCCCGTCGCTGAACACGGCGCATCAAGGAGGACGGCATCCCACTGACCGTCCTGATCCATCACATCGCCCACAACAACCTCTGCGGCAAGGCGCGTGCGTTTGAGGTTTTCCTTGAGCCGCGCCATGCGCGTTGCGGAATCATCGACCGCAGTAACCTCTGCCCCACTGGCGGCAATCTGCATCGTCTTGCCCCCCGGCGCGGCACAAAGGTCAAGCACCCGCTCGCCCTCTTTCGGTGCCAATACCTGAACCGGGATCGCCGCCGCCGCGTCCTGAACCCACCAACTGCCGCGTTTGTAGCCCGGCAATAGCGTCACCTGCCCGGCCTCGCTCAGGCGCGTTGTCCCGGTCGGCAAAAGCTCTCCGCCAAGCGAGCGCTGCAATGCGCCCTTGTCGCCCTTGGCCGTCAAATCAAGCGCGGCCCCCTCAAAATGCGCTGCTTCCATCGCCGCGACGATCTCGGGCGAATAGGCCTCGACCAATGGGCCACGCAACCATTTGGGAAGCCGCGGCACGCGCAGCGTCGACCAAGCCTCTGGCCCTTCCGCCGCCACCTTGCGCAGCACCGCGTTGACCAATCCCTTCATTGTCGCCGTGCGCTTGTTGCGCGCAACGATTTCCACCGCCGCATTCACAACCCCATGCGCCGCCCCCCCGGCACATAGCTCTACCGTCGCAAGCCGAAGCGTGTTGCGCACCGTGAGCGGCGGATATTTTGCAAGATGTTTCTGAAGAATACGGTCCGCCCGTTCCATCCCCCGCAAAGTCTCAAGCGCAAGCCGCTGCGCCCGCGCGCGATCATCCGGCCCAAGCCGCTCCAGCGCCCCGGCCCCGATAAGTTCTGACATCAACCGGCCTTCGCCGATCACCTTGTCGAGAAGGTTCACCGCGCTGCGGCGGGCCTGAACTCCGGTCTGGGACATGGGGGGACTCCTTTGGTCGCTTGTCCATCAGGGACGGGCGCGTATATCAAGGGGACAGAGCGAAAGGAACCCCGATGACCGAGTCTCCCAGAATTCACCCAGACGCAACCGACGATTCCACCAACGAGACCCGCGACCTGCCCCCGGCGGCCCTGCGCGCGCTGGCCGAAGCCGAGGCGCGGCGCAAAAACGCCAAGGCCAATGACCTGCCAACCGAACTTGGCGGGCGCGACGGACCAGAACCCGTGCGCTATGGCGATTGGGAGAAAAAGGGAATCGCGATCGACTTCTGATCCCAATACACTTCGCGTTCAGAGGCCGAGCACATCCATCATATCATATTCACCGGGCTTTTGATCTTGCCCCCAAAGCGCGGCCTTGAGCGCACCACGGGCGAAAATCGCCCGGTCGGTCGCCACGTGGCGCAGGGTAATGCGCTCGCCCGCTGCGGCGAAAAGAACATCATGTTCGCCCACAATGTCGCCGCCCCGAATGGCGCTAAAGCCGATATCGCCGCGTTTGCGCGCCCCGGTGATGCCATCCCGGCCCCGGTCCGACACATCCTCAAGCGCCACGCCGCGCCCATCGGCCGCCGCTTCGCCCAACATAAGCGCGGTGCCCGACGGCGCGTCGACCTTGTGATGATGGTGCGCCTCGATCACCTCGATATCGAAATCTTCATCAAGCGCCGCCGCGACCTTTTTGGTCAACTGCACCAACAGGTTAACGCCAAGCGACATATTCCCCGCCCGCACGACCACCGCATGGCGCGCACAAGGGGTAAGCTGGGCAATATCCTCCTCCGACATGCCGGTCGTGCCGATCACATGCACGGCACGGGCCTGTGCGGCGAGCTTGGCAAACTCGATCGTCGCCGCCGGGGCGGTAAAGTCGATCACCGCCTGTGCCTTGGCAAAGGCTTCGAGCGGCTCGTCGGTCACGGTCACGCCCATCGCCGCGCCGCCCATCGCTTCGCCCACGTCCTTGCCGACCCACGCATGCCCTTCGCGCTCGACCGCGCCCACAAGACGCGCCTTGCCGCTCTCGATCACGGTGCGGATAAGCATCTGGCCCATACGGCCCGAAGCTCCGGTAATGACGATGCCCGGAAGGTCTGACATGGCGATGTTCCCTATCTCTATTACGTCTCTATGGCGTCAAT
>JAPHRE010000043.1 GCA_026195905.1 Pseudopelagicola sp. | reverse complement strand
TTTCACAAAGGTGAAGAGCGGGGGTCAGTCCTCGCGCGGACGTAGCACCAGCCAGATCAGCGCGCCGCCCGCAAGCATCAGGAAGGGGGCCATCGCGAGGTTGACCGAGGTCCAGCCGATTGCCGCCGTGCCGCCAGAGCAGTTCATCAACCCGCCCGAAGCCAGCGAGGCCATCGTGACGCCGCCAAAGACGAGGAGGTCGTTGAGACCTTGCATGCGGCCGCGTTCATGCGGCTCATGCGCCCCGGCGAGCATGGCGGTCGCGCCGATAAAGCCAAAGTTCCAGCCCACGCCGAGCAGGATCAGGGCGATGAAGAAATTCTCAAGCTCCACCCCCTGAAGCGCGACGCCGCCAGCGCCTGCGAGGATCAGCAGGCCGAGGGCGACGACTTTTTCCGTCCCGAAGCGGGCGATCAGGTGGCCGGTAAAGAAGGAGGGGATATACATCGCCAACACATGCGCCGAGACGATATCGGCGGCCATGCCTTCCTCAAAGCCGCAGCCGACCACCGCCAGCGGCGTCGAGGTCATCACCAGGTTCATCAGCGCATAAGAGACCATAGCACAGATCACCGCGACCGCGATGCGCGGCGTGGTGATAAGCTCCCAGCGGGTCCGGCCATAGGGAGCATCGGCGCTTGGGGCCTGGGGGCGCGGGATGTTGATAAAGAGGAACAGCGCGGAGCCGACCACATTGATGGCGATCACGGTCAGGTAGGTGCCAAGAAACGGGATCACCATAGCTTGGCTTGTGGCCTTGACGAGTTGCGGGCCGATGATGGCCGAGGCAAGCCCGCCCGCCATCACATAGGAGATCGCCTTGGGGCGGAACGCGTCCGAGGCGGTATCGGCGGCGGCAAAGCGGTAAAAGCCCTGTGCGCTCATGTAGATGCCGGTCAAGAGGCTACCAAGGAGGAAGACCGCGAAGGAATTGAGGTAGAGACCATAGGCACCGATCGCCGCGCCGAGCGCGCCGCCGGTGGTGCCGAGGAAAAACCCGGCGCGGCGGCCGTATTTCTGCATAATCATCGACACGGGCGTGGCGGCGAGCATGGATCCGACGACGATCAGCGAGATAGGCAGGGTCGCAAAACAGGGGTTGGAGGCCAGCGACTGTCCTGCCAGCCCGCCAATGATAAAGATCATCGGCATTTGTGCGCCCAGAAAGGCCTGTGCCAGGACAAGCACAATCACGCTGCGTTTGGCGGTTCTATCGTCTACGGTATGAATCATGGCAGAAGCGTTAACTTGTAAACATGGGCACGTCCAGCGAGACGCGGGGGCGTATTGATGACGGTGGGACGGATTATTGAGACGCCCGATTGTGTGGCCGAAGGGGCGGCATGGCTTGCGGCGCAGGATGCGCGATTTGCGAGGGCGCTCGCAGAGATGGGGCCGTTGCCGCTTCGGCGCAAGAAAGATGGGTTTGAGCCGCTTTTGGGCGCGATTGTCAGCCAGCAGGTGAGTGTTGTGGCGGCGGATGCGATCTGGGGGCGGTTGTGTGCGGCGCGGCTGACCGGGCCACGCAAGGTTCTGGGCGCCAGTGATGCGGAGTTGCGCGCCTGTGGGCTTAGTCGTCAGAAGGTGCGCTATGCCCGTGCGCTTGCCGAGGCGCGTATTGATTTCAAGGGCTTAAGGGGCATGCCGGATCGCGAGGTCATTGCACGGCTGACGCAGGTGAGTGGCGTCGGAGTTTGGACGGCGGAGATTTATGCGATGTTTTCACTGGGGCGGGCGGATGTGTTTGCGCCCGGTGATTTGGCGCTTCAGGAGGCGGCGCGGCTGCTTTTTGACCTTGAGGCGCGTCCCAAGGAACGCGCCATGCGGGAGATGGCCGACGCGTGGTCCCCGTGGCGAGCGGTTGCGGCGCGGCTTTTGTGGGCTTACTACCGTCATGCAAAGGACAGGGAAGGGATCAGATGACTCGTGTTTTGACCAGTGGCCGCAAAGAGCCGAAATCCGGAACCACACGCTCGGTGGTGATTTTCCTGCATGGCTATGGGGCCAACGGGGCGGACCTTCTTGGGCTGGCTGATCCGTTGTCCGAGCATTTGCCGGATACGCTTTTCCTTGCGCCGGATGCGCCGGAAAGCTGTGAGGGGGTGCCGTTTGGCTATCAATGGTTCCCGATCCCGTGGATTGATGGCTCTTCCGAGGAAGAAAGCGAACGCGGGATGCAGGCGGCGGTGGATGACCTCAATGCCTATCTTGATGGGGTGATGGTTGATGAGGATGTGCTGCCGGAGCAGGTTGTTTTGGTCGGGTTTAGTCAGGGCAGCATGATGAGCCTGCATGTCGCGCCGCGGCGCGAAGATCCGGTTGCGGGGATCGTGGCATTTTCGGGTCGTCTTTTGTCGCCGGATTTGCTGGCCGATGAGGCGCTCTGCCGCCCGCCGGTGTTGCTTGTGCATGGGGATGCGGATGATGTTGTGCCGGTGCAATCGCTGCCTGAAGCGGCGGAAGCGTTGCAAAAGGCCGGGTGGAGCGATGTCTATGCGCATATCATGAAAGGCACGGGTCACGGCATTGCGCCAGACGGGCTTTCGGTGGCGCTGGCGTTTATGCGCGACAAGCTGGGGCTTTGAAGGGCGTGGTATTTTTGCACGTGCGGGCCATCCCGGCGGGTAAATACACGATTGTGGACAAATAGGATTTAGCGGGAGCGCCGGGATGTTTTATAAACAAGTCAATCAGGATTCTTACGAACGGAGCGCCCCGTGACCGCATTTCACAAAACGATTGCTATGCCCAAAGCGTTGAAAAAGGCGGCATCGGGCCGATCGAGGTTTGCGATGGCTGCTGTTCTTGGCCTCGCGGCAAGCGCGGGCCTGGCGCAAGAGGGCACACAAAACACCACAGTGCGCGCACCGCTTGAGACGCATCCGGATCGGTTCTTTAACTTCACCACGGCCAATCTCCTGCCCAAGGGGACGTTGGCGCTTTGGGTCGGATCGCATCAGACCCCGCCGGGACGCTCGTCCGTTGGCACGGCGAACCAGTTCTATCAAGGCGGTGTCCAATATGCGTTGCATCCGCGCGTGCAGGTCGGGATTGGCCATTCGGAATACCACGATCCCCCAATTGATCCGATCAACGGCAGCACAGCGAATATCCGGTTTCACACCACCAGCCTTGAGGGCAAGCTCGGTCTTTTCGACACGGGCCGCTGGAAAATGGCGGTTGAGGGATCGGTCGAACATTTCGTCTTCCGTTCGCCGATCTTCGGTGTTCCGACGGGCGGCAGCGCATCGCATATAATTGGCTCGCTGCACCTGCCGGTGACTTATGCCGCCTCGGACGCGCTTCAGCTTCATCTGACGCCGGGTGTCAGCGTGCTTCCCGACACGATTGGCGGCAATGCGTTCATGGGCACGGTCGCCAGCCTTGGGGCCGGGTTTAGCTATAAACCGTCGCTGCGCTGGACGACCTTCGGGTCGGTGAATATGCCGCTTTCGGGCGGCAACACGATTACCGACACCCGTGCGATTGAGAAAAAGCCGGTTGTGACGCTTGGCGCGCGCTACAATATTTCGCCCAAGGCGACGCTTGATTTGTTCCTGACCAATGGGGCGGGGATTTCTCCGGCGACGCGGATCATGACCATGTATCCCAATGGCGATCATCCGATGATCGGCGCGACCGTGACCTATACGCCGGGGCGCGGTCCGGGCTATCGGCCAAATTATCGCGGCCTTCCGGCAGAACCGCTCAACATGCGCCAGCGTCATTTGCAGCGCGATGGGATCACGCTGACGTCGGCGGATACGCTGACGCCGGGGATTTTCAACGCCCGCGCGCTTTATGGCAATCATGGGGCTTATGCCGGGATACTTCAGTTCAGCCCGGATTACGATGGACAGATCGACGTCAGCTATGAGCGTTTTGCCAATGACGGGTCGGTCGCGCCGGGCACCATCCCGAGCTTTGCCTCGAATTATACCATCGGCCTCAAGCTGCGTTTTATGGATCAAAACAACGGCAGTCCGTTCTCGCTTGCGGCGGTGGCCAAACTTGGCCGGGAAACCTCGTCGTCGCTCAACGGGACGTTCTTTGTTGCGATGCCGATGATGTATAAGGCGTCGCCGCGTCTTGCGCTTATGGCAAGCCCGAAAGCGGCGCTTTGGGGATCGAACGAGTATTTCGGGTTTGGCCTTGGGGCGAATTATGAACTCGCGCCGGGATTTGAGCTTATGGGCGAAGTGACCCCGGTCAGCGACGGTCAGCGCGTGGTTTGGGGCGCCGGGGTGCGGTATTATCCCAAGAACAGCACCGCCAGCGTCGAGCTTTCGGCGACCAATGCCATTGGCAGCCAGGGGCTTGGGACGATGATCGGGCAATCGGATGTGAAGGTCTTGCTTGGGGTCTCGATGGCGCTTGATATGCGACGTCGCTAGGCGGGTTTGCTCGTATTGCCAAACCGATGATGGCCGATGCCCGGAACGGGGCGTCGGCCATTTCTTTTGCTGGTTTGCCTGTCATATGTGCGTCACCGGCAGCGTCTATCCCTTTGCAGGTCCGCATAGATCATGAGGCTTGTCAGATGCTTGCCACGAGATATAGTGGATATATCAGGCAGGGGCGGGTTCGTCCGCTTCGGTGCCACGGTAGGGCAGACGAGGCAGAGGGCGACTCGGGACAATGGACGGCGATTTCAGAACGGATTTCACACGGCACTCGGCGGGTATGCGCCAGCATCCGGCGCTTGTGCTCAATGCGGATTACAGGCCGCTTTCCTATTACCCTTTGTCGCTCTGGTCATGGCAGGAGGCGGTCAAGGCGGCGTTCATGGACCGGGTCGATATTGTCGCCGAATATGACGCGGTGGTCAGAAGCCCTTCGACCGAGATCAGGATCCCGAGCGTCGTTGTCCTTAAAGATTATGTAAAACCTCAAAAGCGCGTGGCCTTCACGCGCTTTAATTTGTTTTTGCGGGATGAATTTCGCTGTCAGTATTGCGGCAGCAAGGGCGAGTTGACCTTTGACCATGTGGTGCCGCGCGCCGCAGGGGGCGTTACAAGCTGGCAGAATGTGGTTGCGGCCTGCGCGCCTTGCAACCTGTCCAAAGGCTCTAAATCGTTGCGCCGGGCGGGAATGCACCTGCGCAAGCCGCCCCGACAGCCCTCGTCAGAGGAGTTGCGCAATATGGGGCGGCGCTTTCCGCCGGGGCATTTGCACGAAAGCTGGCTCGACTTTCTGTATTGGGATGCGGAGCTTGAAGCCTGATTACAGGCCCGCCATGAGCCGCTCGGCCTCGTGCGAGAGGGCGGCGGCGAGGATGTCGATGCCGGGGCGGGGTTCAAATGCGGCGGGCTGGATCAGGGCGATGGTGCGCCGGGCGCGCGGGGCGGTGATGCGGCGCATGACGGTATCGCCCATGCGGCGCGCCTCGGCGGCGGCGTAAAGGCGCGGCAGCACGGCAACGCCATTGCCAGCGGCGGCCATGATACGGATCGCGGCAAGGCTTGTGCCTTCATATTCGTCGGGCACATGGGCGTTTGCCTCTGCGGCGAGTTCGGCAACCAATCCCGAAAGCCGATGGCGCGGCCCGATGGTCAAAAGGCTGCGCCCGGCGAGCGCCTCGGGGGCGATGGGGCTTTGGTTTGTGGCAAGCGGATCGTCGGGGGCCAGAGCGGCCCAGAGGCTCTCGTGAAACAGCGGCGTTTGCAGGGTGCCGGGGTGATCCTCGGGGGTGGAGAGGATCATGTCGAGCCGCCCCGCGCGCAAACCCTGTTCAAGGTCCGCCGTGGCCTCTTCGCGAATCACAAGGCGAAAACTTGGGTGGTCGCGGTGCAATTCCCGCACCACACCGGGCAGTAGATAGGGGCCGATCGAGGGCAACACCCCAAGGCGCAGGCGGCCTTCGAAAATGCCATCGCCGGTGATCGAGGCGTGCAGGTCTTCCATTTCGTTGAGGATACGGCGGGCGCGGCGCACCACTTCGATACCCGCTTGGGTCAGCGTGGCCCCATGACGACCCCGGTTGAACACGCGCACGCCGAGATCGGTCTCGGCCTCGGCGATCTGGGCCGAGAGGCTGGGCTGGCTGATATGAAGCCGGTCGGCAGCGACACCGAAGCGGCCACAATCGGCGACTTCGACGAGATATTGAAGTTGGCGCAGGGTGGGGCGCATTACATAGCCTTTATCTATGAAAAAGTTAGAAACAATATATTGGAGGTATAGTCCGAGGCAAGCCATAGGACATCCCCAGCGCAACTGATTGATAAAAAGGAGGCCCGTGATGGATGCGGCCCTGACAATGCTGGCGGATAACCTTCTGGTTCCGACAATCCTGTTCTTTGCCCTTGGCCTTGTGGCGGCGGTGATGCGAAGCGACCTGTCGATCCCGCAAGGCGCGGCCAAGGTGATGTCGATCTACCTGCTTTTTGCCATCGGTTTCAAAGGCGGTGTGGGGGTTTCAGAATCCGGCGCCTCGGGCAAATTGATCGCGACCTTGATTGCGGGCGGGGTGTTGTCGCTCTTGATGCCGTTCTTGGCCTATGTGCTTTTGCGCGGGATGACTCGGCTTGGCCCGCTCGATGCGGCGGCGGTCGCCGGGCATTACGGGTCGATCTCTATCGTGACTTTCGTGACCGCCTCTAACCTTCTGGAAACGCGCGGCATTTCCTCAGAAAGCTATATCGTCGCCGTGGCCGCGGTGATGGAGGTTCCGGCGATCCTTTCGGCGCTTTGGCTCGCGGCGCGGAGCCGTCCGGGCACCAAGCTCGACGCGACGCTTTTGCGCGACATCCTTGCCAATGGCTCAATCGTGCTGCTTGTTGGGGCGTTTGTGATCGGGGCCGTGACCGGCGCGCCGGGGCTTGAGCAAATTGACGAATTTATCGTCGTGCCTTTTACCGGCGTGCTGTGCCTGTTTCTTTTGGATATGGGGCTATCGGCGGGGCGTAGCCTTTTGAGCCACCGCAAAGAGTTGAGCCTTGGGCTATTTGCCTTCGGTTGCCTCATGCCGATGATCGGGAGCCTGCTTGGGCTTGGGGCCGGTGCCCTCATCGGGCTTTCGCAGGGGGGGCTGTTCCTGTTTATGACGCTGGCGGCGTCGGCGTCCTATATCGCCGTGCCCGCCGCCATGCGTATCGCGCTGCCCGAGGCCAAGGCGGGGGTTTATCTTTCGGCCTCGCTTGGTATCACCTTTCCGTTCAACCTGACCCTTGGCCTGCCGCTCTATGCGTGGATGGCGGCGATGGTCGGCTAGGTGGCGGCGCGGTTGAGCATCCCAAAGAGGTCGCGCGGATCATCGGGGTCCGCGAGCAGGTCGAGATCCTGATGATACGGGGTTTCGAGCACCGTATCGCGGATATAGCGGAGCGCCGAGAAATCCTCGATGGCAAAGCCGACCCCGTCAAACAACGTGATTTGGCGTGGGTCGCGGCGGCCCGGTTTTGCGCCGGTGATGACCTGCCAAAGCTCGGTCACGGGGAAATCCTCGGGCATCTGCTGGATCTCGCCTTCGATGCGCGTTTGCGGGGGGAATTCAACGAATACGTCAGAGCGTTCGAGGATACCTTTGGCCAGTTCCGTCTTGCCGGGGCAATCGCCGCCGATGGCGTTGATATGCACGCCCGCGCCGACCATGTTGTCGCTTAGGATCGTGGCATATTGTTTGTCGGCGGTGCAGGTGGTGAGGATCTCCGCGCCCTCGATCGCCTCTTCCGGCGAGGCACAGCGCACGACCTTGAGGCCGGTGCCTTCGAGGTTGGCGGCGCATTTGTCGGTCGCGGCCGGGTCGCGATCATAGAGGCGGACGGTCTTGATGCCGACAATGGCCTTCATCGCAAGGCTTTGAAATTCGGATTGCGCCCCGTTTCCGATCATCGCCATTGTCGAAGATCCCTTTGGCGCCAGATACTTGGCGACCATAGCGGATGTCGCGGCGGTGCGCAGCGCGGTCAGCAGGGTCATTTCGGTCAGCAGGATCGGATAGCCGGTATAGACATTGGCCAGAAGGCCAAAGGCGGTCACGGTTTGCAGACCCTCAGAGGTATTTTTGGGGTGGCCGTTGACGTATTTGAACCCATAGGCCTCGCCATCGGAGGTTGGCATGAGTTCGATCACCCCGACATCGGAATGCGATGCGACGCGCGGGGTTTTGTCGAAAAGCTCCCAGCGGCGGAAATCGTCTTCGATATAGGCGGCGAGGTCTTGGAGACCCTTTTCAACGCCGATATGGTGCACGAGGCGCATCATGTTGGCGACGCTGACAAAGGGCACGAGGGCTTTGTGCGAGGGTTGGGTCATGAGTAGCTCCGGGTCACGCGGTCAAAGATATTGCGGCCAAGGGCCGAGGCGGCGAGATCGACCATAAGTTTCGCGGTGCGCCCGCGCGTGTCGAGAAAGGGGTTGAGTTCGACAAGGTCAAGCGAGGTCATGCGCCCGCTATCATAGAGCATCTCCATCACCAGATGCGCCTCGCGCACTGTTGCGCCGCCGGGCACGGTTGTGCCAACGGCGGGGGCGATATCGGGGTCGAGGAAATCGACATCGAGGCTGACATGCAGCATCCCGTTCGCCGCCGCGACACGCTCAAGGAAGGCTGCAAGGGGCGTGGCGATGCCGTGTTCGTCGATCTCGCGCATGTCGTGGGCGTGGATGTTGGTTTTCTCAATCGCCGCGCGTTCGGGGCGGTCGACCGAGCGCAGACCAAGAAGGCAGATGTTGTCCTCGGGCACAGGCGCGGCCAGGGGCGGGAAGGCTTCAAAGCCGGGCTGGCCACTGAAATACGCCACGGGCGTGCCGTGAAGATTGCCGGAATCCGTGCTGCTGGGGGTATGAAAATCCGTATGTGCATCCAGCCAGAGCACGAATTGCGGGCGGTTCTGGCGCGCGGCATAGGCCGCAACGCCGCTCACGGTTCCGGCAGACAGGGCATGATCCCCACCCATGAAGATCGGCAGGCTCTCGGCCATCGCAGCTTGGGCGCGATCATGAAGCGCGCGGGTCCAGGCGACGGTTTCGTTGAGCGCGTAAATCGGGGTGTCGTCGCTTTCGGGCGTATGGGGCGCGGGGCGCACGGTGCCTTGGTCGATGACGCTGTGGCCAAGGTCCATAAGGCTCTCGGCCAGGCCTGCGGTGCGATAGGCATCCGGGCCCATAAGACAACCGCGCCGGCGCTTGCCGCAATCCATCGGCACGCCGATCAGGTGGATGGGTTTTGTGGTCATGTCGCGTTTCCATTCTTCGGGTCTGGGCGAAGATGCGTGCGAAATGGGTTGATTTATAGGGATCACTTTGCACATTTTGGTGGGCAATGTGACATAACGGAGGCAATAGGTTTCGAAATGGACGGTTTGGATCGTAAGCTGATTTCGGCCCTGCGCCACGATGCGCGGGCCTCACTCTCGGATTTGGCGCTATTGCTTGGGGTGTCGCGCACAACGGTGCGGGGGCGGATTGAGCGGCTGCGGGCGCGGGGCGATATCGTCGGGTTTACCGTGGTGTTGCGCCAGGATGCGCATCGGGATGCGGTGCGCGGCTTGATGATGATCGGCATTGAGGGGCGCGGGGCGGAACGCGTCACGCGCCAACTTGGCGGCTTGCCAGAGGTGCGCGCGATTCATTCGACCAATGGGCGATGGGATTTGATCGTGGAGTTGGGCACCGAGACGCTTGAGGCGCTCGATGTGGTGCTTGCCCGTATCCGCAAATTTGAAGGCGTCGCGACGAGCGAGACGAGCCTATTGTTGTCGACACGCAAGGCCGGGTAGGGCCGTCTTTAGAAAATCCTGCGCCCGGAGGCGGGCATGAACGCGGCATAGACCCAGAGCAGCGCCACCACGAAAGAGCCAAGCGCGTTCAGGTTGGCCATGCTGATGCCGAAGATGTCCCACGGGATTTCATCGCAGAGCGCGGGCGCTTTGGCGTTGGCAAAATCCAAAAGATTGCCCGACCCGTCATTGCTGAGGCCGCGGCCCGTGCAGCTTGCCGGTCCGTCCCACCATTTGCGCTCTACGCCCGAGTGATAGGCGGCGATGGCGGCGGTGGTAAAGGCCGATAGCCCTGCAAGAAGCGGCCAGACACGGGAGCCGAACCAGAGCGCCAATGCGCCAAAGAGCACGGCGGTCCAATGCGGGTAGCGTTGCCAGAAACACATCGCGCAGGGGTCCAGCCCGCCGATATGTTGAAACCCAAGGGCGGCGATGTTGGAAAACAGCGAAAACGCCGTCAGCGCGAGGATCAGGGTGCGTTTGGTCAGGATCATAGATACCTCGCGGCAAAGAAGCCCCCGAACAGGAGCAGCAGGAAGAGCGTCGTGACAAGGCCAAGGCGTTTTTCGATGAAGTCTCGGATCGGTGCGCCGAATTTCCACAGCAGCGCAGCGACGAGGAAAAAGCGCACCCCGCGGGCAAGGATCGAGGTGGCCACGAAGGTGGCCAGCGGCATCCCGGTCCAGCCCGACATGATGGTGATGACTTTGAAGGGAAAGGGAGTCACGCCCGCCGCGAGCACCGCCCAGAAGCCGAAATCGTTGAACCGGGTGTTGAACTCGGCCACGGCATCGGCCTTGCCAAGGCTGCTGAGGATCGGCTGGCCGATCTGTTCAAAGGCAAAGACACCGATGGCATAGCCCAGTAGCCCCCCCAGCACAGAGGCCACAAGCGCCACCGTGGCAATTAACCAAGCCCGCGAGGGGCGGGCAAGGATCATCGGGATCATCAGAACGTCGGGCGGGATCGGAAAGACCGAACTTTCGATAAAACTTATCAGGGCCAGCGCCCAAAGCGCGCGTGGATGATCTGCGAGGCGCAGTGTCCATAGATAGAGCGATGTCAGCATCGGCGAGCAGATCCCGGTTGAGTTGCTCTCTTGGGCCGCAAATGGGCGCAAAATTCAAGCCCCGAAATCCCAAAATGCGCCGATGCGCCTTCACATCTGTGACAGGATAGGGGGTTGACCTCTGGCTTTGGGTAAAGGACTTCAATGTGCAACCGCTTTGAGGGATGGCAAAGGATCGCTAGAGATATGACCGTATTGATCGCAGGTGCCGGGATTGCCGGGCTCAGCCTTGGCCTTTCGTTGCATCAGATTGGTGTGCCGTTTCGCATCTTTGAGGCCGTGCGCGAGATCAAGCCGCTTGGGGTCGGAATCAACCTTCAACCCCACGCGACGCGCGAATTGATCGAGATGGGCCTTGAGGGCGGGCTGGACAAGGTTGGGTTGCGCACCGAGGAGGTCGCGTATTTCTCTCGTCACGGCAAGCTAATCTGGTCCGAGCCGCGCGGGCTTGGGGCGGGCTATCAGTGGCCGCAGTTCTCTATCCATCGCGGCGGTTTGCAAATGCTCTTGCTTGAGACGCTGATCGCGCGCTGCGGTGCGGATGTGGTGCAGATGGGGCAGGCGGTCACAGGATGGGATAAAACGGCGGAGGGTGTTTCGGTGCATCTTGAGGACCGCAAGACCGGCCATGCGCATGGCACGGTTGAGGGCGATCTTCTGGTGGCGGCTGACGGGATCAATTCGACCCTGCGGGCGGGGCTTTACCCCGATGAAGGCCCGGCGCATTGGGGCGGCACGATGATGTGGCGCGGCGTGACCAAGGGGCCAAAGTTCCTCACCGGGCGGTCGATGGCGATGGCGGGGGTGAAAAACTGCAAATTCGTGATCTATCCGATTGGCGATACCGAAGAGGGCGGCAGCCTGCTCAACTGGATTGCCGACCTCACCATGCCCGAGGATTACGATTGGCGCAAACAGGATTGGAACCGCCCCGGACAGCTTGAAGATTTCCTACCAGCGTTTGAGGATTGGGCGTTTGATTGGCTCGATGTGCCACAGATTATCCGCGCCGCCGAGGCGATTTATGAATTCCCTATGGTGGACCGTAACCCCTTGCCGCAATGGAGCTTTGGGCCGATGACCCTTTTGGGGGATGCGGCACATGCGATGTATCCCATCGGGTCGAACGGGGCGAGCCAAGGTATTCTGGATGCCCGTATCCTGGCCCGTGAAATCCGCGCCTATAGGGCCACGCCAGAGGCACTTTTGGCCTATGAGGACGCCCGCCGCAAGACGGTCAATGCGCTGGTGCTGCGCAATCGGGGCGACGGGCCGGACAAGGTTCTTGATATTGTGGAGCAACGCGCGCCGGACGGGTTTGAGGATATCGAGGCGGTGATGCCGCTGGCCGAGCGCGAAGACCTTGCGGCAGGCTATAAGAAGGTTGCAGGCATGGACATCGCCGCGCTTAATGCGCGCGGCCCGATTCTGGAGACGTAGGGATGTATTTCGCGCCCCGCCTTGAAAAACGCATGGGTCGCGTTGTCGACGCGATAGCGCGGGTGATGGCCTATGGCGGCGGGCTGATCCTTTTGGCGATTTCGGCCATGACCGTGATATCCATTATTGGGCGTGCGGGCGTCGGCTATGGGCTTGCGCCGGTGCCGGGGGATTATGAGTTGGTCGCTCATGGCTGTGCCTTGGCGGTGTTTTCCTTTCTGCCCTACTGTCAGCTCAAGCGCGGCCATGTCACGGTCGATGTCCTGACGGATCGTTTTCCGGTGCGGATACGCGCCCTTTTGGGGCTATTGGGGGATGTGCTCATCACGCTGGCGGCGTTTGTTCTATTGCGCCAGCTTTGGCTCGGGTTTGGCGAGAAATTCCCCTATGGCGGTGACGCGCTGCGCGAGGCGCTGGCGATGGGGTATAAACCCTTCTACCCCGAGACGACCTACGAGTTGCAAATTCCGGTCTGGATTCCCTATGGGGTTGCCCTTTTGGGGGCGGCGCTCTTCGCGCTGGTCTCGCTCTATACCGTGTGGCGCAGTCTCAATTGGATCGGTGCAGGACAAGAGGGCGCGGCATGAGCGGAATTGAACTTGCGCTGAGCGGCTTTGGCTTGATGTTGCTTGGCATTTTCCTGCGGGTGCCGATCGCGGTTGCGATGGCGATGACGGGCTTTTTGGGCATGTGGTATGTCATGGGCACGCCGAATGCGCCGATGGCCCAGCTCAAGACCATGAGCTATGAAACCTTCTCTAACCAAGGTTTGTCCATCGTGCCGTTGTTCCTGTTGATGGGACAGGTGGCGACGCGGACCGGCATGTCCTCGGCGCTGTTTCGCGCGGCAAGCGATTGGCTTGGGCATTTGCGCGGCGGTGTGGCGATGGCCTCGGTGGGGGCCTGTGCGGGGTTCGGCGCGATTTGCGGCTCTTCCTTGGCCACGGCCTCGACGATGGGGCAGGTGGCCTTGCCGGAGATGCGCAAGCGTGGCTATTCCGACGCGCTTTCAAGCGGGGTTCTGGCGGCGGGCGGCACGCTTGGGATACTCATCCCGCCAAGCGTCATCCTGGTGATTTACGCGATCATGGCCGAACAGAATATCGTCAAGATGTTCATGGCCGCCCTTGTGCCGGGGCTATTGGCGGCGCTTGGCTATATGGTGACGGTGGCGCTCTATGTGCGCCTGTGGCCGGGGTCGGCGGATACCGCGCCGTCGGTGCCGATGAAGGCCCGGCTCAGAACGCTGGCCGCCACATGGCCGGTTCTGGCGATTTTCGGCCTGACAATGGGCGGGATCGTGGGCGATTGGAACTGGGTCAAGCCGGGGGCGCAGGCGCTCTTTACCCCAAATGAGGCGGCCGCCTTTGGCGCGACGGCGACGACGCTTTATGGCGTGTTGGCGCGGCGACTGTCTTGGGCCGGTCTCTGGGAGTCGATCCTTGAAACGGCCAAGGCCACGGCGATGATTTTCCTCATCCTGCTGGGGGCAGAGTTGTTCAAGGGGTTTCTTGCCCTGACCCGTGCGCCAGCGCTTTTGGCGGATTGGGTGCAGGTCGCCGATTTGTCGCCGATGATCGTTCTGGCGGTAATGCTTTTGGCGTATCTGATCTTTGGCTGTGTGATGGATTCGCTGTCGATGATTCTCTTGACGGTGCCGATCTTCCTGCCGGTGGTTGAAGTGCTTGATTTTGGCCTGACGCCCGAGGAAACTGCGATCTGGTTCGGGGTTCTGGCGCTGATTGTGGTGGAGGTTGGGCTTATAACGCCGCCTGTGGGGATGAATCTATTCATCATCAACGGTGTTGCGCCCGATATCCCGATCACGCGGACCTATGCGGGCGTTGCGCCGTTTATTGCCTCGGACCTTGTGCGCGTTGTGCTGCTTGTGGCCTTCCCGCCGATCACGCTTTGGTTGATTCAGGTGGTTTTTTGATCCCAAAAGGCGCGTTTTTGGGCTGGACGCTCCCGGCGTGCTTGGCTAGATCAGGGGCAAGGCCCAAGTGGCGGAATGGTAGACGCAGGGGATTCAAAATCCCCCGATGGCGACATCGTGTGGGTTCGAGTCCCACCTTGGGCACCAGATTACTCCGCTAAGTATCAGTAATAACTGAAAAAGTTAAAAGGGTGACCGAAGTCGCCCCATATTTTACCCCACACTTGCCGCTTGATCGCGCGGGTTAGATTCGATGAGCGCCTCAAGCTCCGACAGATTAACAAGTGTCGATCTCTCAATCTTGTAGAGCTTGAGCACCGCTCGTTGTCAAAATCGGTAAATCGTCGCGCGGCCTCCAAATCCAGAGAGCGTTTGAGCCACCGACCATTGCCGTCCCGCGCGCTGATTTAATGGAGGCTCTTGGCTTTAGGGAAAGGGAAAAGTCCGCAGCGATGGCAGTGTGATCGAAGAGGGCTGGCCATTCACGAAAATGCCTGAGAGCATGGGTAATCAGGTTCTCTATTTTGAGCACAGTGCCGGGGTTTATAGGTCGTCCATGAACCGGGATGGGTGGCGCCCATGAAGCAGGAGGCGTTGTTGCTTGCGTGTTGATGTGGGCAAACCTGTCGCGGATTGAATTGTCAAATTGACAAGCGTAGGGGGCAGGCCCAGATTGTTCATGTAATCTACGGTTCATCCAAGGGTGGTATTGGTGCAGCTATTTGCACATTCTTTGACTGATGCGGGTCCAGAGTATTGGGAAACCCTTGAGGCGCACAGTCTGAATGTGGCGCGCGCGGCGGAGCAATGTGCCCAAGCCTTTGGTGCCGACACTCTCGGAAAAATTGCCGGAGGATTACATGATCTTGGCAAGGTTAAGCCGCGTTTTCAGGCGAAATTGCAGGGCGAAAAAAATGATGAGCCGCACGCCGCTGAAGGCGCGAGGGCTGCGGTCAGGCTATATGGGCCGGGACTTGGGAAGATTTTGGCCTATTGCATTGCCGGACACCACGCGGGGCTTGCCAATGGGATCGGACGATCCCAGGCGCGCCCCTCGACGCCTTTGTGCGAACGTTTAGCGCAAGCCGGGGAGGTCGAGCCGCCCGATTGGCTTAAACTGCCGGAGCTTGCGGTTCCGGGGCCGCTTCAGCAGCCGGGGGATACGCCTGCTTTTGCGGTGCAGTTCTTTACCAGGATGCTCTTTGCGGCACTGGTGGACGCGGATTTCACCGAGACGGATCGGTTCTATAGGCCGGAGGTTGCCCGTGGGTGGAACGGGGCGTTGAGCGATCTGCGCCAGAGTCTTGATCGTGGGCTTGGGTCTTTTGGGCCACCGCAGAGCGCGGTGAACCGCCTGCGGGCCGAGGTGTTGCAAGGCGCAGCTAAGGCGGCGCGACAGGAGCGCGGGTTCTTTTCGCTCACCGTGCCGACGGGCGGGGGAAAGACGCTCAGTTCGTTGAAATTTGCGTTGGACCATGCCGAGGCGTATGGGATGCGCCGGGTGATCCATGTGGCGCCATTCTCGGCAATTATTGATCAGACCGCGGCGGTTTTCCGGGAGTTTCTTCAGGATGAGGATGCGGTTCTGGAGCACCATACGGCGTTTCAGTCAGAGGCAATACTTGACGAGAGCCGCGCCGAAGCAGTCCGGCTGGCGGCGCAAAATTGGGACCGGCCTGTTGTGGTCACAACGGCGGTGCAGTTCTTTGAGAGTCTGTTTGCCAACCGGACCCAAAAGTGTCGAAAGCTGCACAATATCGCAGGGTCCGTCATCGTATTGGATGAGGCGCAGAGCCTGCCGCTGGCCTTCTTGCGGCCCTGCCTTGCCGCGTTGAAGGAGTTGGTGCGAGGGTATGGCTGTTCAGTGGTGCTGTGCACGGCGACGCAGCCAGCGGTGCATGAGGGGGATGGGCTTGGCTGGCCGGAAGCGTTGGTGTCGGCGGACACGCGAGAAATCGCGCCGGACCCGGCAAGGCTTTATGCGTCGTTAAAGCGGGTGACGGTCAGGCATGTGGGCGCGGTTGACAATCGCGACCTAGCCGAGAGGATACGGGGGCAATCCGCCCTTGTGATTGTCAACAACAAGCGGCAGGCGCGGGCACTGTTTGAGATGCTGCGGGGGGAGGGTGTTTTCCATCTTTCAACTCATATGACGGCGCGCCATCGCAAGGCCGTGTTAGCACAAGTGCGAGAGCGGCTCGGGGCGGGAGAGAAAACGCTGTTGATTGCCACGGCCTTGGTAGAGGCGGGGGTGGATCTTGATTTCCCTGAGGTTTGGCGCGCGGTGGCGGGGCTTGATTCAATCGCGCAAGCGGCGGGGCGGTGTAATCGAGAGGGCAAGCGGCCGGACGGCGGGCGGGTCTTTGTGTTCGAGCCGGAAGACGGTTTTGCGCCGCCGCCGGAGCTTGCCAAGAATGCGGAGGTGGCGCAGGCGATCCTGGCACAGTTTGAGGATCCCTTGGCCCCGGAAGCAATCACCGCCTATTTCCGCAAGCTGTATCGGGACTGGGGGGCGCAGTTGGATGCCAAGGCGATCATGGCGCAGCTTACGGAGGGGACGGGGCAGCTTGATTTTCCCTTTGCCGATGTGGCGCGGGATTTCCGGCTTATCGAGGATTACACGGTGCCGCTTATTATTGAGGGCGGGGCATTCGGCATGGATGCGCAGACCGAACAGATGCTCAAATTCAGCCCCCATGCCGGGGCGCTGGCACGCAGGTTGCAGCCTTTTGTGGTGCAGGTCGCGCCACGGGTGCGGGCAGAGTTGCTGCGGTTGAACGTGGCTCAGGTTGTGCGGCCGGAAGTGTTTGAGGATCAGTTCGTGGTGCTTGGCAACGCGCATCTTTACGACGCGGAGGCCGGGTTCAGCGATGCGGACCCGGAGAATTTGGGGCTGATGGTGACATGAGGGGAAACGGGTGAGCTACGGAATAAAACTAAAGGTGTGGGGCGATTATGCCTGTTTCACCCGGCCCGAGATGAAGGTCGAGCGGGTGAGCTATGATGTGATGACGCCCTCTGCGGCGCGGGGCATTCTGGAGGCGATCCACTGGAAGCCTGCGATCCAATGGAAGATCGACCGGCTGCATGTTCTGAACCCGATCCGGTTCGAGAATATCCGGCGCAACGAGGTGGGTTCGAAGATCTCGGCGCGCAATGCCAAGAGTGCGATGAAGAGCGGGGATTTGGCGGGGCTGCATCTGAATGTCAATGAACACCGCCAGCAGCGGGCGACGCTGGCGCTTCGGGATGTGGCCTATGTGATCGAGGCGCATTTCGAGATGACCGGGAAGGCGGGCGAGGACCAGCCGATCAAACACCATGATATGTTCAAGCGGCGGGCGCAGAAGGGGCAGTGTTTCCATCGCCCGGCGCTTGGGGTGCGGGAGTTTGTGGCGGATTTCGAATGGGTCCAAGAGGCTCCGTCCTCGGCGCTTGAGGGGCGGCAGGATTTGGGCTGGATGCTTTATGATATCGACTTTGCCAATGGCAAACGTCCGCAGTTCTTTCGCGCCGAGATGGTTGACGGGGTGATTGATGTCGCTGCGGCCCGTGCGGGGGGGGTGGTGCGATGACGGTGCTGTCGTCATTGGTGCGGCTTTACGACCGCTTGCAGGCGGCGGGAGAGGCACCGCGTCCGGGGTATTCCGCAGAGAAGATTTCCTTTGCGATCGAATTGGATGCGGCGGGCAATGCGCGGTTGTCGGATCGTCGGGATGTAACGGGGAAGAAACCGGTGGCGGTTTTGATGGATGTGCCGAAAGGACCAAAGCGTGCATCAGGCATTCGGGCCAATCCCTTTTGGGACAAGACATCGTATGTGCTGGGTGTCACGGCGGTGGAAGAGGAGGGTGAAATCCGCGCCGGGCAGGGCAAGCGCACGGCAGACGAACACGCGGCCTTTGTGGAGGCGCATCTAGAGCGTCTTGAGGGGAGCGAAGCGCCGGGGTTGAGGGCGCTGCGTGCGTTTCTTGAGGCTTGGACGCCTGAACAGTTTGCCGAGAAGGGCTGGCCGGTTGCGGCGTTGGATCAGAACCTCGTGTTTGAATTTGATGACGGGAGCGGGCCGCGGTTCGTGCATGATATGGCCGAGGTTGCACGGATACTGGTCAAGGGGGATGACGAGGACGAGGGGCTTTGTCTCGTCACCGGAGAGGCGGCGCCGGTTGCCCGGTTGCACCCGTCGATCAAGGGCGTGCTTGGGGCGCAAAGCTCGGGGGCGTCATTGGTCTCTTTCAACAATGATGCCTATGAATCCTATGGCAAATCCCAAGGGGACAATGCCCCTGTCTCGGAACATGCGGCCTTTGCCTATGGGGCGGCGTTGAATGCCTTGTTGTCGCACAAGGATCGGCATCTGCGGATCGGGGATACAACCACCGTGTTTTGGGCCGAGGCGAAAGAGGCGGCGGCGGCGGGTTTTGCCGAGATGCTTCTAGGGCAGGCGATCAACCCGCCGGATGATGCCTCGGAGGGAAAACGGTTGCAGGCGGCGCTTGCGGAGGTTGCGAGCGGGCGACCTGCGGACCCACAGCTTGACCCTGAGACAACGGTCTACATGCTTGGCCTTGCCCCCAATGCGGCGCGTCTTTCGGTGCGGTTCTGGCATGTGGGGCGGTTCGGAGATTTCGCAAAGAACACCGTGGCCTTCTGGGAGGATCTCAGGATCGAGGCCCACCCGGATCATCCGCCGTGGCATGGCCCGCCTGCGATCTGGTCCTTGCTATATGAGACCGCCATCCGGGTCGGGGGTAAGCCCAAGGCCGAGACCATCCCGCCGCTATTGGGCGGAGAGTTGATGCGGGCGGTCCTGATGGGGCAGCCGCTTCCGCGCAGTTTGTTGACGGCGGTGATTGGGCGAGTGCGCGCCGATGGCCATGTCAGCGGGCGACGCGCCGCGATCTGCAAAGCTGTTATCAATCGTGGCCTCAGGGGCCATGACGACCCCCTTTTGGAAAAGGAGATGATTCCTGTGAGCCTTGATAGAGACAATACCAATCCGGCCTATCGGCTGGGACGCCTGTTCGCTGTGCTCGAGAGTGCGCAGTCCACCGCCTTGCCGGGCCTGAATGCCACGATCAAGGATCGGTATTTTGCCGCCGCCTCGGCCACGCCGGCACGGGTCTTCCCGCTTTTGATCAAGAATGCCACGCATCATCTGGCCCTGTTGAAGAAGGGCGAGAAAGGCGGGCTTGGCTTTTGGCTTGAGCAGCAGATGGGCGACATCTGGGCCGGCCTTGAGGCGGATATGCCACGGGCCTTTAACCTCGAAGATCAGGGGCGGTTTATCGCCGGATACTATCATCAACGCTGGGCGCCGAAAGCGGCGGATCAGGACGACGACCTCGAACTTGTGGAGACAGACCAATGAGCGCCCTTCAGAACCGGTATGACTTTGTGCTTTTCTTTGATGTGCAGAATGGCAACCCCAATGGCGACCCGGATGCGGGCAACTTGCCGCGTATGGATCCGGAGACCAGTCAGGGGCTGGTGAGCGATGTGGCGATCAAGCGTAAGATAAGGGATTATGTTATGCTTCTGGATGATCCCGGAAAATCTATTTTTGTTCGGGAACGCGAACCTTTGAACCCGAAGATTGCAGAGGCCTGTGACGTCAAGGACTTACCAAGCTTTGCAAAGAAAGGGGGAGGCTGGGATACTAAGAAGGCAAAGACGCGTTCACAGGACGATATTCGGCTTCTACAGGAATGGATGTGTGCACAGTATTTCGACATCAGAAGTTTTGGTGCGGTGATGTCGACTGGCCCTAATGCTGGTCAGGTGCGCGGTCCGGTACAGTTTACTTTTGCGCGCTCCGAAGAGCCAATCCTTCCGATCGAGAATACCATTACGCGGGTTGCTGATACAGACAAGGAAGAAGGAGAAATGGGCCGCAAGCATATCGTGCCCTATGGTCTTTATCGCGCGCATGGGTTCATCAATGCCAAGCTGGCCGAAAAAACAGGGTTTGACGAGGGCGACCTTGAGACCCTTTGGACGGCTTTGCGAGATATGTTGGACCTTGATCGCTCGGCCGCGCGCGGCGAGATGGCGGCGCGGCGCCTGATCGCGTTCAAGCACGATAGTGCGCTTGGAAATGCGCAGGCGCACAAGCTTTTTGAGCGGGTGCGCGTATCGCGGATGAGTGGCGATGAGGCGATTCCCGTTGGCGATCCGCGAACCCACAACTTGCCACCGGCGCGGGCGTTTTCGGACTACCGGATTGATCTGGATGACAGCGACATGCCGTCAGGTGTCAGCATTGTCGAACCCTTCTGAGGATATTGCGCTCTCGGCCCTGCAACACTGGCTCTATTGTCCGCGCCAATATGCGCTGATCCATCTGGAGCGGCTTTGGGCCGAGAACCGGTATACCGCCGAGGGGCGGATTCTACACGAAAAGGTGGATGCCGGGCAGGCCGAGAGCCGTCCCGGCCTGCGTATCCTGAGGGCGGTCGAGTTGCGCTCGGACCGGCTTGGCCTGCATGGGGTTGCGGATGTGGTCGAGTTGCGCGGCGGGGTGCCGTATCCGGTCGAATACAAACGCGGTCGCCCCAAGGCGCATCGCGCCGATGAGGTTCAGCTTTGCGCACAGGCGCTCTGTCTTGAAGAGATGTTCGGCTGTGACATCGGGGAAGGGGCCTTGTTCTATGGTCAAACCCGGCGTCGCAAAATCGTGCGTTTTGACGTGGCGCTTCGATCCTTGACCCAAGAGGTGACCAATGCGGTGCGGACCTGTCGGGAGGGGGGGAAACTCCCACCGGCCCGATATGAGGCGAAACGCTGCGATGCCTGTTCCTTGATCGACCATTGTCGCCCGCGTGTTTCCGGCGATGGGCGGGATGTGCAGGGGTGGCTCTTGCGGGCGGTGGAAAAAGGAGACACCCCGGAATGAAAAAACTGCTCAACACGCTCTATGTCACGACCGAAGGGGCATGGGTGCACAAGGATGGCGCCAACGTGGTGGTGCGTATCGAGGGCGAGGAGCGGGGGCGAGCGCCGTTGCATCTTCTTGGTGCGATCGTCTGTTTCGGGCAGGTCGGGGTCTCGCCACAGCTCATGCACGGATGCGCCGAGGCCGGGGTTTGCATTACATTTTTGGGCTATTCCGGTCGGTTTCTCGCACGGGTAGAGGGGCCGATGAGTGGCAATGTTCTGTTGCGTCGGGCGCAGCATTCTCAGAGCCGCGAGACCCCCCTTCCGGTCGCCCGTGCAATGGTCACGGCGAAAATCGTGAACCAACGTGCAGTATTGCGGCGACATAAGCGCGACTATGGAGACGCAGACGGGTGCCTCAAAGAGGCAGACGCAAGGATGACACGAGCGGCGCGGCTTGTGCTTGATGCGCAAGACGGTGATCTATTGCGTGGCCTCGAGGGAGAGGCGGCCAAGGCATATCTTGGGTGTTTCAACGTTCTGATCCGGGTCCCTGATATGGTGTTTGAAGGGCGGACACGGCGCCCGCCGATGGATGCGCCGAACGCGGTCTTGTCCTTTCTCTACACACTCCTCACCGCCGATTGCCGCGCCGCGCTCGAGACCGTTGGGCTAGACCCGCAAATGGGGTTCTTGCACCGGGATCGTCCGGGACGTCCGAGCCTCGCGCTTGATTTGATGGAAGAGTTTCGTGCGCCTGTTGCGGATCGGGTTTGTCTTTCTCTTTTGAATCGTGGTCAGTTGCGTCCCAATGATTTTCGAAAGGAAGAGACTGGGGCCGTGCTGTTGACCGAAGAGGCGCGCAAGACCGTTCTCGGGGCTTGGCAAGACCGAAAGCGGACGGTCCTGCGCCACGCGTTTCTCGGCGAAAAGCTACCGCTGGGGCTGTGTCCTCATGTGCAGGCGCAGTTGCTCGCCCGTCATCTGCGTGGTGATCTCGAGGCCTATCCATCGTTTGTCTGGGTGTGAGTCATGCTGGTGCTTGTGACATATGATGTGAAGACTGAGACGAAAGCGGGACGTCGACGCTTGCGGCGCATCTCACGGGCCTGTCTGGATTATGGTCAACGGGTGCAGTATTCGGTCTTTGAGTGTGAGGTCGATCCGGCGCAATGGACGGCACTGAGGGCGCGTTTGCTTGATGCTTATGAAGAAACAGAAGACAGCTTGCGTTTCTACTTCCTCGGTGCAAACTGGAAGCGTCGCGTGGAGCACTGTGGCGCCAAGCCGGAAACGGATTATGATGGTCTATTGATTGTTTGACTGCGAACCACAAGCTCACATGCGTTTCCCTTGGGGTTCGCGTTCATCCTAAGGGTTTGAAATTGTAAAGATATTATAAAACCGAGGCCTTTCTGGTGATCGGGCGATGCGTGTTTGGCCTATGGTTCGCAGAAAATGCCCGTTTTTCATTTTCTTGTGAAGTGGTTAAGAAGAAAGGGACGCTCCCTCCCGGGAGCGCGGATTGAAACGA
>JAPHRE010000046.1 GCA_026195905.1 Pseudopelagicola sp. | reverse complement strand
GTGCGGGGTCGCAGAGCGTCGAGGTTACGCGGCCGCACGCACGAACGCAAAGTTGACGGGGAAGGCAGGCGGATTTTCCCCGCTTGCGCGTCCTTGTCTGGCCCGTGGGATCGGGTAGGGTAGCGGCACAGGTTTTGACACGGAGTTTGCGCGATGAGTGGTTTGCTGGCCTTGCTTGATGATGTGGCAGGGATTGCCAAGGTTGCGGCGGCGTCGGTTGATGACGTGGCGGCGCAGGCGGCGAAGGCCGGGGCCAAGGCGGCGGGCGCGGTGATTGACGACGCGGCGGTGACGCCGAAATACGTGCACGGGTTTGCCCCGGCGCGGGAATTGCCGATCATCTGGCGGATTGCGCGCGGGTCGATCAAGAACAAGCTGTTGATCCTCTTGCCGGCGGCGCTTTTGTTGTCGAATTTCGCGCCGTGGCTTATTGCGCCCCTGTTGATGTTGGGCGGGGCGTATCTCTGTTTTGAGGGGGCCGAGAAGATCTATCATGCGGTGGTGCCGCATGAGGCGGCGCATCCTGTGTTCAAGGAAGACAAACCGGGAGACCCACTGCACCTTGAAGAGGAAAAGGCGGCGGGCGCGATCAAGACCGATTTCATCCTGTCGGCCGAGATTATGACGATCATCCTGTCGGGAATTGAAGAGAGCAATTTCTGGATGGAGGCAGCGACGCTGGCGGTTGCGGGGGTCGGTATCACGGTTGTGGTTTACGGGGCGGTCGCGCTTATCGTGAAGATGGACGATGTGGGCCTATTCATGGCGCAGACCGGGCGGATGACTCTGACGCGCGGATTTGGCCGTGGCTTGGTCAAGGCGATGCCCAAATTCATGAAGTTCCTGACCATCGTCGGCACGGCTGCGATGCTCTGGGTCGGGGGGTCGATCATCGTGCATGGGATGGAAGAGCTTGGCTTTGGCTGGCTTGGGCATCATATCCATGACTGGGCTTATGCGGTGGCCCATATGGTGCCAGCGGCATGGCAAGGGACCACGGCATGGGTCTCCAAGGCGGCGATGGATGGGGTGTTCGGGCTGGCGCTTGGTGTTGTGTTGATCCCACTGGCGACAAAGCTCCTCGCGCCCGCGTGGAATGCGGTTTTCGGTAAGAAAGACGCCGCGCATTGATCTCTTGTGCGGCGGCTCTGGACGGGCGGCGCGGCAAAGCTATGTCCTTTTGTGTGGAACAGACACTCAAAGAGGAAATGCCATCATGTTCAAAGGTTTGGGTCTTTCGATCACGATCATCGTCGGCGGTATGCTCGGCGTGCCGGCGCTTATGGCGGCGATGATTCAGTAAGGCCATATAGTAGAGCGCCTTCGAAGGCGCGGATAAGGGCTTTCGAAAGCCCTTGGGCCAAATAAAAAGCCGCCGGGGATATCCGGCGGCTTTTGCTTTTGGTTTCAGGGGATTAGCCGAGAAGTGCCTTGACCTCGGCCACCACGTTGTCGGCGGTGATGCCGAATTTCTCGAACAATTCGCCCGCAGGGGCGGAGGCACCGAAACGGTCCATGCCGACGAACGCGGATTTGCCCGGCTTGGCGCGTTCCCCAAGCAGCCATTGATCCCAGCCTTGGCGCACGGCGGCCTCGATGCCGACGCGCACGGCGGCCCCGGCAGGGAGCACCTTGCGGCGGTAGGCTTCGTCCTGCTGTGCGAAAAGTTCCATACAGGGCATGGAGACGACGCGGGTGCCGATGCCGTCGGCCTCAAGGCGTTTCTTGGCCTCCAGGGCGAGGGAGACCTCGGAGCCGGTCGCGATCAGGATGGCCTGACGTTTGCCGTCTGCTTCGGCAAGCACGTATGCGCCTTTCTCGGTCAGGTTGGTGTTCTTGGCCTCAAGGCGCACGGTCGGCAGGTTCTGGCGGGTGAGGGCGAGAACCGAGGGCGTCTCTTTGGAGGTCAGGGCGATTTCCCAGGCTTCGGCGGTCTCAGCCGTGTCGGCGGGGCGGAACACATAGGTGTTCGGCGTGGCGCGGCAGATGGCGAGATGCTCGACAGGTTGGTGGGTCGGGCCGTCTTCGCCGACGCCGATGGAATCGTGGGTCATCACGAAAACGGTCGGCACCTTCATCAGCGCCGCAAGCCGCATCGCCGGGCGGGCATAGTCGGTAAAGCAGAAGAATGTGCCGCCATAGGGACGGATGCCGCCATGCAGGACCATGCCGTTCATCGCCGCCGCCATACCGTGTTCGCGGATGCCGTAATAGATGTAGCGGCCCTTGCGGTTGTCGACATCAAAGACACCAAGGTCTTCGGTTTTGGTATTGTTGGACCCCGTCAGGTCGGCCGAGCCACCGACGGTTTCGGTCATGATCGGGTTGACCACCTCAAGCACCATTTCCGAGGATTTGCGGGTTGCCACGCTTGGGGCGGAATCGGCGATTTGTTTCTTCAGTGCCTTGATGGTGGCCGAGAGTTTTTTCGGCGCTTCAAGGGCATAGGCGCGTTCAAAGCGGTTGCGCTTGGCGGTGCCGACCTCTGCGAGGCGGGCCTCCCATGCGGCGCGGTCTTCGCCGCCGCGTGCGCCGATCGCTTCCCATTGGGATTTGATGTCGGCGGGGATTTCAAACGGGCCATAGGACCAGCCATAGGTCTCTTTGGCGGCTTTGAGTTGCTCGGCGTCGGTCAGGGCACCGTGGCCCTTGGAGGTATCCTGCGCCGCGTGGCCAAGCGCGATATGCGTCTTGCAGGCGATCATCGAGGGGCGTTTGGACTTTTTGGCGGCGGTGATGGCGGCGTCGATGGCGTCGGGGTCGTGGCCGCCGATCTCGATCACTTGCCAGCCGGAGGCTTTGAAGCGCTGCACCTGATTGGTGCGGTCCGAAAGCGCGACCGTGCCGTCGATGGTAATATTGTTATTGTCCCAGAACACGATCAGTTTGCTCAAGGCGAGGCGACCGGCAAGGCCGATGGCTTCTTGGCTGATGCCTTCCATGAGACAGCCGTCACCGGCGATGGCATAGGTATAGTGATCGACGAGTTTCTTGCCGAACTGGGCGCGTTGGATTTCCTCGGCGATGGCAAAGCCGACGGCGTTGGAGATGCCTTGGCCAAGCGGGCCGGTGGTTGTCTCAACCGCGTCGAGGAGGAAGTTCTCGGGGTGGCCAGCGGTCAGGGCGCCCATCTGGCGGAAATTCTTGATCTGATCGAGGGTGACCTGGGCGTCGCCGACGAGGTGCAGAAGCGAGTAGATCAGCATTGAGCCGTGGCCCGCCGACAGGATAAACCGGTCGCGGTCGGGCCATTTTGGGGCCGATGCATCAAATTTGAGGTGTTTTTCGAACAAGACGGTGGCGACATCGGCCATGCCCATAGGCATACCGGAGTGGCCGGAATTGGCGGCGGCCACGGCATCCAGCGTCAGCGCGCGGATCGCGGCGGCTTTCATCCAGTGGTCGGGGTTCTTGGCGCGAAGGGCAGCGATATCCACGGGGTCTGATCCTTTGACTGGTGGCGGTGTTAGGGGTGCTCAATACCAGCCCACGGCCAATTATCAAGCGGCTCCGTTGCGTGCGGCGGGCAATGGGGGAAGCATTTTGCAATTTCATTGGATAAACTCGCGAAAAGACCGGGCAAACGGCGATTCGTGTTTTGGGCGATGAAACGTGACCTTGGGCAAAAAGAAGTAGATGAGACCGGCGGGACCGGGTCTCGGGAAGGAGAGGGGCCGATGAGTGAGATCAGTGACCTTGAAAGCCGGATCAGCGCGGCGATGGATCGGATTGGGCGCGGGCTTGAGGCGGTCAAGGCGGCTTCTTCGGGCGATGCGACGGATGAAAGCGCCGCAGAGCACTCGGTAGATAAGGCGGCCTTTGCCGAGGCGCAGGACGCGCTTGAGACGCAAAAGGCCCATGCGATTGAGCTTCAGGCGCGGATTGATGCGTTGAGCGTCGAGCGCGAGGCGCTTGAAACAGCGCTTGAGGCGGCCAAGGCCGAAGTTTTGACCGCACAGGACGCGGCCAGAAGCGCCCAAGAGGCCGCCGCGCAAGCCGAAGCCAAATGCGCCCAAGCCGAGGCCGCCCACGCCGAGGCGGTTGCGCAGGCAGAAGCGCGGGCGGCAGCGGAGGACGGGATCGACCTTGAGGACAACCGCGACCTTCTTCACAATCTTGCGCGCCGGTTGCGCCGGATGCGTCAGACGAGCAAGGAATTGCGCGCCTCGAACCAGGTTTTGCGCGATGCCATGAAGGCGGAATTGCCAGAGGCGTCGCTTGTGCAGCAATCGCTTGAGGCGGAAATTCAGGACCTCAAGGGGCTACGGGCGGCTGACCTTGCCGAAATGAAAGCAATCAATGCGGTGCTGCGCCCGATGCTGGTTCAGCCCGCAGAGGACAAGACCGCAGAGGGGGGCGCGTGATGCCGGAAGTGGAAATCCATATCGGGGGGCGGACCTTTGAAGTGGCCTGTCAGGATGGAGAGCAGCATTTCCTGCAATCTGCGGCCAAGCTATTGGACGATGAAGCGCAGGTTCTCACGAGCCAGATTGGCCGTATCCCGGAAGCGCGGATGCTTTTGATGGCGGGGCTGATGCTGGCCGATAAGACGGCGGGACTTGAGGATAAGCTGCGCGCGGTCGAGGCGCAGTTGGCCGAAGCGCAGGGGGAATTGCAGGCGCTGAAAGACGCCGGACCCGAGCGCGTCGAGGTTGCGGTAATCCCGCCAGAAGTCACGGATACGCTTGCCGAACTGGCGGCGCGGGCGGAATCGCTTGCCGACCGGGTCGAAGAGAAGGTTGGCTGATAACATCTTGATTTTAATGAAAAAGGCCGATCCAGAGGGATCGGCCTTTTGCGTTGGGACGGTGGGTTGAAAACCCACCCTACGTTTTCAGATCCGTCGGGTTTAGATCAGGCGTTGGCTTCGCGGATCTTGTCAGCGGCCTCTTTGTTGTAGGTGACGCCGTTTTCTTCGAAAAGCGTGTCGAGTTCGCCCGAGAGGGTCATCTCGGTGATGATGTCACAGCCGCCGACAAATTCGCCCTTCACGTAAAGCTGGGGGATGGTCGGCCAGTCGGAATAATCCTTGATGCCCTGGCGAATCTCTTCGTCGGCAAGCACGTTGACGTCGGTAAAATCGACGCCCATGAAATTCAGAACGCCCGCGATGCGCGAGGAAAACCCGCATTGCGGCATGTCCTTGGTGCCTTTCATGTAAAGCACGACATCGTTGGCTTTGATGGTTTCGTCGATTTGGGTTTTTGCGTCGGTCATGTTTGGTCTCCTGTTCCTTTGATAGGCGTCTGTGGGGGAGGCAAAGGGTTTTTAGCGTCAGGTCTGCGGGGGCGCAGGCTTGTCTTGGGTCGTGTCTGGTGTGTCGTCGGGAGCCTGCGCAGTGATATAGGTGCTGTCGGTTTCGGGATCATAGCTCAATCCGTAAGACGACATGCCTTCCCGTTTGAAGCGGCCAATTTCGTGCCATGCGGCATAGAGAAACACCAGCGCGAAGGGCGACAGCAGCAGAAAGATCGGCAGACGCGCGAACATCTCTTTAGCCCGGCGCTTTCGTCGTCAGGGCGAGCGCATGGAGTTCTCCGCTGTCGATCTTGGCCTTGAGCGTCGCGTTCACGGCGCGTTGCTGGGCCACGCGAGACATGCCGCGAAAGCTCTCGTCGATGACTTCGGCCGAGAAATGCTGGCCGTCATCGCCCATGACAAGGATCTTGGCGTCGGGAAAACCGGCGCGGATCAGGGCTTCGATGTCGGAGGCTTGGATGGCCATGAGTCTCTCCCGAATAGGTGTTTCCTAGATGTAGGATGAAGGGGCGGGGCTTGCAAGAAACCCCGCCGGGAAATTTTCGGGCCGCGCGGGCCCGAAGCTGTGTCAGGTGACGCTCTGGGCAAAGCCGGCGCGGAATATGGCGGAAAGCTCTTCCAGCGGGGCCGAGGAGTGGCCCATCGTAACGTCGCTGCCGGTAAAGCGGCCCACGCTGGTCACGGTCAGACCGATTTGACCTGCGGCGATCATCAGGGCTTCGGCCTGGTCAAAGTTGCAGGCCACAAGGTAGCGGGCCTGATCCTCGCCAAAGAGGGTCGCGGTATCATCGGTATCGAGATGCACGCCGACGCCTGCGGCCTCGGCCATCTCGAAGGCGGCGAGCGCAAGGCCGCCATCAGAGAGGTCGGTGCAGGCCTTGATCATCTCGCGGTTGGCGCGGATGAACTCGCCGGTGGCTTTTTCGGCGGCGAGATCCACATGCGGCGCGTCGCCGTCTTCGCGGTTGAACACTTCGGCAAGCAAGGCCGATTGGCCAAGGTGGCCGGTTGTCTCACCGATAACGAGGGCGACATGGCCCTCGCGCACTTCGCCGCTGATCGGCTCTTCGCCCGCTGCGATGAGGCCCACGGCGCCGATGGTCGGGGTTGGCAGGATGCCGGAGCCGTCGGTTTCATTATAGAGCGAGACGTTGCCCGACACGATCGGCATATCGAGGGCTGCCACGGCCTCGCCAATACCTTTGATGGCGCCGACGAATTGGCCCATGATCTCGGGCTTTTCGGGGTTGCCGAAGTTAAGATTGTCGGTTGTGGCCAAGGGTTTGGCCCCCACGGCGCAGAGGTTGCGCCAGCTTTCGGCGACCGCCTGTTTGCCGCCCTCAAAGGGGTTGGCGTGCACGTAGCGCGGCGTCACGTCCGAGGTAAAGGCGAGCATTTTGTCGGTGCCGTGGACGCGGATGATTCCGGCGCCAAGGCCCGGCAGGCGAACGCTATCGGCCATTACCATTGTGTCATATTGCTCATAGACCCATTGTTTTGCGGCGTAGTTGGGCGAGGAAATCAGCGCCTTGAGACCATCAATCGGGTCGATTTGCGGCACGTCGGCCAGCGGCTCGGCGGCGGGGGTTTCGACCCAAGGGCGGTCATATTCCGGTGCCCGGCCCGAGAGCGGTGACAGCGGCAGGTCGGCTTTGACCTCGTTATTGTGCAGGATGAGGAAGCGGTCCTCGGCGATGGTTTCACCGACGATGGCGAAATCGAGATCCCATTTCTCGAACACGGCGCGGGCTTCGGCCTCGAGGTCGGGGTTGAGGACCATGAGCATACGTTCTTGGCTCTCGGAGAGCATCATCTCGTAGGCGGTCATGTTGTCTTCGCGCTGCGGCACGTCTTCGAGGGTGAGCTTGACGCCGAGTTTGCCCTTGTCGCCCATTTCCACCGCCGAGCAGGTCAGGCCCGCTGCGCCCATGTCCTGAATGGAGATCACGGCACCGGTCTGCATCAGTTCGAGCGTGGCTTCCATCAGGCGCTTTTCGGTAAACGGGTCGCCGACCTGAACGGTGGGGCGTTTTTCCTCGATGGTGTCGTCAAATTCGGCCGAGGCCATCGTTGCGCCACCAACCCCGTCGCGGCCGGTTTTCGCGCCGAGATAGACCACGGGCATGCCGATGCCGGAGGCCGCCGAGTAGAAGATCGCGTCGGTCTTGGCGAGACCGGCGGCAAAGGCGTTGACGAGGCAGTTGCCGTTATAGGCGGGATGGAAGCGCACTTCGCCGCCCACGGTCGGCACGCCGAAACAGTTGCCGTAGCCGCCAATACCTTCGACCACGCCATGCACAAGCTGGCGGGTTTTGGGATGATCGGGTGCGCCGAACGACAGCGAGTTCATCGCCGCGATGGGGCGCGCGCCCATCGTAAACACATCGCGCAGGATACCGCCCACGCCGGTCGCCGCGCCCTGATAGGGTTCGATGTAGGAGGGGTGGTTGTGGCTTTCCATCTTGAAGACCACCGCATCACCATCGCCGATATCGACGATCCCCGCATTTTCGCCGGGGCCGCAGATCACTTGCGGGCCGTCCGTGGGCAGGGTGCGCAGCCATTTCTTGGAGGATTTATAAGAGCAATGCTCGTTCCACATGGCCGAGAAGATGCCCAGCTCGGTGAAGGTCGGTTCGCGTCCGATGATCTCGAGGATCAGGTCGTATTCGTCGGGCTTCAGACCGTGGCTTGCGATCAGGTCGGGGGTGATGGCGGGCTCTTGCATGGGGGCTCTCTCTCCGGCGGCGCGTGTCTGGCGCTTCTTTAGGGCATTGCGGCGCTTTGGAAAAGGGGGGGCTTTGCGTCAGAGCGCCCTGCGGCGGCCTGCGCCGATCAGGGCAAGCAGGGCCAGCGCGATGACAAGGGTCCAGCCGAACCAGTCGCCAAGCCGGGTATAGAGCGTGCGCGATTGGCTGGTGTAGCTGGTGGCGTGAAGGGCGCTGGTGGCGTTGACCGGCCCCTCTGCGACGATTTTCCCGGAGGGGGTCACGACGAGGCTTAGGCCGTTGACGGAACCAACGCCGATCGTCAGGCGGTTTTCCACGGCGCGAAATACCACGTCGGCGGCATGGTGGTAAGGAAAGATCGGATCGGCCTCAAAGTCATTGTCCATCGGCAGGGCGACGATTTGTGTGCCATTGCGGGCGAGGGCGCGCAGAATCCACAGGCGATGGGCGTCCCAGCAGATGGCTCCGCTGAGGCGGCCAAAGGGCGTTTCCACATGGTCAAAGCGCTGCGGGCCACGCGCATAACCCGCCGCAATCTCGGCCGGGAAGAGGTTGATCTTGGCGCGTTGCAGGGCAATGTCGCCGCTGGGGGCGATGAGCGTGTTGGTGTTCTCGCGGCCTGCGGAGGTCATGTGCAGGAGGTTGGCCGAGAGATAGGCGTCATGGCTTTGGGCGAGGGCCGCGAGGCGGGCGATGGTCGGGGCGTGGTCATCGCGGGCGAATTTGTTTTCCGGCCAGACGATGAGGTCGATGCCTTTGGGCAGGGTCTCGGTCAGGCGGATGTTTTCGGCCAATACCTTTTGCGACAGGGCGGGATCGGCGGCGATCTGGCCCAAGTCGCCATGCAGGGGCATGTCGGGGCGTTGCAGGGTCATATCGGTGATGGCGGCGATGGTGACGGGCGCACCGGAGCGCGGCATGAGCACGGCCCCCGCAAGCACGACAGCGGCGATGGCGGCGAGAGCGGCAGAGGCGGTCCGCGAGGATATGGCGAGACCGGGGCGGGGTGTGCGGCGCAGGGCATGGATCACAAGGACCGCCAGCGACAGATTGGCCAGAAGCAGCATCAGGCTCAGCCCCGGAAAGCCGGTCACGGTCAGGATTTGCAGCGCCGGGGGAAAGCGCCATTGGCTCGCCGCAGGCGAGACGAACCACCAGTCACGCACATAGGGCGCGATGTATTTCAGGAATTCTATGGCACTCCAGGTCACAGGCAGGGCGAGCAGCTTTGCCGCGCCCTGCGTGCGCGCCATGAGCCAAAGCCCGATGCGGATCACCAGCCCATACCATCCGGCCACGGCGAAGACGAGACACCAGCCCAGACCCGGCCCAAAGATCGCGGGATACCAGCTATGCGCACCAAGCGAAAAGGGGATGAAACAGGCGAGGCTTAGAAGCGGCACCTGTCGGGCGGGTTGGGTCAACAGGAGGACAAAATACGGCGCCAAGGCGATCCAGCCCAAGCCGGAAATGTCATAGCCGGGCAGGGCGGCGGCGGCCCCCGTTCCAGACAAGGCACAGATGAGGAGGGCGACGGGGAATGGCATGATCGAAACTCGGACTGATAAATACATCCTGCCTGTGCCATGCCGATCGGGACAAGTCCAAAAAAAAAGGCCGAGCATCAAGCTCGGCCGAAGTCCAACAGGGAGGTAGAAGTTGATGCGCTTTTCAGCAATCATCCGCTTCTGAAGCTCAATTAGGCATCAGTTTGAAAACGATCAAGAGATAGAGTGCCGCAAGTGCAGCATATCCGCCATGCCCTAGACGCATAGCTTAGGAATTTTCTTGCGACCTCAATTGCTTGCGGTGCGCGATGATCTCTTCCTGCACGAAGTCACGGAAAGCCCCAATACGCTTGGATTGGCGCAATTCCTCGGGGTAAGCAAGAAAAACAGGAATATCCCCGGATTCCACATCCGGCAAAACGCGTTCGAGATTCGGGAAATCCTGCGTCAGGTAGTCAGGCAGAACGCCAATGCCAAGATTGTGGCGCACAGCTTGAAGAACGCCGTAATAATTATTGACGTAGAGCACGGACGGGACGTCGTAGCTCATGATTTCCTGAACCAGGCTGGCCCCGGCGCCGACCTGTGCCGAGGTGATGTTCTGGCTAATGAGGCGGTGATCGGTCAGGTCGTCAAAGGACTCGGGGCGTCCGTTCTTGTCGAGGTATTCCGGCGATGCATAGAGGCGCATGTGCACATTCATCAGGCGTTTGCGGATCAAATCGGCCTGTGAGGGTTCCTTCATGCGGATTGCGACATCGGCCTCGCGCATGGGCAGGTCGAGCACTTTTTCCTCAAGCATGAGGTCGATATTGAGGTCGGGGTATTTCTCGTAGAGCTTGGGCAGGCGCGGGGCGAGCCAGAGCGTGCCGAACCCAATCGTGGTCGTCACACGCAATTCGCCAAAGACCTCTTCCTCGCTGTCGCGGATGCGGGCGGCGGCGGCATCAAGGCGTTTGATCATCGCCGAGGTCGCGTCAAAGAGAAGTTCGCCTTGTTCGGTGAGAATCAGCCCCCGCGCATGGCGGTGAAACAGGGTCGTGTTAAGCGAGTCTTCGAGCGCACGCACTTGGCGAGACACCGCCGATTGCGACAAATGCAGCGTGTCGCCGGCGTGAGTCAGGCTCCCGGCGTCGGCCACCGCGTGAAATATTCTAAGCTTATCCCAATCCATGTTCGCAACTTTCCCAAGGTATTTCCTATCTATGGGAAAGCATCGAAAAACGAAACACCGTGTCGATGGGGAAGACGACCTTTTGGTAAAAATCTCTTGATAGGTCAAATTTTATGACCCAATATTGCGTTATATTTAATCCAGAAAAAATCCGCTGAGGGGAGGTGCGCGATGAGTATCCAGAAAGTCAGTCTTGCAGATCGATTCGACCTAGAGAAACACCATGTGCTGCTCAATGGGACGCAGGCCCTGGTTCGCTTGATGCTCATGCAGAAGGCACGGGACCGGGACGCAGGTCTTAACACAGCGGGGCTTGTGACCGGGTATCGCGGCTCGCCGCTTGGGGCGGTGGATAGCCAGATGATGCGCGCCGAAAAGCACCTCAAGGCCAATGACGTGCTTTTTCAGGCGGGGTTGAACGAAGACCTTGCCGCGACGGCCCTTTGGGGCAGCCAGCAGGCAGAGCTGCGCGGGGAAGGCAAGTTCGACGGGGTGTTTGGGCTTTGGTATGGCAAGGGGCCGGGCGTGGACCGCACGGGCGATGTCATGCGTCACGCCAATATGGCGGGCACTTCGGCCAAGGGCGGCGTGCTTATGGCGATGGGCGATGACCATACTGGCGAAAGCTCGACCGTGTTGCATCAATCGGAATGGGCGATGGTCGATGCCTATATGCCGGTGGTGTCGCCCGCAGGGGTTCAGGAAATCCTTGATTACGGCCTATACGGGATCGCGTTGTCGCGGTTTGCCGGGGTTTGGGTCGGTCTCAAGACGATGAAGGACACGATTGAGGCCACGGCGGTGGTCAATGGTGATCCGAACCGGCTGTCTTTTGTGACGCCGGAGTTCGAGATGCCGGAGGGCGGGTTGAATATTCGCCTTGCCGATACGCCGCACGCGCAGGAAGCGCGGATGATTGATTATAAACGCTTTGCCGCCGAGGCATTTAGCCATGCCAACAAGATGGACAAGCGCATGTGGGGCAAGCCGGGCGCGAAGATCGGCTTTGTCGCGGCGGGCAAGAATTGGCTCGACCTTGTGCATGCGCTTTCGCTTCTGGGGATCGACGAGGCCGAGGCCGAGCGGCTTGGGATCACGACCTATAAGGTGGGTCAGACCTTCCCGCTCGACATGAAAGGGTTTCACGATTGGGCCGAGGGGCTCGATCTTGTTGTTGTGGTCGAAGAAAAGCGCAAGCTGATCGAGGTTCAGGTCAAGGAAGCGATTTTTGACAACCGCCGGGGGCGGCGGGTGTATGGTTGGCACAAGGGCGGCGGCGCGGGGTCGATGCACGGCCCGGAGTTGTTCCAGACCAAGGCGGCGCTTGACCCGATGATGATTGCCGAGAAACTTGGCGAAATCCTTATCGAGGAAGGGCGCGGCACAGAGGCGGTCAAGGCGGGGTTGGCGCAGATTGCCGATGCCAAACGGGCCGACAATGCCGAGGAGATCGCGGCGCGTTTGCCGTATTTCTGTTCCGGGTGCCCGCATAACAGCTCGACCAAACTGCCCGAGGGCAGCCGCGCCTATGCGGGGATCGGCTGTCACTATATGGTGCAGTGGATGGACCGCGACACCACCGGGTTTACCCATATGGGCGGCGAGGGCGCGAACTGGATCGGGGAGGCGCCGTTCTCGACGCGCGACCATGTGTTCCAGAACCTTGGCGATGGCACCTATAACCATTCCGGCGTTCAGGCGATCCGTGCGGCGCTCGCGGCGGGCACCAATATCACCTATAAAATCCTCTACAATGACGCGGTCGCGATGACCGGCGGGCAGGCCAATGAGGGCGATCTTTCGCCCCAGCAGATCGCCGCCGAGGTCAAGGCGATGGGGGTTGCGCATGTGGCGGTCGTCTATGACGAGAAAGAAGAGGTCGACAAGGCGCTCTTCCCGTCGGGGCTTGAGTTCCATGAGCGCAAAGAGCTTCTTTCGGTTGAGAAAAAGTTTCGTGAATACAAGGGTGTGTCGGTCATTCTTTATGTGCAGACCTGTGCCGCAGAGAAACGCCGCCGCCGCAAGCGCGGGCTGTTTCCGGACCCCGACAAGCGGGTCTTTATCAACACGGATGTGTGCGAAGGCTGCGGCGATTGCGGGGTGCAGTCGAACTGTATCTCGATTGAGCCAGTGGAGACGGAATTGGGTCGCAAGCGGGCGATCAACCAATCGTCCTGCAACAAGGATTTCTCTTGTGTGAACGGGTTCTGTCCGAGCTTTATCACCGTTGAGGGCGCGCAAATCCGCAAGGAAGCGACTGCGAATCTTGACCTGCCGGATATGCCGGAGCCACAGATCAACGCCATTGAGGGCACGCATAACGTCGTCATCACCGGCGTGGGCGGCACGGGCGTTGTCACCATTGGCGCGGTTTTGGCGCAGGCGGCGCAGATTGATGGCAAGGCCGCGGGCATGATGGAGATGGCCGGTCTCGCCCAGAAGGGCGGCGCGGTGCATATCCATTGCCGCCTTGCCGAGACCCCGGACGACATCAGCGCGATCCGCGTCGCCACGGGCGAATGCGATACGTTGATCGGCGGCGATCTTGTGGTGAGTGCGGGCGCAAAGACGCTTGGCCTGACCTCGACGGGGCGCACGGGCGCGGTTGTGAATAGTCACGAGATCATCACCGGCGACTTTACCCGAGATACGGAATTTACCTTGCCAACCGACCGGTTAGAGGTCGCACTTCAAGCGCGGCTTAAAGAAGGTCTGGCGCTTTTTGATGCCTCGGAACTGGCCCGTGTGGCGCTTGGGGATTCGATTTTCTCAAACATGATGATCTTTGGTGCCGCGTGGCAAAAAGGTCTTGTGCCGATCAGCTATGAGGCGCTTCGGACGGCGATTGAGTTGAATGGCGCGGCGGTTGAGAAAAACCTTCGGGCGTTTGAGATCGGGCGTTGGGCGGTGCTTTATCCGCAAGAGGCGGAAAAGATGCTGACGCCGAATGTTGTGGCCCTGCCTAAATCGCTTGAGGAAAAGATCGCCTTCCGGGCCGATCACCTTGTCAAATATCAGGGCAAGGGGCTTGCCAAGCGCTATCGCAAGCTGGTCGATCCGATCAAGGATGCGCGGCTTAAGGAAGCGGTGGCCAAGGGCTATCACAAGGTTCTGGCCTATAAGGACGAATATGAGGTGGCGCGGCTACATCTTGAGAGCCGGGCCAAGGCCGAAGAGGTCTTTGAGGGCGATTTCGAGATGAAATTCCACCTTGCGCCGCCGATCTTTTCCAAGATGGGCGCGAATGGGCGACCAGAGAAAAAGACCTATGGCGCAGGGATGCTGCGCGGTTTCGGTCTTCTGGCCAAGCTGAAAGGCTTGCGCGGCACGCCGTTAGACCCGTTCGGGCGCACCGAGGAGCGCAAGATGGAGCGCGCGCTTATCAAGCAATATGAGGCTGATATGAAGGCGCTTTTGCGCGATCAGGGCGACACGGCGTCGGATGCGGCGATTGCCCTGGCCGAGTTGCCGCTTTCGATCCGGGGCTTTGGGCCGGTCAAGGCAGAGAACGCCGAGAAGGCGGCCAAGCGTCGGGAGGAAATTCTCGCGGTTCTCAAAAGCGGCGAGGCGCTTTCGGACGCAGCAGAGTAGGGCGCGGAGCGGCGAAGTGTTGCCGCAACGTCATCTAGGTGTCATGGCTTTGTCATAGGCTCTTTTCACAAGCGCGGAACCCGATTATGTGACGCGTGAAAAGCCAGAAAGACGAAGCCGTGGCCAACCCTAAAGACGTTGCCAGAGAGATCAGCTATGCCCATTCCGCCGCGACCAAGGGCGGGAGGGCGATGATCCGTGTGCTTGAGAACGCGACCGGACGGATCGGTCTTATCAAACGCGCCAAGGGCTATGAGACAGAGGTCGCGCAAGGGCGGGATTTCTGGGAGGTGATGACCGAGCGTTACGGGCTTCGGCTTGAGGTCATGGGCGGTGCGCTTGAGAACATCCCGCGCGACGGGCCGCTTATTGTCATTGCCAACCATCCTTACGGGATTCTTGATGGGTTGATGCTTGGCCATATCCTGTCGGAGACGCGGGGCGATTTTCGCATTCTGGCGCATCAGGTGTTTCGCAAGTCCGAAGACCTCAACCGCATTATCCTTCCGGTCTCGTTTGACGAGGGCAAAGAGGCGGTCAAACTGAACCTGCACACCCGCAAGACGGCGGTGGAGTATCTTGGCCAAGGCGGCGCGATCGGGATTTTTCCCGGCGGCACGGTGTCGACGGCACAGACGCCTTTTGGCCTGCCGCTTGATCCCGGCTGGCGCGGGTTTACGGCGCGTATGGTGGCGAAATCCAAGGCCACGGTGGTGCCGGTTTTCTTTGATGGCACGACGAGTCGTCTGTTTCAGCTTGCCAGCCATTTGCATGTCACGCTGCGCATGGGGTTTCTTATTCGGGAATTTCGCAAGCGGGTTGATACGCCGGTGCGCGTTGCGATCGGAGAGCCGATTGATCCGGCCACGCTTGAGGCGCGGAGCAAGGACAGCAAGGCGCTCATGGACTTCCTTCGGATGCAGACATATGCTTTGTCTCCAAAGCCTATTCCGCTAGAGGGATACGGGTTTGAATTCGAAGAGAAATACAAGGCTTAACACTGAATCTGACACGAGGCCCGATACAGGGTCTGAAAGAGCGGGCGACGAGAGATTATGGCAGTCGGCATTTTTGATAGTGGCCTTGGTGGCCTGACGGTACTGGACGCGGCGGCCAAACGCTTGCCGGATGTGCCCTTTGTCTATTTCGGGGACAACGCACATGCGCCTTACGGGGTGCGGGATGCGGATGATGTCTATACCCTGACCACCGCCGCGGTTGAGCGGATGTGGGAGGCGGGATGTGATCTTGTGATCCTTGCGTGCAACACGGCCAGCGCGGCGGCGCTGCGGCGGATGCAGGAAAGCTGGATTCCGACAGATAAGCGCGTTTTGGGGGTCTTTGTGCCGCTCATCGAGGCGCTGACCGAGCGCAGCTGGGGCGATAATTCGCCGCCGCGCGAGGTTGCGGTCAAGCATGTGGCCTTGTTTGCGACCCCTGCGACGGTCGCCAGCCGGGCGTTTCAGCGCGAATTGGCGTTTCGCGCCATTGGCGTCGATGTCGAGGCGCAGGCCTGTGGCGGGGTCGTGGATGCGATTGAAGAGGGCGATCTGATCCTTGCAGAGGCGCTTGTGCAGAGCCATGTGGATGCGCTCAAACGCAAGATGCCGAACCCGGAAGCGGCGATTTTGGGCTGCACGCATTACCCGCTTATGCATGACGCGTTTCAGGCGGCGCTTGGGCAGGATGTTGCGGTTTACAGCCAGGCCAATCTCGTTGCGGACTCGCTTGCGGATTATCTTGGGCGCCATCCTGGTATGATGGGCACGGGCGAGGAGTCACGGTTCCTGACGACGGGCGACCCGGCGAAGGTTTCAAGCCGCGCGACACAGTTCCTGCGACGAAAGATCACGTTCGAGAAAGCGTGATCGGCGCGGCCTCGTATTCCCGATTTGGAATGATTATAGTCTGCCCTGATAAGGGGTGGTGCGTCCGGTCAGGGCGCGAAGACCAAAGTATGAAAGAGGGCCGGATATGACCCATAAAATCGCCATCCTCGGTGCCAGCGGCTATACAGGTGCCGAACTTGTGCGCCTTATCGCAACCCACCCCAGCATGGAAATTGTCGCGCTTTCGGCAGATCGCAAGGCCGGTCTTGAGATGGCGGCGGTGTTTCCGCATTTGCGTCACCTGGAGCTGCCAACGCTTTGTAAAATCGACGAGATTGATTTCGCTCAGGTGGAGTTGTGTTTCTGTGCGCTGCCGCATGCGACAAGCCAGAAAGTCATCAAGGCGCTGCCGGAGACGGTTAAGGTTGTCGATCTGTCGGCGGATTTCCGGCTACGTGACCCTGAGGAATATGCCAAGTGGTATGGTGGCGCGCATGATGCGGTCGCGCTTCAGCAGGAGGCGGTTTACGGGCTGACGGAGTTTTACCGCGATGAAATCCGGGGCGCGCGGCTTGTGGCCGGGACAGGATGCAACGCGGCGACCGGGCAGTTTGTCCTGCGTCCGTTGATTGCGGCGGGTGTGATTGACTTTGATCATATTATCCTCGACCTGAAATGTGCAGTATCAGGCGCGGGGCGGTCCTTGAAAGAGAACCTGCTCCATGCCGAGCTAAGCGAAGGGTATAGCGCCTATGCCGTGGGCGGAACGCACCGGCATCTTGGCGAGTTTGACCAAGAGTTTAGCGCCGTGGCCGGACGCGAGGTCCGTATCCAGTTCACGCCGCATCTTCTGCCGGCGAACCGGGGTATCCTTGCAACGGCCTATGTGCATGGCAGCGCCGAAGAGGTCTATGCTACCTTGGCGCGGGCCTATGCGGCAGAGCCGTTTATCGAGGTGTTGCCCTTTGGGGAAACGCCGAATGTGAAACATGTGCGGGCGTCCAACTTCTGCCATATCGGCGTTGTGGGCGACCGGATCGAGGGGCGCACCATTGTGGTGGCGGTTCTCGACAACCTGACCAAGGGGTCAAGCGGGCAGGCGATACAGAACGCCAACCTGATGCTTGGGGAAGAGGAAACGGCGGGTCTTATGCTTGCGCCGGTCTTCCCCTGAACGGAGAGAGAGAATGAAGAACCTCAAGAAGAAACGTCGTATTCAGGTCATCCTGTTGGCCTTCGTGGCGCTCGTGGTGTCGACGGTTTTGATTGGTTATGCTTTTCAAGACGGGATCAACTTCTTCCGCAGCCCGAGCGAGGTCGCCGAGGCGCCGCCGCCGCCCAATGAGGTTTTCCGTATTGGCGGGCTGGTCGAGGTTGGCACACTTGCCCGCGGGCAGGGCGAGACGATCAAGTTTGTGGTGACCGATGGCGGGGCGTCGATCCCGGTTGTGTTTACCGGGGTGCTGCCGGACCTGTTTGGCGAGAACCAGGGCATGATCGGCACGGGTCGGTATATCGACGGTGTGTTTGAGGCCGATGAGATCCTTGCCAAGCACGACGAGACCTATATGCCCAAAGAGGTTGTCGATGCCCTCAAAGAGCAGGGGGTGTATCAGGAACCAAGCTCCTGATCCCAAGCGACATGGATGATGTGATGGCCTGCGGTGCAATCTGCGGGCCATTTTTTTGTGCGGTCGGTGCGGTGAGATGTGTTTAACCTCTGGATGGCAGGGTGCTCTGTGCAGGAAAAGCATGGAGGCAGGTCATGCAGAATGTGCGGCAGATTGCACAGGAGATCGTGGCGCGGGAAGGCGGGTTTGTAGATGATCCCGACGATCCCGGCGGGGCGACGAAATACGGTGTGACGGTGCATACGATGCGCCGTCTTGGGCTTGATCTTGATGGCGATGGCGATGTGGATCGCGCCGATGTGCAGCGCCTTAGCCGGGCGCGAGCGGTCGAGATATTCCTTGAACATTACTATACGCGCCCCGGTATTGCGCGCTTGCCCGAGGGTTTGCAGGCCTCGGTTTTTGACATGTATGTCAATGCCGGGGCGCAGGCGGTGACGCTCTTGCAGCGATTGTTGGGGCAGATGGGTTGGCCGGTTGGGGTTGATGGGGTCATTGGGCCGCAAACCGAGGCCGCCGCGGCGCAGGCGGCCCGCGCCGCGCCGGATCATATTGCGGATGCCTATGCGATTGCCCGGCGCGAGTTTTATTTCGACTTGGCCGATCGCCGCCCGGCGAGCCGCAAATATGCCCGCCGCCGCGATGGCGGTAAGGGCGGGTGGATCACGCGGGCGGAATCATTCATGGCGCCGCGCTATCGTCTTGGGGCAGAGGCGTTTCGCGAAAGGGTTGCATCATGGGGATAATCGAGCGGATTTTGACGGCGATTTTCGGCGAGGGGCGCAATGTCTTGCGCGAGACGGCAGAGGTTTTTCGCGAGAATGCCGACGCGGGCGCAGAGCGTAGCAAAGAGGTTCGGCTTGCGACCTTGGCGGCGCAGAGCGCGGAGTTTCGCGACTCGGGGCGAAGCCGGTTCGATCAGATCATGGACGGGGTCAATCGTCTGCCGCGCCCGGTCATGGCGCTTGGCTGTATTGGCATGGTGATCGTGGCGATGATTGATCCGATATGGTTTTCGGCGCGCATGGCGGGGCTGGCGCTTGTGCCCGAGCCGCTTTGGTGGTTGCTCGGGGTGATTGTGAGCTTTTATTTCGGGGCGCGACATCAGGCGAAAGGGCAGGAATTTCAACGCTCTATCGCCCAGAGCCTATCGCGTGTGCCGCAGGTTGTCGGCGCGATTGAGCGGCTGGAGGGGCGGCAGGACGGCCCACAGATCGCGCCGGATGGACCGCCGTCGAATGCCGCACTTGAGGCATGGCGTGCAAGCCGCGATGCGCCGCCGCCCGCGACAATGTGATCGCCTCAAAGGGGCGAAAAGCATTGGCCCCGCCGCGCGGGCGAATTATAACCCCGAGCATGATAGTAGAACTCGGCCACTTCGCCCTTATTCTCGCCGCCATCACCGCATTGGTGCAGGCGGTGGTTCCGCTTATTGGTGCTCACAAACGCTGGCCCGCCTGGATGGCGGTTGCTGAACCGGCGGCGGGTATCCAGTTTATTCTCACCGCGTTTTCCTTTGGTGCCCTGACCTATGCTTTTGTGGTGTCGGATTTCTCGGTCACGCTTGTGACCAACAATTCACATACGCTCAAGCCGCTGCTTTACAAGGTGTCGGGCGTTTGGGGGAACCACGAGGGCTCTATGCTGCTTTGGGTGCTTATCCTGACGCTTTTTGGGGCGACGCTGGCATGGTTCGGGGGCAATTTGCCGCCCAGCCTGCGGGCGCGGGCGTTGGCGATTCAGTCGCTGGTTTCGGTGGCGTTCTACGCGTTTATCCTCTTTACCTCGAACCCGTTCGAGCGCATGGGCGTGCCGCCCTTTGATGGCAACGGGCTTAACCCGTTGTTGCAAGACCCCGGCCTCGCCTTGCATCCGCCGTTTCTCTATCTTGGGTATGTCGGCCTTTCGATGGCGTTCAGCTTTGCGGTTGCGGCACTGATCGAGGGGCGTGTGGATGCGGCCTGGGCGCGTTGGGTGCGGCCTTGGACGCTTGCGGCTTGGGTTTTCCTGACCATTGGTATCGCGCTTGGCTCTTGGTGGGCCTATTACGAGCTTGGTTGGGGCGGGTTCTGGTTCTGGGATCCGGTTGAAAATGCTTCGTTCATGCCTTGGCTTTTGGCGGCGGCGCTTTTGCACTCGGCGATTGTTGTCGAAAAGCGCGAGGCCCTCAAAAGCTGGACCATCCTGCTGGCGATCCTTGCCTTCGGCTTCTCGCTTATCGGCACATTCATCGTGCGGTCGGGCGTAATCACATCCGTCCACGCCTTTGCCAACGACCCGGAGCGCGGGGTGTTTATCTTAGCCATTCTCGCGGTTTTCATGGGCGGGGCATTGATGCTCTTTGCCGCCCGTGCGAGCGTTATGGAGGCCAAGGGTGTGTTCAGCATGGCAAGCCGTGAAAGCGTTCTTGTGGTGAATAACATCTTGTTGGCGGTGGCGTGTTTCGTGGTCTTTATCGGCACGATCTGGCCGCTTGTGTCCGAGGTTTTCTTTACCCGTAAACTCTCGGTCGGGGCACCGTTCTTCAATATGGCGTTCACGCCGTTCATGGTCCTTCTTGGCATCTTGCTCCCGGTGGGGGCGATGTTGCCGTGGAAGCGGGCCAATATTCTGCGCTCGGCGCGGCCTCTTGTTCCGGCGCTTATTCTTGCGTTGGCGCTGGCGGGGCTTGCATGGGCGGTGCAGAGCGAAAAGACGCTTTTGGGTCCGGTGGGTGTTTTCCTCGGGACGTGGGTTGTCTTTGGCGCGCTGACAGATTTGCTCGGCCGGACAGGGCGCGGCAGCTTTGGGGCACGTTTTGACCGGCTGACACGCCTGCCACGGGCCGATTGGGGCCGGGTTATTGCGCATTCTGGTCTTGGCGTGACGATGGTCGGCATCGCCGGGCTTATGGCTTGGGAGCAGGAAGATATCCGCGTCGTTCAGATTGGCACGCCTTGGACCGTTGGCGCTTATGAATTCACGCTTGATGATGTCAATCGTGTTGAGGGGCCGAACTATCTTTCGACAATGGGCGATGTGACCGTGCGCAAGGACGGCGACATCGTGACCACGCTTCATCCTGAGAAACGCACCTATCCGGTTCAGGCCATGCCGACGACCGAAGCGTCGATCGACTATCGGTTCCTGCGCGATGTCTATGTCGTGATTGGCGACCCTCAGGACAATGGCGGTTGGGCGATGCGGATCTATATCAAGCCGCTGACCAACTGGATCTGGCTTGGCTGTCTGTTGATGGCGATTGGCGGGCTGTTTAGCCTCAGCGACCGGCGCTACCGTGTCGCCGCCGGGGCGCGCAAAGTGGCGCCGAAGGCGGGAGTACCGGCAGAATGAAACGGGTGTTGTTGATCCTGTCGCTTATTGCGGCACCGGTTTGGGCGGTTCAGCCCGATGAAATTCTTGATGATCCGGTGCTGGAAGAGCGGGCGCGGGCCTTGTCCAAAGACCTGCGGTGTCTTGTGTGTCGCAACGAAAGCATTGACGATTCCAATGCCGAGCTTGCGCGCGACCTGCGGCTTTTGGTGCGCGAGCGCCTTGTCGAGGGCGACACGGATGATGAGGCGATGGAGTTCATTGTCGCGCGCTATGGGGAGTATGTGCTTCTTAAACCCCAAGCGGGGGGCACCAACATGGTGCTCTATCTGGCCGGGCCGGTGATGCTTTTGTTGGGGCTTGGAATGGCAGGGCTTTACCTGCGCCGCCGCCAGAGCGCGCCATTGACCGCCGAAGCCGGGCTTGATTCAGATGAACAAGCGCGGTTGAAGGAAATTCTCGACGAGTAACGCCCGGTTTCGCTTGGGGTCGGGAGAGGTCCGGGTATGATCCGGGCAAATCGAACGACGGGGGACGCTATGGATTATCAGACCATTACTTATGATCTGACGGATGGGGTTGCGCTTGTGACGCTCAACCGGCCGGATGTTATGAACGCCTTTACCGCGCAAATGCGTGCCGAGTTGACCCACGCCATGATCGACGCGGGGCGAAACGCGCGGGTTGTGGTCTTGACCGGCGCGGGCCGGGCTTTTTGCTCGGGGCAGGATCTTGGCGATGGGGAAGGGGATGCGACCAATCTCGACCTTGAGCGGGTGTTGCGCGATGAATATACGCCGATGCTGCGTGCAATCCGGGATTGTCCGGTGCCCGTGATCGCCGCCGTCAACGGCGCAGCGGCCGGGGCCGGGGCCAACCTTGCCCTTGCGGCGGATGTGGTCATCGCGTCCGAGCGGGCCTATTTCATGCAGGCGTTTTCGAAGATCGGCCTTATCCCCGACGCGGGCGGCACCTATGTGTTGCCGCGTCTTGTTGGGCAGGCACGGGCTCTAGGTGCGGCGCTTTTTGCCGAGAAGATCACTGCGCGGCAGGCGGAAACCTGGGGCATGATCTGGGAAGCGGTTGCGGACGACGCCTTTGAGGCGACATGGCGCAGCCGGGCCAAGGCGCTTGCCGAGGGGCCGACCCAAGCCTACCGACATATCAAGGCGGCGATTCAGGTCTCGCCGGAACAGGATTTTGAAGAGCAGCTTTCGCTTGAGGCCAAGCTACAGGGCAAATGCGGTAAGAGCCGCGATTTTCAGGAAGGCGTTTTGGCCTTCCTTGAAAAACGCCCGGCGCATTACGAAGGGCGGTAGGGGCGGTCAGGCATGTTCCACGAGGGCGATGGCGCTCAGCACTGTTGCTTCGCTTTCGTCCTCGACGATCAGAGCCTTCACACCGTCGAGAAAAACATGCGCGTCGTCGCCGGTTTTTTGAACCGTGACGACGGGCGGCGGCGTGTCTTGTTTGTAGAAAATCGCGATTTGTTCGTCGTCTGAGCCATTGTTGAAATCAACGATGGTTGCGGGGGCGCTACCGTCGAATTGTGACTCAAAAAGGGTAAAGAGGTCTTCACCATCTCCAGCCCAGACCTCGTCTCCGGGGCCGAACATGAGCCAGTCATTCCCGCCTTCGCCGTGCAGCGTATCGGCTTCGCTCGTTTCATTTGTCAGGTCGAGCGTGAGGCCGGGGATGTCGGTTGCGCCATCCTTCATTTGTTCGAGGTCTTCGAAGGTGATCTCGCGCGCGAATATATCGGTTGCGAGCAGGAAATCATCCCCATCGCCGCCCCAGAGATCGTCCTTGCCCGGACCGCCGACCAGTTCATCCACGCCAGCATCGCCAAACAGGCTATCGTCACCATCGGATCCAAGCATGGCGTCGTCGCCTTCTTGGCCATGCAGGGTGTCGCTGCCTTCGCCGCCATCCAGGAGGTCGTTTTGAGCGCCGCCCTTGAGGAGGTCGTCCCCGTCCGCGCCGTTCAGGAGGTCTTCGCCCGACCCTCCGCGCAAGGTATCGTCGGCGGTTCCGCCATCCAGAGAGTCCGAGCCATCGCCACCGCGTAGCAAATCTGTCCCGGACCAGCCGCGCAGATCGTCATCGCCGTCGCCACCTTCGAGCGTATCGGCACCGCCCTTGCCGATCAGCAGATCGTTGCCATTCGTGCCGTTCAAAAGGTCATCATCTGGACCGCCTTTGTCTACGGAATCGTATTGAGGGTCTGCGTCAGGGTCTTCTTCGGTGATGACGTTGTCATCGTCAAAAGAGCCAAAGATGGCCCAACCGAGGGCGGCTGTGCCGAGAAGGGCGAAAACGGCGATCATAGGATGGATATACTCCTCATCAGATAGGGGCCGTGCAAGGCCCACATCATCAGGTTGCGACGATAGAGATTGCGCCCAGCACCGTTGTGTAGCTGGCGTTTTCGACGGTCACGGCATGCGCGCCATCTAGTAGGATATGGGTGTTTGCGCCGTTCTGCTCGGTGGTGACGGTTGGCACTGCGGCCCCGTTGGTTGCGTCATAGATGATAACGATTTCTTCGCCCGATCCATTGGTGTTGTAATCGGTGATCGACGCTTGGGCGGTGCCATCGAAATGGGCATCATAGAGCATGAAGGTATCTTCGCCGTCGCCGCCACTGACCACATCCTGTGCTCCGAAGGCCAAGAGATCTTCGCCGTCGCCGCCCGAGAGCGTATCGGCCCCGCTTGTTTCGTTGTCGAGGTTGAAATCGAGACCAGGAATGGGATCGTCGTTTTCGACCATGAGTTCAAGATCGTTGAGGGTCAGGCCGCGGCTCAGCGTGTCGACGCCGATCAGAACATCGTCGCCAGCGCCGCCTTCGAGGGTATCTTCGCCCTGTTCGCCAAAGAGAAGGTCGTTGCCATCTTCGCCCAAGACGCTGTCATCGCCCGCCCCACCAGAGAGCACGTCGTCGCCACCGCCGCCCAAGGCGATATCATCGTCTTTGCCAGCGTAGACCGCATCGCGCTGTGCTCCGCCGTCGATGATGTCATTGCCATCGCCAGCGCTCAGAGCGTCGCGGCCATTGTCTCCGTTCAGGGTATCGTTGCCCGCCCCGCCGATGAGGCGGTCGGCATCCTCGCCGCCGGACATTGTATCATCGCCCGCGCGCCCGATCAGGGTATCTTCTCCGGCATCGCCTTGTGCGCTGTCGTTGCCTTGTCCACCGTCGATACTGTCGTTGCCATCACCGCCAAGCAAGGTATCGAGACCTTTTTCGCCAATCAACGTATCGTCACCGTCACCACCAGAGAGCGAATCTGCATCGAAGCCGCCCTTGAGGATATCGGCGCCTATGCCACCTTCGAGCGTATCGCTTCCCGCATCGCCATAAAGACGGTCATTTCCGGCCTCCCCCGAGAGCCAGTCAGCGCCGAGGCCACCGCGTAGGTTGTCATCTTTTGCACCACCGGACAGGCTATCGTCGCCCTCTCCGCCGTCGAGCGTGTCTTTCCCAAGGCCGCCCTCAAGCAGGTCGTTGCCGGATTCGCCAAGCAAGGCGTCGTTGCCCGCCCCACCCAGAAGGGTGTCGTCGCCGTCGCCGCCGGACAGGTTGTCGTCTGCGTTGCCACCATCAAGGCTATCATCGCCTTCGCCGCCGATCAGGGTATCATCGTGATCTTCGCCAAGCAGCGTGTCCTCGCCCGGCCCGCCGTGCAGCACGTCAAAGCCCCAGCCGCCCAAAAGCGAGTCATTGCCTTCGCCGCCGTCCAGGGAGTCCTCGCCGGACCAGCCTTTGAGCACGTCGTCATCCGCCTCGCCCGAGATCACGTCATCGTCCCCGGCACCGATCAGCAGGTCGGTGCCGTCCGTGCCTGTCATCGTGTCGCTATCGGGGCCGCCTTTTTGGATGTTGTCAAAGTCGTCCTGTGAGGTTTCTTCCGAGGAGTCATCATCGTCATCGAACAGGCCAAACAAACCCCAGCCAAGCAAGATAGTGCCAATAATCGCAGTGGCATACATCGTAAAAACTCCTCAAAACCGAATCGAATTGATGCGGAAATAGGGCCAAAATGTGGCCGTAACCCTATTAGACTTGCGTGAGCGCCGCAAAAAAGTCAAACTTTTCAGGAGTTTGTCCCAAATTCAGAGACAGTAAAGGGAATATTTACGATATTGTTTTCGTGGTGGGTTAGAGGCCTTCAAAAAAGAAACGCGCCCGTGGCAAAGCCAGGGCGCGTTTTCCCGTTATTGGGAGAATCAGGGCGATGTCGCCCGGTGATCCTCTTGGAGCCTTCGATAAGACGAAAGGTCTTAGCGGTCCTCGATATCAATATAGTCGCGTTGGGTTTCGCCAAGGTAGAGCTGACGCGGGCGGCCGATCTTGTGGGCCGGGTCCGAGAATTGTTCCTTCCATTGCGAAATCCAGCCGACCGTGCGCGAGAGCGCGAAGATCGGGGTAAACATCGAGGTTGGGAAACCCATCGCTTCGAGGATGATGCCCGAATAGAAATCGACGTTCGGGAAGAGCTTTTTCTCGGAGAAATAGGGGTCGGCGAGGGCCGCTTCTTCGAGGGCTTTGGCCGTCGCGAGGATCGGGTTGTTTTCCACGCCGAGCAGTTCAAGAACCTCATCAGCGGATTGTTTCATCACCGTCGCGCGCGGGTCAAAATTCTTGTAGACGCGGTGTCCAAAGCCCATGAGGCGGAACGGATCGTCCTTGTCTTTGGCGCGGGCGATATACTCTGGAATGTTCTCGGGTGAGCCGATTTCCTTGAGCATCTCAAGGCAGGCCTGGTTGGCGCCGCCATGTGCCGGACCCCAAAGACACGCGATGCCCGCGGCGATACAGGCGAACGGGTTGGCACCCGAGGAGGACGCGAGACGCACGGTCGAGGTCGAGGCGTTCTGTTCGTGGTCGGCATGAAGCGTAAAGATACGGTCCATAGCGCGGGCGAGGATCGGGTTGACCTCGTAGTCTTCTGCCGGAACCGCAAAGCACATGCGCAGGAAGTTCGACGCATAGTCAAGATCGTTGCGCGGATAGACGAAGGGCTGACCGATGGTATATTTATAGGCCATCGCAGCGATCGTCGGCATCTTTGCAACAAGGCGATGCGATGCGATTTCACGCTGACGCGGATCAGAGATGTCGGTCGAGTCGTGGTAGAAGGCCGACATGGCCCCGACAACACCCACGATGATCGCCATCGGATGCGCGTCACGGCGGAAGCCACCGAAGAACTTGTGCATCTGTTCATGCACCATTGTGTGGCGGGTGATCGTGTCTTCGAATTTTTCAAGCTCCGGCGCGGAAGGCAGGTAGCCATAGAGCATCAGGAAGCACACTTCGAGATAGTGCGACTTGCCGGCAAGTTGATCAATCGGATAGCCGCGGTGCAGAAGCACGCCTTTTTCACCGTCGATATAGGTAATGGTCGAATCGCAGGACGCGGTCGAGGTAAAGCCCGGATCGTAGGTAAAAACACCGGCTTGGGCGTAAAGTTTGCGGATGTCGAGCACGTCGGGACCGACCGTCGGCGAATGGATCGGCAATTCAAACGACTTGTCATCAATGGTTAAGGTCGCGGTCTTCTGGCTATCGGTCATACGTGTTCCCTTCCTCTCGTTCCCTCGGCATCGCGCGTCGGGCGGTGTGTCTTTTCGCGCAGACGCGAGGGGGCTTAGGCCTCCTCATCCTGCGGATCAAAATCAGCGGCTTCTTCAAGGCGGGCGAGGGTTTCATCGCGACCAAGAACAAGCATCATATCGAATACACTGGGGGTTACCGCGCGTCCGGCGAGGGCGGCCCGGAGGGGACCTGCCATCTTGCCAAACTTGATTTCTTTCATCTCAGCGAAAGCGTTGGTAACAGCCTCCAGACCGTCTCGCGTCCAGCTAGCATTTTGCAACTGCGGCGTCAATTCCTTCAGTATACCACGGGATACTGAGTCAAGGTTTTTTGCCGCCTTCTGATCCGGGGTGATGGGGCGGTCGGCGAGGACAAAATAGGCCTTTTCAATAAGGTCCGGGAAGGTTTTGATGCGATCTTTGAGGCAGTAGAGCGCCCGGTCCAGATCTGCGACTTTTTCTACCGTGAGCGGCGCTTGGCCGGATGCGGTGAGGAAGGCCTGAAGTTCATGCAGCAGCGCGGCATTTTCTGCGACTGCAAAGTGTTGTCCACAGAGGTTTTCAAGTTTCTTGGTATCAAAGCGCGCCGGGCTTTTGCCGATTCCGCCAAGATCGAACCATTCGAGCGCCTGCGCGTCACTAAAGAACTCGTCGTCCCCGTGGCTCCAGCCGAGGCGGGCCAGGTAGTTGCGCATGCCCGCTGCGGGGTAGCCCATGACCTGATATTCCTGCGCCCCAAGCGCGCCGTGACGTTTCGAGAGTTTCTTGCCATCCGGGCCATGAATAAGCGGGATATGCGCCCAAACCGGAATATCCCAGCCCATCGCGGTATAGATCATCATCTGACGGGCGGCATTGTTGAGGTGATCGTCGCCCCGGATCACATGGGTGACGCCCATATCATGATCATCGACAACCACGGCCAGCATGTAGACCGGGGTGCCATCCGAGCGCAGCAAGACCATATCGTCGAGTTGATCATTGCGGATGGTGACATCGCCCTGCACCTCATCTTGGATGATGGTGGTGCCCTCCAAGGGGGCCTTGATCCGCACAACATAGGGCGCGTCGGGGTGTGTCGCGGGATCGGCATCGCGCCAGGGCGAGCGATAGAGGGTCGATTTGCCCGCTGCCCGCGCCGCATCGCGGAAGGCGGCAATTTCGTCCTGCGTCGCAAAGCATTTATAGGCTTTGCCTTGGGCGAGGAGATCAAGCGCGACTTCGGCATGGCGATCGGCGCGGTCAAATTGCGAGATGACCTCGCCGTCATGGTCCAGCCCGAGCCAGTCGAGACCTTGCAAAATGGCCGCCGTGGCTTCGGGGGTCGAGCGTTCGCGGTCGGTATCTTCGATCCGCAACAGGAATTTTCCGCCGCGCCCTCGGGCATAAAGCCAGTTGAACAGCGCAGTGCGCGCCCCGCCGATATGGAGAAATCCGGTAGGCGAGGGGGCGAAACGGGTGACGACCTGGCTTGTCATGAGGGGGTTAACCTTTCCGTAACCGAGAATGGACTAGCGTTGGCGCCTGTCTAGCGACCTGCCCGAGAGAGGACAAGGCTTGCAACTTCTGGCATGGATCGGCGCGACCCTTGCGGCGCAGCGCGGGTTTCTTTTCCCTTGGGCGCCGGTGTGTCTTGGCCTTGGGATTGGGGTCTATTTCCAAATTCCGACCGAACCGTCCCTCGCGGTCTTATGGGCCGTGGGCCTTGGTGCGCTACTGTGTGGGATCGCGGCCTGGCGCGTGCCGGAAATCGGGCGTCCGGCGGTGTTGGCGCTTGGGCTTGTGGCGGTGGGATTCGCGGTTGCGGGGGCGCGGGCGCATCGGGTTGCGGGGCCGGTTCTGGACTGGCGGTATTATGGTCCGGTCGAGGGGCGGATCGTCGGCATTGATCGCTCTGCGTCGGATGCGCTTCGGTTGACGTTGGACCGGGTGGTTCTGGCGCGTGTTGCCCCGCAAAAGACCCCGCATCGCGTGCGTGTGGCGTTGCATGGCGCGCAAGATTTTATCAAACCTGAGCCGCATATGACGGTGGTCCTGACGGGACATCTTGCGCCGCCCTCGGGGCCGGTCGAGCCGGGGGGCTTTGATTTTCAGCGCCACGCCTGGTTTCAGGGGATTGGTGCAATCGGCTATACGCGCACGCCCGTTCTGGTGCTTGCGCCCGCACCCGAGCGAATGAGCCTTTTTGGGCTACGGATGCGCCTTTCACGGGCGATCCGCGCGGCGCTTGGGGCAGAAACCGGCGCTTTGGCCGCGGCGGTCACGACGGGTGATCGGAGCGGGATCGCGCAATCCACACTCGAGGCGCTTCGGGCGTCGAACCTTGCGCATTTGTTGGCAATCTCAGGATTGCACATGGGGCTTTTGGTTGGCGTCGTATGGGGCGGGCTGCGCTATGGTATGGCGTTGCACACATGGAGCGCGCTGTACCTGCCGACCAAGAAGATCGCGGCGGTGTTGGCGCTTGTGGCGGCCACGGGATATTTCCTTTTGTCGGGGGGAAACGTGGCGACGGAGCGCGCCTATGTGATGGCGGCGGTGGCGCTTGTGGCGGTCATTGTGGATCGGCGCGCCATCAGCCTGCGGGCCGTGGCGACGGCGGCGATGCTTGTGTTGCTGCTGCGGCCCGAGGCGATGTTGGGGCCGGGGTTCCAGATGTCTTTTGCCGCGACGACGGCGCTTGTCGCGGTGTTTGAGCTGCTGCGCAAATCGGGGCCGTTGCGGATGCCGCGCTATGTGCGGCCGGTTTTTGCTGTGGCGGTGTCGTCGCTTGTTGCCGGGTTGGCCACGGCGCCGATTGGCGCGGCGCATTTCAATACCGTGTCGCATTATGGGCTGGCGGCGAATCTTTTGGCGGTGCCGATCATGGGCACGGTGGTTGTGCCTGCGGCAGTGGTTGCGGCGTGCCTTGCGCCATTTGGCCTTGAGGCTGTGGGGCTTGTGCCGATGGGGATCGGGCTTGATGCGATCCTTGCGGTGGCGCGCGGGGTTGCCGGGCTTGAGGGGGCGGTCGGACATGTGCCGCGCCCGCCAGTGGCGGTTCTGCCGGGGCTGGCGCTGGGGTTTCTGTGGCTTATCCTCTGGCAGGGAGGGGCGCGGATTGGTGGTCTTGCGGTGGTCTTGGGGGCGGTTTTGCTTTGGGTCGGGGCCGAGCGCCCGGTGGCACTTATTGCGGATACCGGCGGGCTTGTCGGGGTGATGACCGGGGACAAGCGCGCCCTGAGCAAGCCGCGCGGCGCGGGGTTCGTGGCGCGAAACTGGCTTGAGAATGACGGAGACGGCGCGGATCAAGCCGACGCGGCAGCGCGTTGGCGCGCGATCGACATACCGGGGCAGCGCAAAGCGCAGATTGGCAGCACGGAGCTTTGGCATGTGTTTGGCAAACGGGCGGTGGCGGCATTCGGAGCCTGTCCCGAGGGGGGGATTGTGGTGCTGAGCCATGAGACAGAGGCCGCGCTTGCCTGCGATGTCTGGACACCCAAACGCCTTCGCGACACAGGGAGCGTGGCGCTCTATGCGGGGCGCGATGGGATCAAAAGGATAACCGCCCGCGAGGTGAGCGGGCGGCGGATGTGGAATACGGCGGCGTTTCGGCCTTAATACGTGCGGATCAGACCGACCAACGTGCCTTGCACCTTGACCTTGTCCGAGGCGTAGACGCGGGTTTCATAAGCCGGGTTGGCCGCTTCAAGGGCGATGGAATTTCCGTTCTTGTGGAGCCGTTTCAGGGTTGCTTCCTGATCTTCGACAAGGGCCACAACGATTTCGCCGCTATCGGCGGTATCGCTTTCGCGAATGATGACCACATCCCCATCGTTTATGCCCGCGTCGATCATCGAGTCGCCCTTGACCTCAAGCGCGTAATGCGTCCCGCCAGAGCGCAGCATTTGCCCCGGAACGGCGATGTGATGGTCGACGTGACTAATCGCTTCGATCGGCACACCGGCGGCAATTTTGCCCATGACCGGCAATTCGCGCGCTTGCAGGACAACCTCATCAGGCAGGATATTGGCCGGTTGCGAGGGCGAGGGGTGCGGCCCTTCGATCACGCGCGGCCTAAACCCGCCTTGGGAGTCAGGCGATCCGCCGAGTGCTTCGGGCAGTTTGACGATTTCAATGGCACGGGCGCGATGCGCGAGGCGGCGGATAAAGCCGCGTTCCTCAAGCGCCGTGATGAGCCGGTGAATGCCGGATTTTGACCGCAGGTCGAGTGCGTCTTTCATCTCATCAAAGCTGGGCGGGACGCCATCGCGTTGAAGGCGTTTGTGGATGAAGTCGAGCAGATCGAGTTGCTTTTTGGTCAACATGGGGCATCTCCGCAGCGGATAATCCCGTTTGTTCTACCCCTGTTCCCGTTTTGTGTCAACAAATATGCGAACAGAGCGGAAACAAATGCGATCAAAGCGGGATATACCGGAGCACCTCGCCCACCGCACGGGGCGGGTCATGTGGCGGACGAATGAGGAGGGCATTGGCCTCTGACAGGACCGAGAGCAGGGCGCTATCTTGGCGCGTGAATGCGATCAGGTGGCCGGTCTCAAGCCGGGCGCGCATGTAATGTTCGCGCGCACCATTCGCCTCAAGCGGTGTGGCAAGCGGTGCGCTTACAGTGCTCGCAGGTGCAGGCGGCAGGCCGAGCAGGGCGCGGATCACGGGCGCCACGAAGACATGGCCGCAGACCATAGCCGAGACCGGATTGCCGGGAAGGCCGATCATCATCGCCCCATCGGACATGCGCCCTGCCATGAGCGGTTTTCCGGGGCGCATGGCGATCTTGTAAAAACTACGCTCCATGCCGAGATCGGCTGCCACGTCGCCCACGAGGTCATGATCGCCCACAGATGCGCCGCCAATGGTCAGCACAAGGTCGGCATCATCGGTTAGCGAAAACGCGGTTTCCAGAGAGGCGCGGCTATCGCGGGCAATGGGCAAGAGGCGCGGTTCGGCCCCGAGATCCGAGAGAAGGGCAGCAAGGCCAAAGGAGTTGGATACGATGATCTGATCCGGGCCGGGCGTCTCGCCGGGCATGACGAGTTCGTCACCCGTTGACATGATGGCGACACGGGGACGGCGCGTGACGGGGACTTCGGCGATGTTCATCGACGCCAAAAGCGCGATATCCGAAGGCGACAGGCGTTTCGGTGCCGGGAAGGGGCTGCCTTCGGCAAAATCCGCGCCTGCGGGGCGAATATGGGGGCCGGAGTCGAGCGTTTGGCCGAGGGTAATGGTGGTGTCGTCGCGGGTTATGTCTTCTTGAATGATGACGCGGCTTGTGCCCTTGGGGACAGGGGCGCCGGTAAAGATGCGCACAGTTTCGCCTCGGCCGACGCTGCCGGAAAATCCATGACCGGCAGCGGATTCCCCGATGACGCTAAAGCGCGCACCGGGGCGCGCAGCGGCAGCGTCAACAGCATAGCCATCCATCGCCGAGGCCGCGAAGGGCGGCTGTGTGAGGCGCGCGGTCACGGGGGCGGCGAGCACACGGCCGTGCGCCTCAATCAGGGGCACACTTTCGGTTTCGAGCGGTTGGGCCAGTGTGAAAAGAAGGTCGAGTGCCTGCGAGACAGAGATCATGTTGCTTGGTAACGCCCCGATTTACCGCCGTCTTTGAGGATCACGCGGATGCCGCCAATTTCCATCGCCTTGTCCACCGCCTTGGACATATCAAAAACGGTCAGCGCGGCGATATTGACGGCGGTGAGGGCTTCCATTTCGACACCGGTCTGGCCTGTGGTCTTGACCGTGGCCTCAATACGCACCCCGGGCAATGTCTCGTCCGGGGTCAGGTCGACCGAGACCTTGGTAATGGGCAGCGGATGACATAGCGGGATCAGGGTCGAGCATTGTTTGGCCCCCATGATCCCGGCGAGGCGGGCCACGGCGAGCACGTCGCCTTTTTTGGCGCGGCCCTGGGCGATGATCTCGTAGGTTTCATGGGCCATCTTGACCCAACCTTCGGCCGTCGCGATGCGCGAGGTGATGGCCTTGTCAGAGACATCAACCATATGGGCATCGCCGTCTTGGGTAAAATGGGTCAGGCCGGATGTGGTCTCGGTCATTACATGCCTCCGGGGCGCAAAGGGTTGGCAAGCAGCATTCGCGTTGCGATCTCGACATCGTCTTGACGCATGAGGCTTTCTCCGATCAGGAAACAGCGGGCGCCATAGCGGGCCATTTCCGAAAGATCCTGCGGCGTGGTGAGGCCGCTTTCGGAGACCATGAGGCGGTCTTCCGGGACAAGTTTGGACAGCGTACGGGTTGTATCCAGCGAGGTCTCGAAGGTCTTGAGGTTGCGGTTGTTGATCCCGATCAGGGGGGATTTCAAAAGCGATGCGCGTTCAAGTTCCTCGGCGTCGTGCACCTCGATGAGCACATCCATATCCCAACCGAATGCGGCGTCTTCGAGTTCAAGCGCCTGTGCATCCGAGACAGAGGCCATGATGATAAGGATACAATCGGCCCCAAGCGCGCGCGCCTCGGCGACCTGATAGGTGTCATACATGAAATCCTTGCGCAGCGCGGGCAGGTTTGTTGCGGCGCGGGCCTCGGTCAGGAAGCTCTTGTCGCCCTGAAAGGACGGCGTGTCGGTCAGCACCGACAGACAGGTTGCACCACCGGCCTCATAGGCTTTTGCCAAGGCGGGTGGATCGAAATCGTCGCGGATCAGCCCCTTGGACGGCGAGGCTTTCTTGACTTCGGCAATCAGCCCATAGCTTTCGCGGCTTGCCATGCGCAGGGCGTCGGCAAAGCCACGGGTCGGATCAGCGGCCTTGGCCTCGGCTTCGACTTCGGCGAGGGGTTTGGCGGCCTTGTCGGCGGCGATTTCCTCGAGTTTGTAGGTTTTGATCTTGTCGAGCACGGTTTCGGTCATGGGCGGGTCCAGTCGATTGCGGGCTGGCCTTGGGTGGCAAGCCATGAATTGATCCGTGAAAACGGGCGAGAGCCAAAGAAACCGCGCCGGGCCGAAAGCGGTGAGGGATGGGCAGATTCGATCAGCAAATGTTGTGCGTCGATTTTAGGGGTTGTGATATGTCGTGCAAGGGCTTGTGCTTGTTTGCCCCAAAGGACGAAGGCGGTCGGGCGCTTTGAGACGTCTTTGAGCACCTGTTCGGCTAAACGCGACCAGCCCAGTTTGGCATGACCTCCGGCCTCTCCTGCGGGCACCGTCAGGGCGGTGTTGAGCAAGAGAACCCCTTGCGCGGCCCAAAATCTCAGATCGCCATTCTTTGGCGCGGCGCCAAGATCGGCCTGCATCTCTTTGAAAATATTGCCGAGCGAGCGCGGCAGCGGGCGCACATCCGGTTCAACAGAAAACGCAAGCCCATGCGCGTGGCCGGGGGTCGGGTAGGGGTCTTGGCCAAGGATCACCACACGGGTGGATTCTGGTGGGCAGGCGTCGAGCGCAGCAAAGCGTTGCGCCGCCGGGGGCAGGATCAGGCGTGTGTCGTCGGCCAGTGCCGCTTGGATCGCCGGGTAGTCCTTGGCAAAAAAGGGCAAATGCGCCCAAGGCTGCGGTATCTGCATGGGAGTGCTCTCTGTTGGGCGCACCAAGGCTTGGTGCGCGTGGCTCAGGTCGCGGCAGAGGTCATGGCAGCAAGCTCTTTTATGGCGGCGAGTGCCTTGCCGCTATCAATGCTTTCGCGGGCCTTTTCAACGCCTTCGCGCAGGTCGCTGACCGCCTCGGCAACGACGAGCGCAGCGGCGGAATTGAGCAACACGGCATCGCGATAGGCGTTTGGCGCCCCTTCGAGCAAGGCGCGAAAGGCTTTGCCGTTGTCTTCGGGGGTGCCGCCCAGAATGTCCTCGAACGGATGCACGGGCAGGCCGGCGTCTTCGGGATGGATTTCCACATCGCGCACCGTGCCGTCGAGTTCCAGCGCCGAGACCCAGCTTATGCCGGAAATGGCAAGCTCATCGGTGCCGTCGCTGCCATGCACGAGCCAGGCATGTTCGCTTCCAAGCTGGCCGAGAGTTTCGGCCATCGGGCGGATGAGATCGCGGGAAAAGGCGCCGGTGAGCTGGCGTTTGACACCAGCGGGATTGGTCAGGGGACCGAGGATGTTAAAAATCGTGCGAGTGCCGAGTTCCTGCCGCGTGGGCATGACATGGGCAATCGCGGGATGGTGCATCGGGGCCATCATGAAGGCGATTCCGCAGTTGGCCAACGCCTTTTCGACGATCTCGGGGCCGACCATGACATTGACGCCCATCTGGCTGAGGGCGTCTGCCGCGCCGGATTTGGACGAGAGATTGCGGTTGCCGTGTTTGGCAACCGGCACCCCTGCGCCCGCGACGACAAAGGCGGTCGCCGTCGAAATGTTGAGTGTGCCCTTGCCATCGCCGCCTGTGCCAACGATGTCGATCGCGCCTTTGGGCGCGCGCACGGGCTTGCATTTGGCGCGCATCACGGCGGCGGCGGCGGCGTATTCATCCACCGTTTCGCCGCGTGTGCGCAGCGCCATCAGGAGGCCGCCGATCTGCGACGGTGTGGCTTCGCCGTCAAACAGGATTTCAAACGCGGCCTCGGCCTCGGCGCGGGTCAGGGGGCGGTCGGCGGCGGCACCGATCAGGGGTTTAATCGCGTCGCTCATGCGGGTTCCTCCTGTTTGGCGGGCATCATGTCGAGGAAGTTCTTGAGCATCGCATGGCCATGTTCGGAGGCGATGGATTCGGGGTGAAACTGCACGCCTTGAATCGGCAGGCTGCGGTGTTGCAGGCCCATGATCGTGCCATCTTCAAGCTCGGCTGTGATCTCAAGGCAGTCGGGCAGGCTCTCGCGTTCAACGATAAGCGAATGGTAGCGCGTCGCGGCGAAAGGCGAGGGCAACCCCTTGAAGAGGCCTTTGCCGGTATGGTGCATGGTGCCCATTTTGCCGTGCACAATCTCGTGGCAGCGCACGACCTTGCCGCCAAAGGCTTGCCCGATGGTCTGATGTCCGAGGCAGACACCAAGGAGCGGAATCTGCGCCTCTGCGGCGGCTTTGGTGAGGGCGAGGCAGATGCCCGCCTGATCCGGGTCACAGGGGCCGGGCGACAAAAGCAGGCCCGAGGGGCGTAGTGCCAAAGCCTCTTCAACGGTGAGTGCATCGTTGCGATAGACGCTCACATCGGCCCCAAGGTCGCCCAGATAGTGGACGAGATTATAGGTAAAGCTGTCGTAATTGTCGATCAGGAGCAGCATTTTGCACTTCTTCGCTCAAAGTTCCGAAAACGGGGTGGAGACCCCGGCTATGGTCGCGGTATACATGCTCAGGCTTGACGTTGGGGGTCAAGGGGGCCACGGGGCGCGAAGACCCCTTTTCGGCCCCGATCCGGGCCAGGACGTCATCTTTGGCGACGCATGGAGGGCAGGGCAGATGTTTCGAGGGTTTCTTGCAGGGGTGATTTGGGGCGGCATTGCTGTCGTCTGCGTCGTGGCTGTGGCGTCGCTTTTGGCACCGTTGCCTGCGACTGTTGTGCCGCAGACCAGCGCGGTGGAGATGACCACAGGCTCTGACAAGGAGGATGCCCGCAGTCCTCTTGCCGCGTCGCAAGCGGATGAGACCCTTGGCGGCGATGCATCGGCGGCGGCAGAGGCCGAGGCGTCCGAAGATGATGCCTCGCCGCTGGCCGATACCGATCCTGCGCCCAAGCCCGATCCGGTCGTGGCGCAAGAGTCGCTGACGGCCCCAGCGTTAGGGGCCGGTGAGAGCGGCATGAGCGGCACGAAAGAGAGCGAAAGCCCCGTGATGGTCGCGCCGCAAGCCCGCGCGCCAGAGGTGCCCGATACGGAGCTTTCGGCCGTGCCGGAGGCAGAGGCGTCTATTACGACCAACCCCGATCAACCCGCCGCGCCGAGCGTGCCTGCCGTGGGCAGCGCGTTTGAGACGCCGCCCCCCGAGGAGACCGACCTGTCACCGGAGGCCGAAGCCGAAGAGCGCGGCACGGATGCCCCGGCCCCAATGATGAAACCAGCCGGGACATTGACCGAAACCTTCCCCCAGCATAAATCGTCGCGCCTGCCGACGGTGGGCGATGTGGTCGATGCCGAGGCGGCACCGCGTCCCTTTGAGGTCAACGCCGTGCCGTTTGAGGCCGAGGCGGGCAAGCCGCTGATGTCTGTGGTGCTGATTGATGACGGTCGCGCGCCGGTCAATGAGGCAATGTTCGCAGGGTTCCCATATCCGTTGAGCTTTGCCATCAGCACGCTGACCAAGGATGCGGCGGCGCGCGAGGCGGCCTACCGCGAGATGGGTTTTGAGACGCTTGCTATGGTCGATATTCCGGCAGCGGCGGGGCCGGCGGATGTTGAGGTCGCGATGGAAGCGCATCTTCGGGCTATGCCCAAAGCCGTTGCCGTGATGGAAGGGCTTGGCGATGGGCTACAGGGCGCACGCGAGCTTTCGGATCAGGTCGCAGCGGTGTTATTGGCGTCGGGGCATGGGCTTGTGATGTTTCCCAGCGGGCTGAACACGGCGCAAAAGCTCGCCAGCCGAGAAGGGGTTCCAGCGGCCACGGTCTTTCGTGATTTCGACGGCAAGGGGCAAAACGCGGCGGTGATCCGGCGCTTCCTTGATCAGGCGGCCTTTAAGGCCGATCAGGAAGGCGGCGTTATCATGGTGGGCCGTGTGCGCGACGAAACCGTGTCTGCGCTTACGATTTGGAGGCTTCAGGATCGCGCCAGCACGGTCAGCCTTGCGCCGGTCTCTGCGGTGCTGCGTGCGAAACGGCCCTAAGGCAATCAGTGCTTAGCTATTGCCGTTTCCGGTAAAGCGCGCCGCATCAGCGGCGGCGCGGCGGATGGCATTGGATTTATGGACGGTCTCCATATATTCTGCCTCTGGATCGCTGTCGTAGACAACGCCGCCCCCGGCCTGAATATAGAGCTTTTCATCCTGCACGATGGCCGTGCGCAGGGCAATGCACATATCCATATCGCCCCCGGCCGAGAAATATCCGACACCGCCGCCATAGACGCCGCGCTTTTCCGGCTCCAGCTCGTCAATAATCTGCATTGCGCGCACCTTTGGGGCACCAGAAACCGTTCCGGCGGGCATTCCGGCAAAGAAGGCCGAGAGCGCGTCGTGGTCCTCGGAAAGTTCGCCCACGACATTTGAGACAATATGCATGACGTGGCTATAGCGTTCGATGATGAATTGTTCGGTCGGGCGCACCGTGCCGATCTTGGCGACACGGCCCACGTCGTTGCGCCCTAGGTCGAGCAGCATAAGATGTTCGGCGCGTTCTTTCTTGTCGGCAAGAAGCTCGTGTTCGAGCGCGTTGTCCTCTTCGGGGGTCGCGCCGCGCGGGCGGGTGCCTGCGATGGGACGGATCGTGACCTCGTTGCCAAAGACCCGCACAAGGATTTCGGGGCTGGCGCCGATGACCTGAAAACCGCCGAAGTTGAAATAGAACATGAAAGGCGACGGGTTGGTGCGCCGCAGGCTTCGGTAGAGGGCGAAGGGCGGTTCGCGAAACTCTTGCGTCCAACGCTGCGCGGGCACGACCTGAAAGATGTCCCCGGCGCGGATGTAATCCTTGGCCTTTTCGACGGCGGCCATATAGGCGTCTTTGGTGAAATTGGACACCGGCGGCGCGATTTCATGCGCCTGACCAAGATCGCGCGCAGCCTGTGGCATGGCGCGGTCGAGATCGCGCACCGCATCCATCACGCGCTCTGCGGCTTGGGCATAGGCGGCTTTGGCCGACATGCCATCGGTGACCCAAGCGGGGCTGACGACCGTGACCTCGCCCTTGACCCCATCAAGCACCGCAACCACCGAGGGGCGCAACATGCACGCATCTGGAAGGCCAAGCGGGTCGGGGTTCACATCGGGCAAATGTTCGACAAGGCGGATCATGTCATAGCCGAGATAGCCGAACAGGCCTGCCGCTGCTTGCGGCAAGTCGTCGGGCAGGTCGATGCGGCTTTCGGCGATGAGCGCACGTAGGGCGGTCAGCGGGTCGCCGTCTTGCGTGACGAACCCATCGGGATCAAACCGCGCGGTGCGGTTGATGCGCGCCTGATCGCCGTGACATTGCCAGATCAGATCCGGCTTCATGCCGATGATCGAATAGCGCCCACGCACCTCGCCGCCGGTCACGGATTCGAGAACAAACGCATCCTTTTGTGCCCCTGTTAGCTTCAGCATCAGGGACACAGGTGTGTCGAGGTCGGCCGCAAGCCTTGCGTAGACCACCTGATTGCGCCCGTTTTCATGGGCGGTGGCGAACTCGTCAAAGGAAGGGGTCAATTCCACGGCGCAGGCCTCTTTAGCGATTTATTGAAACTGTGCATGCACCGCATTGATGGCGGGTTGATCAAGGGTCACGCCCTTCAAGCTCTGCAATTGGGTCGCATAGGCTTGAAAGATATCCTGGGCAACGCCCTCGGCGGCCTGACGCAGAATCGTATTGGCCAATGAGGAAATCTCTTCGTTGGATTTGTCCGGCAGGCGGACAGCATCCAAGCGAAGCACCAGAAGCGTATCGTCATGCGCCAAGGTTGTGACCGCGCCCGGTTGTAGGTCAAAGACCGCATCAAGGAAGCCTGCCGGGGTATCGGGCACAAAGCCGTTGCGCAGGATACCCGTTTCGGTGCGCGGGCTTAGCCCATAGACGGAAAAATCCGCATCATCGCCCAGCATCGGCACAAGGTTCGCGGCCATTTCTTCGAGGCGGCGCACGGTTTCGGCGCGGGTCCAGTCGGCGGCCACATCGTCACGGACCTCATCGAAAGGTGCAGGGGCTGCGGCGGTTTCCCCGTCAAGGCGCAGCGCGAATACGCCGCCATCCTCAAGCGTTTCAATCTGGGGGAAATCATCCTTGGTCAGGGTTGCGGCAATGGCGCGGAATTCTTCATAGCCCGCGATCCCATCCCCAAGACCATCGTGCCAAGAGATCTGACCGACTTCCATATCGGTTTCATTGGCAAGGTCCTCAAGCGTCGCGCCAGCGGCCAAGAGGTCGTCAATAGTCCCCATCTCGGCCTCAATCACGCGGCGCGCGCGCTCTGTGGCAAGCTCTTCGCGCAGGTCGGGCAGGGCGTCTTTATAGGAGACTTCGTTGCCGGGAAGCACACCGTTGACGCGAAAAAGGGCCGGGCCGAGGATGGTCTGCACCGGGCCGACAATACTGCCTACCTCAGCGGCAAAAACTGCATCGCCTGCTTTGCCGAGGTCGGAAATGCTCACGTCGCCCAAATCTGCGTCCGACAGTTGCAGTCCGCGTGCTTCGACAAGCGCCTCAAAGGTGGTCTCACCGGCGTCAAGGCTTTGGCGCGCGGAGTTGGCTGCGGCCATGTCCGCAAAGGCGATGCGTTCGACAAGGCGGCGTTCCGGGGTGTTAAAGTCGCTGCTGCGCTCTTCGTAGAGGCTTTGCAGGGTGGCATCATCAATTTCAACACTGTCGATCAGCATCTCTGGTGACAGCCACGCATAGGTGATTTCGCGCATCGCCGGGCGGGTGAAATCCGCAATATTGGCGTCATAATAGGCGCGTAATTCGGTCTCTGAAGGCGTCGCGACCGGATAGGCAAGATCGTCCGCGTCAAGGCGGGCCAAGGTGACATCGCGCTCTTCGCCAACAAAGTTCAGGATGACCTCACCGTAGGAATCGGGCATGGAAATCCCCGAAACGATGGCCGCTTGAAGCAGGCTTCGGGCGCTTTCCTCGCGGATGGAGGTTTCAAAATCGGCTTCGTTCATGCCGATCTGCTCAAGCGCAAATTTATAGGCTTCGCGGTCAAAGTCACCTGCGGGGTTTTGAAATGCCGAGATTGATTTGAGTTCCCGCGCCAGACGTGCGTCACCCAGCGAGATACCAAGGCGGTCGTTTTCGGAATCGAGCGCGCGGGTTGTCACAAGATTGCCAAGAACAATTCGGTCAAGACCTATGGCCTGAGCATCGGCAAAGCTGATCGACTGACCAGACTGTGCCTCAATGGCGCGGATCTCATTCTGGAGCGCCTGAGCATAGTTGTTGATGTCGATCTCTTTGTCCCCGACCGATCCGACCGATGTTGCCGAACCGCCAAGATTGGTGATGCCGAACCCGCCCAAGCCAAAGATAAGCATGGCCATCAGAATCCAGACCAAGGTTTTCGACGTGCTTGATTTGGACATGACGGCTCCCTGCCTTCTGCATTGCATTTATCGAGCGATGTCTACGACGCGTGAGCAAAGGGAGCAAGGGCAGATCGGGATCGTGCCGCTAGCGTTTCTCAAAAGACAGTGCCGCGAGACGTTCAAACAATGCGGCAATGCCCGTGCGATCCACGTTGGCAAAGGCGATGCGCAATTGTTCGGGGCCGCCGGGATGCTTTTGATGATCTTGTGGCATAAACATCGTGCCGGGCAAACAGAGCACGCCTGCCTCGCGCACCAGTGCAGGGGCGAGATCGCGCGACGACATCGCAAAAGGATGCCTCAGATAGGCAAAATACGCCCCAAGCCCCATCAGCGTCCACCCCTCGGCCTCAAGAGCCGGGCTGGCGGTTTCAATGGCCGCACGCCGGTCGAGTATCTCGGCGCGCTCGCCAGAGAGCCATTGCCCGAGGTTCTGCATGCCCCAAAGCGCGGCGTGCTGTCCGATTTGATTGGGGCAGATGGCGATCGTGTCGAGGAACTTTTCCACCTCTGCCAAAAGCGCCTCGGACGCGACCATTGCGCCAACCCTATGCCCGGTCAGGCGGTAGGCCTTGGAAAAGGAATAAAGAAGGACGAGCGTGTCGGCCCAGTCGGGGTCGGTAAAAAGGTCATGTGGGGCACCGTTGCGCGAGTCAAAATCCCGATAGGTTTCATCGACGATGAGGCGCAGCCCAGTTTCGCGCGCAAGGTCATAGAAGGCCCGCACCAGATCGTCGGGATATTCTACGCCACCGGGGTTGTTCGGCGTAACCAGCACGATGGCGCGGGTGCGCGGCGTGATGAGGGTGCGGGCGGCTTCGGGGTCGGGAAGAAGTCCGGCATCTGTCGCAAGCGGCACGGATTTGACGCCCATCATATCAAGCCACATTTTATGATTGAAATACCACGGCACCGGCAGGATGACTTCATCACCTTGCCCAGTCAGGGCGGTGATCGCGGCACAAAACGCCTGATTGCAACCCGATGTGATGGCAATCTGCGCTGCGCCTATGACACCGCTGTAGGCCGCACTGAACTGGCTGGCGACTTCCTCGCGCAGGGCTGGCAGGCCAAGGACCGGTCCGTAAAGATGCGCCTCGGGCATGGTGAGGACCACGTCTGCAATATGGCGGCGCAGGCCTTCTGGAGGGGGATCGACCGGCGCGGCCTGACTGACGTTGATCAGGGGCCGGTCCTCGCTCAAGGCGACCCCATCCAGCCACCGGCGCGCCTCCATGACGGGCGGCGCGAAACTGGCGGCGGTACGGGGCAGGGACATGGCGTTCTCCGTGGGTCTCAAACTTCAAGAGCGACCCTAAGGGCCGCTCTCTCTGGGGGCAATGCGCCCCTGCGTTCATCCTGGCAGACATTCTTTCGTCGCAGGCGTCTTGTCTGTGCGGTAGGCGCCCGCTTTAATCGGTGCCGCGATAGGGTTCCACATATTGCAGGGCCATATCCCACGGAAAGAAAATCCATGTGTCCTGGCTCACTTCGGTGATGAAGGTTTCAACCTGCGGACGGCCTTGGGGTTTGGCGTAGACAGTGGCGAAATGGGCCTTGGGATACATCTCACGCACGAGTTCAAGCGTTTTGCCGCTATCGACAAGATCGTCGATGATAAGAATGCCCGTGCCGTCGCCCATCAACTCGGCATCCGGCGATTTGAGCACCTGCGCTTGGCGCTGTTGGTCCTGTTTGCCGCCGCCTGAATGGTAGGATTTGACGCTAATCGTATCGACGGTGCGGATATCGAGTTCACGGCTGACGATCATCGCGGGGGCCATGCCGCCACGGGTGATGGCGACAACGGCGCGCCACGCGCCATCATCGGGGCCAAGGCCGTCCAGCCGCCATGCAAGGGCGCGGGAATCGCGGTGAATCTGGTCCCAGCTGATGTGAAAGCCTTTTTCATGGGGCAGGCGGTCGCTCATGGCGTATTCCTTCTTGTCGGCGTCCGAGAGGCGGTCAGGTGGCGATGCGCAGGGCCATCACGCCCAGAACAGCCGCGGCGGCCCTGTCGAAGATGGCTTTGGATTTCATGTAGAGCACGCGCACTGCTGGGATTGTCAGGCCGAAGGTCAGCGCGCTGTAGAATGTGATTTCGAGGAGGAGGTGGTTGCCCAGAACCAGAATTGCCTCGCGCCCGGTCGGCATTTCGGGGAAAACTGTTGTGAAGATCGCGGCGATGAAGACGACCGCCTTGGGGTTGGCCAGATTGGTCAGGAGGCCAAGGCGCAGTCCGTTTTCCGCAGGGCTAGCTTCGGTCGCGACGGGCGTGTCGGCGCGCCGCCAGAGGGTCACGGCGAGCCAGATCAGGTAGAGCGCCCCTGCGACCTTGAGCGCTATGAAAGCCCAAGGAGCAACGGCGAAGATCACATTGAGGCCAAGGACGGCCAGGAGGCTCCAGAGGACGGCACCGAGCCCGAGGCCGAGACCGCAGAGAAGTCCGGCGCGACGTCCGTTTCCAAGTGCTGCGCGCAACATTGCCATGATTGCAGGCCCCGGCGATGCAAGAGCGCCGAGGATCGCAAGGTTGAACGCGATGAGCGCCGCGCTCTCCATCGCTTATTTCCTACCGGTGACGGCGTCGATATCAGGCGCGTCTACGGCCTTCATGCCAACCACGTGATAGCCCGCATCCACATGCAGGTTCTCGCCAGTGACGCCGCTGCCGAGATCAGACAGCAGGTAGAGCGCGGATTTGCCAACATCGTCGATCGTCACGTTGCGGCGCAGCGGCGAGTTCAGCTCGTTCCACTTCAGGATATAGCGGAAATCCCCGATGCCCGACGCGGCCAGCGTCTTGATTGGGCCAGCAGAGATCGCGTTGACGCGGATGCCGTCCTTGCCGAGGTCTTCGGCAAGATATTTGACCGAGGCCTCAAGCGCGGCCTTGGCGACGCCCATGACATTATAGTGCGGCATGACCTGTTCTGCGCCATAGTAGGTCAGGGTCAGGGCCGAAGCGCCCTCGTTCATGATCTTCTCGGCGCGCTGCATCACGGCGGTGAAGCTGTAACAACTGACGTCCATAGTCATCAGGAAATTATCGCGGCTGGTTTCGACATAGCGGCCCCGCAACTCATTCTTGTCGGAAAACCCGATCGCGTGCACAAGAAAGTCGATTTTGCCGAACTTTGCTTCGATCTCGGCAAAGGCCGCGTCGACCGAGGCCGCATCGGACACGTCGCAATCAATCAGCGTCTCGACGCCAAGTTGATCGGCCAGAGGCGCTACGCGTTTCTTGAATGCATCGCCCATATAGGTAAACGCCATCTCGGCGCCTGCGTCGGCGCAAGCCTTGGCAATGCCCCAGGCAATCGACTTGTCATTGGCAAGGCCCATGATCACGCCACGCTTGCCCGCCATCAGATTGTTTGACATTCCGTCAGTCTCCGTCGCAATTCGGTTAAAAGGACGTTTAGGCGATCCACGGGAATGCATCAAGAGCGGTGAGCCACCGCAGAGAGGGTTTGGGCCATGTCAGACAGAACTGGTATATTCGCAGGCGACGATCCGTTTGAGATTGCGCGCCGCTGGCTTGCCGAAGCAGAGGCCAGCGAGATCAACGATCCCAACGCCATCGCCATTGCGTCGGTCGATGAGGACGGCCTGCCGAATGTGCGTATGGTGCTTCTCAAAGATATCGAAGATGCGGCGTTTGTCTTTTATACAAATTACGGCAGTGCAAAGGCCCGCGAAATCGAGGGCGCAGGCAAGGCGGCCTTCGTGATGCATTGGAAATCCCTGCGCCGTCAGGTGCGGGTACGCGGTTTGGTTAGCCGTGAAGAGGGGCCGCAAGCGGACGCCTACTATGCGTCGCGTTCACTCAAGAGCCGTCTAGGGGCCTGGGCCTCGAAGCAATCCCAACCCCTGTCATCGCGCAGTGCGCTCGTCGCCGAAGTTGCAAAGGTCACGGCGCAAAAGGGGCCGTCGCCCAAGCGGCCACCGTTCTGGGGCGGGTTTCGAATTGTCCCGGTCGAGATTGAGTTTTGGGCCGATGGGCCGTTTCGGTTGCATGACCGTTTCGTCTGGCGTCGGCAAACCCCGGATAGCCCTTGGGAAATATCCCGTCTAAACCCTTAAACCGTAAGGCAAAGTGCGTGGCATTCACGTCACGTAAAATGCAAGCCTTTGAAAACACATGGCAGATTGGCTTGCTCCAAGCGTATTTATCGCGCACAGTCGCGCCTGCATGGGGATGACTTACGTAGGTTGGTTTGTTGGAAGAGAATAAGAGAGATCTGACACGCATTGTCGGGGAAGTGAAGTGGTTCGACCCGGTGAAGGGGTTCGGGTTTGTTGTCAGTGACGAAGGCGGCCCGGATGTCCTTTTGCACGCGAATGTTTTGCGCAATTTCGGCCAAAGCACGGTTGCAGATTCGGCACGGATCGAGCTTGATGTTCAAAGCACCGAGCGCGGTGTTCAGGCGGTTGAGGTTCTGCGGATTGAGGTGCCGCGGGCCAGTGATGTGCATGTGCTTGCGGATTTCGCCGATCTCGACGAAGACGCGATTCTCAATGCGCCGCTGGAGCCAGCGCGGGTCAAATGGTTCGACAAGGGCAAGGGCTTTGGCTTTGCCAATGTGTTCGAACGTCCCGAAGACGTCTTTATACACATAGAGGTGCTTCGCCGATCCGGGCTTGCCGATCTTCAACCGGGTGAGGCGTTGGCCTTGCGTGTGATTGAGGGCAAACGCGGGCGTATGGCGGTTGAAGTCAGCGCTTGGGAGAGCGCGGTTGACAAGGGCAGGCTATGATCCGAATGCTTCTTGCCTGCGGTGTTGCGGTTTTCATGTCCGCGCTGCCAAGTCTGGCGGGGGACGCCTGCCGCGACGACCGTGTGAGCTTGCGCGGGGACTGGGGCGAGGCGCATTTCCGAGTCGAGGTCGCAGATGATGCGCAGGAACGGGCGCGCGGCCTCATGATGCGCGAGACCCTGTCGCAAGGCGCGGGGATGCTTTTCGTCTTTGATGAGACGCGCCCAGTGAGCTTTTGGATGAAGAATACCCTGATACCGCTCGATATGCTCTTTGTGGATGAGGCCGGAGTCGTCACACATCTGCATCACAACGCGGTGCCGGGCGATCTGACACAAATCCCAAGCGGCGGGCCGGTGCAGTTTGTGCTTGAGATAAATGGCGGGTTGGCACGTAAACTTGGGATTTCGGCACAAAGTGAGATGCGCCATCCATCTATTTTGCAAAGCAACGCTGTTTGGCCTTGTTTGCCCTAGCCGAAGTCGCTAAACCCGGCCTCGGTTCGGGGCGTAGCGCAGCCTGGTAGCGCATCTGTTTTGGGAACAGAGGGTCGGGAGTTCGAATCTCTCCGCCCCGACCAGATTTCACCAACATATTGTATCTACTTTAGGGGATGGTCCCTGAGCTTTGTGGCGATTCCGCCTCAGGCGCGGATGGAATCAGCTTCGCCGCTAGTCAAAAAATATTTCACGATAATGAACATCGCATACATATTGTGTTAACCTTTTCACCGCGACTAAATCTTGTGGATATCTTGGGCCGTTTCGGACCCGTTCAGGATTTTCCTTGTATATGAGACAGTTCGCCAAGGCTTGCAAAGTGATGCAGCAACATCGCCCTGATGTCGCGTTAACAAAGGAATCGCAAACGTCATGGCAAGCTCAAAATCGTGCTATCTGGTCAACATTAAAAATCCCTCAATAAGCCAAATAAATCGTTTGACCCTCTTGGTGTGAATGCGTCAGGTTGTGGGGCAAGGTCGGAAGCGCCACAACATATAGTGGCCACGAGGCTGGAACAGGGACAGACACCAAATAAACGATCCGGGCAAATGGAATGGTCCGGCGGTATCGGCGCGCATCTGGGCGTCGCGCAAATGGTTTTTGTCTCTGCTTCTCATACGCTTCCCGATCCACAGGGCGCGCGGGCGCACTCGAGTCGACAACACGCTGGGAAGCAGAGGCAGCAGAATGAAAATCGAAAGAAATTTCACCAAGGCAGGTAAAGACGCATATGCGAGCCTGGATTTCGCAACCACGGTCAGCGAGATTCGCAACCCCGACGGAACGATTGTGTTCCGCCTCGACGATGTCGAAGTGCCCACCAGCTGGAGCCAAGTCGCAAGCGACGTCATCGCCCAGAAGTATTTCCGCAAAGCCGGCGTGCCGACCAAGACCAAAAAGGTCAAAGAAAAGGGCGTTCCGGAATTCCTTTGGCGGTCGGTCCCGGCAGAGGGGGCCGAGTTTACCGGCGAAACCTCATCCAAGCAGGTTTTTGATCGTCTCGCGGGCGCTTGGGCCTACTGGGGCTGGAAGGGCGGCTATTTCTCGACAGAAGAAGACGCGCGCGCCTATTTCGACGAGATGCGCTATATGCTCGCCTCCCAACGCGCGGCCCCAAATAGCCCGCAATGGTTCAACACCGGCCTGCATTGGGCCTATGGCATTGATGGTCCCGGCCAGGGCCACCATTATGTTGACTACAAAACCGGCAAACTGACCCGCTCGAAATCTGCCTATGAGCACCCACAGCCGCACGCCTGCTTTATCCAGTCGGTGGCGGACGATCTTGTTGGTGATGGCGGGATCATGGACCTTTGGGTGCGTGAAGCGCGCCTGTTCAAATACGGCTCGGGCACGGGCACCAACTTTTCATCGCTGCGGGCCGCCAACGAAAACCTGTCGGGCGGCGGCAAATCCTCGGGCCTGATGGGCTTTCTCAAGATCGGCGACCGCGCGGCGGGCGCGATCAAATCCGGCGGCACCACGCGGCGCGCGGCCAAGATGGTCATTGTCGACGCTGACCACCCGGATATCGAGGAATACATCAACTGGAAGGTCAAGGAAGAGCAGAAAGTCGCGTCGATCGTGGCTGGCTCGAAGATGCATGAGCAAAAACTCAACGGCATTTTCGCGGCCATCCGTGCCTGGGATGGCAAGGAAGAGGACGCCTATGACCCCAAGGTCAATGCGGGCCTGAAGGCGGCGATCCGCGAGTCCAAAAAGGTCGCGATCCCAGAGACTTATGTCAAGCGCGTGCTCGATTATGCCAAGCAGGGCTATGACTCGATTGAATTCCCGACCTATGACACCGATTGGGATAGCGAAGCCTATGCTTCTGTGTCGGGGCAGAACTCCAACAACTCGATCCGTGTGACCGATGCCTTCCTAAAGGCGGTCAAGGATGATGCAGATTGGGAGCTTATCCGTCGCACCGATGGTAGCGTCGCCAAGACGATCAAGGCGCGCAAGCTCTGGGAAGATGTGGGCCATGCGGCTTGGGCCTGTGCCGATCCCGGCATCCAGTATCACGACACCATCAACGCATGGCATACCTGCCCCGAAGATGGCGCGATCCGCGGCTCGAACCCGTGTTCGGAATATATGTTCCTTGACGATACCGCGTGTAACCTTGCGTCGATGAACCTGCTGACCTTTTTTGAAGAGGGCACATTCAACGCCGAAGATTACATGCACGCCACGCGCCTCTGGACTGTGACGCTCGAAATTTCGGTGACGATGGCACAGTTCCCCTCAAAGGAAATTGCGCAGCGATCCTATGATTTCCGCACCCTTGGTCTTGGCTATGCCAATATTGGCGGACTCCTGATGAACATGGGCTTTAGCTATGATTCCGATGAGGGGCGGGCGCTCACCGGGGCGTTGACCGCGATCATGACCGGCGTCGCTTATGCGACCTCCGCCGAGATGGCGGGCGAGTTGGGGCCGTTCTCGGGCTATAAGCGCAATGAACACCACATGCTGCGCGTCATCCGCAACCATCGTCGCGCGGCTTGTGGCGAAACCCAAGGGTATGAGGCGCTTGATGTGAAACCGGTGGCGCTTGATCTTGACAACTGCCCGGATCAGAAACTCGTCGCGCTGGCACAATCGAGCTGGGACGAGGCGCTTCGGCTTGGGGAAAAACACGGCTATCGCAACGCCCAGACCTCTGTCATCGCGCCGACCGGCACGATTGGCCTTGTGATGGACTGCGACACAACCGGGATCGAGCCGGACTTTGCCTTGGTAAAGTTCAAGAAACTTGCCGGTGGCGGGTATTTCAAGATCATCAACCGCTCTGTGCCGGCTGCGCTTGAAAAACTTGGCTATTCTTCGGCCCAGATCGAGGAAATCGTCTCCTATGCGGTCGGCCACGGTAGCCTTGGCAATGCGCCGGGGATCAACCACACGTCGCTCATTGGGCACGGGTTTGGCCAAGCGGAACTCGATAAGATCGAAGCCTCGCTCGAAAGCGCCTTTGATATCCGTTTCGTGTTCAACCAGTGGACTCTCGGAGAGGCCTTTTGCACCAATGTGCTTGGCATTCCGACGGAAAAACTCAACGATCCGGCCTTTGATTTGCTGTCGCATTTGGGCTTTTCGCGCAAAGACATCGACGCGGCCAACGACCATGTCTGTGGCACCATGACCCTCGAAGGGGCGCCCTTCCTCAAAGAAGAGCATTACGCGATCTTTGATTGTGCCAATGCTTGCGGCAAAAAGGGCAAACGCTATCTCTCGGTCAATAGCCACATCACCATGATGGCGGCGGCGCAGAGCTTTATCTCCGGGGCGATCTCCAAGACGATCAACATGCCCAACGACGCCACGATCGAAGACTGCCAAAAGGCGTATGAGCTTTCGTGGTCGCTGGGTGTGAAGGCCAACGCGCTTTACCGGGATGGCTCGAAACTGTCGCAGCCTCTCGCGGCGGCGCTTGTCGAGGATGATGACGAGGCGGCCGAGACGCTCGAGAGCGGCTCGATGCAGGAAAAGGCCACGGTTCTGGCCGAAAAGATCATCGAGAAGGTGGTTATCAAGGAGATCATCAAATCCCAGCGCACCAAAATGCCGGAACGCCGCAAGGGCTATACTCAGAAAGCGGTTGTCGGCGGCCACAAGGTCTACCTGCGCACGGGCGAGTATGAAGATGGTGCCTTGGGCGAGATTTTCATCGACATGCACAAGGAAGGCGCCGGGTTCCGGGCGATGATGAACAACTTTGCCATCGCGGTCTCGGTTGGTCTGCAATATGGCGTGCCGCTTGAGGAGTTCGTGGACGCGTTTACCTTCACCAAGTTCGAACCAGCGGGCATGGTGCAGGGCAACGATTCTATCAAAAATGCAACATCCATCCTCGATTACATCTTCCGGGAACTGGCTGTTTCTTATCTGGATCGAACAGATTTGGCTCATGTCAAACCTCAGGGTGCATCCTTTGATGACCTTGGTCGGGGCGAGGAAGAGGGCGTGTCGAACGTGCAGGAACTGAGCGAGAGTGCTGCGTCGAAATCGCTTGAAGTGCTCAAGCAGATTTCCTCGACCGGCTATCTGCGCAAGCGTCTGCCGCAGGAACTTATCGTTTTGAATGGTGGGGCTGGGGGCGCTGTTGGTTTGAACCAAGTCGACCCGGAGATTGCGCTGCAAACGCTGGTGCCGGAAACCGGCGCGACTGTGAGCACGACCACCACGACAACCGCGCTCGCCTCGGAAATCGTGTCTGGCACAATGACGATGGACGCCCGCACAAAGGCTAAAATACAGGGCTTTGAGGGCGATCCGTGCGGCGATTGTGGCAACTACACGTTGGTGCGCAACGGCACTTGTATGAAATGCAACACCTGCGGCGCGACAAGCGGGTGTAGCTAAAGAACACGGGGCGGGTGCGCTCGTCCCGACGTCGCTTGGACCGCAGGCAAAAACTACGGGCGGTATCAAAGAGTGAGTCTAAGCGATGAAACTGGGGGGCTTTGCGCCCCCCGTTTTTTTGTCCGAAGTGGCGTGGCGGTGCGGGCAAAAACACGGGTCTGTATCGCGTCGGTATGACGTCGGTATTGCGGTGGTGCGGTTTTTGCGCCGCTTGGGCGGGTTGCTCAGGGATGCGGCGGCAGCGCGGCCTGTGCCTTTTTGGTCAGGCTGGCGCGGATGATGCCGTAGGAGGTCTCGATTCGATGGCGCAATTCATCCGGGTCGGCATCAAGCGGCAGGTGAATCCAGCTGCGATGAAAATAGGGCGCGCGGGTGCCGATGCCGGCGTCGATGAGCATCTGGGCAGTGTCGACATGCGCGGTCTTGAGAGAGACGCCGGTGCCGTTGGCGCCGATGGCGGCGAAAACCTTGCCGCCGACCTTCCACACGTCATGCCCCGGCCCGAACGGTTCGGACCATTCGGCACCGGGCATAGCGGCGCAAAGGGTATTGACGGTTTCGCGGCTCATGTCGGCAGGATGGGCCGCATGCGCACAGAGGTCAACAGGCTTGACCGGGTGCGACGGCGCGCCTAGGGTCGCGCCTATGAAGACATTCCGCACCATTATTATTTGCTGCATTCCCTGCTGAGACATTCCGGCGGGCCGTTCTTCTATTCCAAACATGATCTGAAGTTGCTAAGCCCGCCGCGCAAGCTCTGCGTGCCGAAGGACGAGACATGACAACGATCAAACTGCACAATACCAAGACCCGCAAGAAAGAGGTCTTTACCCCGATCGACCCCGAGAATGTGCGGATGTATGTCTGTGGCCCGACGGTCTATGACCGCGCCCATATCGGCAATGCGCGCCCGGTGGTGGTGTTTGACGTGCTTTACCGGCTTTTGCGCCATGTCTATGGGGCGGATCACGTCACCTATGTGCGCAATTTCACCGATGTGGATGACAAGATCAACGCGCGGGCCAAGGAGTCGGGGCGCGATATTGGCGAGATCACCGCCGAAACGATGCAATGGTATCTTGACGATATGCGCGCGCTTGGGGCGATGGACCCCAACGAAATGCCGCGCGCGACGCAGTTTATTCCGCAGATGATCGCGATGATCGAAGATCTGATCGCCAAGGGCCATGCCTATGCGGCGGACGGGCATGTGTTGTTCGCGGTGGAGAGCTACAAGAGCTATGGCGCGCTTTCGGGGCGGTCGATTGACGACATGATCGCCGGCGCGCGGGTTGAGGTTGCGCCCTATAAACGCAACCCGATGGATTTCGTGCTTTGGAAACCGTCGAGCGACGATCTGCCCGGCTGGGAGAGCCCGTGGGGCCGGGGGCGTCCGGGGTGGCATATTGAATGCTCGGCGATGTCCTATGAATTGCTGGGCGCGAGTTTTGATATTCACGGCGGCGGCAATGATCTGATGTTCCCGCACCATGAAAACGAGGTCGCGCAGAGCTGCTGTGCCCATCCCGAGGGGCAGTTTGCCAATTACTGGCTGCATAACGAGATGTTGCAGGTCGAGGGCAAGAAAATGTCCAAGAGTTTGGGCAATTTCTTTACCGTGCATGATTTGTTGGAACAGGGGATACCGGGCGAGGTGATCCGGTT
>JAPHRE010000052.1 GCA_026195905.1 Pseudopelagicola sp. | reverse complement strand
GGGTTCCCGGAACAATCCGCGACCCTGCACCGACGCAATACAGACGTCTTACCGACGCAATACCGACGTCCGTTTTGCCGCCTGAGTCGCCGTTAACCCCGCTTCTTGCGGGGTCGGAAATCATGCGCGCCGGTCGTCGGGTCTTCGCCTTCGGCAAACATCGCATGTTTCTGAATCTTCTGCGTGCCCGTGACCGGGATTTCGTCGACAAACCGAATCCATCCCGGCGCCTTGTAATAGGTCAAGCGTTTGAAACACCACGCAAAAAGCTCTTCCGCCAAGGCCTCACTGCCGCCGCCCTCGACGCTGAGACAGGCCATGACCTCCTCGTCGCGCATCGCGTCCTCAACCGCCAAAACGGCGACGCGATCGACCTTTGGATGCTCTTGCAAACAGGCTTCGATCTCGGCCGCAGCAATATTTTCACCACTGCGCCGTATGATGTTTTTCTTGCGATCCACAAAAAACACCATCCCGCTCTCATCCATCACAACCGTGTCGCCCGTATGAAACCATCCCCCCTTCCAGGCCTCTTCCGTGGCCTCCGGCAGATTGAGGTAGCCCGAGAAAAACCCGCGCCTCGGGTCCTCGGCGCTATAGCGCAGCGTCATCTCGCCCGGTGTGCCGCGTGGCACTTCGGCGTCGTCCTGGTCCACCACGCGCACCTCAAGCCCCGGCGAGGCCCGCCCCATAGCGCGGGTGTCGATCATGCGCGGTTCGTGGTTGTCTCCAAGGATGCGGCACATCTCGGTCATGCCCCAAACCTCGATAAGCGGAAATCCGAACCGCTCTTCAAACGGGCGATGCAATGTCGGCTCAACCCCGGCCCCCACGGCAAAGCGCACCTTGTTGCGATGATCCCAGTCCCCTTCGGGAATATTCATCAACGCCGGGATCACGATTCCGAGGTAATGCACCACGGTAGCCCCCGTTTCCGAGAGTTCGCGCCACCACGAATTGGCGCGAAACCGCTCTGGAATGATCTGGCAGTTTCCGGTATCTATGGCGCAATAAAACGTTATAATTCCGGCATTTACGTGGAATAGTGGAAGTGGATTATAAATCCTGTCCTGGCCTTGGCGAAAGTCGATCACCCCGCCCCGCGTCGCATACCAGCGCCCCATATCAATCTCATAGGCATGGCTCAGGATACAGCCCTTGGGCCGCCCCGTTGTTCCCGATGTATAGATGAGGCTGGCCTCGGTTTGTCCGGTGATCTCGTCCTTTGACCGCCCTGACGCTTGCGGCCCTTGCGGCAGGTCGCCAAGCTCCTGATCCATCTCGATCAGCGGGACATCTACCGTCGCTTCCGCGATCCCGGCCCGCATCAACCCGGCCATATCCGGGGCTGCAACCGCCAAACACGCGCCGCTATCCTCAAGAAGATAGGCCGCTTCCGCCGGGCGATAATCCGGATTGACCGGAACCCAACTGATCCCCAAGCCGTTCATCGCCAACTTGAGAAGCATCATCTCGGGGCGGTTGCCAAGCAGGACCGCAATGCGATCCCCGACCCCATACCCGGCTGCGTGCAGTGCCGCCTGCCATCGCGCAACGACCTCTGCAGCCTCGCCATAGGTTATGCGATAGCCATCAGCGTGATAGGGGCGCTCTGCATCCGCTGGTACGGATAAAAAGAGGTTTCCTTCGTAATGGGCTGATTTTTCTTCAAAAAATTTCCCAATTGTGCTCTGCACGACCGCGCCCCTCCCTGCGATGTATTTCGTAAAAACGGAGCATAACGGCTTCTTTTGGCTGCGCAATCTCTGTTGCATCCGCCGTTGCGTCGCGTCGTCATCGTCGTCCTCTTTGCAACCGAAGGGGATACGGATAGTCTCTGGCCAGACCCTGTTTCGGAGCCTGCCTGTTGGCCACAAGTTTTTCTCTCCTTGCCCTGCTGCTGCTCGAGGCAGTGGCGGTGATCTTTGCCTTTCGCGCCATGCAAAGCGCGCGCACCCCGCAAGGGGCCGCGGCGTGGGTCGTTTTCCTCGTGACCGCGCCTTACCTCGCGGTCGTGAGCTACTTTTTCCTCGGGCATCGAAAACATGATGGCTATGTGGTGGCGCGACGCGCCTCGGCGCGTGTGCTTGAGGGTTTGGAAGACGCCCGCCGCCGCTTTCCGCCCAAGGAGGATTTGAGCGGGTTTTCGGCCTTTGAGCGGCTCGCGGCGGCGCGGGTTGTGTCGGGCAACGGGTTCGAGGTTCTGATTGACGGGGAACAGACCTTTCCGCGTATTTTCAACACCATAGACGCCGCTCAATCCTATGTGTTGGTGCAGTTTTATATCTTGCGGGATGACGGTATCGGCGCCGCCCTGTCCGAACGATTGATCGCCGCCGCCGGGCGCGGTGTTGCTGTGTATGTGCTCTATGATTCCATCGGCTCTGCCCGCCTGACGCGGGCCTATCTGCGGCGCCTGCGCGAAGCCGGTATTCGTATCCTCGATAGTAACGCGCTGCGTGGCCCAAGCAACCGCCGCCAGATCAATTTCCGCAACCATCGCAAATGCGTGATTGTCGATGGGGTTCAAGGGTTTATCGGCGGTCTGAATATCGGAGATGAATATCTCGGCCACAACCCAAAACTTGGGGTCTGGCGTGACACCGCCTGCGCCCTGCTCGGTCCCATCGTCTCCCAGCTTCAATTGGTGTTTTGCGAAGACTGGATATGGGCCACGGACCAGAGCCTGTTTGAGCTGCTCAACTGGGAGTCGGGCACCGCCCAAGACAACATGGATGCGCTTCTTTTGGCCACGGGACCGGCGGATGAGTTGGAGACCGGCACGCTCTATTTTTGTGCCGCCGCACAGATGGCCCAAGAGCGCCTCTGGATCGCGTCGCCCTATTTCGTGCCCGAAGCGGATGTGATGTCCGCCCTCAAAGTGGCGGCGATGCGGGGTGTCGATGTGCGCATCCTCTTGCCCGCACGCGCCGATCATTACGCAACCTATCTTGCGGCGTTTGCCTGCTATGATGAGATGCGCGAAGCGGGCGTCACCATCCTGCATTACAACGAAGGATTCATGCATCAAAAGGCGTTGGTGGTGGATGATCGGCTGGCCTCTGTGGGCACGATCAACCTTGATAGCCGGTCGTGCCGGTTGAATTTTGAGGCAACGGCGCTTGTGTTTGACCCGCGTGCCGCCAAATCCGTGGCGGCGATGCTTGAGGCGGATTTCGCCCAAAGCACACGCCTCGAAACGCCCCTGTCGGCGCAAAATCTCTGGATACGCCTGTTTGCCCCGGTGGCGCGGCTGTTTTCGCCGCTTCTATAGCGGCTGGTCTTTGCGCCGCTGTGCGATCTCGCCAAGGCGGGCGTTGTATTCCGCCCCAAGAACAAGCACCGCCGACATCAGATACATGAACACCAAAGCCGCGATAACCCCGGCAAGCCCGGCGTAAGTCACGGAATATGTAGGAAAACTCCGCACATAAAAATCAAACCCATAGGCAATCGCAACCCAGAGGATCACCGTCAGGATAACGCCCGGAAGGATGGCCCGAAGGGGGCGCCGGACCCCCGGTAGCCATTTGTGCACCGCGACAAGACCCGCCAGCAAGACAAAGCTCGTCAGCCAGAACACCACGGTTTCATGGGTTACAATGTCGAGATGCAGGATCGGCGCGTATTCGGAAGCAAGCCGCACATAGACCGGGATCACAACCCCGAAGAGCCCCGCCACCGTCACAAGCGCCGCCCCCCCAAGGGCAAACCCCGCCGCAATCAACCGCCGCTTCCAAAGCGGGCGCGGGTCGCGGTCATGATAGGCTTCGCTGACGGCAATGCGGATCGCATCAAACCCGTTCGAGGCAAAGAGAATGGTCAAAAGCGCGCCAAGCGTGATGGTGGAGCCGCCACTTGTTTCCATAACCGCCCGCACCTCGGCCTCAATTGGTCCGGCAATGGTATCGGGCCACGACCCAAAGACCAGATCAAGAATATCGCCAAGCTCGGTTTGCGATCCTGTAAGGCCGATCCGGCTCACCACCCCGGCCAGCGACAGGGCCAATAGGCAAAAGGGAAAAATCGCCAACATCATCGAGAGCGCGACGTGGCTCGCCCGCACCGTGCCCCCTTTGTTAAGGAAGCGGCCAAGCGCATCGCGCAGCGCCGTTGCAAAGATATGCATATGTCTTGCCTTTGGGTCAGACCAATTTATGCGCGAGCCTACCCAACATCGCGAGGCATTGCGAGAGCTGCTCGACCTCTAGGTATTCATCGGGCTTATGCGCCTGCTCAATCGACCCCGGCCCGCAGACCACGACATTCATCCCAAGCCCCTGAAAAATACCGGCTTCTGTGCCAAACGGCACAAGGTCTGCGCCATTGGCCCCGGTCAATTCCATGACAATATCGCGGGCCTCATTGTCGGCCACCGGCTCAAGCCCGTCCACCTCGCCAATGACCTCGATTTCAATCCCGGCCTCGGGACACACCGCGCGCATCTGCGGCAAAAGCTCTTGGTCGCAAAACGCGGCGAGCGTCGTTTTGACGTGCTCGGCGTCCGCTTTTTGAACCGGGCGCATTTCCCATTCGACCTGAGCCTTGCCGGGGATGACATTATGCGCCACGCCGCCGGTCAAAGACCCTGTGTTGATCGTGGTCCAGGGCGGATCAAAGCGGCTTTCCTTAGGCGCGCGACCCTGCAACTCCGCCTTGAGATCCATGAGCTTTGCGACATAGCGCACCGCATATTCAACCGCGTTGACGCCGCGCTCCGGCCCGCTTCCGTGGCCCTCAAGCCCGGTAAAGCGGGTGGTGTATTCATAACATCCCTTATGGCCTTCGATGATCCGCATCGAGGTCGGCTCGCCCACGATGGCGACCGACGGGCGCAGGTCCAGTTCCCGCAGGCTATCGGCAAGCGCCTGCCCCCCGAAACAGCCCACCTCCTCATCATAGGTAAAGGCGAAATGGATCGGACGCGTCGGGTTCAGCGCCGCATAAAATGGTGCCATCGCCACGGTTGCAGCGATAAATCCCTTCATATCGCAGACGCCACGCCCATAAAGGCGGCCATCGCGTTCTTCCATGCGGAACGGATCGCTTGACCAATCCTGATCGGTGACGGGCACGACATCGGAATGCCCCGACAAGACAATCCCGCCATCCTTGCGCGGCCCGATGGTGGCAAAAAGATTGGCCTTGGTGCCCGTATCGTCATGCAGGATTTCGACATCTGCGCCGCTTTCCTGCAAATGTCGCGCAAGATGCGCGATCATGTCGAGGTTGCTTGCGTTCGAGACGGTCTCAAAGGCAATCAACTCCCCCAGAATCGCCTTCGCCTCATCAAGCAACGTCTTGGACACGGTCATGATCGTCATATAAATCTCATCCCAAGGCGCGCCTGACGCGCCCGTTTTAGGTTTTCACAAAGAGCTTACGCTCCACATCACAAAGCGCCTCGGCCGGGCCATCCTCGGTGATAAGGATGGTTTCCGTGGTCTCAAGACCCCAACTGTCCATCCAAAGCGCGGGCATGAAATGAAAGGTCATCCCCGGCTCAAGGATCGTCTCGTCCTCGGTGCGGATCGACGCGGTGCGCTCGCCCCAATCCGGCGGATAGCTCAGGCCAATGGGATAGCCCATACGCCCTTTGCGCGTGATGCCATATTTTGTCAGAACGTCAAGAAACGCATTTGCCACATCACAGGTCCGGTTGCCCGCCCGCGCCGCCTCAAGCCCCGCCGCAATCCCTTCAAGCTGTGCCTGTTCGGCGTTCAGCATATCGGCAGGCGGCGTCCCAAGAAAGACCGTCCGGCAAAGCGGCGCATGATAGCGGCGATAACATCCCGAAAGCTCAAAGAAGGTCGCCTCACCCGCGCGCATCGCGTCGCCGTTCCATGTCAGATGCGCCGCCGTGGCATCAAGCCCCGAAGGCGTCAACGGCACAATCGCCGGGTAATCGCCCCAGTCGTCCTCCACGCCAATGATCCCGGCATGATAAATATCGGCCACCAACTCATTCTTGCGCAGCCCCGGCTCGGCGCGCTCAATCGCTGTGTGAATGACCTTCTCGGAAATCCGCGCGGCCTTGCGAATAAAGCTGATTTCCTCGCTCGATTTGATAAGCCGCTGCCAGTTGACAAGCGCCGTCGCATCCACAAGCGTCGCCCCGGAAAGCTCTTGGCTCAGGACCGCATGGGCCTTGGCCGAATAGTAGTAGTTTTCCATCTCAACGCCGATCCGGGCGCTGTCATAGCCAAGACGTTTGAAATGCCCCGCAAGGTCTTGCATCGGGTGGCGCACGGTGGATTGCACATAGTGATCCGCATAGCCGATGATATTTTCCTCGGCCATCCAACAGGTCCGAATCCCCCCGAAGGCATCCATAAGCCGCCCCCACCAGATCGGCTCGCCATGCATCGGCACGATGACGCCCTGATGCACGTAAAAGGACCACCCGTCATACCCGGTCAGCCATGCCTGATTCGACGGGTCGGTGACGAAAAGCACATCAAGCCCGGCCTCGGCCATCGCCACGCGGGTTTTGGCCAAACGGCGGTCATATTCGGCAAGCGAAAACGGGGCGTTTCCTGCTGGCATGCGCCTCACTCCATGTTGGTGTTTTTTGGCACCGTGAAACGGGACTCACCGAAATTCGCGCTCATTCCCGACATGAATAATCTGGAAACGGCACTGGAAACGGCAAATGTCTGGAAGGTTTCCCATTCCTGTGCACCCGCTATTCAGTCTAATGTGGGAGCAAAGAACCGGAGTGAAAAGACAATGCCGCGCCCCAAGAACATTCTTTTCATCATGTTCGATCAACTGCGTTGGGATTACCTAAGTTGCTATAAACATCCGCACCTTAAGACTCCGCATATAGATCGGCTGGCCGCGATGGGGGTGCGGTTTTCCCGCGCCTATATCCAATCGCCGATCTGCGGCTCGTCGCGCATGAGCACCTATACCGGGCGCTATGTGCATTCCCACGGCGCGAGTTGGAACGGCATTCCCCTCAAGGTCGGCGAAATGACTATGGGCGACCATCTGCGCAAGGCCGGGATGGATTGTGTTCTTGTCGGCAAAACCCATATGCGCGCCGATGCCGAGGGTATGGCGCGTTTGGGGCTGGAGCCGGATTCCATTATCGGCGCGCGCGTGGCGGAATGCGGCTTTGATGTCTTTGAGCGCGATGATGGAATGCTGCCCGAAGGGCCGGACGGGTTCTACGATCCAAACGGAGCCAAATCCTACAATGAATGGCTGCGCGCCAAAGGCTATGAGAGCGACAACCCCTGGCATGATTTTGCCAATTCCGGCCTTGATGCGGATGGCAACGTGCTCTCGGGCTGGTTTCTCAAAAATAGCACCGAGCCTGCCAATATCGCCGAATCCGATAGCGAAACCCCCTACCTGACGGGGCGCGGCATCGACTTCATGAAAGCCCATGATGGCCCTGATGACAGACCTTGGTGCTGTCACCTCTCTTATATCAAACCCCATTGGCCCTATATCGTGCCCGAACCCTATGCCTCGATGTTTGGCCCCGAACATATCCTGCCCGTGACCCGCTCTGAGGCCGAACGCGAGACCGCGCATCCGATCTTTCGCGCCTTCATGGAGACCAAGGTCGGCGAGGCATTTTCGCGCCAAGACGTGCGCGAAGCGGTGATCCCGGCCTATATGGGCCTCATAAAACAAGCCGACGACCAAATGGGCCGCCTGTTTGCATGGATGCAAGAGACGGGCCGCATGGACGATACGATGATCGTGCTGACCTCCGATCATGGCGATTTCTTGGGCGATCATTGGATGGGCGAGAAAACCTTTTTTCAGGATGCCGCGATCAAAGTGCCGTTGATTATCTACGATCCTTCCCCCGAGGCCGACGCCACGCGCGGCACGGTCTGCGACGCCTTGGTTGAAAGCATCGACCTCACCCCAACCTTTGTCGCCGCCGCCGGTGGCACCCCTGCCCGTCATATCCTCGAAGGCGAGAGCCTGTTGCCGCTGCTGCACGGCGAAACGACCGAGACAAACCGCGATTACGTGATCTGCGAATACGACTATTCCGCCTCGCCTGTGGCGCATCTCAATGACATTTCGGTGCGCGCGGCGGTGATGTTCATGGTTGCGACCAAACGCTGGAAATTGATCCATTTCGAAACCGGCGACCGTCCGATGCTGTTCGACCTTGAAAACGACCCGGACGAGCTTTGCGATCTTGGCGACCGCGAGGATCACGCCGACATCATCGCGATGATGTATGACAAGCTCTTTGCCTGGACCCGCCGTCCATCCCAACGCACAACCCGCAGCGAGGCGCAACTCATCGCCATGCGCACCGCTTCGCGTGGGCGCGGTGTGATCCTTGGGGTCTATGACGAAAATGATACCCCCCTTGACCTCACGGTGAAATATCGCGGGCGTCGGGCGCAAGACATGAAAAACGGCCCCGCCCGTGACTAGAGACCCTTGGCAAAGGCGCGCTCTGCGCTACTTCTCTTCGTAGCACTTTGCGCCCCTTTCGGAGCCTCCAATGACCGCCCTGCGCCGCCTCGTCTTTCTCATCGCCTGCCTTACGGCCCCTTTTCCCGTCCTAGCCAACGACCTTATGCAGGATACGTTTGACTCCTCCCCCGAGACGCGCTGGCGGTTCTTTGCGGATACCGTGATGGGCGGTGTCTCCCGCGGACAGGCGACCTTCCATCGCGACAATGGCGTGGCCTACGCCCGGCTAAGCGGACAGGTCTCGACCGCCAATAACGGCGGGTTTATCCAGATGCGGCGCGACGATATCGATCCGTCCAAGGGCGCAACGGGTGTGCGCCTGATTGCGCGTGGCAATACCCAAACCTATTATATCCACCTGCGCACGGGCGGCACGCTGTTGCCGTGGCAATATTATCAGGCCGCCTTCGACGTAACGCCGCAATGGCGCGAAATCCGCCTGCCGCTCGTGGATTTCCAACCCTCAGGCCGTCTCCTCAGCCGCGCGCCCCGCGCCGAAAGCCTGAAATCAATCGGTGTTGTCGCCTTTGGCCGCGACCATGACGCACGGATCGAACTCCGCGAAATCGGCTTTTACTGAGCGCCGCCGCGCCCCCTCCGCCAGCGCCCACCGTTTTATGCAATGCACCATTGAGGTGCTTCTTGTCTGTCTTTGGGCACGGATTGCCAAAGCGGGCGACCAGCACCCGGACCCCGATCGCATCCGCCGCGTCGTGGCGCATGTTGCGGCCCATGCCGACACATCAAGAGCATCGCGAAGCGCGTCAAAGGCGAAAAATCCTTTTCCGCAATCTCCAAATTGCCCCGCCCCGAGGGAAACTGCGCCGCGCATGTCGCAATGAGAGACAATCACATGGTCTCTCTCGCTGATACGACGGTTGAAAAATGGCCCGTGAGGCTACGGCGTCACTGACCTGCCTCTGCAAGCGCGGCTGCCTGATCGTCCCGCCCCTCGGACAGCGCCATACACCAAAGCAGATCCGAAATCTCGTCATGAAGCGGGCAATATTGCAAAGGCAGCTCATGAAGGATCGCGATAATCGCGGGCAAATCGAATTTTTCACAAGCCGCAAGAAGACGGTCCAGCACCGCCCGCAAGTCGTCCATCGCAAGCGACACCTCCGACGCCGTCATGATGCGCGGATGCTGTGTTTTTTCGGGGTCGTTGCCAATCAATAGCTCCTCATAGAGCTTTTCGCCCTTGCGCAGCCCCGTGATGCAAATCGGAATATCCCCTTGGTCTGGCAAGACCTGATCGGGGTGATCGACGAAATAGGGCACCAGGCCATGCAGCTTGACCATGCTGATGGCAAGATCAAGAATCTTGACCGGCTCTCCCATGTCGAGCACGAACACATCTCCGCCCTTGGCCATCGCTCCGGCCTGAATAACCAATTGCGACGCCTCCGGGATGGTCATGAAATAGCGGGTGATATCGCGATGCGTGACCGTCAGCGGCCCGCCTTGGTCGATTTGCGCGCTAAAGCGTGGGATGACGGACCCCGACGAGCCAAGCACATTGCCAAACCGCACCATTGAAAAAACCGTCGCGCCGCCCTCTTGCGCCTGTGCCTGACAGATCAGTTCGGCAATACGTTTCGTGGCCCCCATAACATTGGTCGGGCGCACGGCCTTGTCGGTTGAAATAAGGATGAAACTTTCGACGCCATGTGTCTTGGCCGCCGAGGTGATTTCCAAGGTGCCAAAGACGTTATTGCGCACCCCTTCGACAACGTTTTCCTCCACAAGTGGGACATGTTTATAGGCGGCGGCATGATAAATGGTCTGGACGCCAAACGCCCCGATCGTCGTCCCGAGACGCTTGCGATGCTGCACCGACCCAAGGATCGGCACGATCTTGGTCTGATAGCCTAGGGCTTTCTTGGTCGCGCAAAGCTCGCTCTCAATCGTGTAGAGCGCGAATTCCGAGACCTCATAAAGAACCAGCGTCTCTGGCTCCTGCCCCAAAAGCTGACGACAAAGCTCGCTGCCAATTGAACCGCCCGCACCCGACACCATGACAACCTTGCCCGTCACATTTTGCCCAAGAAGAGCGGGATCGGGGGCAACCGGGTCGCGCCCAAGAAGGTCTTCCGGCGTCACAGAACGCAACTCGGAAATCTCGGCCTTGCCGCTGATGATATCGGACATGCCGGGAATGGTCTTAATCTCGATCTGCAAATCCTCAAGCGCGGCAACGACCTCACGCCGCCTCTTGCGCCCCATGCTTGGAATGGCAAGCAAGACAACCTGCACCCCGAACCGCGTGATAAGCTGCCCCAGCGCATTCGGCGAATAGACCCGCAGCCCGCCAATCATCAGGTTTTGCAAGGCCTTGTTGTCATCAACCATCGCCACCGGCAAATAGTCCCGCCCGTGATACAGCGAATTCAAAAGCTGAAGCCCGGATTCGCCCGCGCCATAAATGATGACGGGTTTTTTTCCGATCTGATCGGGCTTGCGAAACATCTGCCGCGCCATGAACCGCACGCCGCCAATGGTCAGGAACACAAACACCGCATGAATGATCGGCACCGAGCGCGGCAGCCCCGCATCCAGCCCAAGCCCCACAACATAGAGCGTCACAGCCGAGGCCATCGCCCCCTTGCTCACCGCGACAAGCACCCGTCCGGTGACAAATCGCACCAAGGCCCGGTAAAGACCAAGCGCCATGAACGTGCCAAGCGTCACGATGATCGCCGCAAGCAGCGTTAAAACCAGCGCCCGATCCCAAACGAAGCCCAAACTCTCAAGCCGAAGCGCCATCGCGGCGATAAAGGAAAAGGCCACAAGGACAGTATCGAAAACCATCTGCAGGAGGATTTTGCGTGTGCGGCTCAAACCGGCAAGAAAATTGACGTAATCAGGCATACCCGTGTGTCCGTAATACCGCTTCAACCCATCAAACTACGCCAAAGCCATACCCCATGTCCCGCGCTGGAACAACGACCCTTCTATCCCGGTTCGCGGATTTCCGCCCTTGGCCGCGCCGTGCCTGGCCCCCATGCCCAAGCTTGCCCTTGCGTGTCGGGGGGCGTTTGGCTCATATGATGTGCGCCTCGAATAGCACGATGAAAGGCACCGGGAGCAAACCGGGGTCAAACTGGGGCCAGACGTAGAGGGCTGTGATGAACTTGTTTTCAAGCTGGGCAACGATCCAAGAGTTTCTGCTGAAAGGCGGTCCCGCCATCTGGGCCATCGCGGCGCTGTCGGTTCTGACGCTTGCCCTGATCCTGTGGAAGATCTGGCGCCTCGTGCTCATGGGGGCATGGGCCGGGCAAAAAACCGAACGCGCCGTGCAGGCTTGGGAAGACGGCGATATTGCCACGGCACAAGCCATGCTCGCCCAACGCCGTTCCCTGCGCGCGGTGGTCGCCCGCACCGCCATGCAAGCCGACCGCGACCCCGCCTTCAACGATGCCGAGGCGCGCGAAGAAATCCATCGCGTCGCCCGCAACCAACTCGCCGAGGCCCGCACCGGCCTGCGCGCGCTTGAACTGATCGCCACAATCGCGCCGCTGCTGGGCCTTCTGGGCACGGTGCTCGGCATGATTACCGCCTTTCAAACCTTGCAAGACGCTGGCGCGCGCGCCGATCCGGCGGCCCTTGCGGGCGGTATTTGGGAGGCTCTGCTGACCACGGCGGCGGGTATGGCCGTGGCGATCCCGGCCGGGATTGCCCTGACATGGTTCGAAAGCGTCGCTGACACCGCTCAAACCAGCATGGAAGACGCCATTACCCGCATCCTGACCCGCCGCCCCAAGGATCGCGCGCAAACCCTCTCTGCCGCCGAGTAACCCCATGCGTCTCGGCCCTCCCCCCTCCCGGCGCAAGCCAAGCCTGACCCCGATGATTGACGTGGTCTTTCTGCTGCTGGTGTTTTTCATGCTGGCGGCCCGGTTCGGCCATGACGTTGAAATCGACCTGCCGCTCAGCGCGGCCTCGACAACGCCCTATCAGGGACCGCCGCGCCTCGTGGATGTGCTCCCCGATACGCAGCGCCTCAATGGCATCGCCATGAAGATGGACGCCCTACTGCCTGAACTCGGGGCGCTGATGGTCTCCAATCGCGACACGATCCTGTTGCGCGCCCGCGACGGCGCCGACCTTCAGCGTCTGGTCGACGTGTTGACCCGATTGGCCGATGCCGGATACGAAACCCTTGTCTTGGTCGAGTGACGCCGATGATCCTTGACCGCCCCGCCAAACGCCCCGCCCGCGAAAGCATCGTGCCAATGATCAACGTGGTGTTCCTGCTGTTGATCTTTTTCCTGATGACGGCCCAGATCGCCCCGCCGGACCCGTTCGAGATCACCCTGCCCGCCGCCGACGCCGAGACCCCGGCCGAAGGCCAGCATATCCTCTATGTCTCGGCCGACGGAGACCTCGCCTATGGCGACATCAAAGGCGATGCGATATTCGCCGCGCTTGGCGCCCTCGACGCCACGGAGCCGCTTCTGATCCGCGCCGACAAATCCGTCGAGGCCGCGCGCCTTGCCGCCCTTCTCCCCCGGCTTACGGCGGCGGGGGTGCAGCGCGTCAAACTCTTGTCGCTATCGAGGTAGCCAATGCGTTTGCTGCTCGAAGTTCCGGCCTTTCTGGCCATCGCAACCCTCGCGCATCTGGTGATCTGGTCGCCAGGGGACGACATGGGGGATGCCGGCTCGGGCGTTGGCGGCGAGGCGCTCTTGTCGATCAAGCCCTCCTCGGCCAACCTGCAACAATTGGTCGACACATGGGAGACCCCGCCCCAAGCCACCACCGAGATCACTACCGAGATCGCCGCGCCCCTCGCACAACCTGACCTGCTGGATCGACCGGACCGACCCAATCTGCCCAAGCCACCGACGCCCACGCAAGCGCCGCGCGTCAATACAATCGACCTTCCCGACATGGCACAACGCCCAGATGCGCCGCCAATGCCGATGCTCAGCACACCCCCCGCGCCCAAACCGCCCCCCAAGCCTGCGCCAAAACCCAAACCGCAGGCCAAAAAGAAACCCGCCCCGAAACAATCCCCCGCCTCTGCGCCGGTCTCCGCAAAGCGCGCCAAAGGCACCGGCGGCGGTGTTGCACAGGGCCGGAACCAAGCGTCGAAAACCGCAACGCTCTCGACCTCGAAAAAGGCCTCTCTGCTGTCGAAATGGGGCGGGCAAATCCGCGCCAGGATCGCCCGCAAGACACCGCGTGGCGGCGGACGTGGCACGGCGGTCGTCAAGATCACGGTCTCTGGCTCGGGAGTTTTGCAACGGGTCTCCCTCGCCAAAAGCTCCGGCAGCGCCCGCCTCGACAAGATCGCCCTCAATGCGGTGCGCAACGCGGGCCGCTTTCCTGCGGCCCCCGCCGGATTGGCGATCTCCTCCCAGACATTTCACCTGCCCATCAAATCCCGCTAATCCTTAACGCCTGCGCGCCTCTCGAAATCCGCACCGACGCGATACAGACGCAATACCGACGTGATACCGACATGCGTTTTTACCGTTAACCACGGCCCGAAACCGTCGCCAAACAGGCCGGATTCGCAGCGTTAGAAATACCCGCTTGACACCGCCGCCCATTGGCCTTCCCTTTAGGGATGCAACAGGGGCGTCCGCTACGCGCGGGCTGAGAAGCACCCTTTGAACCTGAACCGGATCATGCCGGCGGAGGAAGTTGTAAGGGGAACGTGCATCTTGACCGTCCCGCTTGCCTCCTTTGCCGGAAAGGAGGCCATATGGAAAACCCCGGACACTTTCTTGATGCGATGCGGCACGCCAATCCGCTCGTCCACAACATTACCAATTTCGTCGCCATGAACATGCAAGCCAATGTGCTGATTGCGGTTGGCGCCTCGCCCGCTATGGTGCACGCCCGCGAGGAAGTGGCCGAATTTGCCGCGCTTTCTCAGGCACTTACCGTCAATATCGGCACTGCTGATCCGGCTTGGGGAGAGGCTATGCAGATGGCGGCGAAGGTCATGCAAGATGCTGAACGGCCTTGGGTTTTCGATCCCGTCGGCGTCGGCGCAACCCGGTTTCGACAGGAGTTGTCCACGCGTTTGCTGGCCCTGAAACCACGCGTGGTGCGCGGCAATGCCTCCGAAATTCTCGCCCTCGCCGGTCTTGGCGGGGCCGCCCGTGGGGTGGATTCCGGCGATAGCGTGGCCGCCGCCGAAGACGCCGCCCGCCGCCTCGCGCGTCAAACCGGCGGCATCGTCGCGGTCTCCGGCCCGGTTGATTTCGTCACCGACGCAGACCAAGCCTACCGGGTGCACAACGGCCATCCCCTGATGGCCTGCGTCACCGTCATGGGCTGTTCCCTCAACGCCGTCATCGCCGCCTTCTGCGCCCCCTCACCTCCCCCCCTCCAAGCCACCGCCGCCGCCCTCG
>JAPHRE010000034.1 GCA_026195905.1 Pseudopelagicola sp. | reverse complement strand
TTGGCGGGGGGATGGCCGCAAGCCGGTTTTCCTGTGCGGATTCCCCGCTTGTTGCGCTGGCGCGGCGGCGGGATCGGGATGGATCGCTTTTCCTGACCCCGGATCAGGTCGCGGCGGGGGCGCGGCTTCGGGAGGATTTCGAGATTGCGCAGATGAGCGGGATGGAGCCGCAGGATTGGCTCGCGCTTTTGGCGGCGGATGCCCCGAGTGATGCCGCAAGCCGCCCGGTTGCCAAGGGCGGCGGGGCGGCGGATCTACCGGCGGCGGCGCGGCGGCGGGTCGAGGACGCGCTTTGCGATCTTGGCGAGGGGCTGGCGGATGTGGCGCTTCGGTGTTGTTGTTTTCTTGAGGGGCTGGAGCGCACGGAAAAGCGGCTTGGCTGGTCCGCGCGCTCGGGCAAGATCGTGCTTCGGATCGCGCTGACGCGGCTTAGCGAATATTATCGTTCCCAAGCCGGGCAGGGCGGGCCTATGATCGGGTAGCCCTTCGGGCTGTCGCTTGAAGTTTTGAGCCAACAGCGAGCGATTGGGCGGCGCATTCCTTTTTGGGGTGCGCCGTCTTCTTTTGGGCCGTGGAGAGTATCTTTCGCTTTGAAGCACTTTACGTTATGTCAGGGGCGAAAACCGGGTATGCGGCATTTGGGCAGCGCGCGCGATGTCTTGCCGTGATAGACGTGATAGACGTGGTAGACGCCTTCAACCGGGCCATATGAGCGGAGAAAGTCCTCGCATGCGTGATCTCAAGATACCTCAGGAACGCCACCCCGAAAAGGCGCATCGCCCCGACAATGCCCAGCCTAAAAAGCCAAGCTGGATTCGCGTAAAGGCACCTTCGGGGGAAGGGTATCGCAAAACCCACAAGATCATGCGCGAAAACAAGCTCGTGACGGTGTGCGAAGAGGCGGGCTGTCCCAATGCGGGCGAATGTTGGAGCCAGGGGCACGCGACCATGATGATCATGGGCGAGATTTGCACCCGTGGCTGCACCTTCTGTAATATTGCCACGGGGCGTCCCGATGCGCTTGACCAATTCGAGCCGGGACGGGTCGCGGAGGCGGTCAAAAAGCTTGGCCTTAAGCATGTGGTGATTACCTCGGTGGATCGCGATGATCTTGAAGATGGCGGCGCAGAGCATTTTGCCCAGACCATCCGCGCGATCCGACATCGCAGCCCGGGGACGACGATTGAGATTCTGACGCCCGATTTCATTCGCTGTGCGCCCGAGGTCCTAGAGGTTGTCGTGGCGGCGAAGCCGGATGTGTTCAATCACAACCTTGAAACGGTGCCGGGACTTTACCCGCAGGTGCGCCCCGGTGCGCGCTATTTCCATTCGCTGCGCCTTTTGCAGCGGGTCAAGGAGATTGATCCGACGATGTTTACCAAGTCGGGGATCATGGTGGGTCTTGGTGAGGACAAACAGGCGGTGCATCAGGTCATGGAGGATATGCGCGCTGCGGATATTGATTTCCTGACCATCGGCCAATACCTCCAACCGACGCCAAAACACCACGCGGTGGACCGGTTCGTGACGCCGGAGGAGTTTGCCAGCTATGAGCGCGCGGCCTATGGCAAAGGGTTCCTGATGGTGTCGGCGACGCCGTTGACGCGGTCGTCTTACCATGCGGGCGACGATTTTGCGAAACTGCGCGATGCGCGGATGGCCAAGATCGGTCAGGGGTAAGGCGCCCCCAGCCCCCCCTGAGGTATTTTCACCAAGAAGAAAAGCCGGGCGCTATTTGAACATGCGGCCCTTGGGGGTCATGTTGGGCGTGAGCCAGTCCGGCCAGCCGACGAGGCGTTCGAACGCGAAGAGCGCAAGGCAGGCGGCGAGCACGGCAAAGAACAGGATAACGCGGGTTTTCGACGGCGGGTTGCGCGCCCATCGCGTCATGCGCAGCAGATGCCGGGTCGGGAAGTTCATTCGGTGAAGCGGACCTTGCCGATGAAGGGCAGGTTTCGGTTGTGCTGAGCGTAGTCGATGCCGTAGCCGACGACAAATTCATCGGGGATTTCAAAGCCGATCCAATCGGCGCGCACGTCGGTTTCGCGGCGGGTGGGTTTGTCGAGCAGGGCGATGGTCTTGAGTTTGCGCGGCTTGCGGGCGTGCAGGATGTGCAGCACATGCGAGAGCGTAAAGCCGGTATCGACAATATCTTCGACCACCAGCACGTCGCGGCCTTCGATTTCGCCGCGCAGGTCTTTGAGGATACGCACCTCACGACTTGATTGCATGGTATTGCCGTAGGAGGAGGCCTCGAGGAAATCGACCTCGACATCAAGCGTCAACTCGCGCACGAGGTCGGCGATAAAGACGAACGATCCGCGCAGAAGCCCGACCACGACGATCTTATCGCTATCGGCATATTCGGCCGTGATCTCGTCTGCGAGTTCTTCGATTCGGGCCGCGATGGACTTGGCCGAGATCATCTGGTCAATGACATATGGACGCTTTGGCATGACACCCCCTTGATTTTCCGTGCCGAGCATACGAAATGGACGCCCACTGTCACGCGAAAACGAGGCGATATGCCAAACCATTCCGAGACCCGCACCCTGCCGTATACCGCGCAGCAGATGTATGACCTTGTGGCTGATGTGGCTGCGTATCCGAAATTCCTGCCGTGGTGTGCGGCGGCGCGGGTGCGTTCGGTGACGCCGCAAGGCGAGGCGCGGTTGATGTTGGCGGACCTGGTGATTTCCTTCAAGGTCTTCCGCGAGCGGTTTGGAAGTCGGGTCGTGTTGAAGGATGCAGAAAAAAGCATTGATACAGAATACCTTGACGGGCCGTTCAAGTTCTTGAAATCGACATGGGATTTCAGGGATGTCGAGGGCGGCTGCGAGGTTTCGTTTTTTGTTGATTTCGAATTCCGCAATGCCATTTTACAGCGCGTGATTGGCGTTGTGTTCAATGAGGCGATGCATCGGATTGTGCGCGCCTTTGAAAGCCGCGCAGCAGAGCTTTACGGCACGGGCTAGGCGCGTATGGTGTGTTTCGCACAAAGGAAGGATGCCCCATGTTGACCGAGTCGCTTGCCCGTTTCATCGCCGATACCCCGGACGCACCAGAGACAACACGGCAGATGTTGCGCCTCTCGCTATTGGATTGGGCGGCCTGTGGCATTGCGGGCGCGGATGAGCCTGTGGCGCGCATTTGTCGCGAGATGGTGTGCGAAGAGGCCGGGCTTGGCGAGGCGTCGCTTTTCGGCACCGCCGAGCGGGTGCCGGCGCGCGGGGCGGCCTTGGTCAATGGGGCAACGTCACATGCGCTGGATTATGACGATACGCATTTTGCCCATATTGGTCATCCGTCGGTCGCGGTTCTGCCTGCGGCGCTTGCATTGGCCCAGGGCGCAGGGGCGTCGGGCGCGGATTTGCAGGCGGCGGCGCTGACGGGGATTGAGGTTTCAATCCGGGTCGGGGTTTGGCTTGGGCGCAGCCATTATCAGACCGGATTTCACCAGACCGGCACGGCGGGCGCGTTTGGCGCGGCGGCGGCGGGGGCGCGGCTTATGGGGTTTGATGCGGATCAGAGCGCGGCGGCGCTTGGGCTTGTGGCCACCCGCGCCTCGGGGTTGAAATCGCAGTTCGGCACTATGGGCAAGCCTTATAACGCGGGCCTTGCGGCGGCCAACGGGGTCGAGGCGGTTCTGTTGGTGGCCAAAGGATTCGTGCCGAACCCTGAGGGGCTTGAGTGCGCGCAGGGCTTTGGGCCGACCCATGCGGGCGAGGCCAATGAGGGAGCGGCGCTTGAGGGGCTTGGGGAGGCGTGGCTATTTGATGGGATTAGCCATAAGTTTCATGCCTGTTGCCACGGGTTGCACGCGACGCTTGAGGCGCTTGGCGGGATGAACCGACCCGCGCCCGAAGATGTGGCGGCGGTGGCGATTACGACCCATCCGCGTTGGATGACAGTCTGCAACCAACCGGCGCCGGAGACGGGGCTGGGGGCGAAGTTTTCCTATCGCATGGTGGCGGCGATGGCCCTATCGGGGGTCTCGACGGCGGCGCTTGAGAGCTATTCGACGGCCAACTGCGCCGATCCGGCGCTGCGGGCGTTGCGCGAGAGGGTCACGGTCACGGCCGATGAGGCGCTTTCGGAAACCCAAGCGCGGGTGGCGATCACGCTCAAGGATGGCACGGTGCTGGATGCGGCGCATGATTTGGATGCGCCAATGCCGGTCGAGGAGCGCAAAGCGCGGATTGAGGTCAAGGCGGCGGCGCTGATTGGCGAGGCGCGCGCGGCACAGATTTGGGCCTTGATCGAGGAGGAGGCCAGCCCGGACGCGATGGGCCGGGCGCTGGTGCCATAGGTTTCTTCTCTGTCAAAATACTCTCACCGAAGGCGTCCTGAGGGGGCGGTTCGCGGTGGCGTAATAGAAAAGGGCGGACCCGCTGAGGCCCGCCCTTTTGCATGTCCTGTCACCGTGTTTAGGAGACGATGTCGTAGGCGCGTTCGCCATGCACCGAGAGATCAAGCCCGTTGACCTCGGTCTCGGCATCGACGCGCAGGGGCGTGATGAGGGCGCAAAGTTTCAAGAGCACCACCGATACCACCAGTGTGAAGACCCCGACCACGGCGAGGCCGCCAAGCTGGGCCGCCCAAGAGCCTGCGCCGAACACGGCAATCATGATGGTGCCGAAGATGCCGCCAATGCCATGCACGGCGAAGACATCCAGCGTATCGTCGATCTTGAGGCTATTGCGCACGAGGTTGACCGCTTCCTGGCAGAGGATGCCCGCGACCGCGCCGATCAGGAGCGCCTCTATGGGGCCGACAAAGCCAGAGGCCGGGGTGATCGAGGCAAGGCCCGCGATGGTGCCGGTGACGATGCCCACGAGGGAGGCCTTGCCGTATTTGATTTTTTCCCATAGCGCCCAACTGAGCGAGGCGGTGGCGGCCGAGATATGGGTCACGGTCAGGGCCATTGCTGCGCCGCCATCTGCGGCAAGCTGTGAGCCGCCATTGAAGCCGAACCAGCCGACCCAGAGCATCGCTGCGCCGATAAACACATAGGCCGGGGCGTGCGGCGGGGTTGTACGGTGCGCGCGCGGGCCGAGGAAAACGGCGATCACAAGCGCCGCGATGCCGGCGGTTTCATGCACGACGATACCACCGGCGAAATCCCTGACCCCGGTCGCGCCAAAGAGGCCGCCATCAGAGAGGAACCCGCCGCCCCAGATCCAATGCACCACGGGGGCGTAGCATAGCAGCATCCACAGGCCGGAGAAGAGAAGCACAAAGCCAAAGCCGATGCGTTCCACGTAAGCGCCGACAATCAGCGCCGGGGTGATGATGGCAAAGGTCATCTGGAAGGCAAAGAACAGCACTTCGGGCAGGGTTCCGGAGAGGCTTTCGGCGGTGACGCCCATGAGGAACATCTTGGACAGCCCGCCCCAGATCCCGGTCTCGTCCGGCCCAAAGGCGATGGTATAGCCGAAGGCGAGCCAGAGGATGCTCATCAGGCAGGCGATGGCATAGACCTGCATAAAGACGCTGAGGACGTTGCGCGCCCGCACGAGGCCACCATAAAAGAGGGCCAGGCCCGGCAATGTCATGAACAGGACCAGGGCTGTGGCCACGATGATCCAGGCGGTATCCGCTCCGTTCATTGTCGCTTCCTTTCCGTTTTTGTTAAGTTTTGCGTCAGAAAGCGGAAAGACCGTGCAGAACATAGCTACAATTGCGAGCAGGGCGCGCAAAACATGGGCGATTTGCGATGTGGTGAAAAAATAGGCGCTTATTATGTGGTTGCGCCTAAATGCGCCGCGTTACTGGGATGCGGCGGCGCTTAGGAGGTCGAGCGCGTGATTCCGGGCTGCGGTGCGGACGGCGTTGCGGCCCAAGGCGCCGAACTCCACGGTGTGCGCGGTGCAGCCTGCGCGGGTGGCGGTGGCGAAACACACGCGGCCTTCGGGCTTGAACTCGGAGCCGCCGGGACCGGCGATGCCGGTGATCGAGACGGTGAGGTCCGCATCGGAGTTGACCAGCGCGCCGAGCGCCATTTCGTGCGCGACCTCTTCGGAGACGGCGCCATGAGCGGCCAGCGTGGCCTCGCGCACGCCGAGCATCTCGGTCTTGGCGGTGTTGGTGTAGGTGACAAAGCCGCGTTCGAAGACATCCGAGGAACCGGGCACGTCGGTGAGCGCGGCCGAGACCATGCCGCCGGTACAGCTCTCGGCGGTGGCGATGCGCCAGCCGCGCGCGCGCGCGGTGTTCAGGGTATCGGCGGCAAGCGTCATCAGATCAGGAAGATGTGATAGAGGGCGGCGGCGAGGATCGTGGCAATCCCGGCAAAGACCCCGGCCCAGAGATCATCGAGCATGACGCCAATGGGATCGTGGCGACGGTCGGCGCGCCCGACGAGCCACGGTTTGCGGATGTCGAAGAGGCGGAAGAAAAGGAAGGCCGCAATCGGGCCGGGCCAGACCATCGACATATCGCGCATGTAAAAGCCAAAGGCGGGAAAGAGCATCGCCAGCCACATGCCTGCGACCTCGTCTATGACGATCTCGGAGGGGTCGTCGGTCGGTCGGTCGCGCAGTTCGCTCTGGCAGGCCCAGAAGCCTGCGCCAGTGGCGATCAGCGTGGCGAGGACCAGCGGCCAGAAGCCGAGGTAGTGTTCAATGGCCCAACCTATAAGGAGCGCCGCGAGAGAGCCCCATGTGCCGGGCGCCCAAGGCAGGAGGCCGACGCCGAAGAATGTTGAGATCTGTCTGCTCATGCTTTTACCAATGTTGCGGTGGCGAGCGCCGCAATCCCTTCTTCGCGGCCTGTGAAGCCGAGTTTCTCGCTAGTGGTGGCTTTGATCGAAATGCGATCGGCGGCAAGGTCCATGATCTCGGCCATGCGGGCCGTCATGGCACTGGCGTGGGGGCCGATCTTGGGGCGCTCGCAGATCAGGGTGCAGTCGATATTGGAGATGGTGAAGCCGTGGGTGGCCGCGAGCTTCACCGCGTGGTCGAGGAAAATCGCGCTATCGGCGCCTTTCCATTGCATGTCCGAGGGCGGGAAATGGCGGCCAATGTCGCCCATCGCCAGCGCGCCATAAATGGCGTCGGTGACGGCGTGCATGCCAACATCGGCGTCGGAATGGCCCTTGAGGCCGTGGGTATGGGGGATTTGCACACCGCAGAGTGTCACATGATCGCCGCCGCGGTCTGCATCTTCGAAGGCATGCACGTCGAACCCATTGCCTAGCCGGATATCCATTGCACCTCTCAGGGTTTTTTCCATGCGCGCGAAATCATCGGGCGCGGTGATCTTCAGGTTGGTCTCATTGCCCGGCACGATGGCCACGTCAAGCCCTGCGGCGCGGGCGACCTCGACATCATCGGCGGCATTGCCGGGATGGTCGCGGTGGGCGGCGAGGATGGCGTCGAAATGAAAGCCTTGCGGGGTTTGGGCGCGAAAGAGGCCGGCGCGGTCTTCTGTGCCGGTGACTTTGCCATTGGCGCCACGCCAGAGCGCGTCGGTGACGGGGATCGCGGGGGCGGCACCGGGGGAGGTTTCAAGCGCGGCCAGCACGTCGGAGATAAGGGCGGGCGTAATCCCGGCGCGGGCAACATCATGGATCAACACGCGGGTGATGCCGCGCCCTTCGAGGGCTTCGAGACCGGCAAGGACCGAAGCCGCGCGGGTGGCCCCGCCATGCACGGTTTCGACCCCGAGCGTGGCGGTTTCGGCGGCATCATCGGGATGGGTCACGGCAAGGACCAGATCAATCGCGGGATGCGTGGCAAAGGCGGCGACGGTCCAGTCGGCAACGCGCCGACCGGCCAAGGCGCGCCATTGTTTCGGCGCACCGGGGCCAGCGCGGGTGCCGCGTCCGGCGGCAACGATGAGAGCGGCGGTTGTCATGGCATGTCCTTAGCGCGTTTGCGGGCAAAACTAAATTGCCCAAATGCCGCGCGGGGGTGCGGCCTTGGGGAGGGAGGGGAGGGCGGTTTTGCCCCATTGGCGAGCGAGTCCGTGGATTGTGCTGAAAATGTGCCCAATTTTTCATCAAGTGCATAATTCTCCCTCAAAAGCACTTGGGGAATTGTTGAGCATCGCCTGCGACTCGGGTAGCACCGAGATATTGCACAAGGAATAGGCATGTGACCGTAGAAGTCGCACATCTCAAGCTCACCCCCCCTGTTTTCCTCGCGCCGCTGGCGGGGATCACGGATCGACCGTTTCGCGATCTGGTCTCACGGTTCGGGGCGGGGTTGGTGGTCTCGGAAATGGTCGCGAGCCAGGAAATGGTTCAGCGCAAGCCCGGCGTCCGCGAAAAGGCCGAGCTTGGGTTTGAGAGCGCCAATACCTCGGTTCAGATTGCCGGGCGCGAGGCCTATTGGATGGCCGAAGCGGCGCGACAGGTTGAGGCGGGCGGCGCGGCGTTGATCGACATCAACATGGGATGCCCGGCCAAAAAGGTCACTAGCGCGAGCGGCGCGGGGGCGTCCGGGTCGGCCTTGATGAAGGATCTCGACCATGCGCTGAGCCTGATTGAAGCGGTGGTGGGCGCGGTGTCGATCCCGGTGACGCTCAAGACGCGTCTTGGCTGGGACGATGATATGCGAAACGCACCAGAGCTTGCGCGGCGGGCAGAGGGCGCGGGCGTGGCAATGGTCACGATCCACGGGCGCACGCGCTGTCAGTTTTATAAGGGGTCGGCGGACTGGGCGGCGATTGCGGCGGTCAAAGACGCGGTGTCGGTGCCGGTCATTGCCAATGGCGATATCGTCGACACAGAGAGCGCGCGCGCCGCGCTTGCGGCCTCGGGCGCGGATGGGGTCATGGTTGGACGCGGGGCGCAGGGGCGGCCTTGGGCCTTGGCAGAGATCGCCGCAGACCTTTTTGGCGGCGTTGCGCCCGAGATTCCAACCGGGGCGGCGCGGGCAGATATGGTTGCCGCGCATTACGAAGCGATGCTTGGGTTTTACGGCGTTGACCTTGGGCTGCGCGTCGCGCGCAAACATTTGGGATGGTACATGGACGATGCAGGAACGCCGGGCGACCTGCGCCGTCTTATTCAAACAAGTCGCGATCCAAAGGCGGTTCTGGCCCGGTTGCCAGATGCCTTTCACGACGCGGCACACAGGGCGGTTGTTGCATGAGCGAATTTGACGAGGCGATTTGGAATTCGCTGCCGATTCCGGCGTTGCTTGTCGATCCAGACGAGTTGATTGAGAATATCAATCCGGCGGCAGAGAGCTTTCTGAATGCCTCGACCAAGGCGATGCGGGGCGTGCCGGTTTGGGACAAGATCACGGTTGATGCGCCGCTTGAAAACGCGCTGCGCCGGTCCCGCGATCATGGCACGCCGCTTTTCGTCAATGACGTTGATATCGGCACCGGCGAGGGGCCACCCATTCAAGGTAACATCAAGATTGCCCCGGTGAGCAACAAGCCGGGCTATATGCTATTTCTCATTACATCGCGGGAATTGGCGGGGCGTATGACGCGGTCGCATGGGGTTAAATCCTCAGCAAAATCCGCGATAGGCATGGCGGAAATGCTTGCCCATGAAATTAAGAACCCGCTGGCTGGGATCACCGGCGCGGCCCAGCTTTTGTCGATGGGCCTTGAGGCGGAAGACCTTGAGTTCACGGATTTGATCGTTGAGGAAAGCCGGCGGATCGTAAAGTTGCTTGAGCAGGTAGAGCAGTTCGGCAACCTGTCTCCGCCGCAGCAAAACGCGGTGAATATCCATGATGTGCTTGATCGGGCGCGGCGCTCGGCGCTTGTTGGTTTTGGCGCGCATATGAAAATCGTCGAGGATTATGATCCCTCGCTGCCGCTGGCGCTTGGGGATGCGGATCAATTGTTGCAGGTGGTGCTCAACCTTCTCAAGAACGCCTCGGAGGCGGCGCAGGAGAGCGGCACGATCCGGCTTCATACCTATTATGATCATTCGTTCAGAATGCGGCGCTCTGATGGGTCGGGCAAGCCGCTTCCGCTTCAGGTTGAGGTCATCGACGATGGGCCGGGCCTGCCGCAGGACATCAAGGGCGATGTGTTTGATCCGTTCATTTCCGGGCGTGAGAATGGCACGGGGCTCGGCCTTGCGCTGGTGAGTAAGATCATCTCAGACCACGACGGTCTTATCACCGTCGACAGCGTTCCCGGACGCACCGTTTTTCGTATTTCCCTTCCGCGTGTCCCGCGCGAAAGCATGACTTCATCCAAGGAGAGTTAACCCATGGACGGCACCGTTCTTGTTGCAGATGATGATCGCACGATCCGCACGGTTCTTACGCAGGCGCTGACGCGGGCGGGGTGTAAGGTCCATGCGACCTCGTCGCTGACGACGCTCATGCGTTGGGTGAGCGAGGGCAAGGGTGATGTCGTGATTACCGATGTCGTGATGCCCGATGGCAATGGGCTTGAGATGTTGCCAAAGATATCCCAGGACCGTCCCGGTTTGCCGGTGATCGTGATTTCGGCGCAAAACACCATTATGACGGCGATACAAGCGGCGGAGGCAGAGGCGTATGATTACCTGCCCAAGCCGTTTGACCTGCCGGATTTGATGAAACGGACGGGCAAGGCGCTTGAGTTGAAGCGCCGCGCGCCGTCGGCGACCCCGGCTGATGAGGAGCGCCCGGATGAATTGCCGCTTGTCGGGCGCACCCCGGCGATGCAGGCGCTTTACCGTCTTGTGGCGCGGGTCATGAATACGGACCTTCCGGTCTTGATCTCGGGAGAAAGCGGCACAGGAAAATCCCTTATCGCACGAGAAATCCATGATTTTTCGGATCGTCGGACGATGCCTTTCGTGGTCGTGGATGGCGCGGATCTGAGCGACCTTGAAGGGCCGAGCCGTATTCTTGCCAAGGCCAAGGGCGGGACGGTTCTTTTTGATGAGGTCGGTGATTTTGACGATGAAGTGCAGGCGCGGATCGTGCGCATGATCGACAATCCCGGCGAGTATAGCCCGCGGTTCATGGCGACGTCGCAGCGCGATCTTGGCGATCAGATGGACAAGGGAAATGTGCGTCAAGACCTATATTATCGGCTTAATGGCGCGACGATCCATGTCCCGTCCTTGCGCGAGCGGGTGGACGATATTCCACTTTTGGTCGAGCATTTCCTGACCCGCACGGAACGCGATGGGGCGCAGACGCGGGTTTTCTCGCAAGAGGCGTTGGAATTGTTTCGGGCCTATAGTTGGCCGGGCAACGTGCGCCAGCTTGAGAACGCGGTGAAACGGCTTGTGCTGACGGCGCGGTCAGAGGAAATCAACCAGCTCGAAGCGGAATCTGTGCTTGGGGCGCAGCCGCAGGTTGGGCCGCTTCTTGGCGGAGAGGATACCGAAAAGCTCTCGGCCTCCGTGGCGCGGCACTTGCGGCGGTATTTCGATCTGCATGGTAAAATGTTGCCGCCTGCGGGGCTTTATGCGCGGATTTTGAAGGAAATCGAAATGCCACTGATCGAGATTGCGCTTGATGCAACGGGCGGGAATCAGGCGAAATGTGCCGATCTGCTTGGGATTAACCGAAATACCCTCCGTAAAAAGATCACCGACCTCGATATTCAGGTGACAAGGCGTCGGAAATTGATGTAAAACTGCCACAATAGAGTGGCCGATCTGCCGCAGTTTATCTGTGAGGTCGGGCCGAAATGGCAGTATGCCCCGGTTTCGGCGGCAATCAAGCAATTGAGGGTGTCGGGTGAGCTCCCGGACAAGAACCAGCCATTGGGCGCGTTTGATGCGCCTGCGTCGCCAGCGGCGTGTGCAGAATATTGCCACGCTCGGCCTTGTGCTTATGGGGCCGTGCCTTGCGTTCGCGACCTTCCTTGTTCTGGGTCCGATGAACCGGGGCGCGTCTTCGGGCGCGCTTCGCCTCGTTTTGATGCTTGATCTTGTCTATGTCCTTGCTGTCGCAGCACTTGTGGCGCAGCGGGTGGCGCGGATGATCGCATCGCGGCGGGCGCAGTCGGTCGGCTCGCGGCTTCACCTGCGTTTGACGGGGGCGTTCGCGCTTTTGGCGCTGGTGCCGACGGTGACGGTTGCGGTGTTTGCCGGGCTGACGGTCAATATCGGCCTTGAGGGCTGGTTCTCGGAGCGGGTCAGCCGGGTTGTGGGCAATTCGGTCCTCGCAGCGCAGGCCTATGAGCAAGAGCATGTGCGCGACCTGACGACGGATGCCGAGGCGCTGGCCAATTTCCTTGATCGCTCGCGTCAATCGGCATTTTTCCTCTCTGAGGGCGATATTCGGGTGCTTTTATCGCGTGGCCAGAGCCAGATTCAGCGCGGCCTGAAAGAGGCATATGTCATTGATGGAACAGGGGAAATCCGCGCCAGAGGCGATAATTCCTACCTGTTTCACTTCGAGCGCCCCACGCAAGAGCAGATCGAAGCCGCCATTGCCAACGAGACGCTTGTCATTCGGGATTGGGACACCAATGAGCTGCGTGCGCTTGTGCGGCTCGATGCGTTTGTCGACCGGCTTCTTTATGTCAGCCGCGAGGTTGATGGCAGCATCTTTTCGCTCCTTGATGAGACGCGGGAAACGGCCAAGCTCTATACGCAGCTTGAAGAAGAGCGCGGCCGGGTTCTGTTTGAATTCGGGCTTGTTTACCTTGGCTTTGCGGTGATGTTGATCCTTGCGGCGATTTGGATGGGCATGTGGTTTGCCGAACGACTTGCGCGTCCGGTCGGGCGGCTGACGGGGGCGGCGCAGAAGGTTGGGTCGGGCGATCTCGACGTGCGGGTTGTCGAGGAAGAGGGCGACGATGAGATTGCCATGCTCGGGCGGTATTTCAACCAAATGATCCGCCAGCTTAAGGCGCAGCGCGAGGCGCTTTTGGAAAACACCCGCCAGATCGAGCGCCGTCGCAGGCTCTTTGACTCTGTTCTGTCCTCGGTGACATCGGGGGTTGTCGGGGTGGATCCAGAGGGCCGCGTGGCGTTCGTCAACCGGTCGGCAGAGCGGCTTTTGGATTGGTCGGATGACCATCAGGCGATGGCGTTGAGCGTTGCGGTGCCGGAGTTTGGCCCGATGTTTGACCGGCTTGTGGCCGATGCCAGCGAGACAGTGCAGGGCGAGGTTGGCGTGAGCCGGGCCGGGCGGCTTGAGAACCTTTTGGTGCGGATGGCGACACGGCGCGGCGAAGAGGGGCGGCTTGAGGGCTATGTTGTGGCGTTTGACGATGTGACCGACCTTGTGACGGCGCAGCGTATGGCGGCTTGGGGCGATGTGGCGCGGCGGATCGCACATGAGATCAAGAACCCGCTCACGCCAATTCAACTCTCGGCGGAGCGCATCAAGCGCAAATTTGCCTCTCGGGTTGGTGAGGAGAGTGATACGCTCGAACAGATGACGGATGTGATCGTGCGCCAGACCAATGATTTGCGCCGGATCGTCGACGAGTTTTCCAAATTCGCCAGAATGCCCGAGCCGGACCGGCGTCAGGGCGATGTCGTGGCGACGCTCAGGGACAGTGTGCTCTTGCAGGAGGCGGGCCAGCCGGATGTGACGTTTGTCATAAATATTACGGACGGGCCGTTGCGGGCAGAATTTGATGAGACAATGATCTCGCAAGCGTTTACAAATTTGATTAAGAACGCCGGAGAAGCTATTGAGACTTTGAGGGAAAAGGGCATTCCTGAGGGCCACAGGCCAGAGATCCATATCTCCTGTGTTCAAGAGGAGAATACCGCGCTAATTCGGATTGCCGACAATGGGATCGGCCTGCCGGAAGATCGCGCGCGGCTCTTTGAGCCTTATGTGACGACGCGCGACAAGGGCACGGGCCTCGGCCTGCCGATCGTGAAAAAGATTATCGAGGAACATGGCGGTAGCCTCATGTTAGAAGATGCGCCGCTATTTGGCGGGACGGATCGTCCCGGCGCCGTGGCCGTCATCAGTTTGCCACTGTTGGCAGACAAGGCCGGAGCAGATGTTGAGACAGGTGGTAGAGATGAGTGATATTCTGATTGTGGACGACGAGCGCGATATTCGGGAGTTGATCTCGGATATTCTTGAGGATGAGGGCTATTCGACGCGGCTTGCGGGGAACTCCGATCAGGCGATGAAAGAAGTCGAGGCGGAGCAACCGGCGCTTTTGATCCTCGATATCTGGCTTAAGGACAGCAATATGGATGGCATCGACATCCTCAAGGCCGTCAAGCGCGATTACCCGGAGGTGCCGGTGGTGATTATCTCGGGGCATGGCAATATTGAAATTGCAGTCGCGGCGATCAAGCAGGGCGCGTATGACTTCATCGAAAAGCCGTTCAATATTGATCAGCTCCTGGTGGTGATCCGGCGCGCGATGGAGACTTCGCGCCTGCGCCGCGAAAATCAGGAACTGCGCCGCCACGAGACACGACCGATCGAGATGATTGGCAATAGCGCGGCCTTTCGGACCATGATCGGGCAGCTTGACAAGGTGACGAAATCCAATGGGCGGGTGATGCTGAGCGGACCTGCGGGCGTCGGCAAGGCCGCTGCGGCGCGCTATATCCATGCCAAGTCCAACCGCGCGCGCGCGCCGTTTGTCACCGTCAATTGCGCCGGGATGGAACCGGATCGCGTTGAGGAGGTTCTTTTTGGCCGCGAGAGCAGCGAGCGTGGCGTTGAGCCGGGGCTTCTTGAGCAAGCCAACGGCGGGGTCATCTATCTTGATGAGGTTGCGGATATGCCGGAGGGCGCGCAGCGGCGTATCCTGCGGGTTCTCGTAGACCAACAATTCCAACGGGTTGGCGGAAGCGACAAGGTGCGCGTCGACCTGCGGGTCATTTCATCGACCAACCGCAACCTCGAAGCGGAAATTGAGGCCGGACGGTTCCGTCAGGAGCTTTTTCATCGGTTGAATGTCGTGCCAATCGCGGTGCCGTCGCTTGAGGAGCGGCGCGAGGATATTCCGCTTCTGGCGGAGCATTTCATTGGTGTGTTGCATGAGGATCAGGGCTTGCCGCTGCGCGAGATGGGCGAGGAGGCGGCCGCTTTGATGCAGACGATGGCGTGGCCGGGCAATGTGCGTCAGTTGAAGAACCTGATTGAGCGGGTGCTTATTCTTGGCGATGGGACCGGGCCGATTGAGAGCCGTGAATTGCCGGACGAAAGCGGCGCACAGGTCGAGGCGGATCGTGTCGTGCTATCGGGGGCATTGGCGACATTGCCGTTGCGCGAGGCGCGTGAGGCGTTTGAGCGCGAATACCTGCTCACCCAGATCAACCGCTTTGGTGGCAATATCAGCCGCACGGCGAATTTTGTCGGCATGGAGCGCAGCGCGCTGCACCGCAAGCTCAAATCGCTTGGTGTCGTGACCTCATCCAAGGCGGGCGGGCGCGTGGCGCGGGTCGAGACGACCGAAGACGAAGTCTAGAGCGGTTTGTCGAGATCAATCAACAGGCGTTGACCATCGCGGCGCACGGCGCAGATCGACCCATCAAGGGGCGGCGTTTTGCTCAGGGGGCGGAAGCTCTGGCCGTTGATTTGGTCATCCGTGCAATAGGGGATCGAAACCCGGTCATACCCGGCTTGGGTCATGCAATGCGCCTTGGCGCGGGCGCGGCGGGCCTCGTTCAGGTCGATATAGTCGGTTTTCCAATAGCGGATGACCGGCGGTCTTCCGGGTTTCGGGGGGGGACCGTAAATGGGATAGGTTTGTACGATGATCCGGGGCGGCACGTCGATATCGGCCTGACGGGCGCAGGCGAGTTCCGCCTTGGAGATGGCATCAAGCGTGGTTCCGGTCTTATAATATGTCGTCATGTCGACACAGCCTACAAGCAGGGATGATAGAGTCAAAAGGGCCGCTATTTTCGGGGTTTGGGCAATTTTCGTCACCATGTCGGGCCTCGCTTTCCTTCCAGAGATAAGCCTGAGCCGTGGTCGGGCGTCAATGGTAGTGTTTGACCTTGGGCCTGACCTCTGGCATCCAAACGCGTGACAGCCCGAGAGGTATCGCATGAAGGTCATTATCTGTGGCGCCGGACAGGTCGGATGGCAGATCGCTCGCCATCTATCCGGCGAAAAGAACGATGTGACAGTGGTCGACAACAATCCTGATCTTGTGCGGCGAGCGACCGATACGCTTGATGTGCAGGGGATTTCGGGGTTTGCGTCCTACCCGGACGTGCTTGACAAGGCGGGCGCGCGCGATGCCGATATGATTATCGCCGCGACCTATTCCGACGAGGTCAACATGGTGACCTGTCAGGTGGCGCATTCGGTGTTTGCCATCCCGCGCAAGATCGCGCGTTTGCGCAGCCAGTCCTATCTTGATGCGATCTATTCCGATTTGTACCGGCGCGATCACATGCCGATTGACGTTGTAATCAGTCCCGAGCTTGAAGTTGCCGAAGCGGCGATCAAGCGGCTTGCGACCCCGGCGGCTTTTGACACCGAGAGCTTTCTTGACAACAAGGTGCAGATGCTTGGGTTGCGGCTTGCCGAGGATTGCCCGGTTGTAAACACATCCCTGCGCCAGCTTTCGGATCTTTTTTCGACATTGCGCGCGGTTGTGGGTGGGGTGCGGCGCAACGGAACGCTTTTTGCGCCCGACCCATCGGATCAGCTTTTTGTCGGCGATGATATTTATGTGTTTACCGCCAGCGAAGATGTCGGTCGAACGATGGAAGTCTTTGGCAAGACGCAGAAAAAGCAGGATCGTGTGCTTCTTGTCGGGGGCGGTAACGTAGGCCTGATGGTGGCCCAGCGACTTGAGGCGCGCACCGACCGTATTCGCGCCAAGGTTATCGAGCGCAACCGCAAGATCGCCGAACATGCCGCCGAGGCGCTTGAGAGAACGATTGTGTTGCATGGCGATGGGCTGGATTCCGATATGCTTGCCGAAGCCGGGGTTGACCGCGCCGATGCGGTTCTTGCGGTGACGGATGACGATAAGGTCAACCTCTTGACGGCGGTGCGGGCCAAGGCGCGCGGATGTCCGTTGGCGATCACGCTTATCAATGATCCGACGCTTGTGCCGTTGATGTCGCCGCTTGGGATTGATGCCTATATCAATCCGCGTGCAACAACCGTGAGTTCCATTTTGCGCCATATCCGTCATGGCCGGGTGCGCAATGTCTATTCCATCGGCGACGCCGAGGCCGAGATCATCGAGGCAGAGGTTCTATCGACCTCGCCCATTGCGGGGTGCAAGGTGCGGGACATTGATTTCCCCGAAGGGGTTCTTATCGGGTCCATTCGCAAAGGGGACAAGATCGTCAAGCCAACCGGCGGCACGCGGATCGAAGAGGGCGATGTGATCGCGGTTTTTGCCCTTTCGGCGGATGTGCCCGAAGTGGAGCGCCTGTTTCAGGTCTCCATCGACTTTTTCTAAGCGCGCTTATGATTGCGTCGCTCTCTCGCTTGCCATTGTTCCTGTTGCTGTTTGGGCTTTCGGGGGTGGCGATGTATGTGCCTGCGATCTATGCGGGGGTTTTGCACGATCTGCATGAGGCGCGTAGCTTCTTTTATTCCGGGACGTTGGTTCTTTTTGTTTTTGGCCTGATCGCATTGGCGATGAGCGACACGCAGAAAACACCGCGCAGTGTGGATCAGCTTGTGGCGCTTTTTCTGGCGTTTACCGTGCTTCCGGTGGTGCTTGCGTTGCCGTTTTACGAAGGGCTTGCGACGACAAGCTACCTGAATGCCTATTTCGAGATGGTGTCGTCATTTACCACGACCGGCGCGACGCTTTATGACAACCCGGACCGGCTCTCGCCGTCGTTGCATCTATGGCGGGGGATGGTGGCGTGGCTTGGCGGGTTGTTGATGTGGATCGCAGCGGTGGCGGTTTTTGCGCCGCTGACGCTCGGCGGTTTTGAGGTTACGGCGCAGGCCAATCCGGGGATGGATGAGGGGCAGGCCGGGGCGCGTGTCGTGGCAGATCCGCGCAAGCGGCTCCTGCGGGCGGCCAAGGCGTTGATCCCGATCTATATGGCGCTGACACTTGTGCTTTGGGTATTGTTGATGATTTCGGGTTCTCGGGCGCTCAGCGGATTGATGCATGCGATGGCTGTTTTGTCGACAAGCGGCATTTCGCCCGTTGGCGGGCTTGAGGGCGCGAAGGCGGGCATCGGGAGCGAAGTCGTTCTCTTTGCCTTCATGGTTTTCGCCCTCTCGCGCAGCACATTTTCCAACGATACGGGCGCGGTGCGGCGCGATGCGATCTGGCGCGATTACGAGCTGCGCCTTGGGCTGTTGATCGTGGTGCTTGTGCCGATGTTCCTTTTCCTGCGCCATTTCCTTGGCGCCTATGAGTTTGACGACTCGCAGAACCTTGATGCCGCATTGCGCGCGGCATGGGGGGCGGTGTTCACGGTTATGAGCTTTTTGACCACGACAGGGTTTGTAAGCGCGGATTGGCAGACGGCGCAGGATTGGTCGGGGCTGCCGACGCCGGGGATTATCCTTATGGGGCTGGCGATTGTTGGCGGTGGTGTGGCCACAACGGCGGGCGGGGTCAAACTATTGCGGGTCTATGCGCTTTACCTGCAAGGGTTGGGCGAGGTTCAGCGGCTTGTCCATCCGTCGATCGTTGTCGGGCGGCGGTCGGATGCGCGCCGAATCCGGCGCAAGGGCGCACAGATTGCATGGGTCGTTTTCATGCTTTTCGCCATCTCGATCGCGGTTGTGAGCGTGGTGCTTGCGCTGCTTGGCGTGGGGTTTGAGGATGCTTTCGTGCTGGCTATTGCGGCCCTGACGACAACCGGCCCTTTGATCACGAGCGCAGCAGAAACGCCGATTGATCTTGTGGCGCAAAGCGATGCGGTGAAGCTTGTGCTGGCGATAACAATGGTTGTGGCGCGGCTTGAAACGTTGGCCATTGTGGCGCTTATGTCGCCGGAACTTTGGCAGAAATAGTCCTCGGCGGAAAAAAGATTTGCCGACAATTCCACTTTTAGGGCTGGAAACTCGGCGAATCGCGCTCCATACTCGAGGCGCTTTTAAGCAAAACCCGACGCACCCAACGATAAACAAAGGCAAAAACGTAATGGCATCGGACAGACAAAACCTCCAAGACGCATTTTTGAACCATGTCCGCAAGACCAAGGTTCCGGTGACGATTTTCCTTATCAACGGCGTCAAATTGCAGGGTGTGATCACCTGGTTTGACAATTTCTGCGTGTTGCTGCGTCGCGATGGGCAAAGCCAACTTGTCTACAAACATGCGATTTCGACCATCATGCCAGCGCAGCCGATCAGCCTTTATGAAGGTGAAGACGCCTCTTGATGGAGCACGAACGTCAGGTCACCCGCGCTTGGGTCCTGCATCCCGATATTTTCGGTTCCGAGCAGCGTCGGCTTCCCGAGCACGCCCTTGAAGAGGCGGTCGCGCTTGCCGTGGCGCTTCCGGATATCGAGGTGGTGGGGTCGAGCGTTGTGCGCCTTCCCAAGCCTCATGCGGGGATGTTGTTTGGATCGGGCAAAATCGAGGAACTCAAAGCGATTTTCGCGGCCAACGAGGCAGAGCTTGTGTTGGTTGATGGCCCGGTGACGCCGGTGCAGCAGCGGAACCTTGAAAAGGCTTGGGGGGTCAAGGTTCTTGACCGGACGGGCCTCATTCTTGAAATTTTTTCGGATCGCGCCCGCACCCGAGAGGGCGTTTTGCAGGTTGAAATGGCCGCGCTGTCGTATCAGCGCACACGGCTTGTGCGGGCCTGGACCCACCTTGAGCGCCAGCGCGGCGGGCTTGGATTTGTCGGCGGACCCGGCGAAACCCAGATTGAGGCCGACCGGCGCGCCATCGACGATCAGCTTGTGCGGCTGCGTCGGCAACTGGCCAAGGTGGTCAAGACGCGCGAATTGCATCGCAAGGCGCGGGCCAAGGTGCCGTTCCCGATTGTGGCGCTCGTGGGCTATACCAACGCGGGGAAATCGACGCTGTTCAACCGGGTGACGGGGGCCGATGTTATGGCCAAGGACATGCTCTTTGCCACGCTCGACCCGACGATGCGGGCGGTGCAAATCCCGGATGGGCCAGAGGTCATCCTATCGGACACGGTTGGGTTCATTTCGGACCTGCCGACGGAATTGGTCGCGGCGTTTCGGGCGACGCTTGAAGAGGTGTTGTCGGCCGACCTGATCCTGCATGTGCGCGATATTGCCCACCCGGAGACGGATATTCAGGCGGCGGATGTCAACGATATCATGGCGTCGCTTGGGGTGAATGAGAGCACGCCACAGATTGAGGTGTGGAACAAGATCGACCTTCTTGAGCCGGATCAGCAGGACGCCATGCGCACCCGCGCGGCGCGGGAAGACGCGGTTTTCGCGGTATCGGCGTTTACCGGAGAGGGGCTGGAGGCGCTGTTTGCGGCGATTGCCACGGCGCTTGACGCCGAACGCAGTGTCGCGGAGATCACGCTCGATTTTGCCGAGGGCAAGAAACGGGCCTGGCTTTTCAAGGAAGGTATCGTCGAAGACGAGCGTCAGGATGAGGAGGGGTTTCACCTCACCGTGCGCTGGAGCGCGCGTCAGGCGCGCAAGTTTGAAACCCTCTGAGACCCGCCAAGGTTTTGACGGACCAAGGTTTTCCAAAAACCTTAGCAAGCCATTTTGAAATGGCTTGGGCGTGTCATTCCTTGGGCTGGAGGGTTGTGATCCCCACCGCGGCGGCCCGCGCCAGTGCCGGATCAAGCGACATTGGCACATATTCGCCGCGCCGCCATAGCTGGGCCATGTCATCGTAAAAGCGCGACAGGAAATGCCCCGATTGCCCGGTCGACAGGATGAAAAGCGAACTGTTTGGATCGGCAAAATCATACACACCGCGATAGCCCGCAGCATGCACATTGAGGAACGGGTCAGGTCCGGTGCCAATCGTGCGGCCCCGCTGGAGCGTGTTATCGCCGCCGCTTGTGGATTGGCGGATGTTGACGAAATAGCGCAGGAGCGGGATTTCCCCAAGCACCTGATGGTCATGGGTCGCCTGATGGGCGTCCCCCCAGCGCAGGGATTCGATTTGGGTGCCATAGCGTTCTGAAATCCAGATCAGCGCGTCATCCAGGGCAAGGCGGGCCATGTCGGTGCAGGTCTCGACCGGGGCGCTTTGTTTGACGTCACACCAGATTGCGGCGCCATCCACATCGCGGAACACACGTTCGATAAAGAGCGGCTCCACATGCGCGAATTCTTCGGCGAGCGGGCCGAGATCGTCCTGAATCAGGCGGTTTTGCAAGGCGCGCATCCAAGCGGCGTAAAGGAGCGGTTCGGGAAGGTGTTCATTCATCTCGCCGTTCCATTCGGCAAGCAGGGTCAGGGCGCGTTGGCGTTGGCGTTCGGGGGTGCCGTCCGGGGCGGCATCTCCGGTAAACCACAGGTTTGCCCCGACAAGTGGCAGCAGCGATCGGGCAGAATAGCTTACGGTGTCGAGTTGGGCCTCGACGAAACTATCACGGGTATGGACTTCGCGGCCTTGCATGAGGCGTTGCCAGCGTTGCACGCGCTGGCTGTCGCCCCAGAGATAGGAGACATGCAGCGGGAAGGGGCGCTCGACGATCTTGTTGTTGGTGTTGCCGACGATACCGCCGCGCGGCGCAAGGAAGACCGGGTTGGCGGCATAGGGCAGGCGGCCGCGCCAGCGGTTTTCGGCGCGCCAGCCCAGAACCGGCATGCGGCCCTTGCTATGATGGGCGTCCTCACGGCGGGGCATGGCGCCGATGGTCTTGAGCGCGATGGTCTCGCGGTCCGCGAGTGTCAGGTTTTGCGAGGGCGCGAGATAAGGCTCGGCGGCGGCGATCGCGCTTTCAACGTCCGTGGCATACATCAGGTTGATGGCTGCGCTCATCGAGGTGTCGCGGGCCGAAAGCGCGGTCCAGCCAAGTGCGGCCACGTGGCCCTTGGGCGTCACCGAGGCGAGATCAAACTGGCTTCCGGGCAGCACCGGGCCGTTCTCTGTCCAGCGCAGGGTGAGGGTAATGGGTTGGCCGCCTTTGATCGTGATGATGGATTTCCGGGTCACGAAAGGCTTGAACCCGTCGGGCACCCGGTATTCCTCGGGGTTGTCGGGGTTGATCTCTTCGATAAAGACGTCCTGATCGTCGAGATAGGACGAGGTCAGACCCCACCCCAGATGATCCGAACGCCCGGCAAGGACCACAGGCATACCGGGGATCGTGCCGCCGATCACGCCGCCATGAGCAAGGTCAAGGCGGGCCAGATACCAGATCGCCGGGGCGGTGAGGCCGAGATGCGGGTCGTTGGCCAAGAGCGTGCCATCCGTGGCCGAGCGTTGGGCGGCCGCGGCCCATGCGTTTGACGCCCCTGCCAGCCCCCGTTTGGGCAAGGGAGAGAGCGGATGTTCGGAGGCGGGGGTGCCGGTGCTGGCGTAAAAGCGCGGCACATTGGGCACCAGCGCCGCATAATCAGCCAGCGCCGCGACGCCCGATCCGGGCGCGTCGGGTAGGATATCGGAGAGGCGGGTTTCGTCCTCCAGCAGGAGCGATGCGCGCGCGCGCAAGACCTCTTCGGGGAGGTGGCCCGTCAGTTGCAGCGCCATGAGTTTTTGCACGGCGATGGAATCGGCGGGCTGCCAAGGGGCGATGGCCGAGGGGAAGAGGAACATCTCGGGCGCGCCCCGGCCAAGCGAGTTGCGGTTGATCTCGTCAATGCGGGCATTCACGCCGCGCGCATAGGCGCGCAGCACCCCAAGGGCGTGTGCATCCTGTGCTTGGACCGATTGCACCGATAGCGGATAAAGATCGAGCCGCCGCAGCAATGTATCAATCTTGAGCGTCGAGTCGCCAAAGAGTTCCGAAAGCCGTCCCTGTGCGGTGCGGCGCAGCATGACCATCTGCCACAGGCGGTCCTGAGCATGGACATAACCGAGGGCGAAAAACGCATCTTCGTCGGCTTTGGCAAAGATATGCGGCACATTCGCATTGTCGCGCACGATTTCGACGGGCGCGGTAAGCCCCGACGTGGTGAGGGTTTTGTCGTAGTCAGGCAAGGAGCGGGAGGCGAGATAATAGACCAGCCCTATCGCGACGGCTGCGAGGAGGATCAGCGCGCCAGCGAGGCGGACCAGCCATTGGAACAGGTTACTCATAGCGACTCCCGGATTTCGTCTTGCCATCTCTGTCATGGGGCAGGACAAAGACTATGACAAGAACATGGGAGGGGAAAGCACATGGCAAAAATCGCATTTCTGGGTCTCGGCGTGATGGGATACCCAATGGCAGGGCATCTTCAAGCCGCAGGCCACGACGTCACCGTCTATAACCGCACCGCCACCAAGGCCGAGGCTTGGGTCAAAGAACACGGCGGGGCGATGGGCGCGACTCCACAAGAGGCCGCAACCGGCGCAGAGTTTGTCATGACCTGTGTCGGCAATGACGATGACCTGCGGCATGTCTGTATCGGTGAGGGCGGTGCGTTCGGCGGCATGAACAAGGGCGCGATCCTTGTTGATCACACGACCGTGTCGGCCAAGGTCACGGTCGAGCTTTATGCGGCGGGTCGCGACAAGGGGATCGCGTTTGTTGATGCACCGATTTCGGGCGGTCAGGCGGGGGCCGAGAATGGTATCCTGTCGATCATGTGCGGCGGCGACGAGGCGGCCTATGCGGCGGCGGAGCCTGTGATGCAAGCCTATGGGCGCACCATCAAACGCCTTGGCGAGAGCGGCGCGGGGCAGTTGACCAAGATGGTCAATCAGATCTGTATTGCCGGGCTTGTGCAGGGGCTATCAGAGGGGCTGCATTTCGCCGAGAAAGCAGGGCTTGATATTCGCGAAGTTGTCGATGTGATCCAAGGCGGCGCGGCGGGAAGCTGGCAGATGGTCAATCGCCATAAACCTATGGCCGACAATCATTTCGAGCATGGCTTTGCCGTGGATTGGATGCGCAAGGATCTTGGGATTTGCCTTGCGACAGCGAATGAAACCGGCGCAAGCCTGCCGGTTACGGCACTGGTCGATCAGTTCTACAAGGATGTGCAAAGACTTGGCGGGGGGCGTTGGGATACGTCAAGCCTTATCAAGCGGTTGCGCGACATGGGCTAGTCTCGAACAGGGTGCGCATATGGGCCCAATAGGGCGTGCCGGTGTCGTCTGTGTCCTCCAAAAGGGCACGGACAGGCGCGTTATGGCCCTTGCGCGCGCATCGCATCACATGCAGCGGGGCCAGGGCAGCCTCTGCGCGCCGCGCGGCGAGGTCGGTATTGCCTGGGGCGATGATCCGGTCTTGAACACTATTCAACATCAGGCAGGGCGCGCCTTTGGGGTGCAGTCGCCATAGCTGCACCATTGCCCCGCAAAGCGCCAGAACAGCGTCGGGTGCGGGCGTTTGGGGCATATTCTTGGGCGGAAACGCCAGTGACAAGCCTGCAATGGCCCCGGCAGAGACGCCGATCATCACCAGCTTTTGTGTCGAAATGCCAAGCGCCGGACCCTGTTGGCGCAAGACCCCGATGGCGGCACCAAGATCGCGCCGGGCGGCCTCGAAGGCGGGGCCGGTGAGGCGATTGGCAAGGGACAGGCCCGCGCGGCGGCTGCGGCGTTGGTTGGTGCGTATGCGGGCCTTATCCGCATCGTCAAAGGCGCTCATGGGGGTCGCGAGGCGATAGCTTGCCGAGGCCAAAGCATAGCCTTCTGCGGTCAGGCGGTCTGCCAGTTCACCGACGCAGCCTGCGTGGCGGTCTCCTTTGTAGAACCCACCGCCATGCGCAAAGAGCACGGTTGCGCGCGGCGCATCGACCGTGCCGCGCGGGCGATAAAGATCCAGCGCGAGGGATGTCTCCCCGCGTTGTAAATATGGGATATCCTTGGTGATCCGCAGGGGATCAGGGGATGATACGGCTATATTTCACGCCTTCAAGCGTTGCCCCGACATGCAGACCCGCCTGACCAAAGACCACGGCGATCACCGGGGCCAGGATGGTGGTCGTGTCGGCCTTGAGCATACCGCCCTCGTCGGAGACCACGTATTTGAGATCCGCGCCAGCGGCCCAACCGCTTGAGCGGCGGAACTCGGACAGGGCACCTTCGGTCATGAAGAACAGCACATGGGCGTATTGCTGGGCTCCGATCTGAAGGCCGAAGCTGCCTTTGGTGGCAGAATAATAATCTACGGTCACATCGTTGACACGCAAGGCGCCCCGCCCGTAACCGCCGCCAAACCCCAAACCGGCCTCGGTGACGACTGGCATGACCAGCGTGCCGAGCGATTTCTCGGCCAGATCGAGGGCGTTGGGATATTCCGAGTAAAGATAATTGAGGGTGTTATCGACACGGGCGTCAATTTCTTGCGACCCGTTGCTGCCAATGCCGTTGCCGCAAGCGGCCGTAAGCCCAAGGCCGGCGAGGCCAGTGAGGGCGAAATTGCGTCTGTTCATATGCGTCATGGTAAGCCTGTTCGCTGATGCTGCTCGGAATGTGCCGGGTTTGCCGGTCTATTGGCACGAGTATACGCGCAGCGCGGGGCGCTGTCACTAGAAACAGAAGGGCTTTCGGCGGGTTACTGCTTGGCGAGTTTGCGCGCGACCTGCGGTGCGAAATACGTCAGGATGCCGTCACAGCCCGCGCGCTTGAAGCACAACAGGCTTTCCATCATCGCCTTATCGCCATCAATCCAGCCGTTTTGCGCTGCACCCGCGATCATCGCGTATTCGCCAGAGACCTGATAGGCATAGGTCGGCACGCCAAAATGCTCTTTGACGCGGCAGCAGATGTCGAGATACGGCATGCCGGGTTTGACCATGACCATATCCGCCCCCTCATCGAGATCGCGCCCCACAAGGCGCAGCGCCTCGTCGGAATTGCCGGGGTCCATCTGATAGGTGCTCTTGTCGCCCTTGAGCGCCCCGGAGGCACCGACCGCATCGCGGAACGGCCCATAGAAGGCCGAGGCGTATTTGGCGGCGTAAGAGAGGATCATCACGTCGGCATGGCCCGCGCCTTCGAGGGCGGCGCGGATTGCGCCGATCCGGCCATCCATCATGTCAGAGGGGCCAATGATGTCTGCGCCAGCGTCAGCCTGGCTCATGGCCTGTTTGACAAGAGCCTCGACGGTTTCGTCATTGAGGATTTCCCCATCTCGCACAAACCCATCATGGCCATTGATGTTATAGGGATCGAGGGCCACATCGGTCATCACCGCGATTTCCGGCACTGCGGATTTGATCGCGCGGGTCGCCCGGTTCGACAGGTTGTCGGGGTTCCACGCTTCGGCGCAATCGGCGGTTTTGAGGGCCGGATCGGTATAGGGAAAGAGGCAGATCGCCGGAATGCCAAGATCGGCGGCTTCGCGGGCGGCCTCGACAATTTTGTCGACCGAGCGGCGCACGACGCCGGGCATCGAGGCCACGGGTTCCTCGACCCCTTCGCCATCGCGCACAAACACCGGCCAGATCAGGTCATCGACGCTTAGCGTATTTTCCCGCACCAAGCCCCGGATAGGCGAGGATTGGCGGGTGCGGCGAAGGCGGGCGGCTGGAAATGCGGCTGGCGAATGACTCATGATCGTCCTCAATTATCGGTTCCAAACAGGTGCCACGGATTTTCGCGCATCTCAAGGCTAGGAATTGCCGAAAAGCCGCGCTATGTGAAAGCGCGGTCCGATAGAGGCAGTAATTTTGAACTGGCATCAACTCGTTTTCGAAGTCATCGATATGCGCAGCTTTTCGAACCTTTGGTTCTGGATTGCGCTTGCGGTTATGTGGTCATCGACAAGCCATTGGGTGCTTGGCGTGCCTTTTGATATGGTTTTGCGCGCCAAGCGTGTCGGCGGTCAAAGCGAGATCGACCTTGAGGATTTGGTGCGGGTCAATACCAATCGCTTGCTTTATATCGGGCGGGTGTCGGGGCTTTGGCTTTTGTCTTTTACCTGTTTTACGCTCACCGGGCTTGCCGTCACGGGGTTCATTTACGGGATAGAATTCGCCCAAGCGGTGTTTTTGTTGTTGTTCCCTATGTCGATCGTCGGCCTGATCAGCTTGTCGACCGCCTCGCGGATTCAACAAGAAGACGCCAGTGGCGCGCTTCTGCGCAAGCGCCTCACACGGCATAGGCTTTATGTGCAACTCATTGGGATGGCGTCGATTTTCGTCACTGCGCTCTGGGGCATGTATCAGAATTTTCATTCATCACCCCTTGGTTGATCCGGGGGGCAATCCGGGGCAGGAGCACACGCCATGACTCAGCATATCACCGTCGGCGGTGCCCCTGAGGGCTTTGATGCGCGCCTGATCCTTGATGAGGTCGAAAAATCCGGCGGGCCGGTTTTGCATGTGGCGCGCGACGACAAACGGCTCGCGAGTTTGCAGGCGGCGTTGGCGTTTTTTCGCCCCGATATGCCGGTGCTGTATTTTCCCGGTTGGGACTGTCTGCCTTATGATCGGGTGTCGCCCAATGCCGATATTTCGGCGGCGCGCATGGCGACGCTGGCGGGGTTGGTGCATGGGATGCCGAAGAAATTCGTGCTCCTGACGACGCTCAATGCCGCGACCCAGAAAATCCCGGCGCGAGAGGTCTTGCGCGAGGCGGCGTTTACCGCGCGGGTTGGGTATCAGATTGATGAGGCCGCACTTCGGGGATTCCTTGTGCGGATGGGGTTCGTGCAGGCGCCGACCGTGATGGAGCCGGGCGATTATGCGATCCGCGGTGGCATCATCGACATCTATCCGCCTGGCGATGGCGGGCCAGTGCGGCTTGATCTTTTTGGCGACGTGCTTGATGGGGCGCGGCGGTTTGATCCGGCGACACAGCGGACGACGCAAAAGCTCGACCTTGTGGAGCTTGCCCCGGTCTCAGAGGTGATCCTCGACGAGGCTGCGATCCGGCGGTTTCGACAGAACTACCGCATCGAGTTTGGCGCGGCGGGGACCGATGACCCGCTCTATGAAGCGGTCAGCGCCGGGCGCAAGTATCAGGGCGTTGAACATTGGTTGCCGTTCTTTCATGAGCGGTTGGAGACGCTGTTTGATTACATCCCGGATGCGGTTATTTCCGTTGATGATCAGGTAGATGCCGCGCGTCTTTCGCGTTGGGAAATGGTCGAGGATCAATATGAAACCCGTCGCCATGCCCTGACCCAGAAGGCGCGGCTTGATACAGTGTATAAACCGGTTCCGCCGGAGCTTCTCTATATCGAGGATGATGCGTGGGAGGCGGTGATCGCGGATCGGCGGGTCTTGCGGTTCAAGCCACTGCCACAGGCCTCTGGGCCGGGTGCGATTGATGCGGGCGGGCGGATCGGGCGCAATTTCGCCCCGGAACGCCAGCAGGAAAACATAAGCCTTTTCAAGTCTCTGGCGGATCATATTCGCAAGAAACTCCCAGAGGGGCCGGTTGTCGTCGCCTCTTATTCCGAGGGCGCGCGGGAGCGCCTTATGGGGCTTATCGAAGATGAGGGGCTGGCCGAAACCATTGCGGTGACGGATGCGACCCGGATTGGCAAGAGCGGGCTATATCTTGCTGTTTGGGCGCTTGAACACGGGTTTGAGACGCCGGGGATGACGGTCATTTCCGAACAGGATGTGCTTGGGGATCGCCTGATCCGTGCACCGCGCAAGAAACGACGGGCAGAGAATTTCCTCACCGAGGCGCAAAGCCTCGCGCCGGGCGATCTTGTGGTGCATGTGGATCACGGGATCGGGCGCTATAACGGGCTTGAGGTTATCACGGCGGCGGGCGCAGCGCATGAGTGTATAAGCCTTGAATACGCAGAAAATTCAAAGCTTTACCTCCCAGTCGAGAATATCGAACTGTTGTCAAAATATGGCCATGACGAGGGATTATTGGATCGTCTTGGCGGCGGCGCGTGGCAGGCCAAGAAGGCCAAGCTCAAAGAGCGTATTCGCGAGATGGCGGACCGGTTGATCCGGGTGGCCGCCGAGCGGGCGCTGCGCAAGGCGCCGGTTTTAGAGGCGCAGCATCACGCCTGGGAAGAGTTTGCGGCCCGGTTCCCGTATCAGGAAACCGATGACCAACTGCGTGCGATTGAGGACGTTCTGGGCGATCTTAGCTCGGGCACGCCGATGGATCGGTTGATCTGTGGCGATGTGGGGTTTGGCAAGACCGAGGTCGCGATGCGCGCGGCCTTTATCTCGGCGATGGCGGGGATGCAAGTCGCAGTGATTGCGCCGACGACGCTATTGGCACGCCAACACGCCAAGGGATTCAAAGAGCGGTTTCGAGGATTTCCTTTGGAAGTCAGAGCGTTGTCGCGCTTTGTTTCAGCGAAGGAGGCGGAAAACACCCGCGAGGGCATGGCGCGCGGCACGGTGGATATCGTGATCGGGACACATGCGCTTTTGGCGAAGTCGGTCAAGTTCAAAAACCTTGGCCTCTTGATTATCGACGAGGAACAGCATTTTGGCGTGGCGCATAAAGAGCGGCTCAAGCAGATGCGCTCGGACGTGCATGTCCTGACGCTGACGGCGACGCCAATCCCGCGGACCTTGCAGCTTTCGCTCTCGGGGGTGCGGGATCTTTCGATCATTGGCACGCCGCCCGTCGATCGCCTCGCCATTCGCACCTATGTCAGCGAGTTTGACGCGATAACCATACGCGAAGCCCTCCTAAGAGAACATTACCGGGGCGGGCAGAGTTTCTATGTCGTGCCGCGGATCAGCGATCTTCCTGATATTGAAGCATTTTTGCGCGATCACGTGCCGGAGGTCAGCTTTGTCGTAGCGCATGGGCAGATGGCGGCGGGCGAGTTGGATGATCGCATGAACGCCTTTTACGATGGTAAATATGACGTTCTGCTGGCGACGACGATTGTCGAGTCGGGTCTGGATATTCCAACGGCGAACACGATGGTGGTGCACCGGGCGGATATGTTCGGTCTCTCGCAGCTCTATCAGATCCGGGGACGGGTGGGCCGATCCAAGACGCGGGCCTATGCCTATCTGACGACGAAACCACGGATGAAATTGACCCCGGCGGCGGAAAAACGGCTTCGGGTGCTTGGCTCTCTCGATACGCTTGGGGCCGGATTTACCCTTGCATCTCAAGACCTTGATATTCGCGGGGCGGGCAACCTTTTGGGCGAAGAACAGTCGGGTCAGATGCGGGATGTGGGCTATGAACTTTATCAGTCGATGCTTGAGGAGGCGATAGCCAAAATCAAGTCGGGCGAGATGGAGGGGTTGAGCCAGGACGATGACCAATGGGCGCCGCAGATCAACCTTGGGGTGCCGGTTCTTATCCCGGAAAACTATGTGCCGGACCTCGATGTGCGGCTTGGGCTTTATCGTCGCCTGAGCGGGCTGCATAGCAAGGTCGAGCTTGAAGGATTTGCCGCCGAATTGATTGACCGATTTGGCAAATTACCTAAGGAAGTCAATACGTTGCTTCTTATTGTGCGGATCAAGGATATGTGCAAGCGGGCCGGGATTTCCAAGCTCGATGGCGGGCCAAAGGGCGCGACGATCCAGTTCCATAACGACAAGTTCGCCTCGCCTCAGGGTCTTGTTGAATTTATTCAGGCACAGCAAGGACTTGCCAAGGTTAAGGACAATAAAATCGTGGTGCGTCGCGATTGGAAAAAGGACAGCGACAAGATCAAAGGCGCTTTTGCGATTGCCCGTGATCTTGCCGAAAAGGTCGTCGCGCAGAAGAAGAAAGACAAGAAAAGTTAACGCCAAAACAGGGGTCTGTATCGCGTCGGTATAACGTCGGTATTGCGTCGGTGCGGCCCTTTTTTCGCGTCCAAACGTTAACGATGACCCTGATCCGGCGACGGGTTGGGGTTTTCTACTCTTTTCCATATTCCAAAAATGATATATATGAG
>JAPHRE010000060.1 GCA_026195905.1 Pseudopelagicola sp. | reverse complement strand
CTATGGAAGGTTCAGAGAGGAGAGGGAAAGTGGTGGGCGACCTAGGAATCGAACCTAGCGTGCGTCTCCGCGAGGGAGTTACAGTCCCCTGCCACACCTTGCGGCCTGTCGCCCACTTTCCCGAGGCATGCCGCCTCGGTGTGTGGGGCTGATTACCGGGACTGAAAGGGAGCGTCAACAAGAAAATCCCTTGCACATGGATCGCGCCCGTCGCATTGCTAAAGGCGCAGGAAAAACGGGGAAACCGGGCGATGAAAAAACCAAAATGGGTCGTGGAAAAAGAACAGCAAAAGCGCAAATCGGCGGCTGAAACGCTCTGGCTCTTTGGGGTGCATGCGGTGCGGGATGCGTTGATGAATCCGGCCCGTGAGAAACTCCGGCTTGTGGTGACAAAGAACGCCCATGACAAACTTGCCGAGGCGATCAATGCGTCGGGCATGACGCCGGAGATCGTTGAGCCGCGCAAGTTTTCCGTCCCGATTGATCCCCAATCCGTGCATCAGGGCGCGGCGCTTGAGGTTAAGCCGCTACATTGGGGCAGCCTTGCCGAGCGCGCGATTACGGGCGGGGACCGGCCTTTGCGCCTGATCCTGCTTGATCGGGTGACGGACCCCCATAACGTCGGTGCGATTCTACGCTCGGCAGAGGTTTTTGGCGCGCAGGCGGTGATCGGCACGCGGCATCATTCGGCCCCCGAAACCGGGGCGCTTGCCAAGACCGCCTCGGGGGCGCTTGAACGCCAGCCCTATTTGCGCCTGCGCAACCTTGCGGATGCGATCAGCGAATTGCAGCAGATGGGCTATCTTGTGCTTGGCCTTGATGGAGAGGCAGAGCAGACCATTGAGGACGCGCTAGAGGGGCGGCAGGATGCTCCGGTGGCGCTTGTTCTGGGGGCCGAGGGGCCGGGGCTGCGCGAGAAAACCAAGGAGACGGTGGACGCGCTCGTGCGGATTGATTTCGCCGGGGGTTTTGGGTCGCTCAATGTCTCCAATGCGGCGGCGGTCGCGCTTTATGCATCTTTGCCGCGCAAGGGCTAAAAATCCGGGTTTTGCGCCCTAGATTGAGCGCAAGACCAAGGAGAGACGATGCCCCAGACCCCCAAGATCGCCACCTGCTGCTATTGCGGCACGCGCGCCGCGCTTGTGTTCAAGGACAATGGGCGCCACGAGTTGGCCTGTGCTGCCTGTGGCGCGCCGCTGCATGAATTGAAGCAGATGCCGCAGGCCACCCGTCCCAAGGATCGGGTCAAAGTCGTGCATGTACCGGTCTATCGTGATGCCAAACCGTCGAAACCCAAGAAGAAGAAAAAGAAGCGCCGCAAAAGCCTGTCCCGCCGTATCGCGGAAGAGCTTTTCGATGTGGTCGAGGATATTTTCGATTGATAACGGTGTGATCACAGATTCTTGAGCGGGCTTTAAAAGGGCCGGATCGCACCTATCTCTTATATATCAGAGGCGGCACTGGAACAGCAGCCTCTGCGTTTACTGTCCCTCGTTCCGTACCTAGCGCCCAAGTCTGCACTTGGGCGCTTTTTTCTTCCATAAAGCCGCGCTAGGGTTTGAAGATGGAATATTCTGATCAGCTTCTCAAAGATGTCCTGACGCGCACCAAAACGGTGGCGGTTGTGGGCGTCTCCATGAACCCGGTGCGCCCGAGCTATTACGTGGCGCGGTATCTGTCGCTTAAGGGCTATACCGTGATCCCGGTCAACCCCGGCCATACGGGCAAGATGCTCTTTGGGCAGACCGTGCGCGCGCGCCTGTCCGAGATCGACACGCCGGTGGATATGGTCGATATTTTTCGCCGCTCCGAGGCGGTGCCGCCGATTGTCGACGAGGCGTTGGCGCATTTTCCGGCGCTCAAGACAATCTGGATGCAGATCGGCGTCGAGAATGCGGAGGCGGCGGCCAAGGCCGAGGCGGCGGGGCTAACCGTGATCCAGAACCGTTGTCCGAAGATCGAGTATCAACGCCTCTTTGGTGAGCTGCGTATGGGCGGGTTTGCGACCGGGGTGATTTCGTCAAAACTCTGACGGGGATTTATCCCTTGGCGCGCGCGGCCTTTTCGGCGATGCCGCTTGTGCCCTGGCGGCGCTCAAGTTCGCCAAGCACCTCGTCCAGCGTCACACCGCGCGATTGCAGCATGACAAGCAGGTGAAAGAGGACATCGGCGCTCTCGGAAATCAGGCCGTCGCGGTTGTCTTTGACCGCTTCGATAATGGCCTCGACGGCTTCCTCGCCAAATTTTTCGGCGCATTTTTCCGGCCCCTTGGCAAGGAGCTTGGCGGTCCAGCTTGAGTCTGGGTCGGCTTTGGCGCGGGCGGCGATGGTCTGGGCGAGGGCGTTCAGGGTCATGTGGCGTGCCTCATCGGGATACCGGCGTTTTCCATGAAGGTTTTGGCCTCTTCGATGGTGTATTCGCCAAAATGAAAGATCGAGGCGGCGAGCACGGCGCTGGCCCCGCCTTTGGTGACGCCTTCAACGAGGTGGTCGAGCGTGCCGACCCCGCCAGAGGCGATGACAGGCACATCCACGGCGTCGGAAATCGCCTTGGTCAGGGGCAGGTTAAAGCCCGATTTGGTGCCGTCACGATCCATCGAGGTCAATAGGATTTCGCCCGCGCCCTTGGCGACGACCAGCTTGGCAAATTCGACCGCGTCGATGCCGGTTGGTTTGCGCCCGCCGTGGGTAAAAATCTCCCATTTGCCGGGGGCGACGGTCTTGGCGTCGATGGCGACGACGATGCATTGGCTTCCGAACTGGGCGGCGGCCTCGGCCACGACATCGGGGTTGGCCACAGCGGCAGAGTTGAACGAGACCTTGTCCGCGCCCGCCAGCAGGAGCTTGCGCACGTCCTGCACAGTGCGCACGCCGCCGCCTACAGTCAGCGGGACGAAACATTGCTCGGCGCAGCGTTGCACCATGTCGATCATCACGCCGCGATTGTCATGGGTGGCGTGGATGTCGAGGAAACAGATTTCATCGGCCCCGGCCGCATCATAGGCGCGCGCGGCTTCGACCGGATCGCCCGCATCGCGCAGACCGACAAAGTTGACGCCCTTGACCACACGGCCATCAGCGACATCGAGACAGGGGATGAGACGAGTTTTCAGCATATCGGCTTTATGCGCCTTTTCAGGGAGGTGGGGAAGGGGCGTCAGGCTTTCATCACGCCGAGCGCCTCGGCCAGATCAATCGCCCCATCATAGAGCGCCCGGCCCGAGATCGCCCCGTTGAGCGGCGCGCCGCAGGTTTTCAGCGCCCGCAGGTCATCGAGCGAAGAGACACCGCCCGAGGCGATGACCGGAATCGACACGGCATTGGCCAGCGCTGCCGTGGCCTCGATATTTGGGCCTTTCATCGCACCATCGCGCATGATGTCGGTATAGATGATCGCCGCGACGCCCGCGTCTTCAAAGCTGCGGGCGAGGTCGGTGGCGTCGACATTGGTTTCCTCGGCCCAGCCCTTGGTGGCGACCATGCCGCCCCGCGCATCAATGCCGACAGCGACCTTGCCGGGGAATTCCCGCGCGGCCTCGCGCACGAGATCGGGGTTTTCGACCGCGACGGTGCCAAGGATGACGCGGGCCAAGCCCTTGTCGATCCAGTTTTCAATGGTTTTCATATCGCGGATACCGCCACCAAGCTGCGCTGGCACCTTGGTTTGCTTGAGGATTTCCTCAACCGGGGCGGCGTTTACGGGCGCGCCGGCGAAGGCGCCGTTGAGATCGACAAGATGGAGCCATTCACAGCCTGCCTTGACGAATTCGAGCGCCTGCGCGGCCGGATTCTCGTTGAACACGGTTTCTTTGTCCATGTCTCCATGCACGAGGCGCACGGCGTTACCGTCCTTGAGGTCAATGGCGGGGTAGAGGATCATCATGTCTGTCCTGTCTGAAAAATCGTCGCCGCTGCTTTGGCATGGGGCCGCGCGGAATGCAACGTGACCCCAAGTCAGACTTGATCGGAATCGCGGCTTGGCGGAAACTTCTTGGTAATATCACGGGAGGATATCATGAAAAAATTCATTCTTGCGGTGGCTTTTGCCGCTGCCTCTGCCGCTGCCTCTGCCACGGGTGTTGCCGCTGATCCGGCGCTTGGCACATGGAAAACCGAGGTTGATGACGGCTCTTATGCGCATATTTCGATGACCCCTTGCGGCGGAAATATTTGTGGCACCATTTCCCGCACCTTCAACAGCGATGGCGAATATAATTCGGCCAACAAGGGCAAACTTCTTGTGCGCGACATGGCGGCGAAGGGAGGCGGCAAATACGAGGGCAAGGTTTGGCGTCCGTCTAATGACAAGATTTACATCGGTAAGATGGATGTCACGGGCAACACGCTCAAGCTGCGCGGCTGTGTGGCCGGGGGCTTGCTGTGCTCGTCGCAGAAATGGACCCGCATCAAGTAACCGGCCGCGGCTTTCATCTTGGCAATAAACCTTGCGGGGCGGGGCGTTGACCCCACCCTATCCTAGACGATCAGGGCGTCCAGCGCAGGAAATTACCGATCATGCGCAGGCCCACGGCTTGGCTTTTTTCCGGGTGGAACTGCATCCCGAGCATGGTGTCGCGGCCAATGATGGCCGTGACGTCGCCGCCATACTCCACGTGGGCAATGCGCTCGTCGGGGTTGGCGACGTGGAATTGATAGGAGTGGACGAAATAGGCGTGATCGCCGGTTTTGATCCCCTCAAGCACCGGGTGGGGATGGTCGATCACCAGATCGTTCCAGCCCATATGCGGCACTTTCAGCGTCTTGTCTGCGGGGGTGATCTTTTCGACATCGCCCGCGACCCAGTTTAGGCCCGGCGTTTCTTCGTATTCATGGCCGGTTGTCGCCATGAGCTGCATGCCGACGCAGATGCCCAAGAACGGGCGGCCCTTGTCCTCGACCGCTTCGACCATAGCGTCGTAGATGCCTTTGTGGCCGCGCAGCTCGGTGGCGCAGGCGGGAAATGCGCCGTCTCCGGGTAGCACAAGGCGGTCGGCGCGGGCGACGGTTTCGGCGTCGGAGGTGACGACGACCTTGCCGCCATCGACCTCACGCGCCATGCGTTGAAACGCTTTTTCCGCCGAGTGCAGGTTGCCGCTCTCGTAGTCAATGATTGCCGTGAGCATAGAGGTTACAACGCCCCCTTGGTCGAGGGCACGGCATCGGCTTTGCGCGGGTCGGTTTCAACCGCATCGCGCAGGGCGCGGGCCACGGCCTTGAAGGTGGCCTCGGCGATGTGGTGGCTATTGAAACCGTGAACCTGGTCAATGTGCAGGGTGATGCCGCCATGAGTCGCAAGCGCCTGAAAGAATTCGCGCACCAGTTCGGTATCGAAGCTGCCGATCTTGGCGGTGGGCATCTCGACGTTCCAGATCAGGTAGGGGCGGGCCGACAGATCGAGCGCGACGCGCACCTGCGCGTCATCCATCGGCAGGTGGCAGGCGGCGTAGCGGCGGATGCCGCGCTTGTCGCCCAGCGCCTGCGTCAGTGCCTGGCCGAGTGCGATGCCGGTATCCTCGACTGTGTGGTGATCGTCGATGTGATAGTCGCCCTTGGCGCGGATCGTCATGTCGATCAGCGAGTGGCGCGAGAGTTGATCCAGCATGTGATCGAAGAACCCGACGCCGGTTTGGTTGTCATAGACACCGGTGCCATCGAGATTTATTTCGACGCTGATCTCGGTTTCCGCGGTGCTGCGGCTGATCTGTGCCTTGCGCATTGTCAGGGTCCTTCATGTGCTGTGTTGCGGCCCTTATAGGGGCGCGCGCAGGCGGGGCCAAGAGCGCAGGTTTCGGGATTGTCGCCCCGTGCCAATTGTGCCAGCCTGTGGCCAAATTGAACGAGGCCATATCATGAGCACCTGTGTCTATGTCCAGATTCGCTGTAAACCCGGCACGACCTATCGCGTGGCCGAGGAGATAGCGCTCAAGGAAATCCATTCCGAGCTTTTTTCGACCAGCGGCGATTTTGATCTTCTGATGAAGCTTTATATCCCTGCTGATGAGGACGTGGGCAAATATATCAACGATCATTTGCTTGATATCGACGGCATTGAACGCTCGTTGACCACGCTGACCTTCAAGGCGTTCTGACAAGGCGTTCTGAGACCTGTTGAACGGGGCGCGGCCAGGGCCGCGCGCAGGATGTCTCGTCATCGGCCCTCCGGGCCGTTTCCTCGGGTTTTGCCTCCGGCGGGAGTATTTTCACAAAGGTGAAGAGGGAGTGTTGCGCCCATTGATCCAGACATCGCGGATGGCGCGGTCATCGCCCATCATGATGGTAGGAAAGAGCGCCTCCCAGATGGTGTCGGCGCGGGCGGTGCGTTGGGCGATGTCGGGCGTCGAGGCGAGGTCGAGGACCACAAGATCGGCCTCCAGACCCGGTGAGAGATTGCCAATCTTGTCTTCCATATGCAGCGCCTTGGCCGAGCCAGCGGTGGCAAGCCAGAGGAGTTGGGCGGCGTGGAGCGAGTTGTGGCGCAGGTGGGCGACCTCATAGGTCGCCGCCATAGTGCGCAGCATCGAGAAGGACGATCCGCCGCCGGTATCTGTTGCAAGGCCGACGCGGTGGCCTTCGGCCATGAGGGTTTGCATGTCAAACAGACCCGAACCGATGAAGGTATTTGAGGTCGGGCAGTGGATGAGGCCGGCACCAACCTCGCGCAGGCGGTCTTTCTCGCGTGGGTCAAGATGGATGGCGTGGCCGTAGAGCCCTTTTTCGCCGAGCAGGCCATAGGCTTCGTAGGTTTCAAGGTAGTCGCGGGCGTCGGGAAAGAGGGATTTGACCCACGCGATTTCGTCGGTTTGTTCGCTCAGGTGGGTTTGCATCAGGCAGTCAGGATGCTCGGCCCAGAGCGCGCCGAGGGCGGTGAGCTGTTCGGGGGTCGAGGTCGGAGAAAAGCGCGGGGTGATGGCATAAGAGAGCCGGTCCTGCCCGTGCCATTTGCCAATCAGAGCCTTGCTGTCGTCATAGGCGGTTTGGGCGGTGTCGCACAAGCCTTCGGGGGCGTTGCGGTCCATGCAGGTTTTGCCCGCGACGACGCGTTGGCCGCGCTTTTGGGCCTCGGTAAAGAAGGCATCGACCGAGGCGGGGTGGATGGTGCAGTAGCTTGCCATCGTGGTGACGCCATGAGCGCGGGACAGATCAAAGTAAAGCGCGGCGATTTCGGCGGCATAGGCGGGATCGCCAAAGCGCATCTCTTCGGGGAAGGTATAGCTATTGAGCCAGTCGATCAGCCGTTTGCCCCAGCTCGCGATAATGCCGGTTTGCGGGTAATGCACATGGGCGTCGATGAACCCTGCTGTGATCAGCGCGTCGCCATAGTCGATGCGTGTTACATCTGGGTGGGTAGAGACAAGGGTATCGGCTTCGCCTTCGGCCATGATGCGGCCATTGGCGACCAAAAGTGCGCCGCGTCGACGATAGCGCGCGGCCTCTGCGACCGGGGTCTCGAACGGGTTGGCGGTAAAGCCCAGTGTTTGGCCCAGAATGAGCTTTGTTTCTGGCATGTCCGTCTCCCAAGGCGTTGGCCACCGCACCAAAGCTACCCTTTTTCGGGCTTGCGGGGAAACCCGGCAATTGCGTGAAACTGTTTCAACGTGGACAATGGGGCGGGTTTGCCAAGCCGACAGGCGCAGACGGTGATCCAGTGGTCATTGGGCGGGGGCGTTGGATTGGGCATTCGGCAGGAAAACAACGCGCGTGGGTGCGTTGTGCCATTGAGTTTCAGCCCTGCTTTCCCCTAATGTCGCCACAAGGCAATGCGTGCGATCACATGGAGGGGCAGTATGAGCAAGGCGACCGAGATCATCCCCCCCGAATTAGAGACCGAAGACGAAGCCTATGTGATTGACCGCAAGGCCATTGCGGCGATTCTCTACGCGGTTGAAATCTGGGATCAGGAGAAGCTATTCGAGCTGATGGAGCCGCTGCACCCGGCGGACATCGCGGATATTCTTGAACAGATCAATGCTTATGACCGGCGGCGTCTGATTGAGCTTTATGACAAAGAGTTTGACGGTGAAATCCTCTCCGAGCTCAAAGAGAGCCTGCGTGAAGAGGTCATTGCGGCGCTGAAGCCGAGCGTGCTTGCGGATGCGGTGCGTGATCTTGAATCCGATGATGTGGTCGATCTTGTCGAGGATCTCAACGAGCCACAGCAGGAAGCGATTCTTGATGTGCTTGAGGACTCGGACCGGGCGGCGGTTGAGACCTCGTTGTCTTATCCAGAGGAATCCGCGGGCCGCCTGATGCAGCGCGAGACGGCTTGGGCGCCGGAGCATTGGAACGTGGGTCAGTGTATTGACTATTTGCGCAATGCCGAAGACCTGCCGGAGCAGTTTTATCATGTGATCCTTGTCGACCCAAAGATGAAGCCGGTGGGCAATGTGACGCTTGGCCGGATCATGGGGGCGCGGCGCGAGGTCATGCTGCGCGATATCGTTGAGGATTTGTTCAAAACCATTCCGGCGACACAGGATGAGGAAGACGTGGCCTATGCGTTCAATCAGTATCACCTGATCTCGGCTCCGGTTGTGGATGAGAGCGAGCGGCTTGTCGGTGTGATTACCATTGATGATGCGATGGCGGTTCTGGACGATGAGCACGAGGAAGACATCCTGCGCCTTGCCGGTGTTTCGGCAGAGGGATCGCTCTCGGATAAGGTTCTTGAGACGGCGAAACAGCGCCTGCCGTGGCTTGCGGTCAACCTTGTGACGGCGGTTATTGCGTCGTTGGTCATCGCGCAGTTTGCAGATACGATCGGCCAGTTCGTGGCGCTTGCGGTTCTGATGCCGATTGTGGCGTCGATGGGCGGCAATGCGGGGACGCAATCCTTGACCGTGGCGGTGCGGGCGATTGCGACCAAAGACCTTACCGGGGCCAACGTATGGCGGGTGATCCGGCGCGAAGTGCTTGTCGGGCTTGGCAACGGGATTGCCTTTGCGCTTGTGATGGGGGGGGTCGGGTTGATCTGGTTCGGGTCGATGACGCTGGCCTATGTGATTGCTGTCGCGATGGTCATCAATCTGGTCGTGGCCGGGCTTGCGGGGACGGTGGTGCCGGTGCTTCTTGAGCGTATCGGTGTGGACCCGGCGCTGGCCTCTGGCACGTTTGTCACCACGGTGACGGATGTTGTCGGGTTCTTCGCGTTTCTCGGGTTGGCGGCGGTTGTCTTGACCTGAGTGAGAAGGGCGTTGCATGGATATTTCCGAGATCAAGGCCGCCGCGCGCAAGGCGGCGTTCGCACGTCGCAAAGCGGCGTTTGAGGCGGCCGGGCCGGGGCAGTCGGCCTTTCTTTCCGAAGTGCTTGCAGGGTATCGTGGTGTGCCGCTTGCGGGGTTCTTGCCGATCCGCACCGAGATCAACCCAGTGCCGGCGATGGCCGAGGCGGCGGCCTATGGCCCTGTCGGTGTACCGGTCATACAAGGCGCGGGGCGGCCGCTTGTATTTTCCCGGTGGGAGCCAGACTGCGCGCTTCGTGAGGGGCCATTTGGGGCGATGGTGCCGCAGGTGGATGCGTTCTTTGAGCCGGAAATCCTGATTGTGCCTTTGGTGGCCTTTGATGCGCGTGGCGGGCGGCTTGGCTATGGCGGCGGGTTTTACGATCGCACGCTGGAACGCCTGCGCGCGCGCCGTGCGACATTGGCGATTGGCTTTGCCTTTGCAGCGCAGGAGGCCGAGAACCTGCCCCTTGAGGCGACGGATCAACCGCTCGACATGATCGTGACCGAAGCCGGGGTGCGCGACCTGCGCGGCGGCTAATAGCATTGCGCGTCGTGCGCAGGGTCGCGGCGCGACGCGAGGGCGCATGGCGGGCGGGGGCGCATGGTCCTGTTCCCTCTTGCCCACGCGCGGGGATGGGAGTAGCCAGACGCCTATGAGACTTCTATTTCTGGGTGATGTCATGGGGCGCGCGGGGCGCGCTGCTGTGGCCGAACATTTGCCGCGTCTGCGCGATGCGTGGCGGCTCGATTTTGTTGTGGTCAATGGCGAGAATGCCAGCAATGGCATGGGGCTGTCTGCTGCACATGCACAAGGGCTGCTTGAGGCGGGGGCGGATTGTGTCACGCTTGGCGACCATGCGTTTGACCAAAAGGACATGATGCAGTTCATCCAGACCGAACCGCGCATCCTCCGGCCTGTCAATTTTGCGCATGGCGATGTGCCAGGGCGGGGATACCGCGTTTTCGAGGCGCGGGGGGGGCGCAAGGTGCTTGTGGCGCAGGTCTTGGGGCAGGTGTTCATGAAGCGGCCCTATGATGATCCGTTTTCCGCAATGGATGCGATTTTGCGCAAACATCCGCGCGGCGGTATGGTGCAGGCGGCGGTTGTCGATATGCATTGCGAGGCCACGTCGGAAAAGATGGGCATGGGGCATTTCTGTGATGGCCGTGCAAGCCTCGTTGTCGGCACCCATACGCATGTCCCGACGGCGGATGCGCAAATCCTGCCCGGTGGCACGGCGTTCCAATCGGATGCGGGGATGTGCGGCGATTATAATTCCGTCATCGGCATGGAAAAAGCCGAGCCAATGCGCCGTTTTGTAACAGGCATGCCCAAGGCGCGTTTTACCCCGGCGATGGGCGATGCCACGCTTTCGGGGGTCTATGTCGAGACCGATGACCGCACCGGCGCGGCGACGCGGATCGAGATGGTGCGTCAGGGCGGGCGGCTGGTGCCTGCCGGACCTGTTGCATGACCCGCACCGGGGCGTTTGGTGTTCTACTCGCGCTTGGCGCGGGGTGGGGCATCACCAACCCCTTGACCAAGATCGCCGTGAGCGAGGGCTATCAGGCTATTGGCCTGATCTTCTGGCAGCAGGTCATTGGCGTTGTGGCGCTGGGCCTGATCCGGGTGGTGCAGAAGAAGCCGATTGCGCTGCCACCGCGGCTTTTGTGGTTCTTTTTGGTCATCGCGTTGACGGGCACATTGGTGCCCAATAGCTTTTCCTACACCGCGACGATTCACCTTCCGGCGGGGATTGTTGCGGTGCTGATTTCCTTGGTGCCGATCCTCGCCTTTCCCATCGCGCTTGGCCTTGGGATTGACCGTTTTTCCGGCAAGCGCCTCTTGGGGTTGGTGACGGGCGGGGCGGGGGTGCTGCTCCTCGTGGGACCAGAAAGCCTGCCGGACCCGGCGATGATTGTCTGGGTGCCGGTCGCGATGGTGGCGCCGTTGTGCTATGCGCTTGAGGGCAATATCGTTTCCAAATGGGGCACGCATGGGCTTGGGCCTGGTCATGTTCTCTTTGGGGCGTCGCTTATCGGTGCGCTGTTGTCGTTGCCGCTGGCGCTTGCGACGGGGCAATTTATTGACCCCCGCACCGACTGGGGCGCGCCGGAAATCGCGCTGGTGCTATCCTCGCTTGTGCATGTGATCGTCTATACGAGCTATGTCTGGCTGGTGGGGAGGGCTGGTTCGGTGTTTGCGGCTCAGGTTGCCTATATTGTGACCGGGTCGGGCGTGCTCTGGTCAATGCTGATCCTGTCGGAACGGTATTCGGGATGGGTCTGGGCGGCGATGGGGCTTGTGCTTGCGGGTATGGCGCTTGTGCAGCCGCGACGAAAGGAGTCTCTTGCCCCCTGACGGCGCATGCGCAATTGTGGCGCGAGGCAATTACCGGGACATACATGGACCTGTTCGATTTTTCACAGACCACCCAAGCGGTGATCGCGCTTGCGACCGTGGGCGTTATGTTTGCGCTCTTCCTGCGCGAGAGTTTTCCAACCGAAGTCGTCGCCATCGCGGGCGTCTCGACGCTCTTGGTGTTTGGCGTATTGCCGTATGACAAGGCGCTTGCCGTGCTATCAAACCCGGCCCCGTGGACCATTGCGGCGATGTTCATCGTCATGGGCGCATTGGTGCGCACAGGGGCGCTAAGCGCCTTTACCCATATGGCCGACAAACAGGCCAAGACCAACCCACGTCTGGCCATCGCGATGTTGATGGTCTTTGTCATTGTGGCCTCGGCGGTTGTGTCCAATACGCCGGTTGTCGTGGTGATGATCCCGGTGTTTATCCAGCTTGCTCGCACGCTCAACACCAATGCCTCCAAGCTTTTGATTCCGCTCTCTTATGCGGCGATCCTTGGCGGCACGCTGACGCTTATCGGGACGTCTACGAACCTGCTTGTCGACGGGGTTGCACGGGCGCATGGGATGGAGGCGTTTTCCATTTTCGAGGTGACGAAACTCGGGGTGATCCTTGTCATCTGGGGGATGATCTATCTGCGGGTGTTCGGGGCGCGGTTGTTGCCAGCGCGCGATAGCATGTCAGACATGCTTTCGGATCGTTCGCGGATGAAATTCTTCACCGAAGCAGTGATCCCGCCAGAGTCGAACCTCATTGGTCGCGAGGTCAATGGGGTGCAGCTTTTCAAGCGGGACGGGGTGCGGTTGATCGACGTGGTGCGCGGCGATGTGTCGTTGCGGCGCAACCTTGATGCGGTGACGCTTCAGGTCGGGGACCGGGTGGTGCTGCGCACGCGGATGACAGAGCTGCTTTCGCTTCAGCGCAACAAGTCGCTCAAACGGGTGGATCAGGTCTCGGCAGTGGAGACAACAACGGTCGAGGCGCTCATCACGCCGGGGTGTCGGATGGTGGGGCGGCGTCTTGGGGATTTGCGGCTGCGGCGGCGGTTCGGGGTGTATCCGTTGGCGGTGCATCGGCGGAACCAGAATATTGGCCGACAGTTGGACGATCTCTATGTGCGGATCGGCGATACGCTTCTGCTTGAAGGGGCACCGGGCGATATTCAGCGCCTTGCGTCGGAGATGGATATGGTCGATGTGACCCAGCCTTCGGAGCGCGAATATCGTCGGGGCCATGCGCCCATCGCGATTGTGGCCCTTATTGCCATTGTGGCGCTTGCCGGGCTTGGGATCGCGCCGATTTTCCTATTGTCGATCCTCGCGGTTGCCCTTGTCCTATTGACCGGCTGCATTGACGCGGATGAGGCGTTTTCCTTTGTCGATGGACGGCTTCTGGCGTTGATTTTTTCGATGCTGGCCATCGGCGCCGCGCTAGAGCATTCAGGGGCAGTTTCCCTTATTGTTGAGGCGGTTGCGCCTGTTTTGACCGGCTTGCCGCCGTTCCTTTTGGTGTGGGCGGTCTACCTTTTGACCTCGGTGCTGACAGAGCTTGTGTCCAACAATGCGGTGGCGGTCGTCGTGACGCCGATTGCCATCGGTTTGGCGGCGGCGATGGGCATTGATCCGCGCCCGCTTGTGATCGCAGTGATGGTCGCGGCGTCGGCCAGTTTCGCCACCCCGATCGGCTATCAGACCAACATGTTGGTCTATGGTCCGGGGGGCTATAAATTCACCGATTTCCTACGGGTGGGCATCCCGCTCAACCTCTCGATTGGGCTATTGGCGTCGCTGTTGATCCCGGTGTTCTGGCCGCTTTGAGGGCGGCTCTGTGCCCGTGTCGGACAGGCCGGTTAACGCCGGAAACCGCCAAAAAACGCAGGTCTGCATCGCGTCGGTATCACGTCGGTATTGCGTCGGTGCGGCAGTCGCCAAAACGGCGGATGAACGCGGCGCGCGATGGTGAATGCGGCGTGCGGGTTCACAAAACCTGAGTCTCTGGAGTTTGTGGGGGCTTTTGATTTTGGCCGTTTGGCATGGACATGCCGGGCGGTGTTGCTTTGGGGCGTTGGTCGTGCAGTCGAGTGGGGGCTTGTGGGCCAAGTTCGACATTCGTGCCGTCTGGATGTGGATCGCAGCATTATGCATGAAGGGCG
>JAPHRE010000013.1 GCA_026195905.1 Pseudopelagicola sp. | reverse complement strand
GGTCTGGTCCTCGATCTACACGTTCCAGTGCAAGCGCATGGAGAGCTTCCGTCATGGCCGCGTGTTCTTTGCTGGCGATGCCGCCCATCAGGTATCTCCCTTCGGCGCGCGCGGTGCCAACTCGGGGATGCAGGACGTGGACAACCTCGGTTGGAAACTCGGCCTCGTAATCAATAACAAGGCGCCCGAGACCCTGCTTGATACCTATAACGACGAACGCATCCACGGCGCGGACGAAAACATCCTAAACTCGACCCGCTCCACCGATTTCATTACCCCGAAATCTAACATGTCGACCCTGCTGAGGGATTCGGTTCTGGCGCTGTCCGAACACTACGAATTCGCCCGTCCGATGGTGAACTCTGGCCGCCTGTCGGTGCCTTGCACCTATGACGGATCGCCGCTGAACTCGGCCGATGCCCTCGACGGCCCGGCCCGGACCCGCCCCGGAAGCCCCTGCCCGGACGTGCCGCTTGGCGATACGTTCCTGCTGTCGCACCTCGGCAACGAATTTGTCCTGCTGACAATCAACGCCGACGCGCCGGACGAGATCGAGGAAGACGGCATCACCGTGCGCCGCCTTGCCTTGACGACCAACGACGATCCGACCGGGTTCCTCAAGGAACGCTACCTCGGCAACGAGGAGTCCGCCGTCTATCTGATCCGCCCGGATCAGCACGTCGCCGCGCGCCGCCCGAGCTTTGACCCAACCCATATCGGCACGGCCATCCGCCGCGCCACCGGCAAGGAGTAATCCACGATGTCCGATCTCATCCTGACCCCGAATATCGACGGCGTGGACGATTTTTATGCAGAATTGCTCAGCGTCCACGAAGGCCTGTCCGACGCCGACAGCCACGCGCTCAATGCGCGCCTTGTGCTCGTTCTGGCAAACCATATCGGGAATCGCGCGATCCTGACCGAAGCGCTGGCCGCCGCCGCGCTCCCCCCAAAGGAGGGTTCATAAATGAAAATTGAGAAAATTCACCACGTCGCCTACCGCTGTAAAGACGCCAAGGAAACCGTCGAATGGTATGGCAAGATGCTCAACATGGATTTCATCCTCGCCATCGCCGAGGATCATGTCCCCTCGACCCACGAGCCGGACCCCTACATGCACCTCTTCCTCGATGCGGGCGACGGCAACGTCCTTGCCTTCTTCGAACTGCCGACCAAACCGGAAATGGGCCGCGACCCCAATACCCCGATCTGGGTCCAGCACATCGCCTTCAAAGTCAAAGACCGCGATACACTGATTGCCTTCAAAGATCACCTTGAGGCCAATGGCGTCGAAGTGCTTGGCGTGACTGACCATTCGATCTTCCATTCGATCTATTTCTTCGATCCCAATGGCCACCGCGTCGAACTGGCCTGCCCGGACCCGGAAGAAGAAGCCCTTCTGGAACGCATGGATGCCGTCAAATGGGACATGCTCGAAGAATGGTCCCGCACCAAGAAAGCCCCCCAACATGCCGCTTGGCTGCACGCCAAGGAACTCGATAAATAACCTTAACATCGCAAGTAAAATGCGGTAGTTTTCTGACGCCGCCCTCTTTTTTGGGGGCGGCGTTCTTCGTCTCAGGGACCAGACCGACCATGACCGATACAATCCTGCACGATTACTGGCGCTCTTCTGCAAGCTATCGCGTGCGCATTGCGCTCAATCTCGCCGGGATCGACTATCGGGCGGTGCCTGTCGATCTGGTGGCCGGAGATCACAAATCCGCGGCCCATACCGCGCTCAACCCCCAAGGTTTGGTGCCTGTGCTTGAGATCGACGGGCATATTTTTACCCAGTCCCTCGCCATCCTCGACTACCTGAACGACACGCGATCGCTTGGCCTTCTGCCCGCCGATCCTGTGCAAGCCGCGCATGTCCGCGCCCTTGCACATAGCGTTGCGGTCGATGTGCATCCCGTCTGCAACCTTGGCGTCGTCGACCATGTGGCACACCTCCTCCCCGATCAGCCCGAGGCCAAGGCCGCGTGGATGCGCCGCTTTATCACCCCCGGCCTCGCCGCATTCGAGGCGCTTCTCGCCGGGTTCGAGCAAGCCCCCTTCTGTTGTGGTGACGCGCCCACGCTTGCCGACATCTGCCTCATGCCCCAACTTTATAATGCCCGCCGTTGGAGGGCCGACTTTTCCGCCTGCCGCCGAATCCTTGGTGTCGAAACGGCCTGCATGCGCCTTCCCGCCTTTGCCGCCGCTCACCCCGACGCCGTCCACCCCTTGCAAACGGCCTGAATCCGGCATCTGACGTCGCGACCCGTCTGCACGGCAGGGCGATTTTCTTCCCAACCTGCGCTACACTCCCCTTGGGCACCCGGGCACAGCACCGGCCCCGATCACCAAGGCATTACGTTACCGATTTTTGAAAAAATGCTTCACATCGTAACATAATTCTTGCCACGAATCGCTCAAGGCTCTATCCCGACCATGCGGTCGGCTTATTTTCGAGCCGATGAACAGGACGAAGGACACCCGACACAATGGACGCATTCATCTGTGACGCCACCCGCACCCCCATCGGCCGCTACGGCGGCGCGTTGTCTTCGGTGCGCGCGGACGATCTTGCCGCAACCCCCATCGCCGCTCTCATGGCGCGCAATCCTTCCGTGGATTGGGCCAGCGTCGATGACGTGATCTACGGCTCCGCCAACCAAGCGGGCGAAGACAACCGCAACGTCGCGCGCATGGCCGCGCTCTTGGCGGGCCTGCCCATCGACGTGCCGGGCACCACTGTGAACCGCCTCTGCGCTTCGGGCATGGACGCGGTCGGTATGGCCGCGCGCGGCATCAAGGCGGGCGATTATGACATGGTCATCGCAGGCGGCGTCGAGAGCATGTCACGCGCGCCCTTCGTCATGCCCAAACATACCTCGGCCTTCTCGCGCACCAATGCGGTCTACGATACAACCATCGGCTGGCGCTTTGTGAACCCGAAGATGAAAGAGATGTATGGCATCGATTCAATGCCCCAGACGGCCGACAACGTCGCCGCCGACTATAACATCTCGCGCCAAGATCAGGACGCCTTCGCCGCCCGCTCACAGGCCCGCTGGGCCGCCGCAAATGAGGCTGGCCTCTTTGCCGACGAAATCACCCCCGTCTCCGTGCCCCAGCGCAAGGGCGACCCGATCATCGTCGACACCGACGAACATCCCCGCCCCGGCACCGATGCGGCAAAACTTGGCAAACTGCGCGGCGTGAACGCCCCCGACCTCTCGGTCACCGCCGGAAACGCCTCGGGCGTCAACGATGGCGCGGCGGCGCTCCTGCTTGCCAGCGCCGAGGCGGCGGAAAAGAACGGACTCAAGCCCATCGCCCGTGTCGTCGGCATGGCCGCGGCCGGTGTCGCCCCGCGCGTCATGGGCATCGGCCCGGTCCCGGCGACCCGCAAGGTGCTTGATCGCGCCGGACTCACCATCGACCAGATGGATGTGATAGAGTTGAACGAAGCGTTTGCCAGCCAAGGCCTCGCAACCCTGCGCGAACTTGGCGTCGCGGATGACGCGCCGCACGTAAACGCCAATGGCGGCGCCATCGCGCTTGGCCACCCGCTCGGCATGTCCGGCGCGCGCCTCGTGCTGACCGCCGCCTATCAATTGCAACGCACCGGCGGGCGCTATGCGCTCTGCACCATGTGCGTCGGAGTCGGACAGGGTGCTGCCCTGATCCTTGAACGCGTGTGAGTGCGGCCCGAAAACTGGGCACCGGTTTTCGGACCAAACCGCACGTCATTCAATAGTGGGAGGAGACCCCAAATGTATGCTCAGATGATTAAGACTGCCCACAAGGGCGTCCATAAACGCGAAGACATGTCCCCCGAGGAACGTGCCTTTCAGGACAAGATCGACGCCGATATCAAGATCGAGCCGCGCGACTGGATGCCTGATGACTACCGCGCCACCCTGATCCGCCAGATCGGCCAGCACGCCCACTCCGAGGTCGTCGGCCAACTCCCCGAGGGCAACTGGATCACCCGCGCCCCAACCCTGGAGCGCAAGGCGATCCTTCTCGCCAAAGTGCAGGACGAGGCCGGTCACGGGCTCTACCTCTACTCCGCTGCCGAAACTCTGGGCGAAACGCGCGACGAACTGGTGCGCCTGCTGCATGAAGGCCGGATGAAATATTCCTCGATCTTCAACTACCCGACCCTCAACTGGGCAGATATCGGCGCGGTGGGCTGGCTTGTGGATGGGGCCGCCATCGTCAACCAGGTCGCGCTTCAGCGCACCTCCTATGGCCCCTATTCCCGCGCCATGATCCGCATCTGCAAGGAAGAGAGCTTCCACGCCCGCCAAGGCTATCATGCAATCATGAAAATGGCCTTTGGGACACCCGAACAAAAGAAACAGGCCCAGGACGCGGTCAACCGCCTCTGGTTCCCAGCCATAATGATGTTCGGCCCGTCTGATGCGGATTCGACCCACTCGGAACAGTCGATGGCCTGGAAGATCAAAGTCAAATCCAACGATGAGCTGCGTCAGCAATTCGTCGACCAGACCGTGCCGCAGATCGAATATCTCGGCCTCGACCTTCCCGATCCGGGCATCAAGTGGAACGAGGAACGCGGTCACTATGATTTCTCCGATCCCGACTGGTCGGAATTCTTCGACGTCATCAAGGGCAACGGCCCCTGCAACGTCGATCGTTTGCAAAACCGCGTCGCCGCTTGGGAAGACGGCGCATGGGTCCGGGACGGGCTTCTCGCCCACGCCGAAAAGAAAGCCGCGCGCAAAGTTGCCGCCGAATAACATTCCGAGGAGGAAAGAGACATGAAAAACGAATGGCCCCTCTGGGAAGTCTTCATCCGTGGCCAACATGGCATGAGCCACCGTCACGTTGGATCGCTGCACGCCCCTGACGCCGATATGGCCATCAAAAACGCCCGTGACGTCTACACCCGCCGCAACGAAGGCGTGTCGATCTGGGTCGTCGAGGCCCGCCACATCGCCGCCACCGCGCCGGGCGACAAGGGTCCGCTTTTCGAACCGTCCGAAAGCAAGGTCTACCGTCACCCGACCTTCTTCGACATTCCCGATGAAGTGGGGCACATGTAATGACAGTCGATAAAAATCTCCTGCTGCAATTCCTGCTGCGTCAGGGCGACAATACCCTGATCCTCGGCCACCGTGTCTCGGAATGGTGCGGTCATTCGCCGGTCCTCGAAGAGGATATTGCGCTTGCCAATACGGCGCTTGATCTCATCGGCCAGACCCAGATGTGGCTCGGCTATGCCGCCGAAGTGCAGGGCGAGGGCAAGACCGCTGATGATCTCGCTTTCCTGCGCGACGCATGGGATTTCCGCAACGTGCTTCTGACCGAGCTGCCCAATGGCGATTTCGGCCAGACCCTGATGCGCCAATTCCTCTTTGACGCCTTTCAATCGGTCCTCATGGGGCGCCTGATGGGTTCAACCGATGAGACCGTCGCCGCCATCGCCGCCAAGGCCTCCAAAGAGGTCGCCTACCATGTCGAGCGCTCCGCTGATACCGTAGTCGGGCTTGGTGACGGCACCGAAGAAAGCCACAACCGGATGCAAGCCGCGCTTGAATATCTCTGGCCCTATGTGGGCGAGATGTTTGAAAGCGACGAGACCGACGCCGCGATGGCCGCTGCTGGCATTGCGCCCGATCCGTCGACCCTGCGCGCCGAATACGATGCGCTTGTGACCCGCGTCCTTGCCGAAGCAACCCTGACTCTCCCCGAAAGCCGCTATGCCCACAAGGGCGGGCGCACCGGGCGGATGCATACCGAACATCTCGGGCACCTTCTGGCGACGATGCAATGGCTGCAACGCGCCTATCCCGGCTGCGAGTGGTAAGCGAGGCACACTCATGACAACGCCCATGACCCGGCCCAGCACCGATCAGGTCTGGGAATGGCTGGAAACCATTCCCGACCCCGAAATCCCGGTCATCACGCTGGTGGACCTCGGCATCATCCGCGATGTCGCCTTTCATGGCGAAACCTGTGTTGTCTCGGTCACGCCGACCTATTCGGGCTGTCCGGCAACCTCGATGATCAACATGGATATCGAGACCTGCCTGCGCGATCATGGACTAGACAATATCGAGCTTAAACAACAACTTAGCCCCGCCTGGACAACCGATTGGATGTCCGACAAGGCACGCGCCGCGCTCGAGGAATACGGCATTGCCCCGCCGCAACCGGCGGGCGGGCCAACCCGCTGCCCGCATTGCGGCGGCACCCACCTCGAAAAGTTGAGCCAGTTCGGTTCGACCCCCTGCAAGGCGCAATGGCGCTGCAAGGACTGCCTCGAACCGTTTGAATATTTCAAGTGCATTTAGGGAGGAGACCCGATGGCACGTTTCCATGAACTGGAAGTCACAGACATCCACAAGACGATCCGCGACGCCGTTGTCGTAACCCTGAAGCCGGTCAATGGCGCGGCGACGGAATTCGACTTTACCCAAGGCCAATACCTGACCTTCCGGCGCGACTTTGACGGCGAAGAACTGCGCCGCTCTTATTCGATCTGTGCGGGCAAGGACGAAGGCCGGCTTCAGGTCGGCATCAAACGTGTCGATGGCGGCACCTTCTCGACATGGGCCAACGAAGATCTCAAGGTCGGCGACCGCCTTGAGGCCATGCCCCCGATGGGCGGCTTCTTTACCCCCCTCGATGCCACGCAGGAAAAGCAATATCTTGGCTTTGCGGGCGGCTCCGGCATTACCCCGGTCCTGTCGCTGATCAAAACCACGCTGGCGCTTGAACCCAATTCGACATTTACCCTCGTCTACGCCAACAAGGCCGTGACCACGATCATGTTCCGCGAAGAGATCGAAGACCTCAAGAACATCTACATGGGCCGCTTCAACGTCATCCATGTGCTTGAATCCGACGCCCAGGACATCGACCTCTTTACCGGCCTCGTGACCGAGGAAAAATGCGCCGAGCTGTTCAAAACCGGCTGGATCGACATCGACCACGTCGACACCGCCTTCATCTGTGGTCCCGAACCCATGATGCTTGGCATTGCTTCAGCCCTGCGCGGCGCAGGTCTCGACGATGCGCAGATCAAGTTTGAACTGTTCGCCTCGTCGCAACCGGGCCGCGCCAAGCGCAAAGCGGTCTCCAAAGACGCCGCCGCCGGGGCCAATCAGGCCCGCACCGCGATTACCCTCGATGGCGCGACCCAAACCATCGACATGCCCAAGGATATGTCGATCCTCGATGCCGCGCTCGAAAACAAGATGGACGCGCCCTACGCCTGCAAGGCCGGGGTCTGCTCGACCTGTCGCTGCCGCGTGCTCGAAGGCGAGGTCGAAATGGTCTCCAACCACGCGCTTGAGGATTATGAGGTGGAAAAGGGCTATGTCCTCTCCTGCCAGGCCTACCCGGTGACCGATGCCGTCACCGTCGATTACGACCAGTAAGGAGAACCGCGCTATGGCCGACGATATGCCGATCGAAGACTACCTCGCCCAAGGCGGGGTTCTCACCAACCCCTCCAACGTGCCGCCGCGCTACCGCGCCGAGCTGATGAAACTGATGGCAAGCTTTGTCGATTCCTCGCTCGCCGGGGCGGCCGGGTTTGCCGACATCATCAACAACGGGCCCGGCATCAAGGAACGTATCGCCGCCGCGCGCATCGTGCTTGAAAAGACCGACAACGCCGACAAGGTTCTGTCGATCATGGGCGATTTCGGCGCGGATACCGCCCGCTACGCAACGCACCATCCCTGGACCGCACGGCTTGAGCGCGACGCCGATATCGGCACAACGCGCACCGAACAGGACATGCGCCTTGCCGTGTTTAACTATCCGCTTGCAGGCTGGTCCGATGCGGTGGTGATGAACCTCCTCATGGGCCGCGCCGTCACCGTGCAACTCTCGGACCTCGCCCGCGTCTCCTATCAACCGCTGGCCGAGGCCTTCCGCGCCATCCAACCGGTCGAGCAACGCCATGCCGAACTTGCCGAAGAGGGCGTCGCAAAGCTCATGGAAACCGAGACGGGCGCGACCCTGCAAGCCTCTGTCGACTACTGGTTCCCGCGCGTCGCCGCTTCTTTCGGGGCTGCCGAATCGGCCAAATTCGAGGCTCTCAACGCCATCGGCCTGCGCCGTGAAAACAATGCCGCGCTGAAATCCCGCTGGACGGCCGATACCACCGCGCGCCTTGAAAAGCTCGGTCTGCGCGCGCCCTGATACGGTGGGGCCACGGCCCCGCCCTTGCTTTTTTGCAACGCCCGCGATCTTGAAACACTGAACCAGACCGGATTGCGCATTGACTTTGCGCCTCCGGTCTGGCCATTTCCCCCCGTTCTGGTCGGACTGCTTAGCGGTCCGTGAAAAGGGAACGAGGTGCGCCGCCCATCGCGGCAAACCCTCGACTGCCCCCGCAACTGTAAGCGGCGAGCGACCTCGGCATATGCCACTGTTCTCCCTCATGGGGGGATGGGAAGGCCCGAGGGAGCGTTGACCCGCAAGTCAGGAGACCTGCCAGGATGTTCACCCAGTCGGGACGCGGGGCGCGTTCAGACGACGGACCTTCCGTTGTGGTGACAGTCACTCACCGTCACGGGAGGACTGCGTCCTTCCTTATGACACCATACAAACGCACGGGCCTCGGCCCGAAGGAAGGATAGACCCATGAAACGGACACTCCTGGCATCCGCCGCAATGACCGCCCTCACCACCGGATTTACCACGGCCCCCGCCCCCGCCCTGGCCGAAGAGACCTACGACCTCGACGCGATTACCCTCTATTCGAACGAGACCGCCACCGAACTCAAACGTTCGGGCACAACCACCGAAGTCCTCGTCGAGGCCGAAATCGAGAAGGCCCCCGAAACCAAGCTCGCTGATACCTTCGCGCGCCTGCCCGGCGTGTCCGTCACCGCCAATGGCGGCCCCGGCACGAGCACGACCCTACGCATCCGTGGCCTCGGCGCGGGCTATGTGCCGGTCTATTTCGACGGCATCGACGTCTCCGACCCGGCAAGCTCGGGCAACGGCTTTGACTGGGGCGGCATGACCGGCACCGGCCTAAGCCGTGTTGAAATCCTCAAGGGTTCACAATCGGCTCGCTACGGCGCAACCGCCGTGGGCGGCGTCGTAAACCTCGAGTCGTTCCGCCCGACCAAAGACGGCTTCTCCGGCATCGCGGGTACCGAATACGGCACCTACAACTCCAAGCGCGCCAACCTCAGCTTCGGCTATCTGGACGAGCGCACCGAGATCGGCTTCTCACTGAGCCGCTTTGACACTGACGGCTTCTCGGCCCGAAGCGCAGGCACCGAGGCGGACGGCTACACCGAAACCCGCGGCAGCCTGTTCTTTGCCTATGACCTGACCGATACTGCACGCGTCGGCTTTAACCTTCTGGCCATCGACGCCGAAGGCGAATTCGACGAATTTACCGGCGACGGTGCCCTACCCTATGACGAGGTAAACACCCGCGAATCGGTCGGTGGCCGCATCTTTGCCGACTTCACGACCGGCGCAATCGCCCATAGCCTGAGCTATGCCGTGTTCGACACTGATCGCATCAGCTATTCCAACGGCTTCACCACCCCGTTCAATGGCCGTCGCCAGACCGCCGAATACACCGCCGCCTTCAACACCGGCGTAACCACCGACTGGACCGTCGGCCTGACGCATACCAAGGAAACGGCCAACGGCTTTACCGCCACGACCGATTCCGCCTTCGTGGAACTGGCCTATGCCCCGACCGAGGCACTCGATATCACCGCGACACTGCGCTACGACGATCTGAGCAACTTTGACAACAAGGTCACGGGTCGCCTCGCCCTCGCCTATCAGCTTGGCGGCGACATGACCCTGCGCGCGCAGGCCGCGACCGGCTACAAGCCGCCCACGCTCTATCAACTTACCTCGGTGTATGGTCGCCCCGACCTCCTCCCCGAGGAAAGCACGACCTTTGAAGTCGGTCTTGAGAAACGCTTTGGCGATCGTGGCTTTGCCCGCGCCACCGCCTTCTACAACGATATCAAGAACAACATCGTCTATAGCGGTGCCTATATCGGCACCTGCGCAAGCGCATGGGGCTGCTATGGTCAGACCGACCTCAAGACCAAAGGCGTCGAGCTTTCGGGCGAATACGCTCTGAACGATATCTGGACGATCACCGGCGCCTATACCTACACCGACGCCGTGCGTAGCACCGGCCGCGCAGGTCGTGTGCCCAAGCATGACCTGAACATCGGCGTCGATGCGGCCTTTGCCAACGGCATCAATGCCTTTGCAAGCGTCAACTACCTCGCCGACCGTGTGGACCTCGACGACGCGACCGTCGCCTTGCCGAACTACGCGCTGGTCAATGCGGGCCTGTCCTACGACCTGAGCGCCTCCGCCGCCGTCTACCTGCGCATCGAGAACCTATTGGACAAGGACTACGAAACCGCTGGTGGCTATGGCACGCCGGGCCGCAGCCTGTATTTCGGTATCCGTGCGTCCTTCTAAACTCATAAGCCTGCTCGCCGCGCTGGTGCTTTCCAGCGCGGCAGCATGGGCCGACGCGCCACGGCGCGTCGTCTCGCTCAACCTGTGCACGGATCAGCTTGCCATGCTGCTGGCCGCGCCGGGACAGCTCAAATCTGTGTCCTACATCTCCCGCGATAAACGCGCCTCCGCGATGACCGCCGAGGCCGCACATTTCCCGATCAACCACGGCGGGGCCGAGGAAATCTACCTCCTCAATCCCGACCTCGTGCTTGCGGGAACCTATAGCTCCCGCGCTACCGTGAACATGCTGCGCCGCCTTGGCATTCCGGTGCACATCATGGCCCCTGCCCTGACCCTGGACGCCATCCCCGAACGTATCTCCGAGATTGGCCGCGTCCTTGGCCGCGACGCCACCGCCGCCAAGATACGGGCGCAATTCGAATCTGACCTTGCAGAGCTGCGCAAGATCGACGGCCCCCGCCCCCGCGCCGCGATCTACAACGCCAATGGCTGGACGCCGGGCGAGAACTCGCTCCCCGGCCAAATCCTCAAAACCGCCGGCTTTACCAATGTCGCAACCCAGGCAGGCTTTGCCTATGGCGGGGAAATGCCGCTAGAATTGTTGATTATGGCACAGCCCGACCTCATCGTTTCCGCCCCCGCCTATGACGGCCACTCGCGCGCCGAGGACATTCTCGACCACCCCGCCCTGCGCGCCCTCACTGGCACGGCGACAGGCGAAAGCGTTGCCGACAATACATGGATTTGCGGCACGCCCCATGTTCTTGACGCCGTGCGCCGCCTCGCCAAGGCACGCCGCGCCCTGCTTGCAAAGGCCGACTGATGCGCCTGTTTTTGATCCTTTTCGCGCTGGTCGCCGCCCTCTTTGCCCTCTCTCTGACCATCGGCCCTGCCCGAACCGGCCCCCTTGATAGCCTCGCGGCGCTCTTTGTCGGAGGCGATGGCCCCCTACCGATGGTGATGCGCGAAATTCGCCTGCCGCGCGCCCTTCTCGCGGCGCTCGTCGGTGGCGGGCTTGGCATGGCCGGGGCCGCGCTTCAGGGCTACCTACGCAATCCGCTCGCCGAGCCGGGCCTCATTGGCGTCTCTGGCTCCGCGGCCCTTGGCGCGGTCCTCGCGCTTCAGGCCGGGCTTACCGCAACCGCCTCGCTCGGCCTGCCCTTGGCAGCCCTCTTGGGCGCGGTGATCGGCGTTTTTCTCGTCATCGGGCTGGCCGGGGCGCGCGGCGGGTCTTTGACGCTGATCCTTGCGGGGATTGCCATCTCGGCCCTCGCCTCAGCGCTGACCTCTCTGGTGCTGAACCTGTCGCCAAACCCGTTTGCCGCAAACGACATCGTGTTCTGGATGATGGGATCGCTCGCCGACCGCTCCATGACCCATTTCTGGCTCGCGCTGCCTTTTGTCGCCGTCGGCGGCATCCTCCTTGCAAGCACCGCCCGCGGCCTCGACGCGCTGACCCTCGGCGAAGATGCCGCCGAAACCCTCGGGCTAAGCCTCACCCGCCTGCGCCTTCTTGTGGTCCTTGGCACCGCCGCGATCGTCGGCGGCGCAACCGCCGTTGCCGGGGCGATCGGCTTTGTTGGCCTCGTTGTGCCGCATATCCTGCGCCCCTTTGTAGGCGCCCAACCCTCGCGCCTGCTCTGGGCTTCGGCGCTTGGGGGCGCGGCTTTGCTGTTGATCGCGGATATCTCCGTGCGCGTGATCCTGCCCGACCGCGACCTCAAACTCGGCGTCGTCACCGCCCTCATCGGGGCACCGCTGTTCCTGCACCTGATCTTCAAGACACGCAGGGAACTGCCATGAGCCTGCTAACCCTCCGCGATCTCGCCGCAACCCTACGCAACCGTCCGGTCTTTTCCAATGTCTCCCTGACGATTGATGAGGGGGAACTGGTCGGCCTCATCGGTCCCAACGGCGCAGGCAAAACAACCTTGATGCGGGCCGCCCTCGGCCTCCTGCCGCGCCAATCGGGCCAAAGCTCGCTCGCGGCCCTATCCACCGCTGAACGCGCCCGCGCCGTCGCATGGATGCCACAAGCGCGCGAAATCGCTTGGCCAATCCCGGTCGAACGCCTCGTTGCCCTTGGCCGCCTGCCTTACCTGCCCCTGTCCGGCAAAATCCCCGCCGAGGACCGCGCAAAGATCGACGCTGCGATTGCGCATCTCGGCCTCGAGGCTTTTCGCACCCGCGCCGCCTCGCGCCTCTCGGGCGGGGAACAGGCCCGCGCCCTCATCGCCCGCGCCATCGCGCAGGACACGCCGCTCCTTATGGCCGACGAACCGATCGCGGGCCTTGACCCCGCACACCAGATCGCCACCATGCAGGTCTTTGCCGACCTCGCCGCCACTGGCCGCTCAACGCTGGTCTCGCTGCATGACCTTGGCCTTGCCGCGCGACATTGCACCCGCCTGATCCTTCTGGCCGAAGGCGGTATCCTTGCCGACGGCCCGCCCCAGGACGTGCTGACCGACGCCCTCCTCGCCCGCGCCTTCGGCGTTACCGCATGGCATCAACACACCCCCTCTGGCCCGGTCTTTCAACCGCTCGAGGTGCTCTGATGCTAACCCATGAGTGCCCGTGGCTGTTCTATGATCTGGGCGCGCCGATGCGCGTCCTAAGCTGGGCCGTGCATCGCCCCGGCTTCGTCACCGCCTCGCGCATTGTCTGGCGCGAAGTGCATGAGGACGACCTGCCCCAGGATATCGACGCGGAAACCTGGCTTGCCTCGGAACTTGCCGCGCGCGGGGCCGCCGACGCCGTCGCGTTCCTGACCTCCCGCACACTTGTCCGACATCACACCCACACCGCCCGCGTCGAAGACGTGACCGCCCAAGCGGTGATAACCATCGGCCTGTCCAACGCGGAACGGATCGGATCGCGCGAGGATTATTCCGGGCGGGATTGGGGCAAGGACTGGGGCACGATCAACATCGCCCTGCGCGTTGACACGCCCCTGTCGGATATTGGCCTGCTCGAAGCCATGAGCCTGGCCACCGAGGCCCGCACCGCCGCCGTGATCGACCTCGGCCACCGCGTCGCAACCGGCATCGCAACCGGAACCGGCACCGACTGCATCGCCATCGCCGCGCCTGCGGGCGATCTGCCCTATGCGGGAAAACATACCGCCCTCGGCGAGGCCATCGGCCAAGCAACCTATACCGCGATCCTAAAAGGCGCGCAGCAATGGCAGATCGACGATACCAAACGGCGGGCCCGTGCCGGGTAGCCTCGCTTTGCCCCGCCGCCGCCTGCCAAAATCCGCACCACCGCGATACAGACGCAATACCGACGCGATACCGACGTGCGTTTCAGAGCGCCTTGAGCCCCCCAAGCGTCAGGTCCGCAACCAACGCCGCGTAGGATTCCCGAGCCTCGCTCCCCGCGCCACTGTTCCACATATAGTACCAGTTGAGCATCCCGAAGACCGACATCGTGGTCGCCCGAAGCGTCTCGCTCCGCCCCACAAAGACCTCCGGCTCCACCGCGCGAATGATCTCTTCAACGAACTTCACAAGATCACGTTGATAGCCGCGCAAAAGCTGCTGCTGATCCTCCGGGAGCGCCGACATGGCGCCGACCTGAACCTGATGTTCATAGTCGGCACCCTGATAGGCCATAAGCACTTCTGCCACCACCCGGCGCAAGCGCGCCTCTGCGGATAAGTCATTGATCTCTATACAACATATCCGATCCCGCAATTCCCGCAGATAGGTCTCAAGCAGGTCAAAAAGAAGGGCGTCTTTGCTGTCGTAATAGTGATAGATATTGGCCTTGGAGATGCCGCACTCTCGCGCCAACACCGCCATTGAGGCGCGATCAAACCCTTGCGTGGCAAAAACTTTTGCCGCGCTCTTCAAAATCTGATCACGCTTTTGGTCGTGGTCTTTTGCGATCGAGCGGGCCAAATCTTACTCCTTGTCCCGGTTGTCGAGAACACGCACCGCTTTGCCCTGCGAGCGCGCCACATCACCGGGGTCGCCAACAATAACTTCGGTCGAAACCCCGACCATGTCCTTTATATGTTTGGTCAACATCCGCGCCGCCGCCGTCTTGGACAAGCTATCCGCCGCATCCGCATTGGCCTCGACATAGACCCGCATCGCATCCATCCGACCGGACTTGTAAAGCTCGATCTGGAAATGCGGCGCAAGCCCGCCCGTGGCCACGACCTGTTCTTCGATCTGGGTCGGGAAGACATTCACCCCACGCAGGATAATCATGTCATCGCTGCGCCCGGTGATCTTTTCCATCCGCCGCATCGTCCGCGCCGTGCCGGGCATAAGCCGCGTCAGATCGCGCGTGCGATAGCGGATCATCGGCATGCCTTCCTTGGTCAGCGTGGTAAACACCAGTTCGCCCTCTTCCCCGTCTTCCACAACCTCGCCGGTCACCGGGTTGATGATCTCAGGGTAGAAATGATCCTCCCAGACATGCAGCCCGTCTTTGGTCTCGACGCATTCATTCGCAACGCCTGGGCCGATAATCTCGGAAAGGCCATAAATATCAACGGCGTGCATGTCAAAGGCCGCTTCGACCTCTGCCCGCATCGCATTGGTCCAAGGCTCCGCCCCAAAGACCCCAACCGAAAGCGAGGACTTGCGCGGATCAAGCCCCGCCTTGTGAAACCCTTCAAGGATATTCAGCATGTAGGATGGCGTCACCATGATCCCGTCGGGCTTGAAATCCTGAATAAGCCCGACCTGTTTCTCGGTCTGCCCGCCGCCCATCGGCACCACGGTCGCCCCAAGCCGCTCAATCCCGTAATGCGCGCCAAGACCCCCGGTAAAGAGACCATAGCCATAGGCGTTATGCACGGCATTGCCCGCCCGCAGGCCCGACGCCCGCAGGCTGCGCGCCAAAACATCGGCCCACATCGAAATGTCATTGGCGGTATAGCCTACAACCGTCGGCTTGCCCGTCGTGCCCGACGAGGCATGCACCCGCATGATCTGTTCACGCGGCACCGCAAATAGGCCAAACGGATAATTCTCGCGCAGATCGTTCTTATAGGTGAACGGGAATTTTGCGAGGTCTTTCAAATCCTTGAGGTCATCAGGATGCACACCTGCCTCATCGAACCGCTGCCGATACATCGGCACGTTTTCATACGCATGACGCACCGACCACTTGAGGCGCTCAAGCTGCAGAGTGCGAATTTCGTCGATCGACGCGGTTTCGATCGGATCTAGATCTCCCGGCTTCGGACTCAGGTCTTTCATATCGTCCTCCTCGACGCGTTATTCTTCAAAATGCTGTCCATTGATGATGCGCGACACACCGCGGAATTCCGCGATCACCGTCCCATCCTGTCTGCTGACTTTGACATCGTAAATGCCACTACGCCCGGTTAGGGAAACCTCTGTCGCGGTGGCAGTCAGACGGTCCCCGACATAGCCGGGGGCCAGATAGCTCATGAACGTGTGCTGTCCGACGGTATTCTTGTTGCGACTGTTACAGGCAAAACCAAAAGCGCTATCCGCCAGAGAAAAGCTGACCCCGCCATGACAGGTGCCGTGACCGTTGCAATGTTCCGGCTTGACCGTCATCGACAAGATGGCGCGCCCTTCGTCAACCTCGTCAATCTGCATCCCGAACCATTTGCTGGTTTCGTCACCCGACCACATGGCGGCCGCAGATTTCTCGGCGCGTTGTTTCGGTGTCATGATCATTCTCCCTTGAACGCCGGCGCGCGTTTTTCAAGGAACGCCGCGACGCCCTCGGCATAATCCGCGCTCTCGCCGCAGGTTTTCATCGCGTCGGCTTCCATCTCGAGGTGATCCTCAAGCGTGTCGACTGCCGCCGCCTGAATGCACATCTTGCTCAGGCCAAGGCCAAGCGTCGGCCCCGACGCAAGCCGCGCGGTGAGGGCGCGCGCCTCGTCCATCAGAGCCTCATCCGGCAGGGCTTTCCAGATCAACCCCCAATCCTCGGCCTTCTGCGCCGTGATCGGTTCGGCGGTAAAGGCAAGACCCTTGGCCCGCGCCTCGCCCAAAAGGCGCGGCAAATGCCAGCTTCCGCCAGTATCGGGAATGAGACCAACCTTCGAGAAAGATTGGATAAACTTCGCGCTTTCGGCCGCCAAAACCATATCACAGGCCAACGCAATATTTGCCCCGGCCCCCGCCGCCACGCCATTCACCGCACAGATGACGGGAAACTCCAACGACCGGATCAGCCGCACCAAAGGCGCATAGAATGTCCGCACCGTATGGCCAAGATCCGGCGCGCCCTTTGAAGGATCACGATCCCCAAGATCTTGCCCGGCACAGAAACCACGCCCCGCCCCGGTCAGCAAAATCGCTCGCGCGCCATTGTCCCGCGCGGCCTCGATCGCGGCGCGCAGCGCACCATGCATCGCATCATTAAATGAATTGAGCCGGTCCGGGCGGTTGAGTGTAATCTCAACCCAAACCCCATGCTCTTTTATGGCTATTGTCTCGCTCACCCCGTCCTCCCACAGCAATGATCTGCGACTCATCTTGCATAAACCGAACGGTTGGTCAATAAATAGCCTCAACCAATCACACCGGCACTCAGGCCGGTATTCAAACTGGCCTTTCTGGAGGAGAACGACGATGACCCTTGAGCAGATTTCGAGCTTTGCCGCCGGGCAATGGGTTGCCCCCGGCGCTGGCGCTCGCACCATCCACAGCGCGATCACAGGCGCCCCGATTGCCTCTGCGGGCAATGACGCGCTCGACGTGCAGGCGATGCTTGACCATGCCCGCAACGTCGGCGGCCCGGCCCTGCGCGCGCTTGGGTTTCACGACCGCGCCCGCATGCTCAAGGCACTCGCAGCGCACCTCGGTGCACACAAACAGGCGCTCTATGACCTGTCGTTCAACACCGGCGCAACCCAGAGCGACCACCTGATTGATATCGACGGCGGCATTGGAACGCTGTTCGTTTTTGCCTCTAAGGGGCGGCGCGAATTGCCAGACGGCAAGATCTATGTTGACGGCGAAATCGAACAACTGTCGCGCCACGGCACCTTCCAGGGTCAGCATATCTGTACACCGCTGCATGGCGTCGCGGTGCATATCAACGCCTTCAACTTTCCGGTTTGGGGGATGCTTGAGAAACTCGCCCCGACGCTTCTGGCCGGGGTGCCCGCCATCGTCAAACCGGCGACCAACTCCTGCTATGTGACCGAGCTTGCGGTGAAACTCATGCTCGACTCGGGCATCCTGCCCGACGGTGCGTTGCAACTGGTTTCGGGTGGGCTGGGCGACATGCTCGACCGCCTGACTTGTCAGGATGTGGTGAGCTTTACCGGCTCTGCCGACACCGCGCTCAAACTGCGCCAAAACCCGCATATCCTTGAGAACTCGGTTCGCTTCGTGGCTGAACAAGATAGCCTCAACGCCTCGATCCTCGGCCCTGACGCCGCGCCCGGCACGCCGGAATTTGATCTCTTCGTCAAGGAAGTCCAGCGCGAGATGACCGCCAAAGCCGGGCAGAAATGCACCGCCATCCGGCGCATTATCGCGCCGGAGAATACCGTTCAGGCGGTGATCGACGCCCTTTCCGCGCGCCTTGCCAAAACCACCATCGGCGATCCGCGTCTGGAAACAACCCGCATGGGCGCGCTGGTGTCGCTCGATCAGAAACGTGACGTGCTCGCCAAGGCCGCCCTCATCGGGCAAGAGGCCGAACGCGTCTTTGGCGACCCCGACAACTTTACCGTCGAAGGCGCGGATGCCGAGACCGGTGCCTTCCTGCCGCCGATGCTCTACCACTGCGCCGATCCCGACCGCGCCACCCACGTCCACGACACAGAAGCCTTTGGCCCAGTCTCGACGATCATGGGTTACCGCGATCTCGATCATGCCATTGCTCTGGCCAATCGCGGCGAAGGCTCGCTTGTCGCCTCGGTCATTACCCGCGATCCGACCGTTGCCCGCGAAGTCGCTCTTGGGGCGGGTGCGTTCCACGGGCGCCTCTATTTCAACAACCGCGACTCGATGAAAGAATCGACCGGCCACGGCTCGCCCCTGCCACACATGGTTCATGGCGGCCCCGGTCGCGCGGGCGGCGGCGAGGAAATGGGCGGCGTGCGCGGCGTCATGCACTATATGCAGCGCACCGCCATCCAGGGCAGCCCCGATATCCTCTCGGCCATTAGCGAAGTCTGGGTGCCCGAGGCACAAGAGATCAAAGCCCCCGCGCACCCTTTCACCCGCCGCTTTCACGACCTTGCCATTGGCGAAACGATCCACACCGATCCGCGCACCGTCACCTTGGAGGACATCGAGCATTTCGCCGAATTTACCGGCGATACCTTCTATGCCCACATGGACGACGCGGCGGCGCAACGGAACCCGTTCTTCCCCGGACGGGTGGCGCATGGCTACCTGCTCCTGTCCTTCGCGGCCGGTCTCTTTGTCGAACCGAACGAAGGCCCGGTGCTGGCCAACACGGGCCTCGATTCCCTGCGTTTCATGAAGCCCGTTTCGGCAGGCGATGCGATCAAGGTCCGGCTCACCGTGCGCAAGAAAACCCGCCGCAACGATGAATACGGCGAAGTGCGCTGGCATGTGACCCTGACCAATCAGGACGACGAAAAAGTCGCCGAGTATGAACTCCTGACCATGAACGCCTACTAGAGTTCCGGCGGCGTCCCGTCTCTCCGGGGCGCCGCATGGCCAAAGCCCACAAGGCCCACTATACTACCGGCTATGCGCGACAATCCCCAAACATGGTTCGACGAGAGCCTCGAAATCCTGACCTACAACCGCAATCAGAGGGTCTGGTCCATTCTGGTGACGATCTTTGGCGACCTCGCGCGGCGTCCGGGGGATCAGATCAGCGGCGCACTCCTGTCACGCCTGACCGATCCGATGGGCATCAAACCCGAAGCGATGCGCGTCGCCTTGCATCGTTTGCGCAATGACGGCTGGCTTCACTCACAGCGTCAGGGCCGCACCAGCCGCTATAGCCTGACCCCGCATGGCCTGACCGAAAGCGATGCTGTAAGTCCGCGTATCTACGCAGATTCCGCGCCGAATATCGACACGTCTTGGCATTTGCTCCTCGCAGAGCCCGCCCCCGCCGCACAGCGGAGCGAAATGGATAAAATCTGGCGTGCAAAAGGATATGTGGTGGCGGCCCCCGGAACCTACCTCGGGCGCGGCGCAGCGCCAAAAGACCACGCACCTTTCCTTGTGATGAGCGGCACGCCCGCGCATGTCCCCGCGTGGCTTTGCGCCAAGATCGGCACGCCAGACCTCGACGCGGCCTACAAGGCTCTGGAAGCCGCGCTTGACCATGCCCTGCCGAAAATCCACGCGGCGGCGCATATCTCTGCGCTTGAAGCGGCGATTTTGCGGGCGGTGATCGTCCATAACTGGCGGCGGGCCTTGCTGGCCCATCCCGACCTTCCGAGATCATTCTTTCCGGGCGGTTGGCGCGGATTTGCCTGCCGTGACAAGGTCATCGCCGCGCTCGACGCTCTGCCCCGCCCCTCTATTACGGATCTCGAAGACGCTGCCCGCGCGCGTTAACGCGTCACTGGGCCTTTGTCCTTTTGCGGCTCAAGCTCGGTCAACTCGCCAAGGAGGTCGATCAGGGTCTCGTGGCGCTCTTCGCCCAGCCGTTCGCGCAAATCCGAAAGGATGCGATGGCTCGTGCTCATATTGGCGTCGATAATATTGCGCCCCGCATCCGTGACCTCAATCACCTGCCGGCGCCGGTCGTGATCGTCCGGGCGGCGGGTCACAAGACCCTTCTCCTCAAGTTTTTGCAGGATACGTGTCAAACTCGGCAGCAGGAGAACCGCGCGACGCGCGATTGTCGTGGGATCAAGCGGCCCCTCTTCGTCAAGAACCCGAATAACGCGCCATTGTTGCTCGGTAACGCCCGCATCTGCCAACATTCCGCGGATTGGCAGCATGACACGCTCTCGCGCCCGCAAAAGAGCAATCGGCAAAGAGCGGTTGGTTAGGGGCTTGGATCGAGGTGTTTTCATGCAATATTCATGCACCGAGCGCACCCGAAGGGCAATAAGATTTAGCCCCATCCACAACAGACGCGATCAACCGCCGCACCCTCTCAGAGGGCCGCGCACCGAGCAGACAAAGGAAAGCCAGATGAAATGGAGCGAATTCGCCACGTGGGGCACCCGGATATCAAACTGGGCGCGGGAGTATCACGAAACGCTGCGCGACCGCCCTGTCCGCGCACAGGTTGCCCCCGGTGACATCCTGGCCCAACTGCCCACGGCCCCGCCGCAAAAAGGCGGCGCAATGGAAAAGACCTTTGCCGATTTCGAACGCATTGTCCTTCCCGGTCTGACCCATTGGCAGCACCCCCGCTTTTTCGCATATTTCCCCGCCAACGCAACGCCGCCCTCTATGCTTGCAGATTACCTTGCAACGGTGATTGCGCCGCAATGTATGCTCTGGCAGACCTCACCAGCGGCCACCGAGATGGAAACCCGCATGCTCGAATGGTTGCGCGACGGTGTAGGCCTCGCGCCGCACTTCACCGGAGTCATTCAGGATAGCGCCTCAACCGCGACCCTCGCCGCCGTGTTAACCATGCGCGAACGTGCGCTCGGCTGGCAGGGCAATGAACACGGGCTTGCCGGGCTTGATACGCTGCGCGTCTATTGTTCGGGCGAGGTGCATACCTCCATCGACCGGGCCATCTGGATATCCGGCATCGGTCAGGCCAACCTGCGCCGCATCCCGACCACCGGCGCAACCCGCGCTATGGACGTGGCCGCGCTCGATGCCGCCATTGCCGAGGACATCGCCGCCGGCCTCAAACCCGCCGGGGTCATCGCCTGTGTCGGTGGCACGGGCACAGGCGCCTGCGACGATATCTCGGCAACCTGTGACGTGGCCGCAAAATATGACCTCTACACCCATGTGGATGCGGCCTGGGCCGGGGCCGCCATGATCTGCCCCGAGTTCCGCCCCCTCTGGGACGGTATCGACAAGGCCGACTCGGTCGTCTTCAACCCGCATAAATGGCTCGGCATGCAATTCGACTGCTCTGCCCATTTCGTTCGCAATCCCCAAGACCTCGTGCGCACGCTGGCGATCAAGCCGGAATACCTCAAGACCCACGGACATGACGGGATCATCAACTATTCGGAATGGTCCGTGCCCCTTGGCCGCCGCTTCCGCGCACTGAAAATATGGTTCGTTCTGCGAACATACGGCGTCGAAGGGTTGCAGAATATGATCCGCAACCATGTGACCTGGGCCGAAGAGCTTCATACCCGCCTCGCCGCCGAACCTGATTTTGAAATCGTGACCGCGCCGGTTCTGTCGCTCTTTACCTTCCGCTACGCCCCTGCGCATGTGGCCGATCTTGATGCGCTAAACCAACGTCTCTTGGATGCGATCAATGACGACGGGCGGATTTACCTGACCCAAACGCGCGTCGATGATGCGCTTGTGATCCGCTTTCAAGCCGGACAGGTCGATGCCACCCGCGAAGACGTGCAGCTTGCCTTTGACGTGATCTGCGAGATCGCGGATGCCCTGCCCTGAAAACCGCCTGAAAAATAGGCCGTTCGGATATAGGTATTTTCACTCAATTGACCGAAAGCCCCCCCGCCTTCTACTGTTTTGACAATGCATAAAGGGTCAAAACCGGCCCCGGCATAAGGGAGGAAACAGATGAAAAGAATGCTGCTCGGCGGCATGGTCTCGGCGCTTGCCATGACCAGCGCGGCCTTCGCCGATATCACGATCGCTCATGTCTATGGCAAAACCGGCCCCTTAGAGGCCTACGCCAAACAAAGCCATGACGGTCTCATGCTTGGTCTCGAATACGCGACCGACGGCACTATGGAAATCAACGGCGAAAAGATCGTCGTGATCGAAAAAGACACCCAGTTGAAGCCCGAAAACGGCAAAGCCCTACTCGAAGAGGCCTATGGCGATGACGAGGTCGATCTTGCGATTGGTCCTGTCAGTTCGGGCGTGGCGCTCGCCATGCTGCCCGTGGCCGAGGAATACGAGAAAATCCTGATCGTGGAACCCGCCGTGGCCGACTCGATCACCGGCGCGAACTGGAACCGTTACATCTTCCGCACCGGGCGCAACTCGTCACAAGACGCCGTGTCCAACGCCATCGCCCTGGCTGGTGAGGGCGTGCATATCGCAACCTTGGCACAGGATTACGCTTTTGGCCGTGACGGTATCGCCGCCTTTAAGGACGCGCTCGAAAGCGTCGGCTCGTCGGTGGCCCATGAAGAATACGTGCCGACTGATACGACCGACTTCACCGCAGCAGCCGAACGTATCTTCAACGCCATGAAAGACCTCGATGGAGAGAAGAAGCTCTTCATTATCTGGGCTGGCGGCGGCAACCCCTTGGGCAAGATCAACGCTATGGACCCGTCCCGTTTCGGCATCGAGATCGCGACCGGCGGCAACATCCTCGCCGCGATGAAGGCCTACAAGGACTTCCCCGGCATGGAAGGCGCGACCTATTACTACTATGAAATCCCGCAGAACCCGGTCAACGACTGGCTGGTGAAAACGCATTTCGAACGTTTTGACTCTCCGCCGGACTTCTTTACCGCCGGGGGCATGGCCGCCGGTCTCGCAGCCGTCGAAGCCATAAAAAAGGCCGGTGGCACCGATACCGAAGACCTCATTTCGGTCATGGAAGGCATGGAATGGGAGACCCCCAAAGGCACCATGAAATTCCGCGCCGAAGATCACCAGGCGATGCAATCCATGTATCACTTCAAGATCCGCGTCGATGATGATGTCGAATGGGCGATCCCGGAACTTGTCCGTGAACTGGGCATCGACGATCTGCCGATCCCGGTCCGCAACAAGTAATCCTTGCGCAATCATGGCCCGGCGGCATCTCTCGCCGTCGGGCCGTTCTTTTCCCGCACGCGGAAACCAAGACCCATGTCCCATCCCATTCTCGAAACCCGCGACCTGACCGTGCGCTTTGGCGGCCATGTGGCGGTGGATCATATCTCCTGTAGCTTCCGTGCGGGCGAATTGACGGCGATCGTCGGCCCCAACGGTGCAGGCAAGACCACCTATTTCAACCTCATTTCGGGGCAGATTCCAGCCTCCGAAGGCTCGGTGCTGCTCAATGGCCATGACATCTCGCGCATGTCCGTCGCCCAGCGCACCCATAACGGCATTGGTCGCGCCTTTCAGCTCACCAACCTGTTTCCGAACCTCAACGTGCTGGAAAACGTCCGCTTGGTGATCCAATCCAAGGCCGGTCGGGGATTCAATATGTTCTCTATGGCCTCGGACCATGATGACCTCACGGCCCCCGCCCTCGAAATCGTCAAGCGCGTCCGCCTGAGCGATCAGGCCGATCAGATCGTGTCCGAACTGTCGCATGGCGACCAACGCAAACTTGAGGTCGCGCTGCTGATCGCGCTGGATCCGCTTGTCTATATGTTCGACGAACCCACCGCCGGGATGAGCGTCGACGAAGCCCCCGTGGTGCTTGACCTCATCGCCGACCTGAAACAGCGCAAAGATCGCTCCATTCTCCTCGTGGAACACAAGATGGACGTGATCCGAACTCTCGCCGACCGCATCATCGTTTTGCACAATGGCGCGCTGGCTGCCGATGGCGATCCGGCCGAAGTCATCGCCTCCGATGTGGTGCAAGAGGCCTATATGGGCAAGGAGTTGACCGATGTCTGACCCCATCCTCGCGCTCTCGGGCGTCAAAACCAACATCGCGCAATATCACATCCTGCAAGGCGTCGACCTCTCTGTGCCGCGCGGCCAAGTGACGATGCTGCTCGGGCGCAACGGCGTCGGCAAGACAACAACCCTGCGTACCATCATCGGCCACTGGCGCGCCCATCAAGGCACGATCCTGTTTGACGGCGAAGATATCTCGCGCCTGCCGACCCCGGCCATCGCGCGGCTCGGCATCGGCTTTGTCCCCGAGGACATGGGGATTTTCGCCGACCTCACGGTTGAGGAAAACATGATCCTCGCCGCCGTCTCCGGCCCGATCAATAGCGCCCGGCTCGACTGGCTCTTTACCGTCTTCCCGGCGCTCAAAACCTTCTGGAAAAAAGACGCAGGTACGCTCTCGGGCGGCCAGAAACAAATGCTCACCATCGCCCGCGCCATGATCGAGGAACGCCGCCTCTACCTCATCGACGAGCCGACCAAGGGGCTTGCCCCCGCGATCATCGCAACTATGGCGCGCGCCTTGCGCGAATTGAAGGATCAAGGCGCGTCGATCCTCCTCGTGGAACAGAATTTCTCCGTCGCCCGCGCCTTGGGCGATAGCGCCAATGTCATGGACGATGGCCGCATGACATGGTCCGGCGACATGAAGGAACTGGCGACCAACGCCGAGTTGCAAGAACGCCTCATGGGCCTGAGCCTGGAGACCCATCAATGACCCGCGCGCCCTTTTACACCGCCCCCGACCGACAGGAGCCCCGCCCATGAGCGCCGCCCCCGATCATACCCCGACCATAGCCCAAGCGAGCCTGTCCCAGCGCCTCGCGCCATACGCTCCCGTATTGCTTGTCATCGGCCTCATGGCCCTCGGCCTCATGGCCATCCCCTCAACCTCAAGCTGGCTGACGCTCACGGTATCCGGTCTCGCTATGGGGATGATGATCTTCATCATGGCCTCGGGCCTGACCCTCGTGTTCGGCCTCATGGACGTGATCAATTTCGGCCACGGCGCGTTTGTGTCTGTTGGCGCGTTTGTCGGCGTCTCTTTTCTTTTGCTCTTGGAAAACATGACCGGTGCACCCTCTCTGGCGCTGAACCTGACGGCGATGTTTGTCGCCATCCTCGGCGCTATGGCCGCGACCGCCCTCATGGGTTGGGCCTTTGAAAAGGTCATCGTCAAACCCGTCTACGGCCACCACCTCAAGCAAATCCTCGTGACAATGGGCGGGCTGATTGTTGTTGAACAGCTCATCATCGTCCTTTGGGGGCCCGAGGAAATCTATATTACCCGGCCCGAGGCGCTCAAAGGTGCTGTGACCTTCTTTGGCGCGGCGATTGAAAAATACCGCCTCGTCGCCGTTGGCATCGGCGCAGTCGTCTTTCTCGCCATGCGCTGGGTTCTGCGCAGCACCAAGATCGGCCTGATCGTGCGCGCCGGTGTCGAGAATGGCGAAATGGTGCAGGCACTCGGCTACCGCCTCCGCCTCGTCTTTGTCGGCGTCTTCCTTGCCGGGTCTGCGCTGGCGGGTCTCGGCGGTGTGCTCTGGGGGCTTTATCAGGAAGTCATCACCGCCCACATGGGCAACCAGTCGATGATCCTGATTTTCATCGTGGTGATTATCGGCGGCCTCGGGTCGGTCGAGGGCTGTTTTATCGGCGCGCTCCTCGTCGGCCTCTTGCAAAACTACGTCGCCTTCCTCGAACCGAAACTCGCCCTGATTTCCAATATCGGCCTGATGGTGGCCATTCTGATGTGGCGTCCTATGGGGATGATCCCCGTGGTCAAAGCGAAGTGAGGATAGACATATGCTAACCAAACTCCTCTCCGGCGACATGCCCCGAAGCCCCGTCCTTACGGTCGTCCTCGTCGCGATCCTGATCGGCCTTGCCTTTGCGCCCTTCCTGTTTCCGGGCGTGCGCTCTGTCGATACCGCCGCGCGCATCTGTGTCTTTATCGTGCTCGTCGCATCCTATGACCTGATGCTCGGCTATGGCGGCATCGTGAGCTTTGCCCATACGATGTTCTTCGGCCTCGGCGCTTACGGCGTCGCGCTGGCCTCAACCCATATGGGCCGCGGCTTTGACGCGCTGCTTGTCGGCGCAGTGTCCGGCGCGCTTCTGGCGGCCGCTCTCGCCTTTATCATCGGCCTGTTCTCGCTACGGGTGCGCGCCATCTTCTTTGCGATGATTACGCTCGCCGTGGCCTCTGCCGTCGCCGTCCTCGTATCCCAACTGTCCGGCCTGACCGGCGGCGAAGACGGCCTTTCCTACAAGATCCCGCGCGAGCTTGGCCCGGCCTTCAAATTCGCCGACGGTGAGATTTTCGGGGTCAAGATGAACGGCAAGCTGCTCAAATATTACCTTGTCTTTGGGGTCTCTCTGGTTCTGTTCCTGTTGATGCTGCGCATTGTGCACTCGCCATTTGGCCGCGTCCTCCTCGCCATTCGTGAAAACGATTTCCGCGCCGAAGCGATCGGCTACCGCGTGGTGCATTACCGCGTGGCCGCGACCTGTATCTCCGCAGCCATCGCCGCGCTCGCCGGGTCTATCTACGCCATCTGGCTACGCTATGTCGGCCCCGATACGTCCTTGTCGATGGAGGTCATGATCGACATCCTCCTGATGGTGGTGATCGGCGGCATGGGGACCATGTATGGCGCGGTGGTCGGTGCGACGATTTTCATCCTCGCCCAGAACTACCTGCAAAATCTCATGGGAAGCGCCGCAAGCGCATTCGAAGGCTGGCCGATCTTGCCGGACCTGTTGAACGCAGACCGCTGGCTCCTCTGGCTCGGCGTGTTGTTTATCCTCTCGGTCTATTTCTTCCCGACCGGCATCGTCGGACGCCTGCGCGGCGGGAAATAGCGCAGATGCCTTCTTCTTGGTGACAATACCTTGGGGGTGACTTGGGCCAACGGCCCAAGAGGGGGCACAGCCCCCTCCCCCTTCCCCTTGCCTTTCCTCGCGCCTTGGGATCATGTCGCACACAGGAGGACCCCCAATGCGCCCAGACCTGATCCTTTTGTGCTTCGCCTATGTGCTAAGCCAGTTTTTCCGTGCCTTTCTCGCCGTTCTCACCAACGCCCTTGAAGCCGATATCGGAACGACCCCCGAAGATCTCGCCTTTGCCTCCGGCGTCTGGTTCCTCGTCTTCGCGGCCATGCAGATTCCCGTTGGGGCCGCACTCGACAAGATCGGCCCGCGCCGCACCGCCGCCTCCCTGCTTTTGGTCGGCGGGGGCGGTGGCGCGCTTTTGTTTTCCGTGGCCACGAGCCCGGCGCATGTGACCCTCGCTATGGGCCTGATCGGTGTTGGCTGTTCCCCGGTCCTCATGGCCTCGTATTACATTTTCGCAACCTCCTATCCCCCGGCACGGTTCGCCACGCTGGCCGCGCTGATGCTCGGCGTTGGCACCGTGGGCAACCTTGTTGCCTCCTACCCAATGGCACTGGCCACCGAGTGGATCGGCTGGCGCATGGCGCTGGTGGGCCTCGCCGCCCTCTCTGCCCTGACCGCAGTCGGACTCTACATCCTGATCCGCGATCCAGAGCGCGACGCCGCAGCCCAGAAAGGCTCGCTTCTAGATCTGCTGAAAATCCGCGCGCTGTGGTTCATCTTCCCGGTAATGTTCGTCAACTACATGGCGGCGGCCGGCATCCGCGGGCTCTGGATCGGCCCTTACCTCTCTGACATCTTCACAATGTCGACCGGCCAGATCGGCACCGCCTCGCTCGTCATGGGGCTGGCGATGATCGCAGGCACCTTGACCTACGGCCCCGCCGACCGCCTCTTCAAAACCCGCAAATGGGTTGTCCTCGGCGGCAACCTTCTCGCTGCAATCGCGCTCTTTTCGCTCGCCGCTGCGTTTTCGACCTCGGCGTGGCTGTCGATCCTCCTCATGGCTGCCATCGGCTTTTTCGGCGCTTCCTTCCCCGTCATCATCGCCCACGCCCGAAGTTTTTTCCCCCCGCACCTGACCGGGCGGGGCGTCACACTGATGAACCTCTTTGGCATTGGTGGTGTCGGGATCATGCAATTCGCCTCTGGCCGGTTGCATACGTCGCTGGCGGCAACCGACCCCGGCCTAGCCTATCAAACCCTGTTTGCCGTGTTCGGCGCATTGCTGCTGGCGGGCCTCGCGGTCTATCTCTTCTCGACCGACCGCACCGACTGACCCGCGCCGCCGGCCCGGAACCCATCGCGCCCTGAAATACGCCCGATCACGAAAAACCGCCGCTTTGCCCTTTTTTCTTTGGGGAAACAACGGTATGAGAGCGCGTCCGAAACTTTGGAGAAACATAATGGGTTATCGCATCGTAGTCGCAGGCGCCACGGGCAATGTGGGCCGCGAAATGCTGAACATTCTGGCCGAGCGCCAGTTCCCGGTGGATGAAATCGCCGTCCTTGCAAGCCGCCGGTCTCTCGGCACAGAGGTCACGTTCGCCGACAAAACCCTCAAGACTCAGGACATTGAACAGTTCGACTTCTCGGGTTGGGACATGGCGCTCTTTGCCATCGGCTCTGACGCGACCAAGAAATACGCGCCGATTGCTGCGGCTGCGGGCTGTGTGGTGATCGACAATTCGTCGCTCTACCGCTATGACCCCGACGTGCCGCTCATTGTGCCGGAATGTAACGCCGACGCGATCCACGGCTATGCCAAGAAAAACATCATCGCCAACCCCAACTGCTCGACCGCGCAGATGGTTGTCGCCCTCAAGCCGCTGCATGACCGCGCCAAGATCAAACGTGTTGTGGTGTCGACCTATCAGTCGGTCTCCGGCTCTGGCAAAGACGCCATCGACGAGCTTTGGGATCAGACCAAAGCCGCCTACAACCCCACCGACGATTACCAGCGCAAGGTCTATCCCAAGGATATCGCCTTCAACGTCATTCCCCATATCGACGTCTTCATGGAAGACGGCTCGACCAAGGAAGAATGGAAAATGGTCTCCGAAACCAAAAAGATCATTGATCCGGCGATCAAGGTCACGGCAACCTGTGTGCGCGTCCCGGTCTTTGTGGGGCACTCCGAGGCGATCAATATCGAATTTGAAGAGTTCCTCGATGAAGACGAAGCCCGCGATATCCTGCGCGAAGCACCGGGCATCATGGTCATCGACAAGCGCGAAGACGGGGGCTACGTCACGCCCAAGGAATGCGTCGGCGATTTCGCCACCTTCATCTCGCGCATTCGTCAGGATTCGACCATCGACAACGGTCTCAACCTGTGGTGCGTCTCCGACAACCTGCGCAAAGGCGCGGCCCTGAACGCGGTGCAGATCGCCGAAACGCTTGGCCGCGAAGTCCTCAAAAAGGGCTGATCGGGCCTATATCCGACAAAAAAGCGGGCGCCTCTTGGCGCCCGCTTTCGTTCAAAGTGAATCTTTACGGTCGATCCAGCCACGATTGCCTATACATCGACGAACTTGCCTTCGTCCGGGTTGAAGGCTTCAAGACCGCCCTCCGCGATATTGTGCCATAGCCCGTGTAGCGTCAGATCCCCGCTCTCGACCTGTTCGCGCACAAACGGGAAGGTCATCAGGTTCTCAAGCGACACAAGCACGGCCTCTTTTTCAAAGCGCCGCGCCTTCTCATCCGCGTCATCGACCCCGGAAACCTTCTCATAGCTTGGGCGCAAAAGGTCCATCCAACGCCCGACAAAGCTCTCCTTTGCCTCAAGCGCCGGGGCATTGCCCTCGCACATGTCAATACAGCCCTGCACACCACCACACTTGGAATGTCCAAGCACGATAAGATGCGCCACCTTGAGCGCCGTCACAGCATATTCAATGGCCGCAGACGTACCGTGGCGATGCCCATCCGGCTCATAGGGCGGCACGAGGTTGGCGATATTGCGGTGAATAAAGAACTCGCCCTGATCCGCGCCAAAAATCGACGTGACATGCACACGGCTGTCACAACAGGAGATAATCATCGCGCGCGGGTGCTGCCCAAGGATTCCAAGATGACGATACCATGACTTATTGTCGGAATATGTCGTCGCCTTCCAACCCTGATAACGTTGCACGAGGTAGGACGGCAAAGGCTTGGCATGTTGCATATTGTCTCCTGTCATTGATCAAAGCTTCCCGCTGATAAGCACAATTTACAAGGATTTCGAGAGAAATAATCAATCGCGTGAAACCTTTTGGGAAGGGTTTGGGCTGCATCCTCTCAGCGCCGTGGGGGCTAAAGTGTGGGTGAGGTATAATGCAAGTATCCGTATTAACAATGCGCGAACCGGTCTATGTCAATCATGATCGGGTCCATCAATTAAATCGCCAACTGGGGGAGGATACGGCGCGCTCGATTCTCTCCCGCGCCATCGAAGAGGCGGCGGTGCGTCTGGAACATATCGGCCGCACCCATGCGAGCGCCGCCTTTGACGAGATGATCCGCTGCACACGATCCCTCATCGGCATAAGCGACCAGATCGGCCTCGATACGCTGACTATGGTGGCCGATGATGTTCTTGCCTGCCTCGAAACGGACGATGCTGTCGCAACGGCGGCCACCACGGCGCGCCTCTTGCGCATCGGGGAACGGTCGCTGCGCGAAATATGCGATCTGGAAGGGTTTTCCCGGTAGCGCCTGCGCCTTCCCGCTTGCAGGTCAGAACCGGCGCGCTAGGCTACCCGGAAAATAGCCATGACGCGAAAGGCCCGCCATGCCCCTTAGTTTTGCCCCCGAGAGCCAAGACGCCCTGCCCCTGCATCTTGTTGATAAGACCAACTTTGACGGCTGGTGCTCGGCACAAACCCCCGCACATCAAGCCTGGCTTGATACGACCGGGTTCAAGCCCGGATTGGGCAAAACCGCGCTCCTCCCCGGTGCCGATGGCAGGCCGGTCCTTGCCGTGGCGGGGTTTGGCAACGCGGCGGCGCGCGCCCGTGGCCGCTTCCCCCTCGCCGCCGCTGCCGCAACCTTGCCCCAAGGCACCTACCGCCTCGCAACGCCCCTGCCTGCGGGCGATCTTGAAACCGAAACCCTCGGCTGGCTTCTCGCGGGCTATCGGTTTGACCGCTATGCCAAACAAGCGCCAGAGGCCGCCGCGCTGGTCTGCCCGCAAGGTGTGGATGCAACCCGCGTCGAAGCGATCGCCAATGCCGAAGCCCTGACCCGCGACCTTATCAATACCCCCGCCGCCGACATGGGACCGGACGCGCTCGAAGCGGCCTGTCGTAACCTCGCCAAGACCTACGATGCCGCAATTAGCGTTACAACCGGCGACGCCCTGCTCGCCGCGAACCTGCCGATGATCCATGCCGTAGGCCGTGCCGCCGCCCAAGCGCCGCGCCTGATTGATATGCGTTGGGGCAAGACCGGCCCGCGATTGACGCTGGTCGGCAAGGGCGTCTGCTTTGATACCGGCGGCCTCAACCTCAAACCCGGCAGTTCGATGGGCCTGATGAAAAAGGACATGGGCGGCGCGGCCACCGTGCTGGGCCTTGCCCGCATGATTATGGCGCTCGGCCTGCCGCTACGGCTGCGGGTGCTGATCCCTGCGGTCGAAAACGCAGTGTCCGGCAATGCCTTTCGCCCCGGCGATATCCTCACCTCGCGCAAAGGCCTTACCGTTGAGATCAACAATACCGACGCCGAAGGCCGCCTTGTTCTCGCCGATGCCCTGACCTTGGCCGACGAAGATACCCCCGACCTCCTGCTTTCTATGGCAACCCTGACCGGCGCGGCCCGCGTGGCTGTCGGCCCCGATCTGTCGCCGTTCTATACCGACGACGACGCCTTGGCCGCCACCCTGTCGACCGCTGCGGCACAGGTCAGCGATCCAGTCTGGCGAATGCCCTTCTGGGAACCATACGAACCCATGATCGAACCCGGCATCGCCGACCTCGACAATGCCCCCTCCGGCGGCTTTGCGGGATCAATCACCGCCGCGCTCTTCTTGCGCCGCTTTACCGAGACCCCGCGCTATACCCATTTCGACATCTACGGCTGGAACCCAAAACCGGCCCCCGCACGCAGCAAAGGCGGCACCGGCATGGGCGCCCGCGCCCTTCTCGCCGCCTTGCCAAAGCTGCTCGACCTGTGACCGACCGCCGCCGCACCCCTGCCAATACGCGCGTCGCGCTTTCCGGCCTGCGCGGCACGCTTGAGGGTGTCGCCTTCACCGATGGCACCCCGGCCCAAATCCGGGTGCCCGTGGCCGATCTCTGCGCCACCCCCCAAGGTGCGCGTGATCGCCAATGCCTCTATGGCGAGGCCGTGACCGTGATCGAAACACGCGACGGCTGGTGCTTTGTGAAAGCCGCCAAAGATGGCTATGTCGGCTACCTGCGCGAAACCGCCCTCACCAGCCCCCCAATAGCGCCGCCAACACATTGGCTCTCTGCCCCGGCAAGCCACCTTTACGACGCCCCCGACTTCAAATCCCCCGACCGCGCCACGCTCTCCTTTGGAAGTCGGCTAACCGTAACCGGCACCACAGGGCGCTTCTTTGAAACCCCGGATGGGTTCCTGCCCGCCGTTCATGCCCGCCCCTTGGGCGATCCGCTTCACGACCCCGCCGAAATTGCGACGCGCTTTCTCGGCGCGCCTTATCTCTGGGGCGGCAATAGCGTGTTTGGCATAGATTGCTCTGGCCTTGTGCAGGCCGTTCTGACGGCGACGGGCCAATCCTGTCCCGGCGATACCGACATGCAGGAAGCCGAGCTTGGCACCCCGCTTGCGCCCGCGACCGCCCCCGCGCGCAACGATCTTTTGTTCTGGAAAGGGCATGTGGCGCTCGTGCTGGATGAAGAAACGATGATCCATGCGAACGTGCATCATATGGCGGTCGCGCGTGACAACATCTCTGCGGCTATCTCGCGCATCAAGGCCCAGGGCGACGGCCCCGTCACCTCTCATAAACGCCTTTTTCCCGCAGAATCCTAAAACCTGCGAGGCGGGATCAATCGACCGCGCGGATCAACTTACGTTCAAGAACGCGCAGCACCGTCTTAAGATCGTGGCCCCGTTTCAGGATTTGCCCATCCATCCCGACAACCGCATACATCCCCTGTTTGGCGCGTAGCTTGGGGCGTTTTTCAATCCGGTAAAGCGGATGTTCCGCCGTGCGCCGAAACACCGAAAAGACCGCCATATCCCGCAGATTCGAAATCCCGTAGTCGCGCCACTCCCCGGCGGCAACCATGCGCCCATAGAGCGACAGGATTTGATTAAGCTCGGTGCGGTGAAAAGCAACCTGCATCTGCGGCGTCGCGCCAATGGGCGAAGGGGGTTGAGCGTTCATACTCTCCAGAGTTGCGCCACTCTGGCGAAAAATCAACCCCGCCCCGGTTTTGCCGCAAAATCTTCCGCAAATGGCCGTGGCCTTTCCCACTTCTCGCCCAAGCTGGAGGCCATATTGATCCCATAGCGAAAAACAAACGCTACCTCCGGCGGCACGACGTATTAGCCCCCACCCAGTCCGTGCCGCCGGGGGGCCAATTTCCCCGATCTTTCCCGCAACGGCCTCCCCGTAATCGCGCCTATGTCGCAAATCGGTCATCAGGCTTCGCCCCGGCTTGCGCCTCGCCACGTATATCCGCAATACTGTTCCCAGACTTGTAATAGAGGGCGGTTTACCGCACCTTTTTTACCGACCCATCTGGAAGGAACAGGATCAATGCGCACCCGTGCCGCCGTCGCCCTTGAGGCCGGAAAACCACTTGAAATCATGGATGTAAACCTCGAAGGCCCCAAAGCGGGCGAGGTTCTGATCGAGATCAAGGCCACCGGGCTTTGTCACACGGATGAATTTACCCGCTCCGGTGCCGATCCCGAGGGGCTGTTCCCCTCCATCCTTGGCCATGAAGGTGCGGGCATCGTGCTCGAAATTGGCGAAGGCGTCACAACCCTCAAACCCGGCGACCACGTGATTCCGCTCTACACGCCCGAATGCCGCGAATGCCATGCCTGCCTTTCGGGCAAGACCAACCTCTGCACCGCCATTCGCGCAACCCAAGGTCAGGGGCTTATGCCCGATGGCACGACCCGGTTCTCGATGCTCGATGGCACCCCGATTTACCATTACATGGGCTGCTCGACCTTCGCCAACCACACCGTCATGCCCGAGATCGCCCTTGCCAAAGTGCGCGACGACGCGCCCTTCGACAAGATTTGCTATATCGGCTGTGGTGTGACGACGGGCATCGGCGCGGTCATCAATACCGCCGGGGTCGAGATCGGCTCGACGGCGGCAGTATTTGGCCTTGGCGGCATCGGTCTCAACGTGATCCAAGGCCTGCGCATGGCGGGCGCGGACAAGATCATCGGCGTCGACCTCAACGACGACAAGGCCGAAATGGCGCGCAAATTCGGCATGACCGACTTTGTGAACCCGTCCAAACTGCCTGAGGGCCAATCCGTGACCGAGGCGATTGTCGAGCTGACCAAAACCGACAAAGACGCCTTCGGTGGCGTCGATTACTCTTTCGACGCAACGGGAAATGTGCAGGTCATGCGCGACGCGCTCGAATGTTCGCATCGTGGCTGGGGCGTCTCGGTCATCATCGGCGTCGCGCCCGCAGGGGCTGAAATCTCGACGCGTCCCTTCCAACTGGTGACTGGCCGCGTCTGGAAAGGCACCGCCTTCGGCGGGGCCAAGGGGCGCACCGATGTGCCTAAATTTGTCGACTGGTATATGGACGGCAAGATCGAGATTGATCCGATGATCACCCACAAGATTACACTGGACGAAATCAACCACGGCTTTGACCTGATGCACGAAGGAAAATCTATCCGTGCCGTGGTAGAATTCTGACACCGCGCCATTTATGATAAACCACAACAGGGCGCGCAGGTTTTGGCGCGCCCTCTCTTTGCCCAAGGATATCCATGCCCAACCGTGACCGCCCGCTCTATGCCGTTTTGATCGACGCCGACAACATCCCGGCCAAATACGCCGGTCCCATCCTCAAGGAAATTACCTCCTTCGGGGAACCGGCTCTGCGCCGGGTCTATGGTGACTGGTCCTCCGGCCAACTCAAAGGCTGGGCCGAAACCGTCCGAAGCCACGGCCTTGTCGCGCATCAGGAAACCGCCAATACCAAGGGCAAGAACGCCTCCGATATCGGCCTCGTCATCGACGCTATGGACATCCTGCACACGGGCCGTTTCGACGGGTTCGTGCTTGTCTCGTCCGATAGCGACTTTACCGCCCTGGCCAACCGCATCCGCGAACAAGGGCTCGACGTGATCGGGATCGGCGAACGCAAAACCCCGGAATCGCTGCGCAATGTGTGCAACCGTTTCGTCTTTGTTGAAAACGTCGTCGACGAACCCGCCCCGACCAAACCCGGCACAACCTCCACCTCCGGCAAACGTCCCGTGACCGAAGCCATTCCCCTCATTCTGTCGGCAATGGAAAAAATGGATCAGGACGACGAATGGTATGCGCTCGGCCCCCTCGGCCAACATATCACCGCCGAGCATTCCGACTTTGATACCCGCTCTTATGGACAGAAAAAGCTGTCCGATCTCGTCAAAAGCCTCAAACGCTTCGAGACCCGCAAGACCGGAAATCAACTCATGGTGCGGCGCGTGGACTAAGCGCCCGACGGGCAGGGCACCCTTTTACTGAGGCCAAAAAATAGGGCATTATGCCGCCTTGCCCACGCGCGGCATATTCCATCTACTTAGGCTGAAAAAATGAAGGCGCTTGCATTCAAGCCCTGCACGTATATTTTAGAATAATTCTAAAGTGGAATAGGTAAGCCTCCCATGCGGTTTTTCTCTCAACGTCGTCACTTCAATGATCTCTCCGAACAAGAGGTCATCGCTCTCGCCATTTCCTCAGAGGAAGACGACGCCCGCATCTACCGCTCTTACGCTGAAATGCTGCGCGCCGATTTCCCGGCCACGGCCAAGATTTTTGACGGCATGGCCGCCGAGGAAGACGAACACCGCAAGCGCCTGATCGACCTGCACACCTCCCGCTTTGGTGAGGTGATCCCCCTGATCCGGCGCGAACATGTGGCCGGGTTTTACGCCCGCCGCCCCATCTGGCTTGTCGAAAACCTCGGGATCGAACGCATCCGCACCGAGGCCGCCGCAATGGAGCGCGACGCCGAACGGTTCTACCTTGCCGCTGCCCAGCGCAGCACCGACGCCGCGACCCGCGCCCTTCTTGGCGACCTCGCCGCCGCCGAGGCCGGGCATCAGAACACCGCCCAAGACCTTGAACGCGAACATCTCGACGACGATAGCCGCGCCTCCGAGGATGACATGGCCAAACGCCAATTCGTCCTGACATGGGTGCAACCGGGCCTTGCCGGCCTCATGGATGGCTCGGTCTCAACCCTTGCGCCGATCTTTGCCACCGCCTTTGCAACCCACGATCCCTGGACAACCTTCCTTGTTGGCCTCGCCGCCTCTGTTGGTGCGGGCATCTCAATGGGCTTTACCGAGGCCGCCTCGGACGATGGCGAACTTTCGGGCCGCGGTTCGCCGATCAAACGCGGCTTTGCCTCGGGGATCATGACGACCGTGGGCGGGCTTGGCCATGCCCTGCCCTACCTGATCCCGGATTTCTGGACCGCGACAACCGTTGCCATTATCGTGGTTTTCATCGAACTCTGGGCCATTGCATGGATTCAGAACCGCTTTATGGAAACCCCGTTCTTCCGCGCCGCCTTTCAGGTCGTTCTCGGCGGCGCGTTGGTCTTTGCGGCAGGCGTCCTGATCGGCAGCGGATAGAGCCACTCTCGCACACAAACAATTGACCTCCCTGCGGGTAATGCTACGACAGTATTCATGCTGGCGATCTTCCTCAAAACCCTGCCCTTCTTTGCCGTGATTGGCGTGGGCTATTGGGCCGGACGCACCCGCTTCTTCTCCGAAGAGGCGACGGGCTACCTGACGAAATTCGTCTTCTACTTTGCCCTCTCGGCCATGCTGTTTCGCTTTGCCGCCAACATCTCGCTGGCCGAGGTGCTCGACTGGCACCTTGTCGGCGCCTACCTCTGGGGCACGGCCGTGGTCTATGGCATCGCCTCCGCCGTGGCCTTCCTGCGCCGCCTCGACGTGGCCACAACCGCAATCGAGGCCCAATGCGCCGTGATCGGCAACGTCGGCTTTCTTGGCGTGCCAATGCTTGCCCTCCTCCTAGGCGAAGCCGCCATCGGCCCGGTCATGCTCGTCCTTGCCGTCGACCTGATCGTCTTTTCCTCGCTGATCGTGATCCTCATCACCGGCTCACGCGAAGGCCACCTGCGCCTGTCGATCCTCAAGACCGTCGGCATGGGCCTTTTGAAAAATCCGATGATCGTCGCCATCACGGCGGGCCTTGTATGGTCGGCGCTTGAAATCCCGATCCCCGGACCCCTCAACGAATTTCTTGCCATCCTTGGCGGTGCCGCAACCCCAGGCGCGCTGTTTGCCATCGGCGCGTCCTTGGCGACGAAATCCGCCGAACGGGCCGAGGTCGCGCTCTGGCTGTCGTTTTGCAAACTGGTGCTGCATCCGGCCTTTGTCGCCATCGGCGCGCTCATGCTGTTTCCGGTCGATACCTACTCCGCCGGGGTCATCATCTCCGCCGCCGCCCTGCCTGTCGCGGGCAATGTCTACATGCTGGCCCAACACTATAACGTCGCCCCACACCGCGCCTCGGCGGCGATCCTCTTCTCTACACTTCTCAGCATCGCAAGCATTTCCCTCATCATAGGCTGGCTAACGACCCTATAGGTCTCGTTTTCGGCGGTTTTTCTTGCGCTTACGCGCGCCCCTGCGATAGCCCTTGAGGGGCAAAGGTCATCGAAAGGAATACCTATGGAAATCCTCTCCGAGAACAAGGCGTTCGGCGGAACTCAAGGCGTCTATACCCATAACTCTCATTCCTGCCGCTGCGATATGACCTTCGGGCTATTCCTTCCCGACGAGGCGCGCGATGGCCCGGTCCCGGTCCTGTGGTATCTTTCCGGCCTGACCTGCACCCATGAAAACGCCATGACCAAAGCCGCCGCCCAAGGTTGGGCCGCCGAACAGGGCATCGCGCTTGTCTTTCCCGACACCTCGCCGCGCGGCGACGGCGTGGCCGACGATCCCGCCTATGACCTCGGTCAGGGCGCGGGCTTTTACGTCAACGCGACGCAAGACCCTTGGGCCAAGCATTTCCAGATGTGGGACTACATCACCGAAGACCTCCCCTCGATGCTTCAGGAAAATTTCGCCCTCGACATGACACGTCAGGCGATCACCGGCCATTCGATGGGGGGGCACGGCGCGCTCACGATGGCCATGTCCCTGCCGGACCGCTTCCGTTCGGTCTCGGCCTTTGCGCCGATCTGCAACCCCTCCGGCTCGGACTGGGGACGCAAACAACTTTCCGCCTACCTCGGCGACGATGAAGCCACATGGGCCGCACATGACGCCTCACTCCTGATGACGGAAAACGGCTTTGATGGCCCGATCCTCATCGACCAAGGTACCGAGGATCAGTTCCTCGACCTCTTGCGCCCCGAAACGCTGGCCTCTGCCGCTGCCGCGCGCCGCCAGGAAATCACCCACCGGATGCAGAAAGGCTATGACCATAGCTATTTCTTCGTCTCCTCCTTCATGGAAGACCATATCGCCTTTCACGCCGAAGCCCTCTACGCGGACTGAGCCACACACCGGAGCCTCCCTTGTCCCATTACGATCTCATCATCATCGGTTCCGGTCCCGCAGGCCGCGCCGCCGCCATTCAAGCGGGCAAACTCAAACGCCGCGTCCTCGTTGTCGATGCCAACGACCGCCTCGGCGGCGTCTCTGTCCATACCGGCACCATTCCGTCAAAAACCCTGCGCGAAACCGTGCTGAACCTGTCGGGCTGGCGCGAACGGTCGTTTTATGGCCGCAGCTACCGCGCCAAAGAAGAAATCAGCGCCGAAGACCTCAAGGCCCGCCTGCATATGACCCTCGACCACGAGGTCGATGCCCTCGAACATCAATTCAACCGCAACCACGTCGAAACCCTGATGGGCCGCGCCGTGTTTACCGGCCCCAACGCCCTCAAGGTGACAAGCGACGCGGGCAAGGTCGTGTCGCTCACCGCCGACAAGGTCCTGATTGCAACCGGCACCGTAACCTACCGCCCCGACACCATCCCCTTCAACGGCTCAACCATCGTCGATAGCGACGAGTTCCTCGAAATGGGCCAAATCCCCCGCAGCCTGATCGTTGTCGGCGCAGGCGTGATCGGCGTCGAATACGCCTCAATGTTCGCCGCCCTCGACGTCACCGTGACGCTGATCGAACCGCGCGAAACCTTCCTCGACTTCATCGACAGCTACACAGTCGCCGAATTCACCCATCAGGTGCGCGAAAACGGCATGAGCCTGCGCCTCGGCTCGGCCATCACCCATGTCGAAGACGCCGAGAACCACGTCGAGGTCAGCCTTGAAAACGGTCGCCACGTGCGCGCCGAAATGCTGCTCTTCGCCGCCGGGCGCATGGGGGCGACCGCCGGGCTTGGCCTCGAAAAGGTCGGGCTTGAAACCGATCATCGTGGCCGCATCGAAGTGGATCGCAAAAGCTACCAAACCGCCGTGCCCCATATCTATGCCGCCGGCGACGTGATCGGCCACCCCTCGCTCGCCTCGACCTCCCTGCAACAGGGCCGCGTCGCCGCCTGTCACGCGCTCGAAACGCCGACCCTGCCCGAAAGCCCCTGGTTCCCCTACGGGATCTACTCCGTGCCCGAGATTTCGACCTGCGGCATGTCCGAAGAAGAGGTCAAGGAACGCGCCATCCCCTATGAGGTCGGCATCGCCCGCTTCCGCGAAACCTCGCGCGGGCATATCATGGGCCTGCACCACGGCATGCTGAAAATGCTGGTCAGTCTCAAGACCCGCCGCCTCCTTGGCGTGCAGATCGTCGGCGAAGGCGCGACCGAACTCATCCACATCGCCCAAGCCGTCCTCAACCTCAAAGGCACCGTGGATTACTTCGTCGAGAATACCTTCAACTACCCGACGCTGGCCGAAGCCTACCGCATCGCCGGCCTCGACGCCTTCAACCGCATGCCGATCCCCGAGGAATATAAAGTCACCCCGGCCAAATCGAAGAAAAAAGGCAAAGACGCCCCATGAGCATCTATGTCGACGCCGACGCCTGCCCGGTCAAATCCGAGGCCGAGCGCGTGGCCACCCGCCACAAGACCCGCATCTTCATCGTCTCCAACGGTGGTCTTCGCCCCTCGCAGAACCCGCTGGTGGAAAACGTGATCGTCGCGCAAGGCCCGGACGTGGCCGATATGTGGATCGCGGACCGCGCCGGCCCCGGCGATGTGGTCATCACCGGCGACATCCCCCTTGCCGCCAAATGCGTCGAAGCCGGGGCCCGTGTCCTCAAACACAATGGCGAAGCCCTCACCGCCGCCAATATCGGTAACGTACTCGCGACCCGCGATCTCATGGCCGACCTGCGCTCTGCCGATCCCTTTCGCCAAGGCGGCGGCAAAGGCTTTACCAAGGCCGACCGCTCGCGGTTTCTCGAAGCTCTTGAACGCGAACTGCGCGCCGCCGCACGCGCCACCCCCTGACCCCTGACCAAACCAAAGGCCGATCTATGCCCATCGACGCCGTCATCTTCGACATCGGCAATGTCCTCATCCGCTGGAACCCCGAGGCCCATTACGATGCCGTGATCGGCCCCGAGCGCCGCCGCGCCTTCTTTGCCGAGGTGCCGCTGCACGAGGAACACCACAAGGTCGACGAAGGCGGTTCCCTGCGCGCCGTCATGTATGCGCTGGCCGACCGTTACCCGCATTGGGGCGATGAAATCCGTATGTGGCATGATGACTGGGACGCGCTCGCCGCGCCGGACATCTCCCACTCCGTCCGCCTGCTCACCGCGCTCAAATCCCAAGGCACGCCGGTCTTTGCCCTGACCAATTTCGGCCATGACAATTTCCCCCGTTCGCAAGCGGCCTATCCGTTTCTCAACCTCTTTGATCGCGAATATGTCTCGGGGCGTTTGAAAATGGTCAAACCCGACGCCGCAATCTACGCCCATGTCGAGGCCGATTGCGGCATCCCGCCCGAGCGCCTTCTCTTTACCGATGATCGCGCCGACAATATCGCCGCCGCCGCCGCGCGCGGCTGGCAGACCCATCTTTTCGACCACCCCCAAGGCTTTGCCGGCAGGCTCGTTGCCGAGGGGCTTCTATCCTCAAAGGAGGCCACATGACCACGATCATCCCCTTTGCCGAAGGCGAGGCCAATCTCGACTGGCTCAAACTGACCGACGCGCTGGCCGCCGGACATGACCTGCCCAAGGCCGAAATCTCCGATAGCTTCCTCTACCGGGGCAAGGACACGCTCCTGCAACGTCAGGCTTGGATCGACGGCCTCGGCATCGGCGTCAAATCCGCCACCGTCTTTCCCGGCAATCCGACCCAAGGCGTGCCGATGATTCACGGCGGCATGACGCTCTATGACGATGCTCACGGCATCCTTGAGGCGCTGATCGACTTTCACCTCGTGACCAAATGGAAAACTGCGGGCGATAGCCTTCTTGCCGCGCGCCGCCTTGCCCGCCCCGATAGCCGAAAAATCCTCATCGTCGGCGCGGGCACCGTGGGCCGCAGCCTGCACGCCGCCTATACCGCCGCCTTCCCCGACGCCGCCTTTACGGTCTGGAACCGGACCCCGGCCAATGCCGACAAGATGGCCGCCAAAATCGACGGGCTATCTGTGGCCACCGACCTTGAAACCGCAGTGGGCGAGGCCGACATCGTCACCTCCGCCACCATGTCGACCGAACCGACCCTGCGCGGTGATTGGCTTCAACCCGGCCAGCACGTGGACCTGATCGGAGCCTACCGCCCCGACATGCGCGAGATTGACGATGCCGCCCTGACTCGCGCCCGGATTTTCGTCGATAGCTATGCCACAACGCTCGACCATATCGGCGAGATGAAAATCCCCCTCGCCAACGGCGTGATCGCCCGCGAAGACATCGTGGCCGATTACTATAGCCTCACCGATTTCACCCGTCAGAGCGACGACGAAATCACCCTGTTCAAAAACGGCGGCGGCGCGCATCTCGACCTGATGACAAGCCGCTACATCCTTGACCAGTTCCAAGCCGGCTAGACACAAGGATTTTCGAAAACCCTTACCCAAGCGATTTCAAAATCGCTTGGGTCCGGCCCTCTCTGCTGCGCCTTAATCTTTGGCCGCGTTCCAATCACTCCACCGACGCAATACCGACGTTATACCGACGTGATGCAGACCCGCGTTTTCGCGTTAACCTTTGCTCAGGCCGTGGCAGCTTTGAGGGGGCGTTCCTTGACCGGAAGATGCACGATCGCACTGAACGCGCCGACCCCGACACCGATCCACCACACCATCGTATAGTCGCCAAACGCATCATACATCCGCCCCCCAAGCCAGACCCCAAGGAAGCTGCCAAGCTGGTGGCTGAAGAACACGATCCCATAGAGCGTGCCCATGTAGCGCAGCCCATAAATATGCGCCACAAGCCCGCTCGTCAGAGGCACCGTCGCCAACCACAAAGACCCCATCGCAATCGAGAATAGAATGACCGAGGTTGGCGTGATCGGCAGCATGATAAACACCGCCGCCACAATCGTGCGTGCCGTGTAAATCCCTGCAAGCAAATACTTTTTTGAATATCTCTTGCCAAGGTATCCGGCGAAAAGCGTGCCGCCGATATTGGCCAGACCGATGAGCGAAATCGCCACCGCGCCCAGCGCCGAGGTCGTCGAAACCCCGACCGCCGCCAGCGTCCCCGACGGATCAATCGCACCGCACATCTCGGTAATCATCGCCGGAAAATGCGCCGTGATAAAGGCCAGTTGATAGCCACAGGAAAAGAAGCCGAGAAAGATCAGCGTGTAGGACGGATCGCGAAACGCCTTGCCAAGGATCGCGCCCATGCTCTCCTCAAGCTCGGCCTTGCTCACCACCGGCGCGCGCATCATCGGCAACAGGAACAACACCCCCAAAATCGCCGCCGCAAACACCACAAAAGTGCTCTGCCAGGTCATTACCCCCAACATCCACTCCGCCACCGGCGCCCCAAACACCTGCCCCGCCGATCCCGCGGCTGTGGCGATGGCAAGCGACATAGAGCGGTTCTCATCCGAACTGGCCCGCCCCACGACGGCGAGGATGACGCCAAATCCCGTCCCGGCGATGCCAAAACCGACAAGGATTTCATAGACTTGGTGCGCGCCCGGCGTGACCGCAAAGGACGACAAAACAAGCCCCGCCGCATAGGTCAGCGCCCCCATAATGATCGCCTTTCGGTCCCCGATCTTCTCGGCAATCGCGCCGAAAATGGGCTGGCCAATCCCCCATGCGAGGTTCTGAATCGCGATAGCCAGAGAGAACTCAGAGCGCGCCCATCCGAACTCATCGGCGATTGGAATCTGGAACACCCCAAAACTCGCCCGGATGGCGAATGAGACAAGGATAATGACACAGCCGACGATCAGCACCGGCGTCATAAGCGGCGTTTTCTGCTCCATTGGGGCACTCCTGTTGCGCCGAAAGACCATAGTCGCCCAAAGCGCCCGGTCAATTCAGCAAATGTGCAGACCCCCATTGCAAAACCGAATACATCGCCGCACCTTTTCTCCCGCCCACGCTTTCGCTAAGGGAAGAGCATGACGTCCCTGACCGACATCTACGCCACACGAGTGGCCCGCGGCGATCTCCACGCCGACGACGCGCAGGAAGCCGTTCTGCCCGAATTCGACCGCATCCGCGACGCCGTTGAAGCACCTGTAAAAAAGGGCTGGTTCCGCAAGGCCAAACCGGACCCGGTCAAGGGGCTTTACCTCTGGGGCGGTGTCGGGCGCGGCAAGTCTATGATGATGGACCTCTTCGTCGAGAGCCTCTCTGTGCCTGTCCGTCGGGTTCATTTTCATGCCTTCATGCAGGAAATCCACAACGGCATGCACGAGGCCCGCCAAAGGGGCGTCGAAGATGCCCTTGCCCCCGTTGCCGACGCCGTTGCCAAAAGCGTCCGCGTCCTTGCCTTTGACGAAATGCAGATCACCGACATCACAGATGCCATGATCGTCGGGCGGCTTTTTGAATTCCTCTTTGAGGCCGGTGTCGTCGTGGTCACGACCTCGAACCGCATCCCCGACGACCTTTATAAAAATGGCCTCAACCGCCAACTTTTCCTGCCCTTTATCGACCTCATCAAAGAGCGGCTGACGGTCTGGGAAATGGCTTCGCCGCGCGATTACCGGCAAAACCGCCTGCAAGGCAATCAGGTCTATTTCGTGCAGGCCAACCACGAGGCGCGCGCCGATATCGAAGCGATCTGGAAAGACCTCACAGGCGGCAATGCCGATCCTCTTGTTCTGACCGTCAAGGGCCGCTCGGTCACGATCCCTGCCTATCGAAGCGGCATTGGCCGCGCCCGGTTCTACGATCTTTGCGGCGCGATGCTCGGCCCCGGCGATTATCTTGCGATTGCCGACGCCCTAAAGGTTCTTATCCTCGAAGATATCCCAACCCTGTCGCGCTCCAACTTCAACGAGGCGAAACGCTTTGTGACTCTGATTGATGCCCTATACGAGGCCAAGGTGCGGTTGATTTGTTCGGCTGCGGCAGAGCCTGAAATGCTCTATCTTGAGGGCGAAGGCACGTTTGAATTCGAACGCACCGCAAGCCGTCTGCGCGAAATGCAGGACGAAACCTGGGGGCGCGAAGAAGGCCAGATCGAAAGCTGAGCGGGCGATTTACCCTTTGTTGACCAACCGCGTGTAATTTATCAAAATCACGGCCCAAACGTATTAAGGGGATGCCGAAGCATCCCCTTATACTTGCCTGCCTGTCCCATAAGCCCGCTATGGCGTCCTGTTTTGGTGCTTAGTGATTCGCAAGGATCGCCGAAAACTGATTCGACTATAGGCGCGGTGATTCGCACCCGTCAACCGGGTGATTCGCAAAAACCGAATCAGTTAGCTGTTTTCCTGTAGAACCCGCCCCGCCAAATAAAGCGATCCACAGATCAAAACCCGCGCCTGAGGCGCCTTTTCTGCAATCGCCCAAAGCGCGGCCTGAACGCTCTCTGCCTCCCCCGCCAACAGGCCCACGGCCTCTGCGGCGGCGGCGGTCTCCTCTGCCGGAAGCGTGTTCATTTCGCCCGGAATGGACACGGCGGTAAGGCTCTTGGCATGTGTCGCCAGCGGCGCAAGGTAGCCTTTGATATCCTTGGTATTGAGCATCCCGCAAATGAGATGCGTCTCGCGGTCCGGCAGCCCCGCGAGCACCCGTCCCAGTGCTTCGCCCGCCGCCGCGTTATGCCCTCCGTCAAGCCAGAGCTCGACCTGCGGCGCGGCCTCAACCAACGGCCCTTTACGCAGGCGCTGCATCCGCGCAGGCCACTCGACCCCCGTCATGGCCGCCTCACAAGCGGCCTCATCCGCGCCAAGGTAGCGCAACGCCGCAATCGCCGCCCCGGCGTTTTGCACCTGATGCGCCCCAAGAAGGCCCGGCAAGGGTAGATCGAGAAGGCCCGTTTCATCCTGATATACAAGGCAACCGCGTTCCTCCCAGACATGCCAGTGCTGTCCGTAGGCGATCAAAGGCGCCCCAAGCCGCGCTGCGGTCGTCTCAATCACATCCATCGCCTCATCCGGCTGTGGCCCAACCACACAAGGCACACCGCGCTTTATAATTCCCGCTTTTTCGCCCGCAATCTTGCTCAGGGTATCCCCAAGAAACTGCTCATGGTCGATTGAGATCGGAGTGATGATCGTCAGTTCAGGGCGCGCAATGACATTTGTCGCATCAAGCCGACCGCCAAGCCCGACTTCTAACAGCGTATAATCCGCCGCGACCCTTGAAAACGCCAGAAGCGCCGCAACGGTTGTGATCTCGAAATAGGTGATGCTCTCACCGCCGTTCTTGGCATAGCATTCGTCAAGCACCTCGGTCAGGTGCGCCTCGTCGATCAGGGCGCCAGCAAGGCGGATGCGCTCGTGAAACCGTGCCAGATGCGGCGAGGTATAGGCATGAACGGACTTGCCCATCCCCTCCAAGCCCGCGCGAATAAGAGCCTGTGTCGACCCTTTGCCATTGGTCCCGGCGATGTGAACCACCGGCGGCAGATGGTTTTCGGGGTGATCCAGCGCCGCAAGCAATCGCCACACCCGGTCCAGTGTCAGGTCGATGATTTTCGGGTGTAGCGCCATCATCCGCGCAAGGATGGCGTCTGAAGAGTGTTTAGGCTCAGTCATAAAACGGTCCGCAATTGCTATCGCGCCGCTCTTAAAGCAAAGGCGCTCACGGTCAAATACCGCAAGCCCCCTTTGATCCGACAAAAACGCCAGCCCTAGCCTTTTTCTGAAGAAACGTCGTCGTGGGGCGTCGCCTCTTCCTGCTGGGGCGCCGGAAGTTCGCCTTTGACAACTTGCGGCAAACCGAGCAGCATCCGCGTAATCGCGATCAACTCGTCGCGCATCTCACCGCGCGGCGTCACCCGGTCAAGCATCCCATGATCGAGAAGATATTCCGCCCGCTGGAACCCCTCTGGGAGCTTTTCGCGAATGGTTTGCTCGATGACGCGCGGTCCGGCAAAACAAATAAGGGCGTTCGGCTCTGCGATCTGCACATCGCCCAGCATCGCAAAAGAGGCCGTAACCCCGCCCGTGGTCGGGTGGGTCAGAACGACGATATAAGGAAGCCCCGCTTCCTTGAGCATCTGTATCGCAACGGTCGTGCGCGGCATCTGCATGAGCGAGAGAATCCCCTCCTGCATCCGCGCCCCGCCAGCGGCGGAGAATAGGATCAAAGGCCGCTGAAGCTCTACCGCGCGCTCGGCTGCGGCAATGATGGCATTGCCCACATACATCCCCATCGAGCCGCCCATGAACGAGAAATCCTGACATGCCGCGACGATTGGCGTGTGGCCAATCTCGCCCTCAGCGACAAGCATGGCCTCTTTCTCGCCCGTATTTTTCTGTGCCGCCTTCATGCGGTCAGGATATTTTTTCTGATCCCGAAAATGCAGAGGGTCCGCCAATGGCGCAGGCACATCCACCTCGACAAAGATACCGCCATCAAAAAGCGCGCTGAGCCGATCCCGTGCTGTAATCGCCATGTGGTGCCCACAATGGGTGCAGACGTTGAGATTGGCCGACAATTCACGATGAAACAACATCGTGCCGCACTCATCACATTTGGACCAGAGGTTATCCGGCGTTTCGCGACGCGAAAAGATCGAGTTGATCCGGGGCCGAACGTAGTTTGTGATCCAGTTCATACGCGCAATCCTTCATACCCTAGAGTGGTCCCTGTCAGATAAGACCCTACGTCAGGAAATGCAATCAGCGCCGTATCGCGATCCGCGCCACAAGCCATCCACACAAGATCACAAGCCCCTCAATGGGCAAGAGCGCCCGAAGCGCCTCGGTATCCTCTGGCCCAAAAGGATAGACGTAAAGCGCCAGCCCGTCCCAATGATCTTGCATCGCCGAAAGCGTCATGGCGCTCACGTTGTTGAGAAAATGCAGAGCGAGGGCTGGCCCCAGATTCCCGGCGCGCGCCGTAAGGTCCGCTGCGGCCAATCCAAAAAGGCCCGACCACGCCGCGAGCCAAATCGCATTCTCGCCGTAGGTAGAAGGCTCATAATGCAACGCCCCAAATAACGCGGCGGGAATCACCATCCACGCAACCGGCGACGAGAAACGCGCCGCAATCTGGCTCTGAAGATAGCCGCGGAACAGGATTTCCTCGGTCGTGATCTGCACGAATATGAGCACAAAAGACACCGGCAACAGGCCAAGCCATATCCCAAATTTCAGGTTCGCAATCGGCGCATCCCCACCGGGCGACGGGACAAGGAAGATGACAAGGAACAATATAAGCGCCAACCGAGCGACACGCCCAAAGTCTAAAACAACAAGGCGCATCGGCCCGGTCAATTGCCGCAAACCACGCCCGTTGAGAAAATAGGCCACCATCAACACAACGCTCAAAAGCGGTATGAAATTTCCAAGCGTCGCCCAGATTGCCCGCGCGCTTGTCCCATCGTGCATTTCTACTCTCAATTCGCTCCAAACCGGAAGGCTTGCAAGGGTCTGAAAATAAGCAACATTCAGGACAAGAAACCCGGCCACAATAAGCACGATAGACACGGCAAGACGCCAGAGTTCAGCCGTCGGGCGGGCGCTAGACACAAGGACTTCATGTAAACGGTAAGCAACCATACTATCGCCATTGCCCGTTTTCTCTCTCGCAGGCAAGGCTAAGCTGCGCGGTTCAGGGCTGCCGTCGATATTTTAATATAAATCCGCTGGTAAGAGGCATTGTCGGTTTGTTTCACGTCAATCATTCCGATACAAAATACCAAGAACCGGAATGGCATTGTTTCCTGCGGCGAAACAAAAGGAGCGGTTGGAGTGGTATGCATATGAGTAAAAACGGTATTGGGGCGCTGCAAAAGATTTATCAACGCGCTGTGTCGCGCTACTGGTCCCGGAGCGCACGCTTGGCGGGCGAAACCGATCTTGAAACTCTACGTAAACAACGAAGCCGCGCCCGGACCCTACGGCACAAACTTGATACGCTGATCGCCGTTTCCGAAAGCCGCCTTGCCTTGCCGTTGATTGGCTCAAACGCCTTTCCGCGCCCGCACGGCACAGATTGGTCATGGCGCCCCCGGCTTTGGCGCGAACCGCTTGCCATCAAAGGGCGCTCGACGGTTGGCAATCGTGAGATGCTTGGCGATGAAGTCACGCTTTTTCACGATTGTCGGTTTTCCGAACTCACATTGCGTCAGCTCCGCAATCGCCGCGAAGCAGACTTGGCCCCCTTTGGGTTGCGGATGGATGTTTTCCGGTTTGACGGATCTTTTCTATCCCTTGCCATTGATCTACCGCCGGCTGCGGTCAACGGGCTAACCCGACATCACCTGATCCGCGTGGATACCATCGTAGAGATGGAGAAGCCCCTTGAGATTTTCGCCCGCCTCAACATCAAGCACGGCCCCAATACCGAACAAATCGTGCGGGAACTGCCGCTCGATGCCGAGGAGATCATGGTCGAATTTGATCTGGCGTATTCCAAACTGAACGAGAAACGTGTCGAACGTGCGTGGCTTGATCTGATCTTCGAAGGACCGGAGATGAATGAGGTGATCCTGCACGATCTGACTTTCTCCCGCCGGCCCCGCGCCGAACTCTGATCCCGTTTCAGGAGAACCAAACATGAGCGACTGGACGCTGACCAAAACCCGCCTGTCCCAAGGTGCCTGGGAAGGGGTGCTGACCTGCAAAAACAGGGACGATGCGGAACCGGATATCCGCGTGACCTATCTTGACGACCCTATCGCTGGTGTAGAGGTCAAGAAAGATACGACTCATCGCCAATGGGGTTTGCGCGTGCCCATCCCCGCAGACGCAATTGCGGATGGTGTGCAAACCTTGCTTGTGATTGAGGCGGCCTCGGGCCGTGTTCTGGAAAAGATCACCATCATCGCGGGCGAAGCTCTGGCCGATGATATTCGCGCCGAAGTAGACCTATTGCGCGCCGAGCTCGACATGCTCAAACGCGCCTTTCGGCGTCATTGCGTTGAGACGATGCAAGACACGTCGCAGGTTCAATAATGCGCCGTATAGCCGCCATCGACAGCCAACACCTGCCCGGTGACATAACTCGCCGCTGGTGAAGCAAAAAATAGGATCGCCGGGGCAAGCTCTTCCGGCTCCCCCCAACGCCCTAGGGATGTCGCCGCCTCAAGCCGCGCTTGGATCGCCGGGTCTTGGGCGGCGTCGCGATTAGGCTCAGTGCGGAAAAAACCCGGCGCAATGGCGTTGACGCAAATCCCCTTCGGCCCCAATTCCGCCGCGAGCGCGCGAGTCATGCCGTTGATACCTGCCTTGGCGGTTGTATAGGCCGCGTCTCCCGCCTGCGCGACAATGCCTGCAATGGATGATATATTCACGATCCGCCCGCCGTGGCCCATCATCGTCGCCGCCCTCTGACAGAGCATGAAAGGCGACACGAGATCGACATCCAGAAGATGCGTAACGTCTGCCCGGCCAAACGCGGACAAGGGTCTGCGATCACGCATCCCGACGTTGTTCACGAGGATATCAATGCCCCCCGCCTCGGCGATCTCGGCAAAGGCGGCCTCGACCTCTGCCTCTTTTGCAACGTCAAAAGGCAATGCCCGCGCACGCCCGCCATGCGCGACGATCTCTGCCGCCGCATGTTCGGTCGTGCCCGCATCGCGCCCATTGATCCATACCGCCGCCCCCGCCTCGGCCAACAGGCGCGCCGCCGCATATCCCAACCCACTATTGGACCCGGTCACAAGCGCCTTACGCCCCGCAAGGGAAAACACACCATACTCGGCCATAGATCACTCCTGTCAAAATGCGTTTTCATAGTGCCAAGCCCGCCCATTGCCTTCAAATCGAAACTGTCCTGCCGCTACGGCAAAGGAGGCTTTTACGCCGCGTTTTGGGGTGACAATAGCCCCGGCATCCTGTCTCCTTTTCTACAACATATTCAGGGAGGCACCCATGACAGACTATCCGCATCTGTTGGCACCGCTTGATCTTGGCTTCACCACGCTCAAGAACCGCGTGCTAATGGGCTCGATGCATACCGGGCTTGAAGAAACCAAAGACTGGAACCGCGTGGCCGAATTCTACGCCGAACGCGCCCGAGGCGATGTCGCACTCATCGTGACGGGTGGCATGGCCCCCAACCGCGAAGGTGGGGTCTTTCCCGGTGCCGCCGGGCTTTTCAACGATCAGGACATCGCCAACCACAAGGTCGTGACGGATCGCGTCCACGAGGCAGGCGGCAAAATCGCCATGCAGATTCTACATGCAGGCCGCTATGCCTATGGTCCCGAATGCGTTTCCTCTTCGGCGATCAAGTCGCCAATCTCTCCGTTCCCGCCCAAGGAACTCGACGAGGACGGGATCGAGAAACAAATTCAGGACTTCGTGACCGCCACCGTCCGCGCCCGCGAGGCGGGGTATGATGGCGTGGAAATCATGGGGTCCGAGGGGTATTTCCTCAACCAATTCCTTGTCACCCACGTCAACAAGCGCACCGACCGTTGGGGCGGCTCTTATGAGAATCGTATGCGCCTCCCGGTCGAGGTCGTGCGCCGCTGCCGCGAGGCCGTGGGCGAGGATTTCATCATCATCTACCGCCTGTCGGTGATTGATCTTGTGCCCAACGGCTCGACTCATGAAGAGGTTGTGCAGCTCGCAAAAGCCATTGAAGCCGCCGGAGCGACCATCCTCAATACCGGCATTGGCTGGCACGAAGCGCGCATTCCAACCATCGCCACATCCGTGCCGCGCCGCGCCTTTGCATGGGTTACGAAAAAGCTCATGGGCAAGGTCTCTATCCCGATTGTCACATCGAACCGCATCAACATGCCGGATGTGGCCGAAGACGTGCTGGCCGAAGGCTGCGCAGATATGGTCTCGATGGCGCGCCCGTTCTTGGCGGATGCCGATTTCGTCGCCAAAGCGGCCAGTGGCAAAGCAGATCAAATCGCGCCCTGTATCGGCTGCAACCAAGCCTGCCTCGACCATACGTTCTCGGGCAAGCTCACGAGCTGCCTTGTCAATCCGCGCGCGTGCCACGAAACCGAGCTTAAGATTACCCCCACACCAAACGCCAAATCCATCGCGGTTGTCGGCTCTGGTCCGGCCGGTCTTTCGGTGGCCATCACCGCTGCCCAACGGGGCCACGCCGTGACACTCTTTGATCGCGCAGACAAGATTGGCGGCCAGCTCAACGTCGCCAAGCAAATCCCCGGCAAAGAAGAGTTCTGGGGGCTGGTCGATTGGTATGAAAGCATGGTCGCACAAAGCGGACTCACCTTGCGCCTCGGAGCCGAAGCCACCGCCGAAGACCTCACCGGTTTCGACGAAGTCGTGATCGCAACCGGCATTATCCCCCGTGATCCCGGCATCCCCGGACAGGATCGGGACAACGTGTATTCCTATCTCGACGTGCTACGCGACAAAAAGCCTGTTGGCGACAAGGTTGCCGTCATTGGCGCGGGCGGAATTGGGTTTGACGTCTCAGAATTCCTCGTCCACGAAGGCGAAAGCCTGACCGAAAACCTTCCGGAGTGGATGAAGGAATGGGGCGTTGGTGATCCCGAAGAAACCCGCGGCGGCCTCGCCCCCGAAGGCCCACAGCCCCATGCCCCCGCCCGACAAGTCTACCTTCTACAGCGCAAGGCCAAGGCGCTCGGCAAGGGGCTTGGCAAAACCACAGGCTGGATTCACCGCGCCGCGCTCAAGATGAAAAATGTCGAGATGATCGGCGGTGTGAACTACGAAAAAATTGACGATGAGGGGCTACATATCTCCTTTGGTGAGGCGCGTGAAAACCCGCGTGTCCTTGACGTCGATACCGTGGTAATCTGCGCCGGTCAGCTTCCCGACCGCTCTCTCGCGGACGCGTTGGAGGAAAAAGGCATCACGGCGCATGTGATCGGCGGTGCGGATGTGGCCGCCGAACTGGACGCCAAGCGCGCCATTAACCAAGGCACCCGCCTCGCCGCCAGTCTCTGAGCCAAATTTACCATTCGCTAACTATGACCCGTTAACACTTTTCACAGAGTGTTAACGGGGAGTGAAATATGGTGGCTCGCGCCTATACGGTGGCCTTCGAAGGGGTCGACGCACACCCTGTCGAGGTGCAGTGCGCTGTCTCCAATGGCTTGCCTGCTTTCTCAATTGTCGGCCTCCCCGACAAAGCGGTGTCCGAGGCGCGTGACCGTGTGCGCGCCGCGCTCAACGCGATGGCCATCGCGCTGCCCTCCAAGCGGATCACCATCAACCTCTCCCCCGCCGACCTGCCCAAGGAAGGGAGCCACTTTGACCTTCCCGTCGCGGTCGCCCTCCTCGCCGCGTTGCATATCATCCCCGAAGATGCCGCCGAGGGCTGTGTCGCCCTTGGCGAGTTGTCGCTTGATGGCTCGCTCGTCCCTGTGACCGGTGCCCTTCCAGCTGCCATGTCGGCCGCCGAAACCGGGCGCAGTCTGCTTTGCCCCGAACCCTCCGGCCCCGAAGCGGCTTGGGTCGGCGCGGCACAGGTTATTGCCGCCCGCTCCCTCGCCGATGTCGTGCGGCATTATACGGGCCAAGCCCCCCTCCCCCCTGCCGAGCCGGGAGAGGTCACAACCGCGCCCCTGCCCATCGACCTGCGCGACGTCAAAGGGCAGGAACGCGCCAAACGTGCGCTTGAAATTGCGGCCGCTGGTCGACATCATTTCTTTATGGTCGGTAGCCCCGGTTCTGGGAAATCCATGCTCGCCGCACGCTTACCCACGATCCTGCCGCCCCTGACCCCGGCCGAGGCACTTGAGACTTCTATGATTCACTCGGTCGCCGGGCTACTTGACGCAGGCGGCATCTCACGCCAGCGGCCCTTTCGCGAACCGCATCATACGGCCTCGATGGCCGCCATCGTCGGCGGTGGTCGCCGCGCCAGCCCCGGCGAGATCAGCCTCGCCCATAACGGCGTTCTATTCATGGACGAATTCCCCGAATATGGCCGCGCCGTCCTCGAAACCCTGCGCCAGCCAATCGAGACCGGCACAGTCATGGTCGCCCGCGCCAATGCGCATGTCTCATACCCCTGCCGCTTCATGCTTATTGCCGCAGCCAATCCCTGCCGTTGTGGTGAAATGTTCGACCCAAACAAGGCCTGTTCACGCGCGCCCATTTGTGGCGAGGACTATTTGGGCCGCATTTCCGGCCCGCTCATGGATCGTTTTGACCTTCGTTTGGAAATCCCGCCTGTGAGCTTTCAAGATTTGGACCTGCCAGCCAACGGCGAAAGCTCGGTCACGATTGCCGCCCGCGTTGGTGCGGCGCGCGACATACAATCCGCGCGTTATGCAAATCTGTCCGGCATTCGCGCCAACGCCGATATCCAGGGCGCCGTTCTAGAAGAGATCGCCGCCCCCGACGCCGAAGGGCGGGTCTTTCTCAACAAAGTGGCCGAGAAAATGGCGCTTTCGGCGCGCGGATACCATCGAATCCTGCGCGTTGCGCGAACCATCGCCGACCTCGACGGCGCGGCCCAAATACGCCGCCCTCATATCGCCGAAGCCGTCAGCTTTCGCCTTTTGTCCGCTAAAGAGACCTAATCCATGCCGCCACGCGACGCCCGGTTTCGCCCGCCTCCGGTATGAGCCCGTGAAACACGGGCCAAGCATGTGGCGCGCGCTCATGACGTTCAAGCGTCACGCGGACATCGGCCTTCTCAAGCGTCTCAACCATGCGCAGCGTATCATCGCGCAGAATTTCACGTTCGGACACCGCAAGGTAAACGGGCGGAGCCCCAACCATATCCGCATATAGCGGCGACGCGCGCGGGTCGTTTGGGTCGTGCCCAGCAAGATAAAACTCTGCGCACAAGGAGGCCCGATCCCCTGGCAAAAGAACATCTTTTTCGGAATTGGTGCCCAAGCTCGACCCGGAAAACGTCATATCGGTGAGGGGGGAAAACGCAAAAACACCAGCCGGCAAATCCGCGCCTTCAGCAATGAGCTGCCCCAGCAATGCCAGTGCAAGCCCACCGCCCGCGCTATCACCGCCAACAATGATCTGCTTTGACTGATACCCTGCCTCGAGCAGCAAGGCATAGGCCCGCCTTGCATCCTCAATGGCCGCTGGAAACGGATGCTCCGGGGCAAGCCGATAGTCTGGCATGACAACAACATGCCCACTATGGCGCGACATATGGCCAAGAACCGCGCGGTGTGTGCGCACCGATCCAAAGACATATGCCCCGCCATGAAGATAGAGGATCACCCGCTCATCCGTTGCGCGCGGCACGACGACCCAATGCAGATCAAGCCCTCGGTCTGATTGGCATGTCCACGCCGTGCCGCGCGGCGCATGAAGCCACAACCGCGCCTTGAAATCCGCCCCGCGTCGCAGTGCAACAGGGTCCGACGCCCGCGCCAGTCGCGGCTTTTCAACCCAGCGCAGAAACGCATTCAATACCGTCAAGCGAAAGCTCATCCGACGCGCGCCTCAATTGCCTCCCATATTTTGGCAGCAATATTACCCCCGTCAAACCGTTCGAGTTCCTGTATCCCTGTCGGCGACGTCACGTTGATCTCCGTCAGGTAATCCCCAATCACGTCAATCCCGACAAACACTTGCCCCTTCTCACGCAAAAGCGGGCCAATGGCGGCGCAAATTTCAAGGTCGCGCGCGCTCAAGCCGATTTTTTCAGGCCGTCCGCCAACGTGCATGTTCGACCGGGTTTCACCCGCCGCAGGCACACGGTTGATCGCGCCGACCGGCTCTCCATCGACAAGGATCACACGTTTGTCACCATTGCTCACATCGGGCAGGAATTTCTGCACGATAAGTGGCTCACGGCTGAACCCGGTGAAAAGCTCATGTAGCGAGGTCAGGTTGCGATCATTGACATCAAGCCGGAAAACCCCTGCGCCGCCGTTGCCATAAAGCGGCTTGAGGATCACATCGCCATGCCGTGCCTTGAATGCTTTGATCGTATCAAGATCGCGTGCAATCGTGGTTGGCGGTGTGAGGTCCGGGAAATCCAATACAAGAAGTTTTTCCGGGTAATTGCGAACCCAAAACGGATCATTGACCACAAGAACCTGCCCCTTGAGCCGGTCAAGAAGATGCGTCGACGTGATGTAGTGCATATCAAATGGCGGATCCTGGCGGAGCCAGATCACATCAAAATCCGCAAGATCAACATGGGTTTCGGGGCCAAGGTCGACATGGTTTCCAACCTCTCGGCGCACAACCATGCTTTGCCCTCGCGCGGTGATCTTGCCCTCTTCATAGGCAAGCATGTCCGGCGAATAGAAAAACAACTCGTGACCGCGCGCCTGCGCCTCTTCGGCAAGGCGAAAAGAACTATCGGCGTTGATATCAACCGACGTGATCGGGTCCATTTGAAAGGCGATTTTCATGGGCATTCCTCTGCGCAACTTGCTCCTTAAATGGCGCAACCCCCGCGCCCTTGCAATGCCTTGTCAGAAAGCCCCCTCGAGAATCCGCGTTTCACCCACCTGATTGACCAAGGCCACATCGAACCGGCACGGGGTCAGCTCCCCTTGCGGCTCTCCAGCGAGAAACAACGCTGCGCTGGCCTGAATGCGTGCAATCTGTTGCGCCGAAACCCGTTCCGCCGCATGTGCAAAATCACGGGCCTTCTTGACCTCGACAAAGACAATTTCCGGCCCATCGCGCAGGATAAGGTCAATTTCGCCGCCGCCCTTGCGCCACCGCCGCGCCGCCACGCGCATCCCCCGTTGCAGGTAAAGACGCTCAACGCTCTCCTCCGCCGCCGCCCCCGCATACCAAGCCCGCCGCCCTCGTTCGGCCTTCTGCGCTGCTACTTCCGCCGCTTTGGACAAACAGCTCTCCCTTCGTCAGACTTCGGACGAAAGTTTGAGCGCCAATTGGTAAACTTTGCGTTTATGCACGTTATAGGCCTTGGCAACGCTCTCTGCCGCGTCCCGCACCGACATGCTCTCAAGCGCCTGGCGCACCGCGTCTTCAAGATCGTCTTCGCTCATGTCCATAGCCCCCTGCCGGTCCACGAGCACCACGATTTCGCCCCGCAACGCGTCGCTTCCGATCTCGTCGGCAAGGCTCTGCAAGGTGCCGCGCCGCACCTCCTCAAATTTCTTGGTCAATTCGCGACAGACAACGGCCGCCCGATCCCCTCCGAGCACCTTTGCAGCATCGCGTAACATCGCACCCACACGCTTGGGAGATTCGTAGAAAACAAGCGTTCCCGGCACAGTCTTGACCGCCTCCAGAGCGGTGTGCCGTGCGCCTTTGGCATTTGGCAGAAACCCGGCAAAGAAAAACGCATCCGTCGGCAAGCCTGCCAGCGTCAGGGCCGTGATGATCGCCGAAGGGCCGGGCGCGGACGTAACGCTATGCCCCGCCTCCATCGCTTCGCGCGCAAGATGATAGCCCGGATCGGCAATAAGCGGCGTGCCTGCCTCGGACCCGTAGGCGATGGATTTACCCTCACCAAGAAGCGACAAAAGCCGACCGCGCCCCTTCGGACCGGAATGGTCATGATACGAAATCAGTGGGCGATCCCCAAGGCGCACGCCATGTATTTCAAGCAACCGGCGCATCGACCGCGTGTCTTCTGCCGCGATAACATCAGCCGACGCAAGAATATCAAGCGCACGCAAGGTAATGTCACGCGCGGTGCCAATTGGTGTGGCAACGAAGTAGAGCCCCGGCTCCAATCTGCGGATTTCGTGATTCAAAGCTGGACCCATCCTCTGTGTCGACTATGATCTGACCAAACCGGGCAGCTACGCGCAACGCCCGCCTGACGTCGTAAACCGACCCGCCAAGGGAGTGACCATTCCATGTTTTTCCGTTCTAGCCCTGCCCGCCGGTTTCTGAAAGGGGCTGCTGCAACGCTGGCCCTGCTTGGCCTGACCGCCTGTGTGCCATCCACCGGCCCTGTGATCTCGACATCGAGCCCTGTGCCGGTCGCGCTTCTTGTGCCCTCCGGGTCGGGGGATTCGGGCGATGCCCTGATCGCCCAAAGCCTTGAGAATGCCGCCCGCCTCGCAATTTCCGATCTCGACGGCGTTAAGATTGACCTGCGCGTCTACTCCACGGCGGGCAAACCCGCGACGGCGGCCTCTGCTGCGCAAAAAGCCGTTGCCGAAGGGGCCAAAATCATCGTCGGCCCCCTATACGGGGGTGCGGCCAATGCTGCTGGCAAGGCGGTTGCGGGCAATGGCGTCAACGTTCTGACCTTTTCCAACAACACCGAAATCGCAGGTGGCAATGTCTTCGTCCTCGGCGCAACCTTTGACAATACCGCCAAGCGGCTGGTTCAATATGCCACGAGCCAAGGCAAGCGGAATATCCTCATCGTGCACGCCGATACCGTGCCCGGTCAGGTCGGGCGCAATGCGATCATCAACGCGATCAACGCCTCGACCGCTTCAAGCGCCGGCACAGTCGCCTATAAATATTCGCAGGATGGCGTTATCGCCGCCGTCGCCGAGATTAAGGCCGCCGTTGAACAGAACGCCCCCGATGCCATTTTCCTGACCGCCTCGACCTCTGGTGCGCTCCCTCTCTTTTCACAGATGCTTCCCGAAGCCGGAATTGACCCACAGACGATCCAATACATCGGCCTGACACGTTGGGATTTACCGTCTCAGACCGTCTCCCTTCCCGGCGTGCAAGGCGCATGGTTTGCCCGCCCCGACGCGACGCTAAGCCGGGCCTATCTCGACCGCTACGCCAAAGCCTATGGCGGGCTGCCGCATAACCTAAGCGGGCTGGCCTATGATGGCATTGCGGCGATCGGCGCACTGGTCAAGGCCGGTAAAAGTAATGCACTGACCACAAGCGCCCTGACACAAGGGGCTGGATTTCAGGGGGTGAACGGTATTTTCCGCCTGCGATCCGATGGAACGAACGAACGCGGGCTGGAAGTTGTCTCGATCCGCAACAAACAAGTGGTGACTCTTGACCCTGCGCCAAAAAGCTTCGGCGGCTTCGGTTTCTGAACCGGACGCTGGCCCTCTACCCGCCCCAACCGTCGCGCTCGTGAGCCCGGCAGATGACATTCTCGACCGCAAGGCATTGCTCGACGCTATAAGCGCCGCGCGTCAAGAACATGCGGAGGATCGGGCGTTTCGCGACGCGGTTGTCCAGCATCTGCTCGCCGTGCGTAAATCGGCCAATGCCGCGATTGAGGCCGGGTTTCTGGCCAAACCGCGCGATGCGCGGGCGATGAAAAGCGCCTATACTTGGGTCACGGACTGCCTTGTCGGTGCTGCGCATTATGTCGCGACAACCTACCTGCATCCGCTCGCAACCCCGACAGAGGCCGAGCGTATCGCGCTCTTTGCCGTGGGTGGCTACGGGCGGGGCGAAATGGCGCCTCAATCCGATGTCGACCTGCTTTTCCTGACCCCTTACAAAATCACCCCCTGGGCCGAAAGCGTCATCGAAACGATGCTCTACATCCTGTGGGACTTGCGACTCAAGGTTGGCCATGCCTCGCGCACAGTCAAAGACTGCCTGCGCCTTGGAGCCGAGGATTTCACCATCCGAACGGCGCTTCTTGAAAACCGCTTCCTGCGCGGCCACGCGCCCCTCGACGACGAATTGAACACTCGGCTGGAAAAAGAGCTTTTCGAAGGCACTGAGCGCGAATTCATCGAGGCCAAACTCAACGAACGTGACGAACGCCATAAGAAACAGGGCGAACGCTACATGGTCGAGCCCAACGTGAAAGAGGGCAAAGGCGGCCTGCGCGATCTGCAATCCTTGTTCTGGATTGCCAAATATGTCTACCACGTCCAACAAGCCCGAGACCTGCTCGACAAGGGATTGTTTCACGAGGATGAATATGACCGCTTTGCACAGGCCGAGAACTTCCTCTGGGCGGTGCGGGGTCACATGCATATCCTTTCCGGCCGTCCCGTCGAACAGTTGACTTTCGATTTGCAGGTGCAGGTGGCCGAGCGCATGGGCTATCTCGACAAAGGAGGGCGGCGCGCGGTCGAACATTTCATGCAGGACTATTTCCGCCATGCAACATCCGTTGGCGATCTCACCCGTATCTTGTTGACCAAACTTGAGGCCGACCACGCCAAGGCAGCGCCACTTATGGAACGCCTTTTCCGTCGCCGCCGCCGGATCAAGCCCGGCTACAAAGTCATCAACAACCGCCTTGCAATCATCGACGACGACGACTTCCTAAGAGACCCGCTCAACCTCTTGCGCCTGTTCGAAGAGGGTCTGCGCACCGGGCTTTTGATCCACCCCGATGCCATGCGCCTCGTGACCGCCAACCTACACCTGATTGATGATAGCTTTCGCGCCAACAAAGAGGCACAGAAGATCTTTCTTGGGTTGCTCCTCAAGCATGGCAACCCCGAACGCGCCTTGCGCCGTATGAATGAACTTGGCGTTCTTGCCGCCTTCATCCCCGAATTCGCCCCGGTCGTCGCGATGATGCAATTCAACATGTATCATTCCTATACGGTCGACGAGCACACGATTCAGGTCATCTCGAACTACGCTCAAATCGAACGCGAAGAGCTTGAGGTCGAGCTGCCGCTGTCATCCGAGATCATCAAGACTGGCATCAACCGCCGGGTGCTCATGGTCGCCATGCTATTGCACGATATTGGCAAGGGGCGCGAAACCGATCACTCCATCCTCGGCGCACAGATCACCCGTCGGGTGGCCCCCGCGCTTGGCCTCAAGAAAAGCGAATGCGAAACCGTTGAATGGCTTGTGCGCTATCACCTTCTAATGTCCGATACCGCCCAAAAACGCGACATCGCCGACCCGCGCACCGTGCGCGATTTCGCCAAGGCCGTGCGTTCTGTCGACCGGCTCAACCTGCTGACGGTGCTGACGGTCTGCGACATTCGCGGCGTTGGTCCCGATGTCTGGAACAATTGGAAAGCCGCTCTTTTGCGGGCGCTCTATCGCCAGACGCGCGTTGCTCTCGAAGACGGGATGGAAGCGATCAATCGCGAAAACCGCGGCACCGAGGCGAAAAAGAAACTACGCGCAGAGCTTGCCGACTGGCCCGCGAAAGACCTCAAGCGCGAAACGACACGCCATTACGATCCCTATTGGCAGGGGCTGCATATCACGGCACATAAGGTCTTTGCAGAACTGCTTCGTGATATAGACGATGATGAAATTCGCATCGACCTGCACCCGGACGAAGACCGCGACGCCACCCGCGCCTGCTTTGCTATGGCGGACCACCCCGGCATATTTAGCCGCATGTGTGGTGCGCTGGCCCTTGTCGGGGCCAATATTGTGGATGCACGGACCTTTACCTCCAAGGATGGCTACGCGACCGCCGCATTCTGGATTCAAGATGCCGACGGCTCGCCCTACGAGGCGGGGCGCCTCAAGCGTCTGCGCCAGATGATCGAGAAAACCCTCAAAGGTGAAGTCATCGCAACCGAAGCCATGAAATCGCGCGATGTCATCAAAAAGCGCGAACGCGCCTTCAGGGTGCCGACGACGATCATCTTCGACAATGATGGCTCTGAAATTTATACTATTATCGAAGTTGATACGCGCGACCGCCCCGGCCTCTTGCACGATCTGACCCGTACGCTTGCAAATAACAATGTCTACATCGCCTCGGCCGTGATCGCGACCTACGGCGAACAGGTCGTCGATAGTTTCTACGTCAAAGATATGTTTGGCCTGAAATTCCATTCCAAAGCCAAGCAACAGACGCTTGAGAAAAAACTGCGCGAAGCCATTGAGCGCGGCGTCGAAAGGGCCATTTCGTGAAGCCAATCCGCCTGATGCGTAGCTTCCTGACTGTGGGCGGCTGGACGATGGCAAGCCGCATCCTTGGGTTCGTGCGCGACATCCTTATCCTCGCACTGCTTGGAACGGGCCCCCTCTACGAGGCCTATGTCGTCGCCTTCCGGTTGCCGAACATGTTCCGTCGCTTCTTTGCCGAGGGCGCGTTCAACATGGCCTTCGTGCCAATGTTCTCCAAGAAATTCGAAGGCAAAGAAGACCCGCTGGGCTTTGCCCGTGAGGCGTTTGCCGGTCTGACAATGGTGCTGATCGCGCTGACGCTCTTGGCGCAATTGATCATGCCTTGGCTGATCTGGGGCTTGGCCTCGGGTTTTGCGGGACAGGAGCAATTTGCACTCTCGGTAGAATTCGGGCGGATTGCCTTTCCCTATATCCTGTTTATCTCACTGGCCGCGCTCCTCTCTGGCGTGCTCAATGCGACCGGGCGCTTTGCTGCGGCTGCGGCCGCACCGGTCTTGCTCAACATTCTTTTGGTCTCGGCCATATCGCTGGCATATTGGCTTGGCTTGGATGTGGCCCGCGCATTGATTTGGGCAATCCCGGTCGCTGGCATTGCCCAACTCGTCCTTGTCTGGGTGGCTGCGGCCCGTGCCGGTTTCCCGCTGACCCTGCAACGTCCGCGCTGGTCCCCCGAGATGAAGCGTCTCATCACAATCGCCATTCCCGCCGCGCTGGCCGGAGGGGTGGTGCAGGTGAACCTGCTCGTGGGCCAACAAGTCGCCTCATATTTTGACCGCGCTGTCGGTTGGCTTTTTGCCGCTGACCGCCTCTACCAACTTCCGCTCGGCGTTGTGGGTATCGCGATTGGTATCGTGCTTCTGCCTGATCTCTCGCGCCGCCTCAAAGCCGATGACGAGGCCGGATCGCGCACCGCCCTATCCCGTGCGGCCGAGATTTCGCTCGCGTTGACCATCCCCTGCGCCATCGCCCTTGTGGTGATCCCGATGCCACTCGTCTCGGTGCTGTTTGAGCGCGGCGCAACAACGGCGGACGATAGCGCCGCCATCGCCGTTGCTGTGGCCATCTATGGCCTCGGCCTGCCCGCATTTGTTGTCCAAAAAATCCTGCAACCGCTTTTCTTTGCCCGCGAAGACACCAAGACCCCGTTTCGCTATGCACTTTGGGCGATGTTTGTGAACGCCGTTGTCGCCATCGGCCTTGCGCCCCTCATCGGCTGGGTCGCCCCCGCCATCGCAACAACGCTGGCCGCTTGGGTTATGGTTGCTCTGCTCTACAAGGGCACGCGCCCTATGGGCTATGTCGCAAAGTTTGATGAGCGCCTGCGTCGTCGTTTGCCGCGAATCTGTTTGGCCTCTGCCATCATGGGGGGCACGCTCTGGGCGTTGACCATTGCCCTCGGCCCGGCCCTTGGCACGGATGGCTGGCGCTATCTCGCGCTGGCGCTGCTGATCTTTGGCGGTGCGGCGGTCTATTTCGCCTCGGGCCACATCATCGGCGCCTTCAAACTTTCAGATTTCCGCCGTGCAGCACGCCGCGCCTAGTCCCGCTTGCGTAGCTTCGAGACAAGATGCTGCCAGCCTCCCGGCGCAAACACAAAAGACAAAAGAAACCCCGTCGCGAATCCGCATACATCCGCGACCCAATCCTTATTGCCCCCAAACAAAAGACCGAACAAAAGCTGGATCCCAAGCAGAAAGCCAATCATCACAAACGCCCGCGCCTGATTGGCGCCCAACTGACCGAGACGCGTCCAAAGCAGAAACGTAAACGCACCGATCAGACCATAGATACCAGGAAACGCTCCGAATAACGGCTGTGATGCGTCAAGGAAAAGCGCATAGCCCAGCGCCCCGACAATGCCGGACAGCACAAAGATTGCCAATGTGGCCAGCGCCGAAAACACCTCGCCAACCATCTTGCCAAGCGCCAAAAGCATCACGCCCGCAAAGGCCGCATGGGTGAAACTGCCATGCACGAATAGGTAGGTTACGGTGCGGATCACATGCTCCACGGGCCAGATATTGTTGGCAAACATCCAACCAAAGATTTCGTCGGCAAAGGCGTATTTTTGAATGGCCGCAATACGCCAACCAATCGCCTCTGGTCCGCCCAAGATCCCCTGCGCCCCAAGCGCAAAGACCATCTCGATCCCCGCAATGAGAAGGAATAGCGCAACAACCACCGGCGGAAGCGGATTGATCGGGTGAGAATGCTCGGGTTCGGACATGCCTGCTCTCCTTGACGGGCTTTTGCCCCATCGGTAAGGCAACGACAGCCATAAATCCAGACGGAGTATTCCCCATGAACGAGGCGGTCCAAACGTCCTCAACCTTCACCCCGCGGGTCTTCTCGGGCATCCAACCCTCGGGCAACCTGCACTTGGGCAACTATCTCGGCGCGCTCAAGCGTTTCGTGGACATGCAAAGCGACGACATGCAAACGCTCTACTGCATGGTCGACATGCACGCGATCACCGTCTGGCAAAACCCCGAAGACCTCCAACGTGCGACGCGCGAACTCTGTGCCGGTTTCATCGCCGCAGGGCTCGACCCGAACAAGTCCATCCTCTTCAACCAGAGCCAGGTTGCCGAGCATGCACAGCTTGCCTGGGTGTTCAATTGCGTCGCCCGCATGGGCTGGATGCAGCGCATGACACAATGGAAGGACAAGGCCGGCAAGAACCAGCAGAACGCCTCGCTTGGCCTCTTTGCCTACCCGGCCCTCATGGCCGCTGATATCCTCATCTACCACGCGACTCATGTGCCGGTGGGCGAAGATCAAAAGCAGCATCTTGAACTGACCCGCGACATTGCGGTCAAATTCAATCACGACTACGGCGTCGATCATTTCCCCATCACCGAACCCGTGATCGAAGGCGCCGCAACCCGTGTCATGTCGCTGCGCGATGGCTCCAAGAAAATGTCGAAATCCGATCCCTCGGATGCCAGCCGGATCAATATGACCGACGACGCCGACACCATCGCCAAGAAAATCCGTAAGGCCAAGACCGACCCGGACGCCCTGCCCTCCGAGGCCAAGGGGCTTGAAGATCGCCCCGAGGCGCGCAACCTCGTGAATATCTACGCCGCAATGGCCGACCAGAGCATTGATGCGGTGCTTTCAGAGATGGGCGGTAAGCAATTTTCGGAATTCAAACCAATCCTCTCTGAACTGGCCGTCGAAAAACTCGCCCCCATCTCGACCGAGATGGCACGCCTCATGCAGGAAAAAGACGAGATCGACCGCATTCTTGCCTCTGGTGCGAACCGCGCCCGCGAAATCGCCGCGCCGATTCTAAAAAAGACCTACGAAATCGTCGGCATGGTCGGAGCATGATCCGTCACATTTGTGAATCATAAAGAGGCTATTCTGACGGTATTCGCACCCTGCGAGGCTTTTCAAGAATACCTTTTAAGCATCTGATCTTTTGCCCCCGGCCTTCCCCAGGCCGGGGGGTCTCTTTGCCTCTGGACCTCCACAGGGACCGGGTCTAGCATCCGCCGGAGCGAGCGAGGGAGATACGCAAATGGCTATCAGCGATACAATCCGAACCTACTTTAACGGCACATGGCACGAAGGCGATGTGCCCATCATGCGCGCCGCCGATCACGGCGCGTGGCTTGGCACAACGGTGTTTGACGGTGCGCGCTATTTCGAGGGCATGACCCCCGATCTTGAACCGCATCTGGCGCGCGTAAACCGTTCGGCCAAGGCACTAATGCTGACCCCAACCGTCTCGACCGAAGATATGCTCGACATCGTCCACGAGGGTCTTGCCGCCTTTGGCCCCGAAGACGCAGTCTATATCCGGCCCATGTATTGGGGCATCGACGGCGACATGACGACATCGGCCATCGCCCCGACACAGGATACGACCGGCTTTGCCCTCTGTCTTGAGGCCACTCCTATGGCCCCGCCCGAGGCATCGACGACCCTGACCCGGACACGGTTCCGGCGCCCCGTGCTTGAATGCGCGGTGGTCAACGCCAAGGCGGGCTGCCTTTACCCCAATAACGCGCGGATGCTCGTCGAGGCCCGCTCCAAGGGCTTTGGCAACGCGCTCGTGGCCGACGCAATGGGCAATGTCGCAGAAAGCGCCACCGCCAATGTCTTCATGGTCAAGGATGGCGAAGTCTTTACCCCGATCGAAAACGGCACGTTCCTCGCCGGAATCACCCGTGCGCGCCACATGTCCAATATGCGCGCCGAAGGGATGAAAGTGCACGAAACCGTCCTGTCTTTCGCGGATTTCGATGACGCAGACGAGGTTTTTCTGTCCGGCAACTTCTCCAAAGTGACCCCGGTCACAGCTCTGGATGACCGCCAATATCAGATCGGCCCCGTAACCCGTCGTGTGCGCGAAATGTATTGGGACTGGGCACGCTCCACAGCCTGATACCTCTCCGGGGGATGGGCGTATATGCATTGCCTGTTCCCCAGCCATGCGCCATGATTGCCGCAAGGGAGACGAACAAATGCGCAAGTTCCTTGTCGTTCTTGATGATAGCCGTGAATGCCTCAACGCCATGCGCTTTGCCGCAATGCGCGCTGCAAATACCGGCGCAGGCGTTCAGATCTTGTCGATTATTCCACCCGATGAATTTAACCACTGGATCGGCGTAAGCGACATCATGCGCGAAGAGACCCGCGAACGGATCATCGCCCATTTCGAAGTCTTCGCCAAATGGATGCGCGACAGGCAGGGCATTGACCCCGAACTCGTCATCCGCGAGGGCGAAGCCGTTAAGGAAATCCTTGGACAGATACAGGACGATCCCAAAGTCGGGGTTCTCGTCCTTGGGGCAGGTATCGACAAGAAAGGTCCAGGCCCACTCGTATCACAGCTCTCCAAGACCTCGGGAAGCCTTCCCGTTCCGATCACCATCGTGCCCGGCGACATGTCAAAAGAGCGGCTTGAATCGATCACCTGATCGCCAGAGCACTTGCTTAGAATCATTCTAAACCTTGACTATCACGCCTCAGAAGCGCATATCTCAAGGCAATAGAGAAAAGGTGCATCCGCCATGTTTATTCAAACTGAATCCACGCCAAACCCCGCCACGCTGAAATTCCTGCCGGGGCAGACCGTGCTTGAAACCGGCACTGCGGATTTTCCTTCGCCGGAAGGCGCTGACGCCTCGCCCTTGGCAACCCGTCTGTTCGCCATCAAAGGCGTCGCTGCGGTGTTTTTTGGCACGGACTTTGTCACCGTAACCAAAGAAGACGCCGTCGAGTGGGATCATATCAAACCCGCCCTCCTTGGTGCCATCATGGAGCATTTCCAATCCGGCCAACCCGTCATGGCAGGGGCCGCCTCTGTGTCGTCCGGCCATGCCGAACACGATGGCCCGGATTCCGAGATCGTCGGCCAGATCAAGGAACTTCTCGACACCCGTGTGCGCCCTGCCGTGGCCCAAGACGGTGGCGACATTACGTTCCACGGCTTTGATCGCGGCGTTGTCTACCTGCATATGCAAGGGGCTTGTGCGGGCTGCCCATCGTCGACCCTGACCCTCAAGATGGGGATCGAGAACCTCTTGCGGCACTACATCCCAGAAGTCACCGAGGTGCGCCCGGTTGCCGTCTGACCCCCTGATCCTCGGGTTTGACACATCGGCGGCGCATTGCGCCGCCGCTCTGCTTTGTGGTGATCGCGTTCTCGCCGCCACCCAAGAAGACATGAAGCGCGGACAGGCCGAACGCCTCTTCCCCCTTATAGAAGAGGTTCTTGCCGATGCAGGCGCCTCCTGGCCCGATCTTGCCGCCATTGGCGTCGGCATTGGTCCCGGAAACTTTACCGGCATCCGGCTTTCGGTCTCTGCTGCCCGCGGTCTCGCACTTGCGCGCTCAATCCCTGCGGTCGGGGTCTCAAGCCTCGATGCGCTGGCTCACGACGCGACCGGCCCGGTTCTCGCCTGCCTGTCCGCACCGCGCGAACACGCGTATCTTGCCGGATACCGCACGCATCACGCGCTCGCCCCAACGCTCATGGCGCTTTCAGACCTGCCAGACGCCCTCTCAGAGCCTGGGCTGACATGCATCGGCTCTGCCGCGCAAAGCGTCGCTGAAACCCTGAAAGCGCGTGTTATGCCGCCCGCCCATGCCTCTGCACCGGCCATCGCGCGCATTGCCGCGCTGCGCTGGCAAGACGCCCCCGCCCGCCCGGCTCCGCTCTACCTCAAGCCCGCAGACGCCGCGCCCGCGCGCGATACCGCCCCGACCATCCTCGCATGACCCCCGCCGATCTCGCCCAACTGCACGGCGCAGCCTTTTCCCAGAGCCGCGCATGGAGTGAGGCCGAGTTCCAAGACCTTCTCGTCTCGCCCCTCTCTTTCGTGCTTGGCGATTCACATAGTTTCGCTCTTGGGCGCGTCATAGCCGATGAGGCTGAACTTCTCACCATCGCAACACATCCCAAGGCCCGCCGCCAAGGCCTTGCGCGCGCGCGCCTTACTGCGTTCGAAGACATGGCCAAGGCCCGAGGCGCGACAAGCGTATTTCTTGAGGTGGCTGCCAATAACAAAGCCGCCTTTGCACTCTATACCGACCAAGGCTATATTCAGACCGCCCGCCGCAAAGCCTACTACACCGACCCCGCTGGCAACCGGGTCGACGCCCTGATACTCCATAAATCCCTTGGCTAACTCCTCAGGGGGGCTTCGGAATGTCGTGTTTTTGGCGTCTCCAGCGGCTCTTGCCGTGTTCACATATTGCAATGCAGCGACCCCTCACGCAAAGTGAAGCCATGCAAATATACCTGCCAATTGCCGAAGTCTCCGTAAACGCCTTCCTTCTCTTGGGGCTTGGCGGGATCGTGGGGATTCTCTCGGGCATGTTTGGCGTGGGTGGCGGCTTCCTGATGACGCCGCTATTGTTCTTTATCGGCATCCCGCCCGCCGTGGCCGTGGCCACCGAGGCGAACCAGATCGTCGCCTCGTCTTTCTCTGGCGTTCTCGCCCACCTCAAAAGGCGCACTGTTGACCTCAAGATGGGGGGTGTCCTGCTCATAGGTGGCCTCATAGGCGCAGCACTTGGCGTGCTCTTGTTCAATTACCTGAAATCGCTCGGACAGGTCGATCTGCTTGTCAAACTCTGCTACGTGGTTTTCCTTGGCGTCATTGGTGGCCTCATGTTCATTGAGAGCCTCGGCGCGATCCGCAAAGCGCGAAAAAATACGACAACCACCCGTCGAAAGAAACATAATTGGATTCACGGCCTGCCGTTCAAAACGCGATTTCGCGTGTCTGGGCTTTATATCTCCGTGATCCCGCCAATCCTTGTTGGCCTTGTGGTCGGCATCCTCGCCGCGATCATGGGTGTGGGCGGTGGCTTTATCATGGTCCCCGCAATGATCTACCTGCTTGGCATGCCAACCAAGGTTGTGGTCGGAACCTCGCTTTTTCAGATCATCTTCGTCACCGCCTTCACAACCCTGCTCCACGCGACGACGAACTATACCGTCGATATGGCGCTCGCCGTGCTTTTGTTGGTCGGCGGTGTCATCGGTGCCCAGATCGGCACCCGCATCGGCACCCGCCTCAAAGCCGAACAACTGCGCATCCTGCTGTCGCTTATGGTGCTTATCGTTTGCGGCAAACTTGCCTTTGACCTCCTTGTCCAACCGGCTGAACTCTTCAGCATCGGCGCAGTCGGAGGCCACTGACGATGCTGCGTCTTGCCCTTGCCTTGCTCATAACCCTCACCGCGCCCCTCTATGCAGAAGAGGTCGTTCTTGGCCTGAGCAAGAAACACGTCTCCATCACCGCGAATTTCGACGGCTCCGAAATCCTCATTTTCGGCGCCGTCAAACGCGAAGCTCCAATCCCCGAAGGGGCTCCGCTTGATGTGGTGATCGCGATCTCTGGCCCGGCTGAACCGCTTACCGTGCGCCGCAAGGAAAAACGGTTTGGCATCTGGGTGAATACCGAAAGCGTCGAAATCGACGCCGCCCCAAGCTTCTATGCCGTCGCAACAAGCGCGCCATTCAACCAAGCTCTTTCCGATATCGAAGACCTGCGCCACAAAGTCTCGATCCCGCGCGCGATCCGCTCCGTCGGGGCCCCTTACGAAATTCAGGACGCCGCCGCCTTTAGCAAAGCCGTGATCCGCATTCGAACCAACAATGGAAGCTACCAACTGCGCGAGAACGCCGTCAGCCTTGATCAACAAACCCTCTTTCGAACCTCAATTGACCTGCCTGCAAACCTGACCGAAGGCGATTACGCGACGCGCATTTTCCTAACCCGCAATGGCAAGGTCGTGTCGCAATTCGAAACGGTGATTGATGTGCGCAAGGTCGGGCTGGAGCGTTGGCTTTATACCCTGTCCCGCCAACAGCCGCTCCTCTATGGGCTTCTGTCGCTTGCCATTGCCATCGCGGCGGGCTGGGGCGCGTCGGCGGCCTTCCGCATCCTGCGCCAGGGTTAATGCTCGGCTGGCCTGCCCGCGCCCGTTATGATGATACTTTTCATGCCGCGCCCTCTTCTTGTGCTTCAAGTGTCAACGCCACAGGGGCCGCAACCAAATCCTCTGTTCCAAGCGGATGCGAGGGCCGCGCCAGCCGGTTGCGCACCACCCAATAAAGTCGCTCCGACGCCCGCGTGATCGCGACATACGCCAACCGCTTCCACAAAGGCTGCCCCGCCTCGACGCGTCCCATGCGGGCAGCGGCATATAAATCCGGCGCAAACACCTGCACGTTCTCCCATTGCGACCCTTGCGCCTTGTGAATCGTAACCGCCGCCCCATGCAGAAACGTCGCGCCCATACGCGCGGCGTAGGGGATAAACGGCTCTTCCTCGTCGGGTTTTTCCACCTTCACAATCGACGCAGCCGACACGCGCGGATCTTCTGCCCCGATCACATGGAGTCGCGAAAAACCGGGCTTACGTCCTGGGCCAAGGTAAATAACCTGCGCCCCCTTGATGAGACCACGCGCCTCAAGATCAAGGCGCTTTTTGCGGTGTTTGAGGGGCAATTCGATCCCGTCGCAAATCAACGGTTCGCCCTCCAAAAGCGCATCCTCCGGCGCGCCGTGCACCTGCCGAAACGCATTTATAAGCCGGATACGTGTCGCATTGCGCCACACAAGCACCGGCGAGCGCGCCATAAGATCAACCTCGACCCGCTGCCCCCAGACCACACGATCATCGCGCTTGGCCGTGTCCTCGACCATCCGTTCGAAATCCTCAAACCCAAGCGCCGGATCGGCAAGAGCATGGGCAAGGTCAAGAATCGGGCTATCCGCATCCTGGCGATGCACACGGCTCAATTCGAGCTTGGCCGGGGCGGGCATCGCGTCAAATACCATGCTCCCCGACTGATTCACGGGCGCAAGCTGTGCCGGGTCACCAAATAGAACCAGCGTTGGAAAGATTTCTTTAAGATCATCGAACTGACGATCATCGAGCATAGACGCCTCATCGACGAACCCGATATCAAGCGGCTCATCGCGTCGCTTCCAGCCAGTGATGAAATCCGATCCGCGTAGGCCCGCCGCTGCAAGGGCGCCGGGAACCGACTTGTGTACCTGATAAAACGCCTGCGCACGGGCAAGCGCCTCTTCCGTAAGCCCCTCGATCTCCGGCTTGTCGCCATTGCCCAAAAGCCATTCCGCAATGCGCTCGTATTCAGGATCATACACCGGCGTATAAATAATCCGGTGAATCGTCGTCGCGGGCACGCCACGCATCCGCAAAACGCTCGCCGCCTTGTTGGTCGGGGCGAGAATGGCAAGCGTGCGCCGGTCCTTGCGCCGCTTGCCCTCATAGTCGCCCGACACAAGATCGACACCCGCCGCCTCAAGCGCCTTTACAAGCTCCGCAAGAAGCAGCGTTTTCCCCGACCCCGCCTTACCAAGAACCGCCGCAAGCGCAAGCTTGCTCTGTTGCGGCGGGCGCAAGCTGCCCTCATCAAGATCCACACCGACACCGCGCAAAAGCTCGGTGATTGTGTCATAGGCTTCGGCCTGGTCATGTGAAAGGGTAAGCGCGTTTGTCATGCGCCGACCCTACAAGCGCCCCTACCCAAGCGCCAGCGCGCTTTGCCCCGATCAAGCCGTTTGCGCAAGGTCCGGGCGCGCCTGTCCGCCAAAGGACCGCTCAAACCACATGCGCGCAGTTTCTGGCGGAATTCCAGCACGGTCGGCGACCATTTTACGGGCCTCCTCGCTAAACCCCCAAAGCCCGACGCTGATCCTGTCGCGCCCCTGCCCCTTGGCCCCAAGAATTTCTGGCGACGCACCGATCATGCGATAAATCCTGACCATACGCGCATCAAACACGCCCACATAATGCTCAACCCCAAAGCCTGCCATGACCTCGCCGCCGCCAAGCATAAGCGCGCCTGCGGTTTTCGGCTCGGCATCGCGCGATAGGCAAAATCGCGTGCATTCCCAAATCAACGGCGATGAAATCCGAACGCCCTCTGTCACATCAAGGAAGTGATCGTTGACCATGCAGCGCCCGGTCGTCGGCAATAGGCGCATCGAGCCGCCATGTGTCCCGTCGGGCTTCTCCCAAATGACATATAGTGGATTGAGCGAATCATATTCGTCGCGTTCTTCTCCATTGGCATCAACCGCAACCTCCCATCCAAGACGCGCCTTGAACTGGTCCGCGCGATCAAGAAACATCGTGCGTTTGAGCTTGGGGAACCGATCCAATTCGTCGGCATATATAAATCGCAGCATTCTGACATCCCTTTCCCGTTCCTGAATGAGAACATAGATAGAACATCAGGGTTAATGGCCGCCTAACGCTGCGCACGGCCCGCCCTAGACCACGATCAAACCACGGCTTAGGGCGCGGGCGACGGCATGTGTCGTGTTGAGCGCGCCAAGTTTGGACCGCGCAGATTCAATATAAACACGTAGCGTATGTTCCGATATCGCAAGCGTCTCTGCGACTTGCGCCCGGCTATAGCCCAGCGCGACAAGGGTCATCGCATCAATCTCACGCGGGCTTAGGGCGCGCGATTGTTCCGGGCTGCGTCCCGGCTCAAGCTCTAGGGCGCGCACGTTGAATTCATGCGCGAACAGAATAAGGTCGCGCCGGTTTTCCTCGGTAAACCGAACCCAGTCCTCATCGCTGCAATCATGGCTGACTGTGAATAGCGCGAACTGCCCGACTGGCCCTCGGATCGGGACGGAAAACCCCTGATTGCCGACCCCATGCGCAATGGCCTCTGCCTGAAACGCGCGCGCCGCCTTTGACGACCAATCAAGCCGTTTCCAATCGACCGGATGAAACCTTTGGTAGCATCCGATAATCACCGGATCGACCCGTAGGTAATCGCGATCGACATAGCGTTGCACCCAAGCGTCCGAATAGGTGCCACATCCGAATTGCTCGCCGTTGGAGCTTACCCAATGATACACCATGTGATCGACACGAAAGTGATCTCGAAGGCCGACAATCGCGGCCTGTAACGCCTCAAGCCCCTGCGCTTGTTCGAGCTCTCCCAGCAAGGTCTCCCGTCGTTCGATCTTCCCCATGAGGCCAAGCACCCGTCATATCACCCGATGACGCGATCTCAACCGTCGCAACCCTACGGGTCTGCTCCAACTCCTCCGCCAGAGCATCAAGACCGTTGGCCTGCGCAAAAGTTCTCAGATCCACGAGAACGTCGAGTATCCAGTCATATTTCATATTCACTCTCGTTTTCAGTGGTTAATGAAAGGTTAATACAAGCATAGCACGAACAACCTTTCGCCGAATATTCGCGGATTTCCCCTCCCCAAAAATAGCGAGGGGTCGCATCTCTAAGTGCCTGATTACCCGAAAACCCCTTTCCCAAACGTAAATCCCCCGCGAATCAAACCTGATTCGCGGGGGATTGTTTCAAGCGGCCCCGCAGTAGCGCGGGACAAATACCTTACTTGCCGGCGTCGAGAACGTCTTCAAGTGTGCGCAGGCCCGTCTTGGGGGCCTGAACAAGCACCGACATATTGCCCGGCTTGTGTTCGTTCTTGAGCATCTTCATATGCGCGGCCGGGATCTCGTCCCAGGAGAATACTTCCGACATGCACGGGTCGAGACGACGCTCACACATCAGGCGGTTGGCCGACGCGGCCTGTTTGAGGTTGGCAAAGTGCGACCCCTGAAGGCGCTTCTGGTGCATCCACATATACCGCACATCGAAGGTGCAGTTGAACCCGGACGTCCCGGCACAGATCACCACGATACCGCCCTTCTTAACCACAAGGGTCGAGACCGGGAAGGTGGCCTCGCCGGGGTGTTCGAACACCATATCAACGCTGACGCCTTTGCCGGTGATGTCCCAGATTGCCTTGCCAAACTTGCGCGCTTCCTTGAGCCACTCGTTATATTCCGGCGAATTGACCGTCGGAAGTTGACCCCAGCAATTGAAATCCTTGCGATTGATGACACCCTTTGCGCCCTGATCCATCACGAACTGACGCTTGCTCTCGTCCGAGATGACGCCAATCGCATTGGCCCCTGCGGTATTCGCAAGCTGGATCGCATAAGAACCAAGACCGCCCGAGGCGCCCCAAACGAGGACGTTCTGACCGGGCTTAAGCTCATGCGGATGATGTCCAAAAAGCATCCGGTATGCGGTGGCCAGCGTCAGCGTATAACAGGCCGACTCTTCCCAAGTCAGGTGCTTGGGACGCGGCATAAGCTGCTGCGCCTGAACCTTGGTGAACTGCGAGAACGACCCGTCGCCGGTCTCATAGCCCCAAATCCGCTGCGTCGGCGAGAACATCGGATCGCCGCCGTTACATTCCTCATCGTCGCCATCATCCTGGTTACAGTGGATCACGACCTCGTCGCCCACTTTCCAATTCTTGACCTTGTCGCCGACCTTCCAAACGATGCCCGCGGCATCCGACCCGGCGATATGGTAATCCTGACCATGCACATCAAATGGCGAAATCGGCTGACCAAGACCGGCCCAGACGCCATTGTAGTTCACACCGGCGGCCATGACGAGCACGAGAACCTCGTGACTGTCGACCTGCCAGGTATCCACGACCTCAACCTGAAACGATTTGTCTGGTTCGCCGTGGCGGTCGCGACGGATCGCCCATGCGTACATTTTCTTGGGCACATAGCCCATTGGAGGCATTTCACCGATCTCATAGAGATCTTTTTCCGGGGCGTCATAGGTGGCAATGCCGTTGTCGATATCCAGAGCCATTTCCGTCTCCTGAAGTTGAACTCATGCCGCGATGCAGAATCGCGCTTCCTACCCAGTGAAATATCGGTGGCCACGCAACATTGCAACTGCGATTGGTGCATTTTTGTAATTTTATGACCGAGCAATCGCAGAAAATCCCGCTGCACCTGCGAAATCAGGGGAACAAATGAGCAATCGAGCGTGCATAATATGCCAAAGTGGACCGTTTCTCGGGCACGATGTGGAACCCTCCGCCTTCCCGATGGATGATTCCCCGCTCCTCAAGGCTACGCAGGCCAACCTCGACCGCGTAAACCATATCCCCGCGCGGCAGATGGACATGCTCCGGCGCAAGCCCTTTGATTCTCTCTTCAAACGCCCGTTCAAGCGCCGCCCGCGAAAGCGGAGCCTCCATCTCGTATAAGATCGACGCTACAAGCGGCACGGGCAAAGCCGGGACAACCCGCGCAATCCGCGCCATAAGGTCTTGCGCAAGCGGCTCCGCAATATCGCCCTCTCGCCCTTGCACGAACCCCGCAAGCGACAGCGGTTCGCCAAAGCTCACTGCGGCGTATCCGAACCTGTGATATCGTCCCCGCAACCGCAGCCACAGTTGCTTGCAAAGGAACCCGACAATAACGCTGATCCGCGCCCGAAACCGCCGCCTTTTGCCCTCATCTGCCGCAATAAGAATACTATCCTCAAGAACTCGGTCGTAATTGAGGGCCACAGGCACAAACACCACGTCGCGCTGGCCGGGATCGAACCCGTCGACAATATACTTCAATAGCCCAAGTTTGGGCGCCTGCAATCCACCGTCAAGCGATAGCCCCCCTTCCGGGAACATCGCCTGCGTGACGCCCCCATCCGTCGCAAGCCGTACATAGCGCGCAAGCACCTTGCGATAGAGCGCATTGCGCGATTGCCGTCGGATGAAATACGCCCCCATCGCCTTGATAAGACGGCTAAGCGGCCAAACCCGCGCCCATTCCCCCACCGCATAGGCCAAGGCCGAGCGTTCCGCCGCAAGATAGGTGACGAGCACATAATCCATATTAGAGCGATGGTTCATCACAAAGATCACCGTCGACTCTTTGGGGATATTCTGAATCCCCGCCTCATCAAAATACCCAAGCCGCACACGATAGAGCGCCCGACTGAGGAACTTCGCCACCCGGATCGCAAAGCCGAAATAGGTCGAGGCACTGAACGAGGGCACAATCTCTCGCGCGTATCGTTTGGCCTGCTGAAAGGCGACATTCTCGGGAATGCCCTCGGCTCTGGCGTGTTCAACAATCGCCTGACTGACATCTGGCGAATAGACAATGCGTTGAATCATGTCGTGCCGACGCAAAAGCTTGAACGGCTCGATAGGGCGCTCCAACCGTTCATTCAGCCGCGAAACCGCCTTTTCCATGCGCCGCCGAAAGAACCACCGGACGGATGGGAAAAGAAGATGGCTCGCCGCCGTCACCGCCGCGAAAAGCAGGATCAGCACAAAGAGCCAAATCGGAAGTTCGACGGTGGATGTCATCCGCCAACTCTTGCAACGCGCGGGCCGCAGGTAAACATCAAATACGCTCCACCCCCCAGAAACTGCTGCTTTACGCGGCACATCCCAAGGCCGTCGGGCGCGCAGGCGCACGCTTGACGCCCCGTCGTGGCTTTGCCGCAATGCAGCGAATTGACTTGCGCATGATCTTTCGCATATTTACCGTCTGACGCAATAAAATTGCCAAGCTGATTCAAGAGGACGCCCATGTCGCAGACGCAGAAAGACCGCCCGTGGCTCATTCGCACATATGCTGGCCACTCGACCGCCGAAGCGTCGAACGCGCTTTATCGCTCGAACCTCGAAAAAGGCCAGACCGGCCTTTCGGTCGCCTTCGACCTGCCAACACAGACGGGCTATGACTCCGATCATGTGCTCTCGCGCGGCGAAGTCGGCAAGGTTGGCGTGCCGGTGGGCCATCTGGGCGACATGCGGGCGCTGTTCGACCAAATCCCCCTCGAAAAAATGAATACGTCGATGACGATCAACGCCACCGCGCCGTGGCTTTTGTCGCTCTATATTGCCGTGGCCGAGGAACAGGGCGCGGACGTCTCCAAGCTTCAAGGCACGGTGCAGAACGACCTGATCAAGGAATATCTATCGCGCGGCACCTATATCTGCCCGCCCGCGCCCTCGCTCAAGATGATCGCCGACGTGGCCGAGTATTGCTATACCAACGTGCCCAAATGGAACCCGATGAATGTCTGTTCCTATCACCTGCAAGAGGCGGGCGCGACACCGGAACAGGAGCTCTCCTTCGCCCTCGCAACCGGCATTGCCGTGCTCGACGCGCTCAAGCCTCGGGTGCCGGACGAAGACTTCCCCGCGCTTTGTGGCCGGATTTCCTTCTTCGTCAACGCCGGGATTCGTTTCGTCACCGAGATGTGCAAAATGCGCGCCTTCGTCGATCTCTGGGATGAAATCCTTGAGACCCGCTATGGCGTCGAAAACCCGAAATTCCGCCGTTTCCGCTATGGGGTGCAGGTGAACTCCCTCGGCCTGACCGAACAACAGCCCGAGAACAACGTCTACCGTATCCTGATCGAGATGCTCGCCGTGACCCTGTCGAAAAAGGCCCGCGCCCGCGCGGTGCAGCTTCCCGCCTGGAACGAGGCTCTCGGCCTGCCCCGCCCCTGGGATCAGCAATGGTCCATGCGGATGCAGCAGATCATGGCTTATGAGACCGACCTCCTTGAATATGACGACCTGTTCGACAACAATCCCGCCGTCGACAAGAAGGTCGCCGAACTCAAGGAAGGCGCGCGTCACGAGTTGGCCAACCTCGATTCAATGGGTGGTGCCATTAGCGCCATCGACTACATGAAATCGCGCCTTGTCGAATCCAACGCCAACCGCCTCAACCGGATCGAAGCGGGCGAAACCGTGGTCGTTGGTGTCAACAAATGGACACAAGGCGAGCCTTCGCCGCTGATGACCGGCGATGGCGGCATCATGGTCGTTGACCCCGCCGTCGAACAGGAACAGATCGACCGCCTCAACGACTGGCGCGCCGCGCGGGATGACGACGCGGTCTGTGCCGCGCTCGACGCACTCAAAGCCGCCGCGCAAAAGGGCGAGAACATCATGCCCGCCTCCATTGCCTGCGCCAAGGCTGGCGTAACAACCGGCGAATGGGCCACCCAGATGCGCGCCGTGCATGGTGAATACCGCGGCCCGACCGGCGTCTCCCCCTCGCCCTCGAACAAGACCGAAGGCCTCGACGATCTGCGCGCCGCCGTGGACGCCGTCTCTGACCGCCTTGGCCGCCGCCTGAAATTCGTCATCGGCAAACCCGGCCTCGACGGTCATTCCAACGGTGCCGAACAAATCGCCTTCCGCGCCCGCGATTGCGGCATGGATATCGAATATGACGGCATCCGCCTCACGCCCGAGGAAATCGTCGCCTCCGCACTCGAGACCAAAGCGCATGTTGTCGGACTGTCGATCCTGTCCGGCTCGCATATTCCGCTGGTCGAAGAACTTGTGCGCCGTATGCGCGATGCAGGCCTTGGCGACATCCCGGTCATTGTCGGCGGCATCATCCCCGATGACGACGCCGAACGCCTGATCGCTATGGGCGTCTCGCGTGTATATACGCCCAAGGATTTTGAGCTGAACACGATCATGCAAGACGTTGTGACCCTCGTCGACCCGGCCCCCATCGCCGCAGAATAGGCGACACATAACTTCGATCCTAAGACCGCAATACCCTATGCCCTCCGTGAAAACGCGAGGGCATAGGTTTTTATGCCCCTGCAATTCGGCCTTTTGCCAAAAGGCGGGAAGTTGACACAAATTAGTGTCTTGCAGCATGTGCTGAAATCCGAAAATAAATGATGAGACTTGCTATGAAACAGGACTCTATTCATGATTCTGGACGATATGACCCGCGATGAATTGATTGATCTCAAAGCCCGGATCGACATTCAGCTCGAAAAACTCGAAGCCCAACGCAAAGCCGACGCGCTCGACGCGGCCCGCAAAGCCGCCGAGGAATACGGCTTTTCTCTTGAAGAATTGTCCGGCGGTAAAAAGACCGGCAAAGGCAAGCTCGTCAAAGGTATTCCGAAATACGCTCACCCTGACGACCCGTCGAAAACCTGGACCGGCAAAGGCCGCAAACCCAAGTGGTTTGACGACGCCCTCGCGGCAGGCATCACACCGGCACAAATGGAAATCTGATCCCGCCTCGCACGGATCAGAGACAATAGCCCGGCCCCTCAGGCTGGGCTTTTTTTATTGCCCCCGCTTTAATGCCCCCGCCCAATGCGCGTTGAAGCCGCGACGACCGGTGTTATTGTCGCCCTCAAAAGGAGATATCCAATGACAATCCATATTGGCGCAGAACCCGGCGATATTGCTGAAACCGTATTAATGCCCGGTGATCCCTTGCGCGCCAAATGGGCGGCAGAGGCCTTTCTCGACAATGTCCGCTGCATCAACCAAGTGCGTGGAATGCTCGGCTATACCGGGACATGGAATGGCCATCCGGTGACAATCCACGGCTCGGGCATGGGAATGCCGTCGCTTTCGATTTACGCCAACGAGTTAATTCGGGACTATGGCGCAAAGACTTTAATCCGCGTCGGCTCCTGTGGCGCAATGCAACCGCATATACACCTGCGCGACCTCATTCTAGCCATGTCGGCGTCATCGGTCACAACCCCGTCGTCTACAATTTTGCGCGACTTGACCTTCGCCCCTACCGCCGATTTCTCCCTACTCGAAGCCGCCGCCACGGTCGCGCGTGCCCGTGGTCTCGCGCCGCATGTGGGCGGCATCTATTCCTCCGATACCTTCTATGACGAACGCCCCGACCTTGATGAACAAATGGTGCGCCACGGGATTCTCGCCGTCGAAATGGAAGCCGCCGAGCTTTATACCCTCGCCGCCCGCTACGGCTGCCGCGCACTGGCAATCCTGACCGTGTCAGACCACCTGCCCTCTGGCGACCGCCTTTCCTCCAAGGACCGCGAACAGAGCTTCTCTGACATGATTGAGATTGCCCTCCAGACCGCCTTCGCCTCGGCGTAAAACGATTGCACCTTGCCGCGCCTTCGGCTTTCCTGCGGGAAACAACGCCGGAGAGCTCTATGCCAAACCTCGCGCCGCGCTCATGGGTGCCTGCCCAGTGCGAAACCTATGCTCAGACCATCGCGGGCGAGACCGCCCAAGCCACAAGCGCCGCGCTCAATGCCCGGCTCGATCGTCTCGTGGCCGAAAACCGCAAGATTCACGAACGAGATTGCTTCAACCTCAACCCCGCCACCAACGTGATGAACCCGCGCGCCGAAGCCATGCTTGGCGCGGGCCTCGGCTCCCGCCCCTCGCTCGGCTATCCCGGCGACAAATACGAAATGGGCCTTGAGGCGATAGAGCAGATCGAAGTGATCGCGACCGAACTCGCCGCCGAAGTGTTTGACGCCCAATATGCCGAAATCCGCGTGCCCTCTGGCGCGATTGCCAATCTCTATGGCTTCATGGCCCTGACCAAACCCGCCGATGCCATTATCACGCCCCCGTCCTCGGTCGGCGGCCATGTCACGCACCACGCCGATGGCTGCGCTGGTCTCTATGGTCTCAAATCCCATCCCGCCCCGGTCGATCCAGACGGGTATACCGTGGATATCGACGGGCTGCGCGCCCTTGCCCACGAAGTCAAACCGGCCCTGATGACCATCGGCGGGTCGCTGAACCTCCTTGAACATCCCGTGGCCGACATCCGCGCCATTGCCGATGAAGTCGGCGCGCATGTCCTCTTTGATGCCGCGCATCAATGCGGCATCATCGCCGGTAAGGCGTGGAAAAATCCGCTCGCCGAGGGCGCGCATATGATGACCATGTCGACCTACAAAAGCCTCGGCGGCCCGCCCTCCGGTCTTATCGTGACCAACGACGCCGCCATCGCCCAGCGCCTCGACGCCATCGCCTTCCCCGGCATGACGGCCAATTTTGACGCCGCCAAATCTGCCGCCCTCGCGGTAAGCCTGCTAGACTGGCGCGACTTCGGTGCGACCTATGCCGCCGCGATGATCGACCTCTCCAAATCTCTGGCCGATGCGCTGGAATCCGAAGGCATTCCCCTCTTCAAAACCCACAACGGCCCCACGCAGTCGCATCAATTCGCCATTGAAGCCGCCGCTTTCGGCGGGGGCCAGGCCGCGTCCAAGACCCTGCGCAAGGCGGGCTTTCTTGCCTGTGGCATCGGCCTGCCCCTTGCCCCGGTCGACGGCGACATGAACGGGCTGCGCATCGGCACGCCGGAATTGACCCGTTGGGGCATGACACCCGAACACGCCCCCGAGCTAGCCCGCCGCATCGCGGCCGCCCTACGCTCCAACGATCCGGCGTCCCTCGCCCCCGCGACCGCCGCATGGCGCGCAGAGTTTGACCGCCTGCACTTCATTCACCCCTGATTTCGGCGCGGGGCGATTGCCCAGCCGCCCATATCTCCGTAGAGCCTGTGCATGGTCTTCGTCACGATCCTCTTGGGGCTATTGCCCTCCTTCCTCATGGTTGCCTTGGGCGGCCTGTTGCGCAAACGCCTGTCGCGCGATGCGTGGCAAGGCTTGGACCGGCTCAATTTCGAAGTCTTGTTTCCCGCGCTGATCTTCGTTGCCGCGTCGTCACGGCCCATCGCCGTAACCGATATCCTGCGCATCGGCCCTGCGGTCTGGGCGATCCTCTTTGCAGGCCTTTCGCTTGGCTATCTCGCCCGCCCTTTCGGCCCTGCACGTTTCATCGACTTTGCGGGCGCGTGGCAAACCGCTTGGCGTTTTAATACCGCGATGGCCTTTGTCGCTGTTGCCACCCTGACCAACCCGCCCCTGGGCGAATTAGCCGTTGCGGTCGGCCTTGCTATTCCAATGGCCAACCTCCTCGCCGTCTCCGCCCTCTCACGTGGCAGCGGCTCTCTTGTGCAAACCCTCAAGCGCATCGCCACCAACCCGTTCTTGATTGCCTCGGTGTCCGGGGTGCTTGTCGGCCTCTCCGGCCTGAGCATCCCCGCCCCCGTCATTGCACCGCTCGAAATGCTCTCGCGGGCGGCCATCCCCATCGCCCTGATCTCTGTCGGGGCGACGATGAATTGGGGCGCACTGGCCCGCCTCGACCGCTTTAGTGGCATTATCTGCACGACCAAGCTCGTTGCCCTGCCCGCGCTGACCTTCGCCGCCTGCAAGCTCCTGTCTGTTGAACCGGCCATCGCCCGCACCCTGACGCTCTTTGCCGCCATGCCAACCGCCTCGGCAGCCCATGTCCTCGCGGGCGGTTTTGGCGCAGACCGCCGCCTTTCGGCAACCCTTGTCGCGCAATCAACCCTGCTTGCGGCCCTGACATTGCCCCTCTGGATTACCCTGATCGCCCTCTCCTTCTAGGTGCGAAACAGATCGTTTCCCTGTTTCCAAGACGCAAACGATCCCTGACAAATCCCTGATATTGTCAGCCCCCCGCCCTGCTTTAGCCCGATTTCGCCGCGATACCTGAGCCTCGACGCAGAGTTTACGAGGACGTAGAACAATGGATCGCCTGACAGAAATGGAAGCCTTCGCCACCGTGGTGGATCAGGGTGGCTTTACCGACGCCGCCAAAAAAATGGGGATTTCCAAATCTGCCGTGTCGAAACACGTTTCATCGCTTGAGGCCCGGCTCGGTGCCCGCCTCCTCAACCGCACGACCCGCCGCGTCTCACCGACGGAAATCGGGCTGGCCTATTATGACCGTGCCCGCCGGGTGCTCAACGATGCGGGTGAGGCCGACTCCCTTGTCACCTCGATGCAATCGGCGCCCTCGGGTCTTTTGCGCATTTCCGTCGCGACCGACTTCGGCGTGAATCATCTCTCGCCCGTTCTGGGCAACTTCCTCGCTGAATTTCCCGACATCAATGTGAACATGGTGCTCAACAACCGCTATGTCGAATTGATTTCGGAAGGGTTTGACATGGCCATCCGCATTGGCGAACTGGAGGATTCCTCCCTGCGCGCCCGTAAATTCTCGGAAACCACGCGCCGCATGATCGCAAGCCCGGCCTATATTCAGAAATTTGGCCGCCCCGAAAAAATCGACGACCTCAACGAACACAAGCTGCTGCACTATTCGAGCCAATCTAACGGCGCGGTGTGGAAGCTGACCGCCCCCTCGGGGGAAAAGCGCCAGATCCGCACCGCTGGCTGGCTCTCGGTCAATGATGGTCAATCTCTTCTCAACGCCGCCATCGCCGGTCTCGGCATCGCCTACCTGCCGTCCTTCCTCTATTCCGACGCGATGACCCAAGGTCTTGTTGAGGACGTCATTCCCGACCTTCCGGTCGAAACCCAAGGCATCTACGCGGTCTACCCGCCCGGCCGCTTTACCCAACCCAAGGTCCGCGCTTTCATCGACTTTCTTGTCCATGCCTTCGCGGACAAAGGTCCAACCGACTGGTAAGCGGTTTTCCATCTTCCCCAAGGCTTTCCACGAGAAAGCAACCTGCCCGGACCTGCACAAGCGTCCGGGCCTTTTTCTTGGATTCATGCGTTGAAATCGCTCGGCCGCCCTGTCCGCCTTTACGGCAGAACCACAACCTCGACGCGCCGGTTCGCCTTGCGGCCATCCTCGGTCGCGTTGCTCGTGCGCGGGGCAAGAAACCCGATACCGCGCGCCGAGACTTGCTCCGGCGCGACGCCATACTCTTGAACAAGCGCACTGACGACCGCCTGCGCGCGCTCCTGCGACAAGGCAATATTGCGCTCTAGATCGCCCTCGCTATCCGTATGCCCGACAAGCATCACACGCCGCTCCGTATCGCCGCGCAGCCATGCCGCCAATGCCTCAAGCATCGCAACTGGCCCCTCGCCAAGTCCCGACGCCCCGGTCTGAAAGGTCAGACCGGACAAAACCGCTTTGCCCCGCGCCTGAAGCGTCTGGACAAGCGGCGTCAAAGCCAGATCGCCCGCGCCCTCACCGTCAAGAGGCGGCAAAGCCCGAGGCTCTGGCGCCGGGACGAGGTCAAGCGCCTCCTGCTCCGCCGGGATCGCTTCGCTGACCTGCACCATCGCGGCAAGCGCCGTGCGGCTGACCATGACGCCCACCGCCTCAAGACCATCAACACCCTCGCGCTGCGCCGCGACAAAGCGGAAATCCGCAAGATCCACATACATGTCCGGTGGCGGCAGCACATCAACGCCAAATCGGAAATCAAAGCCGCCACACACATCCGCCTCACAGCTAAGAACAATCTCATAGCCCTCAACCACAAGCTGCTCCTCCAGGCTGCGCGCGATGGCCGTAACCCGATCGCTAAACCCCGCAACCCGCCACGTGCGCTGCACAACCCGCCCCGCAATCGTCTCAAACGGAACGGCTGCTTGCGAAAAGACCCCCGTCGGCAGGTGATACTGCCCATCGTCAACCGTATACGCCGCAAGCGGCTCGGCCCCATCGGGCAAGGAGACATCAAAAGCCGCCGCCATATGCGGCACAAGCATCAAACATATGGCGGCAAAGCGCTTCATCGGTTCTGGGAGTGGTACTCATCATTGGGGCGCATGTCGGTCGCCGAGGCGACACGGTTCGACATATTGAAGAATCCCGTGACATTCGCAATGTCCCAAATGTCGCGGTCACTGAACCCAAGATCGCGCAGCCCTTGCCGGTCCTCTTCCGTCACCGCACTGCTTTCCTTGGTGATCTTCTCGGCAAAGGCCAACATCCCACGCTGCCGCGCGTCAAGCCGCGCCGCTTTCCAGTTCATCACCATCAATTCGCCAAGGATCGGATCGCCCGACAACTCCCGCACCGCCGCGCCATGCGCTGTTAGGCAATAGAAACACTTGTTGATTGACGACACGAGCACCGCAATCATCTCGCGTTCGAGCTTGGACAACCCGCTCTCGCCAAGCATGAGGTCATTATAAAGCCCCGAGAATGCGTTAAGCTTACTGACGTCAAACGCATGCGCCTTAAGGACGTTCGGCACCATGCCAAGCTTATCTTTGCAAATATCGAAATATTTCTGCGTCGCCTCGGGCAACGGATCAACCATCGGCAGATCAAGCGCCGTGGGCATATCTGACTGACTCATATTTCCTCCCTTTCACCCCGCAAAATGCGGTAGTGATACTGTCCCACAACGCTCATCCCGAGGGAAGTATAGAGTCCATTTGCCGCTGCGTTCTGCCGGGTGCAGATCACCGAAAGCGTATGCCCGCCATGATCGAGCGTCCAATAAGCCGCCCGCCGCATGAGCCAGCGCCCAACCCCCTGACGGCGCTGAAACGGTAGGATTTCAATCGCATGCACCATACTGATCCCCTCATGCATGGCACAAAAACTCGCGCCCGCCGGTTTGTCCTGCCACCGGCTGACAAACCCCGTCTTGGGCTCGTCCGCGCGAAACATGACATCAACCCGCGCCGCGTCGATCCCGCCCTCGGCCCAGATTTCGCGCATGATCTGAAGCGGTTCCCATGCTTGGATCGCCGCCGTGCGCGGCGGTAACTCGGTCGCAATATCCGTGGCCTTGGCCGCATAGATCGTCACCGGGTCTATAACCTCATAGCCCCGCGCCTCAAGCGCCCGGTCAAGCGCCTCATCGCCCTCGCGTATCTGGAACAACGACACCTGGCCCAGCGCTCGCATCGCGTCTTCGGCTGCGGCAATATCTGCGGTCTCAAACGCGCCTTGCACGGTCGCTGCCGAAACCCGCTTGCCCCCGCCTTTGCCGTCGCGAATACGGAATGGCCCGCAATCGGACGTGGCCGCTGCCGGCCATGTTGCATCAATGACGTCATAAAGCTCTCTTCCGCTGACAAGACTCATGCGAACATCTCCGCTAATTTGGCCATCGCCGCCCCAATCTGCGCTCCATCTGTGCCCCGGATCACGATGTTGGCCCCGTAAACCCCATCCTTCTGATAGGGGTAACACCCAATGGACAGATCGGGAAACGCCTCTGCCAAGACGCGGAGCGGCCCTGCGATCTCGCCTTCGCCGCGCTCAATGCGCAAACTCTGCGACAAAAGCGGCTGCCCGCCGGTGAGCTGCGGTAACACACTGGCCACCATCGCCTGAAACACGGACGGAACCCCCGCCATTACATGCACATTCTCAATCGTGAACCCCGGCGCGATCGAAACCGGGTTTTCAATCAATACCGCATCGTCGGGAATACGCGCCATCCGCTGACGGGCCGCGTTGAACTCTAGCCCCTGGCGCGTGTAATGCGCCGCCAATAGCGCCCGCGCATCCTCACGCACATCAATCCCCTGCCCAAAGGCTTCGGCCATGCAATCGGCAGTAATATCGTCATGTGTCGGCCCGATCCCGCCACTGGTAAACACATAGTCGTAACGATTGGCCAATTCGCGCACCGCAAAGATGATGTCGCCCCGGTCATCCCCCACGATCCGCACCTGCGCAAGGTCGATCCCCTGCTTGGACAGCTCACAGGCTAGGAAATGCATGTTGCTATCACGGGTGCGCCCGGAAAGGATTTCATCTCCGATGACAAGCATCGCCGCTGTGGGGTTGGACATGGGGAGCCTCCTTGCCAGATGTCACCTGCATCTATAGGCCGCTGCACATGCACTTTCAAACCCCCCTTGTGCCTGCGGTGCTGATACGCCGCTACAAACGCTTCCTCGCTGACGCCCGGCTTGCGGACGGCACCGAGATCACCGCCCATTGCGCCAACCCCGGCTCGATGATGGGGCTGGCCGACCCCGGAAGCCGGATCTGGCTCGAACCCAACGACGACCCAAAGAAAAAGCTCAAATACGGCTGGCGGCTCGTCGACCATGAAAACGGCCATTTTACCGGCGTCGATACCTCGGTGCCAAACCGCGCCCTGAAAGCCGCGCTTCTGGCCCGCGCGATCCCGGAACTCTCCGACTACCCGCTCCTGCGCCCCGAGGTGAAATACGGCACCAATAGTCGCATCGACTTTCTGCTCTCCGGCGAGGGCAAGCCCGACCTCTATATCGAAGTCAAAAGCGTCACCCTCTCGCGCCGCCCCGGCCTCGCTGAATTTCCCGATAGCGTGACCGCCCGTGGTGCCAAGCACCTCGCCGAACTTCAGGCGATGGTCGCACAAGGCCACCGCGCCATGATGCTCTACCTTGTTCAGCGCACCGACGCCGCCGCCGTGACCCTCGCCGCCGATATCGACCCAACCTACGCCGCCGCCTTCGACGCCGCCCACACTGCGGGGGTCGAGGTTCTCGCCTATGGCTGCAGGATCACCCCGGCACAGATCGAAATCGGCGCCCCACTCGCATTTCACCGCTGACCCGCCGCCTCATCCTTGCCCCCTCTGGCATCCCGGCACAATCCGGCGTAAATAGCGCGGGAAATTCATATACGGAGCACCGGGCAGATGATCGGCAAAGGACGCCAGACCCGCGACGGGATCAGGATTTACCAAGAGGCGGATTTCGCAGGCATGCATACTGCCGGCGCATTGGCCGCACGTATCCTCGACGAAATCGCCGAGCATGTCTTTCCCGGCCAGACCACTGGCGAGATTGACCGCCTGATCGAAGAAAAAGTCGACGCCGCCGGGGCAACCTCGGCCACCATCGGCTATCGCGGCTACAAACATGCCTCCTGTATCTCGGTGAACAACGTCGTCTGCCACGGCATTCCCGGCGCGCCCATTCCCAAAAGCAAAGACGAGACCATCTCCAAGGATCTCGAAAAACGCCGCGCCGACGATGTGCTCAAGGATGGCGACATCCTCAACATCGACGTGACCGTCATCGTCGATGGCTGGTTCGGGGATACCTCGCGCATGTATGTCGCCGGACGCGCTGATAAAAAGGCCGAACGCCTCATCCAGGTGACCCATGATTCCCTGATGAAAGGCATCGAAGCCGTCAAGCCGGGCAATACCTTTGGCGACATCGGCCACGCGATTCAAACCTATGTCGAAAGCCATCGCATGTCGGTCGTGCGCGATTTCTGCGGTCACGGCCTCGGGCGCGTCTTTCATTCCCCGCCCAACGTGCTGCACTATGGCCGCGCCGGCTCGGGGCCAAGGCTCGAAGAAGGCATGTTCTTTACCATCGAACCAATGGTCAATTTAGGGCGCCCCGAAACCGTCGTGCTCGCCGATGAATGGACCGCCGTGACCCGCGATAGGTCTCTCACCGCCCAATTCGAGCATTCCGTTGGCGTCACAGCGACCGGCGTAGATATCTTTACCCGCTCTCCCGCCGGTAAATTTCATCCCACCCAGGGCTGAATTCCGCCCAATATGCCCTGAACCGCCTATCCGTTTCGTGAAAACGGACACCTATGATATTCTAAGAAAAGAATATAAAGGTGCATATCAATGGCAACATTTACCGGAACCTCCGGCGCGGATACGATTATCGGAACGCCCGAAGCCGACCTGCTCAAGGCAATGGGCGGCATTGACCTGCTCTCTGGCGGCAATGGTGGCGATGAATACCAGATGTATCAATCCGCCGGGCTTCACGCTGTAACCATCGACGAGGCCGCCAGCGATACCGCGTCTGATAGCATTACCAATGCCCGCTTCTTCTACGCGTCTGCCTCGTTGGGTTACTCCGCCTGGGGCGGGGCCGAACGATCCGGGGACGATCTCGTGATCGAGCTTCCCGGCAAACCGTCCCGCTTTCGAAAACCCGGCTACGGCCCCCTTGAGATCACCATCCGCGATCACTACACCGATGGCACCGTCGAAACGCTCGAAGCCGGGGATTTCACCTTTCAACTGGTGACAAGCTCACTGTTCAGTGGGCCGAAAAACGTTCTCATGGCCGGAGATGACAGCAACGATCACTTTGATTCCGGCAATGGAAACGACATCATTTTCGGGAACGCCGGGCATGACACGATCCTGAGCCACGCTGGCAACGATACCGTCATGGGCGGGCGCGGGCGCGACCAGATCACAACAGGATCCGGCGACGATCACGTATTCGGCGGCGGGGCACGCGATATCGTCAAAGCGGGCACAGGACAGGACCGGGTGTTCCTCGGGACCGGAAACGATCTTGCCCGTGGACAGGCCGGGAACGACTGGCTTGACGGCGAGAGCGGTCGCGACAAACTCTTTGGCGGCGCGGGGCAGGACGTGCTCATTGGCGGCACAGGAAACGATACCCTTCTTGGCGGGCGCGGGGGCGATACCTACCAATTCTGGGCCGACGATCTGGCCGATCCCGGCCATGACATGATCCGCGACATCGGTGAACGCAAACCGGCCTACAATAATATCGACACCATCAATATCGTCGGCCTCTACGGGGCGTCCTCCGGCACGACCGCAGACGCCTACGCCGCAATCGCGGTCGAGCGCCTTGATGACGATATGCGGATCATATTCGGAGACGACGCCTCCTCGATCCTTGTCGTGGACCAATTCCAATTCAATAGCCGCAAAAGCATCGAAGAAGTGTTGTTTGACGGCGGCTATTGGTCGGCTATCGAGTTCAACGTCATTGACGCCGAGAACGATAATATCGGCGACGACCGGCGCGACCGCCTGAACATGGGCGGGGAATACCATGAGGTCATCTTTGGCAATGACGACGCCAATGAGGTCTTTGGCGACAGCGGCACAAACCTGATCTGGCTTGGCGGCGGGGCGGATACGCTCATCTATAAGGAATCCGATCCGCAAACCCTTTATGATCTGGACAATCACAATATTGGCGGTGGGGCCGTGAATGACATTGTTATGGATTTCGACGTGACCCAGGACCGGCTCGATTTTACCGAAATCGCTGGCCTTGGCATGGAGGATCTCGTTCTCTCCCAAGCGCCTGACGGCGACACGCATGTCCATTGGGCCTCGAACAACCACGAGATCAGCTCGATTTTCATAGAACTGCGCGATGTGGCGCTTGTGGACGTGACGTCGGACCTCTTTCTCTTTGCGTAATGCACGCCCTCAGGCACTTCCCCTTCCCTAGGGGAAGGTTTTCCATATTTTCCCACATGGTCAAAATTTATCTTGGCTTTTCAGGGGATTAAAACACCCTCCACAGGCATGCGATCCCGAGAGAAGTTTGCAACAAGCGGGGCTGTCTCGTATATAGCCTCCACGCCGCAGCGCCAAACAGGTGCTGTTTTGTCGTTCATTAGCAAAAGGAGGCTCGCGTGATGTTCCCCTTCAAATCCGCAGCCCTCGCCGCCCTTCTCGGGCTAACCGCAACCCAAAGCCTTGCCCAGGAAGTCACCCTGCGCTTTCAGCATTTCGTTTCGCCAAAATCCGCGAACCCGACCTATTTCATCACCCCTTGGGCCGAGAAGGTCGAAAAAGATTCCGGTGGCCGCATCAAGGTCGAGATTTATCCCTTCATGCAGCTTGGCGGCAAAGCCCCAAGCCAATACGATCTGATCCGCGATGGCGCGATTGATGGCGGCTGGGTCATTCCCGGCTATCAGCCCGGTCGCTTCCCCGAGGCCGAGGCGATGGAAATGCCCTTCCTCGTGACCAAATCCGCCGAAGAAGCCTCCAAGGCCGCGTGGCTTTTCACCCAAAAACACCTGATGGACGACTTCAAGGATGTCCACGTGATCGCCGCCCACATGCATGGCCGTGGCCTCGTGCATAAAAAAGGCGCCGCCGTGACCTCGGTCGAGGATTTCGCCGGCCTCAAACTGCGTGGCCCCTCGCGCCCGGCAACGCTGCTGCTTAAGAAACTTGGCGCAACGCCCATCGGCATGCCCGTCCCCGCCTTCCCCGAAGCCCTCTCCAAGGGCGTTGTGGATGGCGGCGTCATCACGTGGGAAATGTCGCCCTCGCTCAAACTCGACGAGCTGACCGATAGCCATACCGACGTGGCGGGCGATAAATCTCTCTACAACCTCTATTTCATCTGGGCGATGAACAAGGACAAATACGAGAGCCTGCCTGATGATCTCAAGGCCGTGATCGACGCCAATTCCGGCTTTTTTGCCTCCGCTTGGGCCGGTCGCGCCCATGATACCGGCGATAAGGTCGGCAAAGAGGTCATGACCGCCGCAGGCAACGAGATCGCCGCCTTGAACGAGGCCGAGACCGACCGCATCAAGGCGCTGGGCGACGAGGTGATCGCGGAATGGATCACTGACGTGAGTCGCAAAGGTCTCGACGGGGCCGCCCTGATCGACGACGCCCGCGCCGCCGTGCAGGTCACACGCGACGTCTCTGGCCGCGACTACTGATCTCGCATTTCAGACCTAAGGATTGGGCCGCCCCCTCGGGTGGCCCAATCATCTCCCCTCCCGGAAACGAAGCCGGAAACAAAGATCGTCTTCCCGCGCACGGAAGCACGGAAGGGCGATCACGTCTCGGGACGATTGACCGGAACCGCGTCAAACTCGAAGGGACCGAGCCCGAGATCGAGATTCTCGGACAGGTGGTGCGCCTGCTGATGAATGACATCGGCAAGCATTTTCGCACTTGGGCGGGGAAGATCCTTCGTCATTTGGGTGAGCTGCGCAACAAGTTGCGTGAGGCGCTTCAAGAGTGGACTTGTAAACGCACGATAGCCAAGCGCCTTGCAGAATGCGTCAAGATCCTCGCGTGTCACATCATCCGCCATACGGGCCGCGCCCAGTCGAAAGGACATCTCGTGGGTCACATCCTCAAGCAATACTGGATCAATATCATAGGCAGGGGCGAGGTCCGGCTTTTCTTGCCGATAGAGGAGGGCGTGGTTCTTGGCGTGATTATCCGAATTCCCAAGGACCATATTGACCAGCGTGATCTCGAAGAAGGCCTGGCGCGCCGCACCTGGTTTTTGCGTCACCTGAAGCAACCTGCCGACTGTGGCCGCATCGAACCGATGCCCCGCCACGCCGTTACGCTCGTATTTGAGATGATGACCAAGCCCCAGAGCCTGACAGAAATCTTCCTGGTGAATCCGATGCACATGCGTGCCCTCGATTGTCCTGTCAAAACGCTCGATGAGCAGTCCGCGCAAGGATCCCTCCCCCAGAATGCGCGACCTTGCAACAGGATAGCCCTGAACACGCGCCATGAGACCCATCGCAAGATGCTCGCGCGAAACCGCGCTCATCGCCGCCTCGCGCGGAACTTTGAGGATGTGCGTTGTCGGCGCACCGCTGTCGTTACGAGGGAGCGCCAGCCGACCATCCGCCAACCGCGTCAATGCGATCTTGCCCTGCACACCAGCGAGCGGAGAAGGGTCTTTCAGGTTGCCTTCCGGCAGTTTGCGACGATCCCGAAGGCTTTGCATGATATGGCCGAGGTCACTATCGGCTGACACAGGAAGCGCATCGAGCGACAAGCGATCCTCGACAAGCCCTTCCGGCACAATGGGACTGCCGCCAATGGCGTCATAATCTGCCGTAAGGTCGCCCGGCCTCTTGCCCGGCGCGGCACCCTCTGGAACGCAGCTTATGGCCCCCGGACAATCCGTTCCAAGATGATACAAGAGCCCCACAATATCGCGCTCTTCGATCTTGTAGCGCTGCATCACCTGGTCGCGCATTTCGTTTTCAAATAGCAAGTTGGAGAAATAGCCACGGCTCTCCACGTCCCCATATGGCTGTTCCTGCAAAGGCAGCGAGACGGAAATCGGATGCGGCAATGCCTTGACCGTGTATTGAAAGGAAATGTTTCCATCAGGTGCCGACGTGAGCTTTCCAACCGGGTCCCTGACCGCCTCAAGATAAATATCGAGCGTCGTCATTCCTCACGCCCCTGAACAGGCACGCCCAAGCCAATCGTAATCCCGAGATCCCGGCAAAGCTGAAGAACGAGACCGACATGCGCAGTTTCTTTCCCCTTCTCGATGCTGCGGATCGTGGGTTTCGATATACCTGTCTGGAGAGAAAGCTGTTCCTGCGTGATCTTCATCGCCTTGCGTGTCTCGCGCAAGACCGCGCCGAGAGAGGCGGCATCGCGTATCTGAATCTGCTTCATGCCCTGCTCCAATGGGAAAAGATCGTTTCCTTTTATCGAGGAATATAGGCACCACCCCAGAAAAAGGCAACGATCTTTCTCTTTTCATGATCTAGGGCGACAAAGCCCCCCAAAAGGCAACGATCATTGTCAAACGATCCGCATATTAGGGAATAAATGCCACAATCCACCGGCCTCAAGACTGCTTTTCAAAGAAAATCGTGACCTCGCCAAGCCGCACGCCCGCTTTGGACATATACGCCTTATTAAGCACACGGCCGTCTTCCATGAGCCACATCCAGTCATCGAACTTGACCCGGATCGTCTCGCCGCTGGCCCGTGGAAGATCAATCACGTAGGACCAATTGAACGTATCGCCCCGCTCTTCGCCGCGCGCCACGCCCTGCACGCCCTCCGCCGTGCCTTCCCATGTCTCTTCGCCGGTCTTGGTCAGACGCCAGACGCGGGTTTCGCGTCCCCCATCATCATAGCGGAACGTCTCTGTCAGGGTCAGAACCTCACCATCCCAATCCCCGTCGATCGTGACCTTGAACCGCCGCTGAACCGACCCAAAACGGTCCATGAACTGACCATAGGCAACGCTCTGCCCGTCGAAATACCGCTCAAGATCGAACTCCCGATCACTGAGCGTTTCATCGTCAAGCGAGGGCGACCCGCAGGCCGCCAATCCGGTCATCAAGGCAGCAGCAAGAACAATATGGCGCATGGATATCTCCTTTGGACTTTTCCTTGAATACGCCCCGCATCGCCCTTTGGATGACTCTTCGCGTCGGCCTGCGTCCACTTGCCCGAACGCCTCGCATACCCTAAAGCCCTCCCATGCTTGACGATCTTGACGATATTCACCCGCTCTTTCATGGCGCGCCCTCTTCGGCGAGCTTCAAAAAGTTACGCAAACGCATCGTGCGCCAGACGCGCGAAGCGATTGAGCAATACGGCATGATCGAACGCGACGGCCAGAAACAGAAATGGCTCATCTGTCTGTCCGGCGGCAAGGACAGTTACACGCTGCTGGCCGTGCTTCATGAATTGAAATGGCGCGGCCTTTTGCCCGTGGACCTGCTCGCCTGCAACCTCGATCAGGGCCAGCCGAACTTTCCCGCCACCGTCCTGCCCGCGTTTCTTGAGAAAATGGGCGTCGAGCATCGGATCGAATACCAAGACACCTATTCCATCGTCAAAGACAAGGTGCCCGCGGGGCGGACCTATTGCGCGCTATGCTCGCGCCTGCGCCGGGGCAATCTTTACCGCATCGCCCGCGAAGAGGGCTGTTCGGCGGTGGTTCTTGGCCATCATCGCGACGACATTCTTGAAACCTTCTTCATGAATCTCTTTCATGGCGGGCGGCTGGCGACCATGCCGCCAAAACTCGTCAACGAAGAGGGCGACCTGTTTCTCTATCGCCCGCTGGCCCATGTGGCCGAGGCCGATTGCGAGAAATTCGCCAACGCAATGGCCTATCCCATCATCCCCTGCGATCTTTGCGGCTCGCAGGACGGGTTGCAACGCCAACAGGTCAAACAAATTCTCGACCAGTGGGAAAAGAATAGCCCCGGTCGCCGTCAGGTCATGTTCCGCGCCCTGATGAACATCCGCCCCTCCCATATGCTCGACCCGAAACTGTTTGATTTTGCGGGTCTGATGCTGGGATCTAAACAATTTGAACAAATTGAGACGGAAATTCCAAAGCTGCGTTAACGGCTGACTTAGACCCCATCCCTAGCCTGACCCGGATTGTTTGCAGGGGATAGGCATGCATGCACAAAATTGGATGAGGGCCACCTCCCGGTATTTTCAGCTCCTTGCGCCGCTGATCGCGCTTGGCGGCTATCTCTACCTGGGCGAAGTTTGGATATTTGGCGTGTTGGCGCTGATGCCCTTGGCGACCCTCTTTGCCGCGCCGGACCGGGACACTGAGGCGCATCGCCCAAGACAAGAAGACGCCCTGACCGGGTTTCTAACCCGCGATGGGTTTGAAAACCAATTGCATAGGTCTTTCGCCCACCCCCAGGAGGGGCGCCGGGCCACAGCATTTTTTATCATGGAAATCAATGACTTCCCTGATATCCGGCTCCGTCATGGCGAGGCGGCTGCCGATGCGATTCTACGCCAATCGGCTCTGCGTATCCAGGGCGCGATGCGCCAGACAGATATCATCGCCCGTGTCGGCGAAGCGCGTATAGCGATTTGTCTGACCCCCGCGCCCGCGCTCGATGACGAGGCTTGTTTGCAACTCGCCGCACGGCTTCAGACCGCCTTGGAAGAGCCGGTCGCCCTGCCCGTGGCCTCTATCCTGCCCGGCTGGACCTTTGGCCTGCACCGCGCCAAGATTGCCCCCGATGCGGCCGACGCGGCGCTGGATCGCGCGGTGCAGGCGCTTGAGGACGCTCTGCGCGCCGGACCATCCGCTTTGCGCTTATTCACGCCCGAATTGGGCCGCCGTGTGACCCGTCACCGCGAAATCGCACGGGACGCGGGCCACGCCCTCGACCGCGATCAAATCGAAGCATGGTTTCAACCCCAGATATCGTGCGACACCGGCAAAGTGAGCGGGGTCGAGGCGTTGGCGCGCTGGCGGCATCCGCATCTTGGCCTCGTGCCCCCTTATGATTTTCTTCCGCTGCTACAGAAATACGGCCAATCCGAACGGCTCGCCGACCGTATGCTGCACCTCGCCCTGACCGCGTTACACAAGTGGGATGACGCCGGGCTTTGTGTGCCCTGTGTCGGCGTCAATTTCGCCGCCGAAGAGCTCGCCAATACGGCCCTGCCCGACAAGATTGCATGGGCGCTCGACCGATTCGATCTGACCCCTGACCGCCTCGCCGTGGAAATCCTTGAAACCGTGGCGACCGGACCCAACGATGGGATCGTGACGACCAATATAAACCGTCTCGCCGAAATGGGCTGCCATATCGACCTCGATGATTTCGGCACCGGCCACACCTCGATGAGCGCCATGCGCAACCTCGCCGTCTCGCGGGTCAAGATTGACCGCTCTTTCGTAAGCCGCGTTGACCTTGATGGCGATCAACAACGCATGGTGGCGGCGCTTCTGACCATGTGCGAGCAGCTCGACCTTGAAACAGTGGCCGAAGGCGTCGAAACCGCCGGGGAACATACCATGCTGGCACAACTCGGCTGCACCCATGTGCAGGGCTTCGGCCTTGCCCGCCCCATGCCCTTTGCCGATACGGCAGATTGGATCGCCGCCCATCGCGGCACACTCACGGCTCCTCCGACCATCGGCCCAAGCCCCCCCTGACCGCCACGACCGCCATCAAACCCGGCGTTTTCCCATAATCCGCTTGACCTTTGCCCCTCACCTCTGTTGAACCCTCCCAACGTTTCAAGGAACAGGTGTCTTCGGCAATGGACGATCAGAACAAGAACCTCATCCTCGCGACAGTGCTCAGCTTCGTCGTGATTTTGGTCTGGTTTATCATGTTTCCCCCCCCTGAAGAGCCGGTGGTGGACCCCAACGCGCCTGCGGTGACCGCAGATGTGAACGCAACGGCCCCCGTCGCCACCACACCGGCGACGGCCCCCGCGGATACAAGCGACACCGCGCCGACCGAGCCTGCAATGGCCGACGCGCCGCGCATCCCCATTGAAACCGCCCGCCTCTCAGGGTCGATCTCTCTCTTGGGGGGGCGCATTGACGATCTTCACCTCGAAGATTACCGCGAAACCCTCGATCCTGACGCCGCCACAGTGACCTTCCTCGCCCCGCGCGGCGAGCCTGACGCCTTCTATGCCCTCTACGGCTGGGCGCCCGGCGCAGGCCTTTCGCTCGACACAGTGCCAAGCGCCAATACTGAATGGACCCTCGAATCCGGCGAGACACTGACCGAAGATCGCCCCGTGACCCTTGTCTGGGATAACGGTGCGGGCCTGACGTTCCGCCGCACGATCTCGGTGGATGAAAACTATATGTTCTCAATTTCCCAAAGCGTCGAAAACACCGGCGCGGGCACGGTCTCGCTTGCGCCCTACGGCATCCTTGCGCGCCACGGTGAGCCGACCGACCTCAAGAACTTCTTCATCCTGCATGAAGGCGTCGTCGGCATGGCAGATAGCGAACTGACCGAAGTTGACTACGACGGCATCACCGACTTTGCCTTTGATCAACGCGAAGGCGCCAAGGCCGAAGTCACGCAGGTTACGGAAAACGGCTGGATCGGCTTTACCGATCACTATTGGATGGCGACCCTCATCCCGGCCCAGAACAACCCGTTCAAATCCGTTATCAAATACGACGACCGCCGCGACATCTATCAAACCGAAACCGTCATGCCGACAGTGACCCTCGCCGCCGGTCAAAGCGTCTCGGTCGAAAGCCAGCTTTTCGCCGGGGCCAAGGAATGGGCCACCATCCGCGACTACGAAAAAGACGGCGTGACTGGCTTTCTCGATTCGATTGACTGGGGCTGGTTCTTTTTCCTCACCAAACCGATCTTCGCCACGCTGCATTGGCTGAACGGCTTCATTGGCAATATGGGCTGGTCGATTATCGCGCTGACGATCCTGCTCAAGATTGTTGTCTTCCCGCTGGCCTATAAATCCTATGCCTCGATGGCCAAGATGAAAGAGCTTCAACCGCAGATGGAGAAGCTCAAAGAGGCCGCTGGCGACGACCGCCAAAAGATGCAGCAATCCATGATGGAGCTATACAAGCGCGAAAAGGTGAACCCAGCCTCGGGCTGCCTGCCGATCCTGATTCAGATCCCGATCTTCTTCTCGCTCTATAAGGTGATCTTCGTAACGCTCGAATTGCGCCACGCGCCTTGGCTTGGCTGGATCACCGACCTTTCGGCCCCGGACCCGTCCTCGATCCTGAACCTCTTCGGCCTGCTGCCCTTCGCCGCGCCCGATCCCGGCTCGTTCCTCGCGATCATCAGCCTCGGCATCCTGCCGATCCTGCTCGGGATTTCCATGTGGCTTCAGCAAAAACTGAACCCGGCGCCCACCGACCAGACACAGGCGATGATCTTTGCTTGGATGCCTTGGGTCTTCATGTTCATGCTCGGAAGCTTTGCCTCCGGTCTGGTGCTCTACTGGATTACCAACAACGTGATTACCTTCACCCAGCAATATCTCATCATGCGCACACACGGCTACAAGCCGGATGTCTTTGGCAACATCAAGTCGAGCTTCTCGCGTAGCAAGAAGACAGACACAAAATGACCGCGCATGTCGCGGCTCTCTGGCGGCACCCGATTAAGTCGCACGGGCGGGAACCTGTCTCGCGCGTGCGTCTTGAACAGGGGCAAACCATGCCTTGGGACCGCCGCTGGGCCGTGGCACATGAAGACGCCAAAATTGTCGATATGGCGGCTTGGGCGCCCTGTCAGAATTTCTCGCGCGGGGCCAAGGCGCCGGGACTTATGGCGATCAATACAACGGTGAACGAAGAGACGGGCACGATAACGCTCTCGCATCCGAATCGCCCTGACCTGACCTTCAACCCCGATGTCGACCAAGACCTCTTCCTTGAGTGGGTCCGCCCCCTCATGCCGGAAAATCGCGCAGCGTCGGCTCAGATTATGCGCCCTGCCGCAAACGGCATGACCGATACGGATTTCCCCTCGCTGAGCCTGCTCAACACGGCATCGAACGACGCGCTGTCTTCTGTCATGGGGCAACCGCTCTCGATGGCGCGCTGGCGCGGCAATATCCATATCGACGGTCTTGCGCCTTGGGCTGAACAAGGCTGGATCGGCCAACGCCTTCGCATTGGTACGGTTGAATTTGACGTGCGCGAAGAAATCCGCCGCTGTCTCGCCACAACCGCCAACCCCGAAACCGGTAAGCGCGATGCCGATACCCTTGGCGCGCTGAATACCACATTCGGTCATCAAAATTTCGGCGTCTACGCCGTGGTCACGCGCCCCGGCGACATCGCGCTGGACGATCTGGTAGAGGTGCTGTGATGCAACTTCCCTTCCCTATTGCCGAAGAGCCGGATGAGATCAGCCGCGAAAAGGGCCGCAAGCTCTTTGCCGGGAACAACTCCGAATTCCTCAAGGGCGTCGTGGCCATGTCTGGCTTGCCGCCAGACGACCGGATCGAGGTTTGCTTTGCCGGGCGTTCCAATGTTGGGAAGTCGACTCTCATCAACGCCCTGACCGGGCGCACGCGTCTGGCCCGTGCCTCCAACACACCGGGGCGCACGCAAGAGATCAACTACTTTACGCTGGCAGACGACCATTACCTCGTCGATCTGCCGGGCTATGGCTATGCCAACGCGCCGCTTGACGTCATTTCCAAATGGCAAAAGCTGCTCAAGCAATACCTGTCCGGCCGCGCCACACTGCGCCGCGCCTTTGTCCTCATCGACGCCCGCCACGGCATCAAGGACGTTGACGAGGAAATCATGTCGCTTCTCGATAGCTCCGCCGTGACCTTTCAGGCGGTGCTGACCAAGGCCGACAAGGTCAAAGCCAAAGACCGCGACAAAGTCCTGGCTCAGGTCCGTGAAAAGCTCTCCAAACACCCTGCCGCCTTCCCCGAGATCGTGCTGACCTCGTCGGAAAAAGGCGATGGCCTGCCGACCCTGCGCGCCATCATCGCAAACCTCGTCTGAGGGCGGATTTTTCGGAAAAATTTTGCAACGCCTAACGTGCGCTGGCCCCCGATTCGTGCAACGCGCACCGCATTAAACCGGCGCTTTCGCCGAACCTGCACCGACGCAATACCGACACAATACCGACGCGATGCAGACAGGCGCTTTTCCTGCCGCATCAGCCCGTTAACCGTGATTCGCCTAGACGTGCTGCGCGCCGTTAACCTCTATCTCCGTCCCGGAGATATACGAGCTTTCCTCCGAGCACAGAAAGTAGATCGCAGAGGCGACTTCCTCTGGCTGGCCAAGGCGTCGCATGGGTAGGTTTTCAACGATCTTATCGGTGCCGGGGCTGAGGATTGCGGTCTCAACTTCGCCCGGCGCAATCGCGTTGACCCGAACCCCTAAGGGTCCGAAATCATGGGCCATTTCCCGTGTGAGTGCCGCCAAAGCCGCCTTTGATGTGGCATAGGCCGCGCCCGCAAACGGGTGAACCCGGCTCCCGGCGATCGAGGTGATATTGACCACCGACCCTTTCGCCGCCGCCAGCTCTTCTTTCAACCCGCGCGCAAGCACCACCGAGGCAAAAAAGTTGACGTGAAACACCTGCCCCCAGGTCATCAGGTCGGTGTTGAGCGTGTTCAGCCGCTCGCCCTCCGGCCCTTTCGGTGACACCCCGGCATTATTGACCAGCGCATCCAACCGCCCACCCAGCATTTCTTGAAGGATTCCAATGGCATTGACGGTATCCGCCGCGTCCGAAAGATCAAGCCGCAGGTGATTATCCGGGCTTGAGAACGGACATTCCGGCGCGCAAGGCGTGCGCGATACGGTCACAACGCGCCATCCCTCCCGATTAAACCGTCGCACCGTCGCATGTCCAATCCCGCGACTGGCGCCGGTAATCAAAAGGGTCTTTCGTGAATCGGCCATGACATACCTCTCTCTGCCCCGCCCAAGTCCTGCGCCAATCTGCGCCAAAGGGCAATGGCTCTTGGCAGCCAAGGCCCAAAGGGCTAACACCAATGCCCAAGAGGATCTCAGACATGAAGAAGCAAGACATGAACCGCGATTGGCTCGCTACCGCCCGTACCCTTTCTCAGGCGCTCCCCTACCTTCAACGCTATTCCGGCGCCATCGCCGTGATTAAGCTCGGCGGACACGCGATGGGAAGCGACGAGGCTATGGAAGAATTCGCCCGCGACGTGGTTCTCATGCGTCAGGTCGGGGTCAATCCGGTGATCGTGCACGGCGGTGGTCCGATGATCAACGCGATGCTGGAACGTCTTGAAATCAAATCCGAATTCGTCGACGGCAAACGCGTCACCGACGCCGCCACAGTCGAAGTTGTCGAGATGGTTCTCTCTGGCATCGTCAACAAGCGCATCGTCCAGGCGATCAATGGTCAGGGCGGCAAGGCCGTGGGGCTTTCGGGCAAAGACGCCAACCTGATGATCTGCGATCAAACCGATCCCAATCTCGGCTTTGTCGGCACCCCCTCCGAGATGAACCCGGATCTCCTGCACGAGCTTTTCGCCAACGACACAATCCCCGTCATCGCGCCGCTTGGTGCGGGGCGCAATGGCGAAACCTTCAACGTGAATGGCGATACCGCCGCCGGGGCGATCGCGGCCGCTCTCAATGCCGACCGCTTACTCCTTCTGACCGATGTTGCGGGCGTCAAAGATGGGTCGGGAGATGTCATCACCGAACTCAAAGCCCAGCAAATCCGCGATCTTATCGCCGATGGCACAATCGCGGGCGGCATGATCCCCAAGACGGAAACCGCGCTTTATGCGATCGAAGGTGGTGTGCGGGCGGTGGTGATCCTCGACGGGCGCGCGCCGCATGCCTGCTTGCTTGAGCTTTATACCGAACACGGTGCTGGCTCGCTCATTCGCGCCGACTGACGCGCGCGCCCTAAGATGAACCTGTCTTTTGATATCGTTGAGCAAAGTGCCAATGCCCTGCGTCTCGATATCCTTGGCGGGTTTCATCCCCCCAAAGACGACCCAGAGCTTGACGGGTTTCAAACGCTCCTGCTTCTCGGACCGCTTGAACCCGCGTTCTGGGACCATTTCAAAACCCAAAAAGAATATCGCGACGGCACAGAAAACCCCGTCGACCGCTGGTCATCGCGCGTCGTCACGGCGTTGGCATCGGCCCTTGGTGGCCATCCGTTCTTTCCCTTCTCTGGCCCGCCCTTCATGTCCTTCTACGACTGGGGTCTGCGCAGCGGGCGGTGCCATAAGTCTCCGGTTAACCTTCTAGTGCACAATCACGCAGGATTATTCTTGTCGTTTCGAGGCGCCCTCGCTCTTCGGCAAAAGATTGCCCTGCCCGCGCCACTCGAATCGCCGTGCGCCGTGTGCACGTCTCGCCCCTGCCTCACGGCATGCCCCGTAAGCGCCTTTGCAACAGGAGCCTATAACGTTGCCGCCTGTCGCGACGTCATAGGGGCCAAAGACCCCTCACAGTGCCTCGCGCGCGGTTGCGCCGTGCGCCGCGCTTGTCCCACCTCACAACGCTATGGCAGACTAGAAGACCAATCGTCCTATCACATGCGAGTCTTCCTCGAAAATGACCCTTAGACTGATCCTCATGCGGCATGCAAAATCGAGCTGGAAGCAGAGCGATCTGTCTGACCATGACCGCCGCTTGAACCAACGAGGCCGCGACTCTGCCGACGCGATGGGCGACTGGTTGCGCAAGAAAGGCTTTGCGCCGGACACCGTGCTAAGCTCGTCTGCGGAACGCACCCTTGAGACCTACGCGCATTTGCGCTTTGACGTTCCCCCGGAATTCACACGCAGGCTCTATCTTGCCCCTGCCCCGGCAATGCTGGACGCACTTCGCAGCGCCACTGGCAAAACGATTCTCCTGTTGGGCCACAACCCCGGCATAGGGGAGTTGGCGGAACGATTGGCACGGGATATTCCCCGCCATGACCGCTTTCTCGACTATCCAACCTGCGCAACAACCGTGTTCGAATTCGATGCCGAGTCTTGGGAAAAGGTAAGGTTTGGCGAGGGCCGTGTTCTTGCCTTCACGGTTCCAAACGACATCTTCTAAATATACGATAACAAACAAAAAAGCCCCGCATATAGCGGGGCTTTTTGGTGTCTTGTGCCACGTATCAGTGACCGAGGATCTGGCTCAGGAAGAGCTTGGTCCGCTCGCTCTTGGGGTTATTGAAGAACTCTTCCGGCTCGTTCTGTTCAACGATCTGACCTTCATCCATAAAGATCACACGGTTTGCAACCTGCCGGGCAAAGCCCATCTCATGGGTGACGCAGATCATCGTCATACCCTCTTCGGCAAGCTCGATCATCGTATCAAGAACTTCCTTGATCATCTCCGGGTCAAGCGCCGAGGTCGGCTCGTCAAAGAGCATGATCCGCGGCTTCATACAAAGCGACCGCGCAATGGCAACACGCTGCTGCTGACCGCCCGAAAGCTGACCGGGGTATTTGTTGGCCTGATCCGGGATTTTCACCTTTTCAAGGTAATGCATCGCCGTTTCTATCGCTTCCTTCTTGGGCGTTTTCCGAACCCAAATCGGTGCCAGCGTGCAGTTCTCAAGGATGGTCAGGTGCGGAAACAGGTTAAAGTGCTGAAAGCACATCCCGACCTCTGACCGGATTTTGTCGATGTTCTTGAGATCATTGGTCAATTCCGTGCCATCCACAACGATCCGCCCGGCCTGATGCTCTTCAAGACGGTTGATACAACGGATGAGGGTCGATTTCCCCGACCCGGACGGACCACAGATCACGATCCGCTCGCCCGAATTCACCGTCAGGTTGATGTCACGAAGAACATGGAAGGTGCCATACCATTTGTTCATCTCGGAGATTTCAATCGCCACTTCGCTCCCAATTTGCATCTTGGAGCGGTCGATTTGGCGGTCATAGTTAAGGTCAGACATGTGCAGAACCCCTTAGCGGTGATCTGTGGCAAGACGACGCTCAAGCCACTGAGAATATTGAGAAATGCCGTAGCAGACGATGAAGAACAGCAGAGCAGCAAAGCCAAGCAGTTCCCAGTAGACGCCGTTCCATTCGGTCGAGGCAAGGATTGGCCCGCGGATCATGCCGACAAGGTCAAACATCGAAATCACAGAGACCAACGTGGTATCTTTGAAAAGACCCACGGCCACGTTCACGATACCCGGAATGGAAATCTTGAGCGCCTGCGGCAGGATGATGAGGCGCATCGCCTGCGGATAGGCAAGGCCGATGCTGTCTGCGGCTTCGTATTGCCCCTTGGGCAAAGCCGCGAGACCGCCACGGATCACTTCGGCGATATAGGCCGAGGCAAACATCGTGATCATGATCACCACCCGCAAGAACAGGTCAACCGAGCTTTCAGGCGGGAAGAAATACGATAGCATCACCGACGCCACGAAGAGCAGCGTAATCAACGGTACGCCCCGCACGAATTCGATAAAGATCACACAGACCCACTTGATAAGCGGCATGTCGGACTGACGCCCAAGCGCCAACACGATCCCGATCGGCAAGGACAACGACACACAGGTCGCCCCAAGCATCAAGTTCAGCATGAACCCCCCGAGGTCACGGCTCGGAACGGGCGACAAAAGCGCGTTTTCCGAAGCGGTCTCTGGGATCAAGGCTCCGCCGACCATCCACACCACAAACGCAGCGACGATGGCCCCAAAGAACCCTATGGCAAAGCTGCCTTTGCCAAAGGTCTGAAACACAACGGTGGCTGCAACGAACCCAAGAAGCGCGATCAGCGGAACATACACAGAGCCGCCCCAAATCAGCCAATACGCAAGGAAGGGGTAGACAGCCGTGAAGAGCAAGAGCTTGCGTGGCAGATCAAAGAACAACACCGGCGCAGCCGCTACGATCATAAGCAAAAGCGCAAGATTCGGGCGCCAATACTGATCCACGGGGTATTTGAACCCATAAAGAAGCTGATTCCAGCGTTCCGTCAGAACCGAGAAGCACGCCCCGGTTTCCCCGTTAAGCACTTCGCGACACTGTGAAAGACTAGAGGTCGTCCAGACCCCATTCACAATCCAGGGCATCGTGTTCTTCAAAACGATGAAGATCACATAGAGCGAAACAATAGTAAGGATGGAATTGGGAATGTTCGAAAACAGGTTCTCCCGCAGCCATTTGACGATACCCGTTTCGCGCCCCGGCGGCGGTGACGGGGGGATGGTATCTTTTGCGACGAAAGCCACAGAAGTCGATGTTTGGTCACTCATGGCTCAGCGCTCCTTCAATTTGACGGATGCGTTGTAGAGATTCATCCCGAACGAGATCAGCAACGACGCCGTAAGGTAGAACAGCATCAACAAGAGAACGCTTTCAATCGCGCGCCCTGTTTGGTTGAGCGTGATCCCCCCAAGCGTCGCAGTGATGTCAGCATAGCCTACGGCAATCGCCAACGACGAGTTCTTGGTAATATTGAGATATTGCGAGATGAGCGGCGGAATGATGACCCGAAGCGCCTGCGGCAAGACCACAAGGTTCATCACGCGACGCGGACGCAGGCCCAGCGCAGCGGCGGCTTCGGTTTGGCCTTTGGAAATGGCTTGGATACCAGCGCGCACATTCTCTGCGATGAAGGCACCGGTATAAATCGAAAGCGCGAACCATAGCGCAATCAGCGGCCCGCCGATCTTGATCCCACCTTGAAAGTTAAATCCCTTGAGCGCCGGGATTTCCCATGTCAGCCCCATCACAAGCATAAGAACAAGAAAAGGCACGAGCCACACCGCGAGAACCGGCAACATGGTTTTGGGGCGGACGCCTGTGGCTTCCTGTTTGGCCGTTGCCCAAGCTGTAATGCGACGCGACACGATCCAAGACACAACAAGCCCGGCAAGAACCACAAGCCAGTTCAGCGATGCACTGGCAAAAAATCCGCTCTCGAACCAAGGCATCGGGGTGTAAATCCCCCGGTTTGTAAAGGCGAAGGAGCCGAACAACATACTGGACGCGGGATCATCGCCGCGAAACGCGCGCGGGCCGGGAAGCACCGCCGTCATGATCGTGAAAATGATGATGATCCAGATCAGGACCGGAATGTTGCGAAAAATTTCGACATAGGCCGCCATCAGCTTGGAGACCAACCAGTTGTTGGACAGGCGCAAAACACCCGCGATGACACCGAAAACGGTCGCTGTCACACAGGCAAGAAAGGCCACCAACACCGTATTGAGAAGGCCGACCAAGGCTGCGCGGGCATGCGTGGATTGGCTATCGTATTCTACGAGACGTTGGTTGATATCGTATCCAGACGGATCGCCCAAAAAGTCAAAAGCGATATTAAGTCCGGCAGCGCGCAGGTTTTGGATCAGGTTGTTTCCCAGATACCAAATACAAAGCGCGAGAACGGCGGCGGTAATGGCTTGAAACGTGAGAGAACGATACCGGGTATCGTAAATCAGCATGGATAGCCGGAACGACTCCTTGGGAGGGTCGGTCAGTATTGTCATCAGAGATGTTCCCCGTTGCTCGGCCTTATTTTCAAAAGTGGCTTATGCGCCGTTGGCCGATCTGTATGGAAAATCGAAGGGGCGCGAAGTTTCCCTCGCGCCCCTCGACATAGGTATTAGCGGAAGGGCGGAGAGTAGAGCAGGCCGCCATTCTTCCACTGAGCGTTCAGCCCGCGTGCAAGGCCAACCGGGGTTTCCTCACCGATGTTCTTGGCAAAGAGTTCACCATAGTTGCCGCCCGCTGCGATTGCGCGCTTGGCCCAATCCGCGTCAAGGCCGAGCATTTCGCCAAGCGACCCTTCGGTGCCCATCATACGGTTGATTTCCGGGTTGCTTGTGCCTTTGGCCATCTCTTCGAGGTTAGCCGAGGTAACGCCAAGCTCTTCCGACGCAATCAATGCGTTGAGAGTCCAACGCACAACATCACCCCATTCGTTGTCGCCATGACGCACGAGCGGGCCAAGCGGCTCTTTGGAAATGATTTCCGGAAGAACAGCATAGTCGCCGGGGTTTTCAAAGGTTGCGCGAGTCGCGGCAAGGCCCGACGCGTCGGTCGTGTAAACGTCACATGCACCGGCGAGGAACTGTTGCTGCGCTTCGGCATTGGTTTCGATCGGAACCGGCTCGTAGCTGATGTTGTTGGCGCGGAAGAAGTCCGCGAGGTTCAACTCGGTGGTGGTTCCGGTCTGGATGCAAACAGTCGCACCGTCGAGTTCCTTGGCCGAGCTTACGCCCAGTTCCTTCGGAATCATAAAGCCCTGACCGTCGTAATAGTTCACACCGACGAATTCGAACTTGAGATCAACGTCACGCGAGAAGGTCCAGGTCGTGTTACGCGCCAACATGTCGATCTCACCCGAAGCCAGCGCAGTAAAGCGTGTCTTGCCGGTGGTCGGCACGAATTCGACAGCGTTCGGATCGCCAAGAACGGCGGCCGCAACAGCACGGCAAACGCCGACGTCAAAGCCATCCCAGTTGCCGTTTGCATCCGGCGCCGCAAAGCCAACGAGACCAGTGGTCACGCCGCAGTTGAGTTTTCCGCGTGCCTTGACGTCGTCCAGCGTTCCGGCAGCGGCTGCACCGGCTGCGAGGCCTGCGACGGTCAGCGCGCCGAGAATAACGGATTTTTTCATATTTACCTCTTCCTGATGGTCCGCCCTTACGGGCGGTTATGTCCGGTCATGCAAGACCGGATGAGTTACTGGAAAGGGGCACTCCCCTCAGTAGGAAGTAGTTTGGGCGGATTCATCGGAAAACGTCAAGGGCAGTATCACAGGATTCAATCATTCCGGGCTTTTCGACGCATCACATCGCTAAAACGCCGAGTTTATAGACGGTTAGCGCGCCATCCGAAAAAACCGATCCGCATGCAGAAACGCCGCGCGCTTGATTTCAGCCTGTGCCTGAGCATCTTCATCAACGCCCCATTGCTCTTCCTGCCAGGTTTCGTCAATTCGTGATACATCCCAAAGTCGTTCAATCGGCTCCCACTCATAGGCTGCCGCAAATCCGATCACCAAAGACCCGGAAAGGCTCACAAGGTCGTGAAACGCCGCAAGCTCGAATTCATTCAACGCATGAACGCGAGCCCGAAGCTCTGCGAGGCTCTTTGCGTCCTGATCAATATGCATGACCCCGGACGTCGCTTGTAGCGGAGCTGCAAGCTCTGATTCGGCGCGATCAAGCAACGGAACCCAAGCCGCCTCCTGCCGTGCGATCAATTCCTGCGGCTGTGTCGCGCGATAACAAAGCAAATCGCTATCGCCATACGCCGCAAGCATGTCGGCGACTTCGCCATGTTGATGGCGCACCTTGTCTATGGCGGCATTGGCGCCGCGCGTGGTCGGCATTGTCGTGGGATCAATTTCGCCGTCTTGCGCGTCCCATTCCGCCGCGATGGCATCTGCCAAAGCGCGCGTCGGCACCACAAGCCCCGCCTTAGCCGGCGTCTTGACCGCGCGCCCATCAAGGCGCACCCCGAAACCGTCCTCTTCCTTTTCGACTGTCGTCTCTTTCCAGAAGCGTTTCTTTGCCCAACCACTCATGCGTCTTGTCTCCAGAAGTCGTCCAATGCACCCGGCAGATCATCAAACCGGTCGATGATCCGGCCCGCCGCCTTGAGGGCCGAAGCTGCGTGATAGCCCCAACTTACCCCCAAACCGCGTAAGCCCGCAGCGCGCGCCATCTCCATATCAAAGCTCGTATCCCCAACCATTACCGCGTTTTCCGGCGCGACCCCCGTCTCGGATAATGCCGCCTTGAGCATAGAGGGGTGGGGTTTTGAGGGGTGGGGTTTTGAGGGGTGAAAATCCGCCACCTGCTCGGTCACAAAAAACCCTTCAAGCCCGTGCCCCTCGATAAGCTTCTCAAGGCCGCGTCGGGATTTTCCCGTTGCCACCCCAAGTAGTAGATCATCACGCGCGGCAAGGGACATAAGCATATCCCGCGCGCCGGGATAAAACGGCGACGAGGCCGGCGTTCCCTTGGACGCGCGCAGGTTGACATAGGCCGTCTTGTAGCCATCCGCGAGAGCATGGTGGGTTGCGCGCGGAGCTTCGGGCGCAAGCCGCGCCATCGCAACATCGAGCGACAACCCCACAATCCCAAGAACAGCCTCACGCGTTGGCTGTGGTGCGCCCACCTGATCAAACGCCCGCCGCATGGCCTCGACGATTGTCTGCTGGCTATCGACCAACGTGCCATCCACATCAAACACCACAAGCCGCAAGGGCGTCATTGCAGCGCCTCAAAGGGATCATCTGCGGCAAGATCGGGCGTCCAACCGAAGGTGTCCCACGTGGTCGCCATGTGGTCGGGCAATTCCGCCGTAATCGTCATCGTCTTTTGGGTCGCGGGATGTTCAAAGGTAAAACTGCGGGCGTGAAGGTGCAGCTTGTTGCTAATAAGGCCGCCCATATGCGCGCCCCACCCATCGCCAAGGTTTTCCTGCCCCGATCCGCCATATTTCCCGTCGCCAATGATCGGATGCCCAATCTCGGCCATATGCGCCCGGAGTTGGTGCGTGCGCCCCGTGATCGGCTCAAGCGCAACCCAAGCCGCCCGGCTCGCGACGCGGTAAAGCGTTGCATATTGGGTAATGGCGCGTTTGGCTCCCTCGGTTTGTGCAACCTCGCGCGGATGAACGCAGTGCATTTTTTCGCCCTCACCACGCTTACCGTGGCCGGGTGCCTTGACCAGACCATACTTAATTTCGCCAAGATAAGGCGTCGGCACACCGGCAACCACGGCCCAATAAATCTTGCGGGTGGCATGGTGGCGAAACGCGGTGGTCAAGGCGCTGGCCACCTTGCGGTTTCGCGCGAGGATCAAGACACCGGACGTGTCTTTATCAAGCCGGTGCACAAGGCGCGGCTTTTCCTCAAGATCAAATTTAAGCGCCTCTGCCAGCCCATCCACATGGCGGGTCTGTTTGCTCCCGCCCTGCGTCGGTAGCCCCGGCGGCTTGTTGATCGCGATGATATGGTCGTCCTTATAGATCACACAGTCGCGGATCATCCGCGCATCAGCATCCGAAACATGCGTCGGTGCGGCCTTGCGGGCAGCAGCCACCTCTCCGGCATCCGGGAGCGGCGGAATGCGAACTTGCTGACCGGCCTCAAGACGCGTGGCCGGTTTGACGCGCCCCCCATCGACGCGAAGCTCGCCCTTGCGACACATCTTCTCGATGCGAATTTGATTGATATGCGGGAAGATACGCCGCAGCCAGCGGTCCAACCGCTGATCGGCGTCGTCTTCTGCGACTTCAATAACCTGAACCTTGCTCATGCGAACATCCCCCGCGCCATCCATAGCCCGGCAACAAGCGCAGCAATTGAGCCGACCACCGAGATCATCACGTATAACGCCGCCGCGTTTGTCTGGCCGCGCTCAAAAAGCGTCACGGCTTCGAGCGAAAAGGCGGAAAAGGTCGTAAAGCCGCCCAGAAACCCCGTCATGACGAGCGGCGAAAGATGGGTCAGGCTCCGCTGCGCAGCAACGACGACAAAAGCCCCCATCAGGAACGATCCGAGGATGTTCACCACAAGCACGCCTAAAGGAAAGCCATGACCAAAGAGGCGGGTGACGCCGATCCCGGACGCATAGCGCAACGACGCACCGGCCGCACCGCCGATCGCTACATATAAAAGGTTTGCTAACATGCCGCGTCTGTCACCTGCCCTTGGGCATTTGTCAAGCAACGCAGGCGTTGCCTCAACTATTGCGCTTGATCCGAAGCTTGGAAAAATAGTCGAGACGCTTTTTAAGCTCTCGTTCAAACCCGCGCTCAACCGGCGAGTAGAGCACCGGGCGTTTCATAGTCTCCGGGAAGTAATCCTGTCCCGAAAATCCATCTTCCGCATCATGGTCATACTGATACCCCTTGCCATACCCTTGCTCCTCCATAAGGCGCGTCGGGGCGTTCATGATATGCTTGGGCGGTGGTTCTGACCCTGTTTTGCGTGCCGAGGCACGGGCTTGTTTATAGGCGGCGTAGGTCGCGTTGGATTTCGGGGCAAGCGCAAGGTAAACGAGCGCCTGTGCCAATGCCAGCTCTCCCTCGGGACTTCCGAGCCGCTCATAGATTTGCCAACTCTGAAGACAGATATCCTGCGCTTGCGGGTCGGCAAGGCCAATGTCCTCAACCGCCATACGCGTGATCCGCCGCGCGAGGTAGCGCGGATCTTCGCCACCCTCCAACATCCGAGCAAACCAATAAAGCGCCGCGTCCGGGTCCGACCCGCGCACGGACTTATGCAACGCAGAGATCAGGTTGTAATGCTCGTCTCCGGACTTGTCATATTTCGCCGCCCGTTTCATGAGCCGCGCGCCAAGGGCTTGGGCATCAAGTTTGCCTGAGACGGTCCAAGCCGCAACTTGCTCAATCAGGTTAAGAAGCGCGCGTCCGTCCCCATCTGCCATTTCAAGCAAGGCTTCGCGGGCCGGGCCATCAAGCGGCAGAGCATGGCCGATCTCATGCTCGGCGCGCTGTGCCAAGCGTTCAAGATCGGCCAGTGAAAGCCGTTCAAGAACAAGAACTTGGGCACGGCTAAGAACGGCGGCATTCAATTCAAAGGACGGGTTTTCCGTTGTCGCACCCACAAGGAGGATCGTGCCATCCTCCATATGCGGCAGGAACCCATCCTGCTGCGCTTTGTTAAAGCGGTGGATTTCATCCACAAACAGAAGCGTCCCCTGCCCATTGCGCCGCCGTATCTTGGCCGCGTCAAAGACCTTGCGAAGCTCTGGGACGCCAGTGAAAATCGCGCTGACCTGCACGAAATGGAGCTGGGTCTCATCCGCAAGGAGCCGTGCGATGGTTGTTTTTCCGACGCCGGGTGGCCCCCAAAATACCAGTGACGACAAAGATCCAGATGCCAACATAACCCCAAGCGGCGCTTCGGGGCCGAGCACTTGCTCCTGTCCAATCACCTCGCCCAGCGACTTGGGCCGCAGACGATCCGCAAGCGGGCGGGGGGCGTTGCTTGCGGCGGGCGTTTCGCTGGAGGAGGTGTCGAACAGGTCTCCCATCGGCTAGATCCTGAAGCGCGAAACGATGCGCTGGGTGCCGCGTTGGATTTCGAGCGTGATGCTCCGGTTGGCCATTCGCAGCGCTCTTTTGGCGTCTTCGGTCGAGTTGATTTCGACACCGTCAATGACCCTTAGGATATCGCCCGGACGCAAGCCGATCCGTGCCCCAACCGGACCGCTTTTCTCGACCACGACACCGGTAGCATTCAGGGGCAGATTGTAGTCAGAAAGGATCGCCGGATTGATATTTGACAGGGTCAACTCTGGTAGGGCTGAATTGCGCCCAGTTACAAGGGTTTCGCGGCTCGGACTCTCCGGTGCAATGATCATGGGAACGGCAACGAGCACCTCTTCCCCCGCGATCAATGCAAGGATTTCCGTGTCGTGGCCAATCCCCGCAACGGACATCCGATAGAGCATTTCCGCAGGTGTATTTACCGGCTGACCATCCACCTCAAGGATCACGTCACCGGGAGAGAAGCCTTTGGAAACAAACGGGCTTTCTGGATGAATGTTGGATACGAGAACGCCTTCAGGGCGACCAAAGCCAAGCCCATCCGCCAGGTCCGAGTCTACCGGCTGACCGCCCAACCCGGCCCACGGCCTTGCAAAGCTCTCACGCCCAGCACGGGCTTGCTCGACGAACGCGCGCACAAGCGCCGAGGGGATGGCAAAGCCGATCCCATTGGACCCGCCAGATCGGGTCAGAATCGAGGTATTCACCCCCACCAGATCACCGTTCACATCAATCAGCGCACCGCCGGAATTTCCGGGGTTGATTGGGGCATCCGTTTGCAGGAAATACCCCCTCGCGTTGCCGGTGGCGGTGCCGGAGCGGGCTAGGCCGGAGATGATGCCGGAGGTGACGGTCTGGCCGACGCCGAAAGGGTTGCCGATGGCGAGGACCAATTCGCCGACTTCGACCGTGTCGCTATCGCGCAGGTAGAGATAGGGCATGGCGTCGGCATCTTCGATCTGAAGAATGGCGAGGTCGCTTTCTTCGTCGGCCAAAAGCACCCTGGCGGAATACTCGCGGCGGTCTTTCAATTGCACCCGAATGTCGGTCGCATGACCCACAACATGGAAGTTCGAGACCACGATTCCATCTTCGGAAAGGATCACGCCTGACCCCAGAGAATTTTGCACACGGGGACGCGCACGCCCCTGATTTCTAAAGAGATTTTGGAAGAACGGGTCGCCCGCAAAGGGGCTTTCACGGACGGCCACAACGCGCTTGGCGTAGATGTTGACCACCGCCGGAGCAGCGGCCTTGACCAGAGGCGCAAAGCCGAGCGAAATCTCGGCCTGACTCTGCGGGACGCGGGTCTCGGCATGAGCCGGGACAACAAGGATCAAAAGGGCAATCAGCAGTCGGAACATGAGGCCTCCGGGAATGTTTCCCCATGATATGCGGAGACTGAACACAGATTGCAAGCACGCCGACCGAATCGGCCCTGAGACCGCGAAAACGCGCATATGCATCGCGTCGGTATCACGTCGGTATTGCGTCGGTGCGGATGTCCCGAAAACGTCGATTTCGCCCCCTTAACGCAGCGCGCGCCCTTAACAAAAGGCAAAGAAAAACCCCCGCCTGAAACACAGGCGGGGGCTATCCTTCGGGCGAATGCCCGGATGTCTTATTCGTCGGCAGCTTCTTCAGCCGCGACGCGAGCCTTGTCAGCAGCGCCCTTGGCGTCGATGTCACGGTCCACAAATTCGATGATCGCCATCGGTGCCATGTCGCCATAGCGGAAGCCAGCTTTCAGGATGCGCACATAGCCACCCTTACGGTCAGCAAAGCGCGGGCCAAGCACGTCGAAAAGTTTCGCGACATACTGGTCTTCCTTGAGGCGGGCGCGGGCCTGACGGCGCGCATGGACATCACCACGCTTAGCGAGGGTGACGAGTTTTTCCACGATCGGGCGCAGTTCTTTGGCCTTGGGCAGGGTGGTCTTGATCTGTTCGTGTTCGATCAGCGAGCCAGCCATGTTGGCAAAAAGCGCCTTGCGGTGCTCGTGGGTACGGTTCAGGCGACGATAGCCTTTTGCGTGACGCATTGTTCAAATCCTTCTTCGCGTTTTGCTTTGTCTGGCAGCCGATGCGTGTCAGCCACTCTCCTTGGGGCATGTGCCCAGTTTGTCCCCGGCAATCCGGGCATTGACCGGGTGGACCAGAGGCCCACCCGAAATGTCTTAGAAGCTGTCTTCGAACTTCTTGGCCAGCTCTTCGATATTGTCCGGCGGCCAATCCTCGACGTCCATCCCGAGATGCAGACCCATGCCCGAGAGCACTTCCTTGATCTCGTTGAGCGACTTGCGGCCGAAGTTCGGGGTGCGGAGCATCTCGGCTTCGGTCTTCTGGATGAGATCGCCGATATAGACGATATTGTCGTTCTTGAGGCAGTTTGCAGACCGAACAGACAGTTCCAGCTCGTCGACCTTTTTGAGGAGGAGCGGGTTGAATTCGAGACCGTCGTCTTCTTCTTGACGACCGGCGGATTCAGGCTCTTCGAAGTTGACGAAGATGGTCAGCTGATCCTGCAGAATACGCGCGGCAAAGGCCACGGCGTCTTCGGGGGTCAGGGAGCCGTCGGTTTCGATTTTCATCGTCAGCTTGTCATAGTCGAGCACCTGACCTTCACGGGTCGGCTGCACGTCATAGGAGACTTTCTTGACCGGCGAATAGATGGCGTCGATCGGGATCAGGCCGATGGGCGCATCTTCGGGCTTGTTCTTGTCAGCCGAGACATAGCCTTTGCCAGTGTTGACGGTCAGTTCCATGTAGAGCGACGCGCCTTCGTCGAGATGGCAAATCACGTGATCCTTGTTGAGGATCTCGATACCCGCGCTATCGGAAATGTCGCCAGCGGTCACGGCACCCGGCCCCTTGGCATTCACCGAAAGACGCTTTGGCCCTTCGACTTCCATGCGCAGGGACACGCCCTTGAGGTTCAGGATAACGTCGGTCACGTCTTCGCGCACACCGGCCACAGACGAAAACTCGTGCAGCACGTTGTCGATTTGCACCGAGGTGATGGCCGCGCCCTGAAGCGACGACATCAGCACGCGGCGCAGCGCGTTGCCGAGCGTCAGGCCAAAGCCACGCTCAAGCGGTTCGGCCATGATTGTGGCCTGACGCGCGGGATCATTGCCCGGTTTGACGTCGAGTTGTGTCGGCTTGATTAGTTCAGCCCAGTTTTTGTGGATCATGCGTCCCTCCATTCCTGTCTGCCCTCCATGTCCAAAACAGGTCAGACTCCCGAGGTTAAAAACGGCGAACTGGGGCCGTGAAAATCACGCGGCCCCAGCAGTAAAATAATGCGTTTAGACGCGACGGCGCTTGGGCGGGCGGCAGCCGTTGTGCGCGATCGGGGTCACATCACGGATCGAGGTGATGTTGAAGCCAACCGCAGCCAGCGCGCGCAGTGCCGATTCACGGCCCGAACCGGGGCCTTGAACCTCGACCTCAAGGGTCTTGACGCCGTGTTCCTGAGCTTTTTTGCCTGCATCTTCCGCAGCCATCTGAGCGGCATAAGGAGTCGATTTACGCGACCCTTTGAACCCCATAGTGCCAGCAGACGACCATGAAATGGCGTTGCCCTGCACGTCAGAGATCAGGATTTTGGTGTTGTTGAACGAAGAGTTCACATGCGCAACGCCGGTGGCGATGTTCTTGCGCTCTTTTTTCTTTGTACGAGTCTTATCGCGTGCCATTGATCGAACCCTCCCTTATTTCTTCTTACCAGCAATGGCCTTTGCGGGGCCTTTGCGAGTGCGAGCGTTGGTGTGGGTGCGCTGACCGCGAACCGGGAGGTTCCGGCGATGACGCAGGCCGCGGTAACAACCGAGATCCATGAGACGCTTGATGTTCATCTGAACTTCGCGGCGCAGGTCGCCTTCGACGGTGAAGTTGGCGTCGATGTGCTCGCGGATGGCGAGGACTTCTGCGTCGGACAGCTCGTTTACACGACGGGTTGTGTCGATGCCAACGGCGTCACAGATGCTTTTGGCAGAGGTGTTCCCAATGCCGGTGATGTAGGTGAGGGCGATGGGGACCCGCTTTGCAGTCGGGATGTTTACGCCGGCGATACGTGCCACGTGACATTTCCTTTTCGTTGCGGTTCCGTAGTTCCGGAACCTTTTTTCACAACGTAAGCCCGACGATTTAGCGCCGGGCCTCAGCTGATTCAGGTGCTCTTGCGGTGCGGGGGCGACCCGCTGCAAAAAATTGATTCTCCCTAAAGGGATGGTGCGGTTTATGGGGATTTTGCCAACGGGTCAAGCCCCTGTTTCAGCCCGATTTTAGAACGGTTTCCCCTAAAGGCGCGCCCTTGATCCGGCTGCGGCCAGCGCGAGTCAAGGCAAAAGATGAGGCTATACGGGTCGTTTTTCGCCCCTCAAGCACCGGCCACGCCTGTTTTCTTGGCGTTTTCGGCTATAAGCTATCCCGTGTTAGCCACGTGTAACGGCTAACACGGAAGGAAACGCGCACGGCCCGGATAACCGGCCAGAGAGCCGGACCACTCACCCCCGAGCCAGTGCGCCAGTAACATAAAGGGGAGCAAGACGTGTTCAAACACATCATGGTGCCTGTGGACCTTGCCCATGCTGGGCAGCTCGACAAGGCGCTCAGCTGTGCCGCAGACCTCGCAAAGCTATACGGCGCAGAGGTGACATATGTCGCCGTCACCGCCGCAACGCCAGGGTCCGTTGCCCACAATCCGAAAGAGTTCGCCGAAAAGCTAGATGCTTTCGCGGCCGAACAAGCCAAGACGCATGGTATCTCTGCCAGCGCCCATGCCGTGACCAGTCACGATCCGCGCGTCGATCTTGATCCGACGCTGCTTAAGGTCGTGACGGATACCGGGGCCGATCTTGTCGTGATGGGGAGCCATGTGCCCAACATCACCGACTACATCTGGCCTTCGAACGGCGGCACGATCGCGGGGCACGCGAAAGTGACGGTCATGGTGGTGCGCTAGGCGAGGCCGCCTCAGCACATCTCAACTGAAACGCGCAAGATGAGGAGGCCAGTATGGCCGAAACAAACAACGATCAGGGCATTCCAGAACCGGAAGGTGTCTCTGAAGTGATCGATACCGAATATGAGATCGGTCAGGACAATATCGAAACACAGATCGGGCCTTTCGGGCTTGATATTCACAACCCGGTTTTCCTTATTTCCGGGCTTAGCATTATGCTATTCGTCTTTTACGCGCTCGCCCTGCCCGAACAGGCGGCGTCTATCTTTGGCTGGTTGCGCCCGTGGCTCACGCAGACCTTTGATTTCTTTTTCCTCGGTGCGGCAAATATCTTTGTGATTTTCTGCCTTCTGCTCATCGTCCTGCCCCTTGGCAAGGTGCGGCTTGGCGGGGAAGATGCCACGCCCGATTATAGCTATATCGGTTGGTTCGCTATGCTGTTCGCTGCCGGTATGGGGATCGGGCTTATGTTCTACGGCGTGTCGGAACCGATGAGCCATTTCTCGACCTCGCTTGGTGGGATTGTCGTTGGTGAAGACGGCGCGCGCACGGATTGGGCGCCTCTTGGGGCCGCAGCCGGAAACGAGGCGGAGTCGATCCGTCTTGGCATGGCGGCAACGATCTTCCATTGGGGGCTACACCCTTGGGCGATCTATGCGGTTGTCGCGCTGGCGCTGGCGCTTTTCTCCTATAACAAGGGTCTTCCGCTCACCATCCGCTCGGCGTTTTATCCGATCCTTGGCGAACGTGTCTGGGGCTGGTGGGGCCATGTCATCGACATCATGGCCGTGTTTGCAACGCTCTTCGGCCTTGCAACGTCGCTCGGCTTTGGGGCCACGCAAGCCAATGCGGGCCTGAATGAATTGTTCGGCGTTCCAGTCGGATCGGGCACCGAAGTCATCCTTATCAGCGCCATTACAGCGGTCGCGCTTATTTCGGTGGTGCGCGGTCTTGATGGCGGTGTGAAGGTGCTTTCGGAAATCAACATGGGGCTGGCCTTTCTCCTTTTGGCCTTTGTCCTCATCGTCGGGCCGACACTGGCCATCCTGACGGGGTTTGCCGATAGCCTTATGGCCTATGTCACCTACCTGCCTGCGCTTTCAAATCCGATTGGACGGGAAGATGCCAACTTTAGCCAGGGCTGGACCGGGTTCTATTGGGCGTGGTGGATTAGCTGGTCGCCGTTCGTCGGCATGTTCATCGCCCGCGTATCGCGCGGCCGCACGGTGCGCGAGTTCGTGATCTGCGTCTTGCTGATCCCGAGCCTTGTCTGTGTGCTTTGGATGAGCGTCTTTGGCGGCACCGCGATCCAGCAATACGTGCAGGACGGCGTCACCACCGTTCAGGATGCCTCGCTTGAATTGAAGCTCTTCAAGATGCTCGCAGAGCTTCCGCTTGCCAGTATCACGAGCTTTGTCGGGATTATCCTTGTCGTGGTCTTCTTTGTGACCTCATCGGACTCTGGCTCTCTGGTGATTGATACGATCACGGCGGGCGGCAAGGTCGACGCGCCGGTTCCCCAGCGTGTCTTCTGGTGTGTGTTTGAAGGTGCAGTGGCGATTGCCCTATTGCTTGGCGGCGGTCTTGCATCGCTTCAGGCGATGGTGATTTCGACCGGCCTGCCCTTCACGGTCATCCTTTTGCTGATGTGCTATTCGATTTGGCGCGGCCTCGTTGCGGAACGCAAACAAGGCTAACAAGGCGATCACACCGCCATAAATACAAATCAAAGGCTCCGGTTTTGCCGGGGCCTTTTTCATGTCGTCAATCGCGCGCCCTTTGATCGCGCCCTATGCACAGGATTTTGCGCATAGGATATACATATGAGACAAACCTTTTCGTCGCCGGTTGTCTGCGCTAATGTCGGGAAAACGCGCGCTAAAAACTGAAAATGGCGAAAGAATGCCTCATCAATTGCTCTACGGTAGCGTCGCGGTCCATACATTCCCGCACCCGTCCGATTTCGATATTCTGCGCAAGTCGCACGCCAATAACGCGGCGAGCGGCATGACCGGGTTTCTTATACGAACCCCGGTTCATTTCCTGCAACTTCTTGAGGGACGCAAGGACGCCATCGACGCGGCGATGATGCGGATCAGAAATGACGACAGGCATCTCGGCCTACGGATTTTTTACCGTGGCGAGGCGGCGAAACCTTCTTTTGACGCGTGGGAGATGGGGTTTGCCGGTCTCGACGACGATAGGCTTGATGAAGCCATGCGCACCGCACCGGAAAACGACGCAGAGAGCGCCTTTGCCCTCATCGCGTTGATGAAGGAGCTTTCCAAGGAGCGGCACCAGAGCCGGGCACGGTGGGTCGAGGCGGGCTAGGGTCGCGCAGACAGGCAGTGCAAAGAAAAACCCCCGGTCAATGCCGGGGGGGTTTGTGTCTTATCTTGCCTCAGGCGTCGAGCGCAGCGGCGATATCGGATTTGACGGTCTCAATCTCGCCAAGCCCATCCACCGACTTCAGAGCGCCGAGGGCATAGTAATACCCGATCAGCGGCGAGGTCTTCTTGTAGTATTCCATCAGCCGAACCTTGAGGCTCTCGGCGTTATCGTCTGCGCGCACCGGCTGACCGGCAGCTGCGGCTTCCTTGGCGCGGTTGACGATGCGGTCGACGAGAACCTCGTCATTGACTTGTAGCTCAATCACGGCATCCAGGGTTTCCCCCTTCTCGGCCAGAAGCGCGCCGAGCGCGTCGGCCTGTGCCAAGGTGCGGGGGAAGCCATCAAAGATAAAGCCGCCCTTTTTGTCGCCCTCGAGCTTTTCGCGGATCAGGCCGATGACGATCTCATCGGTCACAAGGTCGCCGCGCGCCATGACGTCAGCCACGATCTTGCCCATTTCAGAGCCGCTGTCCTTGGCGGCGCGCAACATGTCGCCGGTCGAAAGCTGAATCATGTCACGCTCTTTGACGAGCATTGCAGCCTGAGTGCCTTTGCCTGCGCCCGGTGGGCCTAGAAGAATAATGTTCATCGGCGTGCCGCCCCTTTGCGCTTGCGCTTACGGCCCTTGCCGGAAAGCTGAGATTTTTCGATCAGGCCTTCATACTGATGTGCCAGAAGATGGCTCTGAACCTGTTGGATGGTGTCCATCGTCACCGAGACCACAATCAACACCGATGTGCCGCCGAAATAGAACGGGATTGCCATCTGACCGCGCAGCACCTCGGGCAGGAGGCAAACAGCCGCAAGATAGGCCGCGCCAAGCGCAAGGATGCGGTTGGTGACATATTCAAGGTATTCTGCGGTTTTCTTGCCCGGACGGATGCCGGGGACAAAGCCGTTCTGGTTCTTCAGGTTGTCTGCCACTTCGTCGGGTTTGAACGACACGTTGAACGTATAGAAATAGGCAAAGAACACGATCATCGCCACGAAGAACAACAGGTAGAGCGGCTGACCGGGGCCGAAATACGCCAGAAGCGTCGACATGATCGGGCCGGTTTGCGAGCCTGAGAAGGTCGAGATCGTGGTCGGCAACAACAGGAGCGACGAGGCGAAGATCGCCGGGATCACGCCCGCTGGGTTGACCTTGATCGGCAGGTGCGACGACCCACCGTCGTAGACTTTCATGCCAACCTGACGGCGGGGATATTGGATATGAATCTTGCGCAGGGCGCGTTCCATGAACACCACAAAGGCGATCACGGCAATCACCATCACGATCACCCCCACGATCACCGCAGGAGAGATTGCACCCGAGCGGCCTTGCGACAGGAACTGTGCAAGCGCGGCGGGGACTTCGGCGATGATGCCGACGAAGATGATGAGCGAGATGCCGTTGCCGATGCCGCGGTTGGTGATCTGTTCACCGAGCCACATCAGGAACATGGTGCCGCCCACAAGCGTAATCATGCAGGCGATGCGGAAGAACATACCCGGATCATGGGCGAGATCGCCCGCTTCGAGCGAAACCGCAAGCCCGTAGGATTGCAGCGTCGCGAGCAGCACGGTGCCGTAACGGGTATATTGGTTGATCTTCTTGCGGCCCTGTTCGCCCTCTTTCTTGAGCTGTTCAAGCGCCGGGACCATAGAGGTCAGGAGTTGAACGATAATCGAGGCCGAAATGTAAGGCATAATGCCGAGGGCAAAAATCCCCATCCGTCCGAGAGCGCCGCCGGTGAACATCGACAGAATGCCGCCGATCCCCTGTGCCGCGCCTTCCATGAACTCGCGCAGCGCCACACCGTCGATGCCGGGCACGGGAATGAACGTACCGAGGCGGTAGACGACAAGCAGGCCGAGCGTAAACAGGATGCGATTGCGAAGATCGGTGGCTTTACCAAGCGCGGCCCAGCTTGTGTTGGCCGCCATTTGTTCTGCTGCAGATACCATGCGGATCTCTCTTCGAATAAAAAACGCCGCCAAAACCGTTTTCCGGTCAGGCGGCGCTTTGGAAAACTAATGGTTATGTAAGCGGCGAGGCCGCCGCTCACAACCAATTAAATGCCGCCTCAGGCCGATTTGACCTTGAGCGAGCCGCCCGCTTTCTCGATAGCTTCGACAGCCGCCTTGGAAGCGCCGGTCACGTCGAGGTCAAGTTTGGCGGTCACATCGCCTTTGGCCAGAACGCGGATACCGTCGAGTTTGCGGCGCACGATGCCGGTCTCAACAAGCACGTCTTCGGTAATCGGGGCCGATGCATCGAGCTTCTTGGCGTCGACAAATTTCTGGATCAGGCCGAGGTTGATAACCGCGTATTTCTTGGCGTTGGGCTTGCTGAAGCCACGCTTGGGAAGACGCTGGTAGATCGGCATCTGGCCGCCCTCGAAGCCTTTGATAGCCACACCCGAACGCGACTTTTGACCTTTGATACCACGGCCACCGGTCTTACCTTTGCCGGAACCCGGACCACGGCCCACGCGCATACGTTTCTTGGTTGCGCCAGGATTGTCGCTTAGTTCATGAAGTTTCATTTCGCTTCTCCTTTGCCGGATGTGACCCCCGAAGCGTTAACGGGCCAACCACGGCGTTTCTTGGTTTTGATTCTGTGGTGCGGGACCACCGGGGGGCTATAGCGTCAACACACTCTTGGTGCAAGGGTCGGCGCGCAGCAATCCTCTTATCGCGTCCGCACGCGCCGAAACCATCCCCACGACACGGCGGCAATCGCGCCCCATAGCACGGTCCGAACCGTCATAGCGACCAAGGTGCGCATCTCATAAGGGCGCCCGTCAAGGATGTGCCACGTCAAAAAGGCCAATATGATCCCAGAGGCCAAGGCAATGCCCGCAGCGAGAAGAACAGCCCAACGCCGGAGACGAAAGAGACCAATGCCCGCGCCAATATAGGCAAAGCCCGCCAAGAAATTGAACCAGAGCACGACAGGGACAACATCGCCCGCTGCCGCCTCTGCCGCAGGGCCACCGAAAAGCGCCACGCCCCCGCCAAAGAGCGTCAGGACGCCAAACACACAGGCGAAAGCCGCCAGGGCGCGGATGGAGCGGGGCGTTTTGTGGTGTGTCACTTGGAGCCTCACAGGCGTTGATGCGCCTTTGAGCATGGCGTGAAAGGGCCGCGACGGCAATGACATTCGCTCCCTTTGGGAGGAGAGGCCGGACACCAAAAGACCCCGCGAACTTACGTGGGGTCTGGCAGCCTTTGAGACACGAGAGGACGGGCGTTTAGCGGCGGCCGCTGAGGTATTCTGTCCAATGCGGAACCGGCTCGGTCGTTACGAAGGTTTTGAGGTCGCGCAGGAGCGCGGAAAAGGGTTTGAAAAGAAACGTCATAGGATTGGGTCCGTCGCCTAAGGAATGGGTTTGCGGGGCAATACGCTGCACCGCAGCATAACACCAACGCCAATCCCTCAAGGCCGGGTTGCGTAAAACGCATGGCTTGCCGCATCAATTGTCACGACACGAAAAAAGCCGCCCCGAGGGACGGCTTTTCTCAATCATTTCGAAAGGCGAGGCTTAGCCGCGCTCTTCGACGATCTCTACGAGATGCGGGATCTTGCGGATCATGCCGCGGACCGAAGGAGTATCCTCCAGCTCGCGGGTTTTGTGCATCTTGTTGAGGCCCAGACCGATCAGCGTTGCACGCTGTTCTTGGGGGCGACGGATCGGAGAACCGATCTGTTTTACAACGATGGTTTTTGCCATGTCCTAGATCTCCTTACGCTTCTGCCGGCTCGGCTGCGTCATCCTTGTGCAGGATATCAGCGACCTTCTTGCCACGGCGAGCAGCGACCTGACGCGGGCTCGATTCTTTTTTCAAGCCATCGAGCGTTGCGCGGATCATGTTGTAGGGGTTCTGCGACCCGTTCGATTTCGACACGACGTCTTTGACGCCGAGCATTTCGAACACGGCACGCATCGGACCACCTGCGATGATCCCGGTCCCTTCCGGGGCGGTCCGCATGATGACTTTACCGGCACCATGACGACCTTCGATGTCGTGGTGCAGGGTCCGGCCCTCGCGCAGCGGCACGCGGATCATTTGGCGCTTGGCTTGCTCGGTGGCTTTGCGGATCGCTTCGGGAACTTCCTTGGCTTTACCTTTGCCAAAGCCGACGCGGCCCTTTTGGTCGCCGACAACCACGAGTGCGGCAAAGCCAAAGCGTTTACCACCTTTCACGGTTTTCGACACACGGTTGATCGCAACGAGACGATCGGCGAATTCCGGGGTTTCTTCTTCGCGGTTGCGACCACGACCCCGGCGGTTTTCACGTTCTGCCATTGAGGCACTCCATTGATTTCGGCGGACTGACCAGAAGCCATCGCGCCATATTTTCTGTCAATCCAAGTGAGGCCCGCAAGCCGGACTTCCCGGATCATCGGGGGGACGTTGCCGTCCCCCTCGGTCTTGTGTCACGCAGCTTGCTCCGAAAACCGGTTCCCACTTTTCGGGCTGCGTTCGCCTTAGAGCTTCAGTCCACCTTCACGCGCAGCGTCGGCCAGAGCCTTCACCTTGCCGTGGAAGAGGAAACCGCCGCGGTCGAAATATGCTTCTTCCACGCCAGCTTTCTTGGCGCGCTCGGCGATCGCCGCACCCACCTTGGTGGCTGCTTCGACATTGTTCTTGCCGACAACGCCGAGGTCTTTCTCGAGCGTCGAAGCTGCGGCTACGGTGACGCCGTTGCGATCGTCGATCAGCTGAACGCTGATGTTCTTGTTCGAACGGTGCACCGAGAGGCGCATCTTGTTGTCGCCGTTGACCTTGCGAAGCTTGTTCCGGACGCGCAGGCGGCGCTTGAGGAACAGTTCCCGTTTGCTGATTGCCATCTGTCTGGTCCTTACTTCTTCTTGCCTTCCTTGCGGAAGATATACTCGTCTTTGTACTTGATGCCTTTGCCTTTGTAGGGCTCGGGCTTGCGCCATTCGCGGATGTTTGCCGCGACCTGGCCGACGAGTTGCGGGTCAGTGCCTTCAACGATGATCTCGGTGGGCTTCGGTGCGGTCACGGTAATACCGGCCGGCACTTCAAAGTTCACCTCGTGGCTCAGGCCGAGCGACAGTTTCAGGGTATTGCCCTGCATCTGCGCACGATACCCAACACCGTTGATTTCGAGTTCTTTCTTAAAGCCCTGGGTGCAACCCTGAACCATGTTCGCAAGAACCGTGCGCGACATGCCCCACTGTTGACGGGCGCGCTTGGATTTGCCGCGCGGCGTCACGGTGATGGCATTGTCCTCAACGGCAATGGTCACATCGTCGGTTGCGGTGAAGGACTGACTGTCCTTCGGACCTTTGATTTCCACGATCTGGCCGGAGACAGAGGCGGTTACGCCACTGGGCAGCTCGACCGGGCGTTTACCAATACGAGACATTTCGCTCTCCTTAGAAGACCGTGCAGAGGACTTCGCCACCAACATTGTTGGAACGTGCCGCTGCATCCGACATCACACCCTTGGGGGTGGAGACAATCGACACACCGAGGCCCTGACGGACAGTCGGGATGTCATTGACGCCCATGTAGACGCGACGACCGGGCGTAGACACCCGCTTCAGTTCGCGAATGACGGGAGCGCCTTCGTAGTATTTCAGGCTGATTTCGATAGCCGGGTGGCCGTCGGTACCAGTCGTTGCTTCGTAGCCGCGAATATAACCTTCGTCAGCCAGAACATCGAGAACCCAACCGCGCAGTTTCGACGCGGGGGTCGACACGGTCGACTTGCCACGCATCTGGCCGTTGCGGATACGGGTCAGCATATCACCGATAGGATCGTTCATATCTGTCCCTCCTTACCAGCTCGACTTGACCATGCCGGGGATCTGGCCGTTCGAGCCAAGGTCCCGCAGTGCGATACGGCTGATCTTCAGCTTACGGTAGTAAGCGTGCGGACGGCCGGTCAGCTGGCAACGGTTGTGAAGACGGGTTGCCGACGAATTGCGCGGCAGTTTCGCCAGTTTCAGACGCGCCTTAAAACGCTCTTCCATCGGGCGGTTCTCATCATTCGCGATCTCTTTGAGCTCGGCGCGTTTGACGGCATATTTCGCCACCAGACGCTCGCGCTTCTTCTCGCGTTCGATCATTGCTTTTTTAGCCATGTCTCTCTTCCTTCCCGATCACGCGTTGAAGGGCATGTTGAACGCTTTCAACAGGCTCTTGGCTTCGGCGTCGGTTTTCGCGTCGGTGGCAATAACGATGTCCATGCCCCAGTTTTCGTCGACTTTATCAAAGTCGATTTCCGGGAACACGATATGTTCCTTGAGACCCATAGCGAAGTTGCCACGGCCGTCAAAGCTCGGCTTTACACCACGGAAGTCGCGAATACGCGGCATTGCGATGGTGATCAGACGATCAAGGAATTCGTACATGCGGTCGCCGCGCAGAGTCACTTTGGCGCCCATCGGCATGCCTTCGCGAACGCGGAAGCCTGCAATGGAGTTCTTTGCCGAAGTGGTCATAGCTTTTTGACCGGCGATGAGGGACAGATCTTCCTGTGCCGACTTCGCTTTCTTGCTGTCTTTTACGGCGGCACGGCCACACCCGATATTGAGCACGATTTTCTCCAGCTTGGGGATCATCATGTCATTCTTGTAGCCGAATTCCTCTTTCAGGGCTTCGCGAACGGAGTCCTTATAGAGAGCCTTAAGACGCGGGGTATAGGTAGCAGTATCAAGCATCAATCACGTCCCCCGTGGTCTTGGCAAAGCGCACCTTCTTGTCGCCTTCCATGCGGAAGCCAACGCGGGTCGGTTTGCCATTTGCGTCAAGAAGCGCAATGTTGGACAGGTCAAGCGGCATCGCCTTGGGGATGCGGCCACCCTGTTCGGTTTGCGACTGGCGGGTATGGCGGATGGCCATGTTCACGCCGTCGACAACTGCTTTGCCGGCCTTCGGGTCAACGGAGGCGATGGTGCCTTCTTTGCCCTTGTCCTTGCCGGACAGCACGACGACCTTGTCGCCTTTTTTCAGTTTAGCAGCCATTAGAGCACCTCCGGAGCGAGCGAGATGATCTTCATGAAGTTCTTGGCACGCAGCTCACGCACAACCGGCCCGAAGATACGGGTTCCGACCGGCTCACCTGCGTTGTTCAGGATCACGGCCGCGTTGCGGTCAAAACGAATTGCTGTGCCGTCTTCACGACGGACTTCTTTGGCGGTACGTACGACGACGGCCTTACGGACGTCCCCTTTTTTCACGCGGCCGCGCGGGATGGCTTCCTTGACCGAGACGACAATAATGTCACCAACGGATGCGTACTTACGCTTGGAGCCACCCAGAACCTTGATGCACTGAACTCGGCGAGCGCCGGAGTTGTCAGCTACATCCAGATTGGTCTGCATCTGGATCATGTGGTTTCTCCCGACCTTTGGGAACGGACGATGCGTGTCCCAATGTTCCCAGGGTTTCGACTAGACTAAAAAGCCCGGTCGCTATGGGAGCCTTGCGGCTCTTAAGCTTCCAGAACTTCCCAGCGTTTGGTTTTCGAACGCGGAGCGCATTCGATAATGCGAACAGAGTCACCTACTTTGTAGGCGTTGTTCTCATCGTGAGCCCGGTATTTTTTGGACTTACGAATGGTCTTCTTCAGAACCGGGTGCGTGAAACGGCGTTCCACCGATACGGTTACGGTCTGGGCGTTGGCGTCCGAAGTTACGGTGCCTTGCAGGATACGTTTGGGCATCTATCTGGCTCCTCTTACTCGGCTGCCGACTTGGCTTTTTCGTTCAGGATCGTCTTCACACGTGCAGCGGCACGACGTGCCTCACGGATGCGAGCCGGGTTTTCAAGCTGGCCAGTGGCCGACTGAAAACGCAGGTTGAACGATTCTTTCTTGAGGTTGGCCAGCTCTTCACGGAGCTGATCCGGCGTTTTATCACGCAGTTCGTTGGCGTTCATCGCCTCTTCCTTTCTCATACATCAGAAGGCCCCCTAGGGTATGTGAGGGGTGACCTTGCAACCTGATGGACAAATAACAAACACGCGAATCCCCATAGCAGGAATCCGCGAGATGGCGCTCTATACGGGCTGCCCCGACCGATAGCAAGGGGCAGGTCCGAAATACTTGGGCAAACCACCGGGGTTTCGCCCAAAGCGCCATCGGCCCGCACCGCAAAGAAAAACGCGGCCCCAAACGGAGCCGCGTTTCGAAATCTCAGGCGTGAGCCAGACTTATGCAAGCGCGATGTTGGTCGCCGACTCGCGGCCATCACGGCCAGCTTCGAGGTCGAAGGTCACTTTCTGGTCGTCGGCGAGGCCGGTCAGACCAGCGCGCTCAACCGCAGAGATGTGCACAAACACGTCTTTGCCGCCATCTTCGGGCGCGATGAAACCAAAACCTTTAGTAGAGTTGAACCATTTTACGGTGCCATTGGCCATATCCGTAGTCTCCATATTGTTTTGTTGCCCGCGGAATGCGGCAACCCGGCGTCGTCGTCTTGATCGATAGACTGAACGCCGAAAAACGGGAGACAGTGGTCGAAGTAGAAAAACGGTAGCACCCTCTATTTAGGGGTAGGTTGCGCAGAAAGCAAGCCGTGTTTTGAACAAAGTTATAAACGGCTATTCTCCGCCTATGGGCGGGCGAGGTCTGTTCCCCCGTCAATCGCAGGAGTGATTGCCGCTGCGCACACCGGGTCTCATTCCCACTTGTAGTTAAAGCTTACAGAGATACGCTCATCCTCGGCCATGTTCATCGGCACCTCATGGCGTAGCCAGCTTTCCCAGAGAAACACCTCGCCAACCTCGGGCTTCATGTAGACAAAGGCCTGAAGCTCACGCGGGGCGTCCACGGTGCGCGCAGGCGCCGCCATCATGCGGGCGGATCGCGGATCTTCGAGCTTCAACGCCCCTGCCCCATCGGGCAGCGACACATAGGTTGTGCCGGAAATGACCGAATGGGGATGCAGGTGCGAGGTATGCAGGCCGCCCTCGGGCAGCATGTTGATCCAGATATCTTCGAGCACGAGCTTCTTGTCCTCGAGCGAGAACGCAAGGTCTTTGGCAAAAGCGGCCACGTGTTGATCCAGCGCCTCAACGATGTCGGCAAAGATCGGAAACCGCCACGGCAAATCCGTCAGCGAGGCATAGGAGGTATAGCCGGGATAGCCTTCTTTCTCGCACCATGCTTGCCCGGCCTCATCATCCTCGGCGATGGAATAGCAGGAGGCGACAAGTTCGTCATTGTCGACGGGCCTGCCATACTCGGACAGCATTGCGCGGTAAAAGCGGGTGACGAAAAGGGATTCGATCTGGGCCATTGGGGTCTTTCGGTCTCGTGCTGCGGGATCGCGTCTTTGGGCCTTTTAGCGCAAAGAAAAACCCCCGCCAATCTCTTGGCGGAGGTTTCTATGTCGTTGGGTGGATTTCTAACCCACCGCCCGATTACCAGTCTTCGCGAACGACGACGCGGGTCTTGACCGGAAGTTTCATCGCAGCGAGGCGCAGGGCTTCGCGGGCGATGTCATCCGCGACACCGTCGATTTCGAACATCACGCGGCCCGGCTTGACCTTGCAGACCCAACGGTCAACAGAGCCTTTACCTTTACCCATACGAACTTCGATGGGTTTGGCGGTCACGGGGGTGTCCGGGAAGATACGGATCCAAACACGGCCCTGACGTTTCATGTGACGCGTCATGGCACGACGTGCTGCTTCGATCTGACGGGCAGTCACACGCTCGGGTGTGGTTGCCTTGAGGCCGAAAGAGCCAAAGTTAAGGTCCGAACCGCCTTTTGCGAGGCCTTTGATCCGGCCTTTGTGCATCTTGCGGAATTTAGTGCGCTTTGGTTGAAGCATTTCTCAAGTCTCCCTTAGCGACGACCGCCAGCACCACGAGGTGCAGGGCCATCCTGGAGTTCCTGTGCCTTACGGTCACGCGCCGCAGGATCGTGTTCCATGATCTCGCCTTTGAATATCCAGACCTTGATCCCGATGATCCCATAGGGAGTCATCGCTTCGGAGTGTGCGTAATCAATGTCGGCGCGCAGCGTATGAAGAGGCACGCGACCTTCACGATACCATTCGGTCCGTGCGATCTCGGCACCGCCGAGACGACCCGCGACATTCACGCGGATGCCGAGAGCCCCCATGCGCATGGCGTTTTGCACGGCACGCTTCATGGCGCGACGGAAGGAGACACGGCGCTCAAGCTGTTGGGCAATCGACTCACCCACAAGCTGTGCGTCAAGCTCGGGCTTGCGCACTTCAACGATGTTGAGGTGCAGCTCCGAATCGGTCATCGCGGCAATTTTCTTGCGCAGGGTTTCGATGTCTGCGCCTTTCTTGCCGATGATGACGCCGGGACGCGCGGTGTGGATCGTAACGCGGCACTTTTTGTGCGGACGTTCGATAATCACGCGAGCCACGCCAGCTTGCTTGCATTCTTCTTTGATGAACTCACGGATTTTGAGGTCTTCGAGAAGAAGATCACCGTAGTCTTTGGTATCTGCGTACCAACGGCTGTCCCAGGTGCGGTTCACCTGAAGACGCATGCCGACCGGATTTACTTTGTTACCCATTAGGCTTGCTCCTCAACTTGACGCACCGTGATGGTGAGTTCCGAGAACGGTTTGACGATCTTGCCGAAACGACCACGTGCCCGCGGACGACCGCGCTTCATGGTCAGGTTCTTACCCACGAATGCCTCGGAGACGATCAGTTCATCGACGTCAAGGTTGTGGTTGTTCTCGGCATTGGCGATGGCGGACTGAAGGCATTTCTTCACGTCCTGCGCGATCCGCTTTTTGGAGAAAGTCAGGTCGGTCAGAGCCTTCTCGACTTTCTTGCCGCGGATCATCGCTGCAACCAGATTCAGTTTCTGCGGGCTCGTGCGAAGCATACGGACTTTGGCCATTGCTTCGTTGTCTGCCACGCGGCGGGGATTTTTTACCTTGCCCATGACTTACTTCCGCTTCGCTTTTTTGTCTGCAGCGTGACCGTAATAGGTCCGAGTCGGTGCATATTCACCAAACTTCTGACCAATCATGTCTTCCGAGACGTTGACGGGAACGTGTTTCTGGCCGTTGTAAACGCCAAACGTCAGGCCCACAAACTGGGGCAGGATCGTCGAGCGGCGCGACCAGATCTTGATAACTTCATTGCGGCCCGAGTCGCGTGCTGCTTCGGCTTTCTTAAGCACGTAAGCATCCACGAAGGGACCTTTCCATACAGAGCGAGACATATATTAACGCCCCTTCTTCTTGGCGTGACGCGAGCGAATAATAAGCTTTTGCGACGCTTTGTTCTTGTTG
>JAPHRE010000067.1 GCA_026195905.1 Pseudopelagicola sp. | reverse complement strand
CACCGACGCAATACCGACGTGATACCGACGCGATACAGACCCCCTTTTTCGCGTTAACCTGTGCTTACAACACCTTGTCGAACACCGTTTTCAAACGCCCCAAAGTGCCCTCGACATCATAGAGCTTATCCAGCCCGAAAAGACCCAGACGGAAGGTCATGAACCCCTCCGGCTCGTCACAGGCAAGCGGCACCCCGGCGGCAATCTGCACGCCTTCTGCGGCGAACTTCGATCCGTTCTGAATACCCGGATCGCTGGTATAGCTCACAACCACCCCCGGCGCGCCAAACCCTTGGGCTGCAACACTTTTTACGCCCTTCTCGGCAAGCATCGCCCGCACACCATCGCCCAGCGCCCATTGCGCCTCTTGCAAGCGATCAAAGCCATAGTCCTTGGTCTCGGCCATCGTGTCGCGGAACGCCCGAAGCGCATCTGTCGGCATCGTCGCGTGATAGGCATGGCCACCGGCCTCGTAGGCCTGCATGATCGAATACCATTTCTTGAGGTCAATCGCGAAACTATCCGACGTGGTTTCCTCAAGCCGTTTCAACGCCTTACCCGACATCATCACCAACCCCGCCGACGGCGACGCGCTCCATCCCTTCTGTGGTGCCGAGACCAAAACATCGACGCCAAGCGCCGTCATATCAACCCAGACACAGCCCGAGGCGATACAATCCAGCACCATAAGCGCCCCAACCGCATGTGCCGCCTCTGTCATTGCCTTGATATAGTCATCGGGCAATATGACCCCCGCCGATGTCTCGACATGCGGCGCAAACACAACATCCGGCTGCGCCGCGTGAATCTTGGCCACAACTTCTTCGATCGGCGCCGGGGCAAACGGCGCGGTCACATCATTGCCCGCTTGCCGCGCTTTCAGAACCGTGCTCTCCGCAGCAAACGCACCCGCCTCGAAAATCTGGCTCCAACGGTATGAAAACCACCCGTTGCGCACCACCAATGTCTTGGCATCGCGGGCAAACTGACGCGCCACGGCCTCCATCCCATAGGTGCCGCCACCGGGAATAAGTGCCACGCCATCGGCCTTGTAAACCTCTTTCAACATCCCCGAGATGTCGCACATAACCTCTTGGAATGCCTTGGACATATGGTTCAAAGATCGGTCCGTGAATACGACCGAAAATTCGTCCAAACCGTTGGGATCAACTGCGCTGCTCATGGGTTCTCTCCTCATTCCTTGGTTGGAAAAGGGCTATCGCGATTGCCCCACGAAGGCAAAGTCTAGTTTTCCCAAACTAAAGCGGTCCCGGTCGGCGCTCTTCGCTCAAGAGAACATTCGCCTCCACATTGCCGACCCCCGGCAAGGTCATGATCCGCCGCCGCAGAACCCGCTCAAAATCTGAAATATCGCGCGCCGTGACGCGCAGGCGATAATCATAAAGCCCAAGAATATGCTCGACCGTCTGCACCTCTGGAATGGCGCTCACGGCGCGTTCGAAATCCTCCAGCGACACCCGCCCCTTGGTTGCGAGTTTCACGCCCAAAAAGACCGTAACCCCAAACCCAAGCCTTTCCGCATCAAGGTCAAGCCTGCGCCCCTTCAAGATCCCCGCATCATAAAGCCGCTTAATCCGCCGCCATGTCGCCGGTTGGCTCAGGCCAAATTTGCGCCCCAATGCCCCCGCCGTCTGGGTTGCGTCGGTGGCTAAAGCCAATATTAACCCGCGGTCGATATCGTCCAAATCGCTCATATCGGTAGGGTCTCTTCCGATTTGATCCGCGCCACATGCATCAACGTCTCGATATCCGCGATATGCGGCAGGGTCAGGATCTGGTCGCGGTAGATTTGCTGATAATGCGACATATCCCGCGCAATGACCGAAAGGCGCACATCGACACGGCCAAGGAATGTCTGGATTTCAATGACTTCCGCGATATCGCGCGCTGCGGCAATGAATTCATCAAAGGCGCGCGGATTGGTCTTGTCGAGGGTAATCCGCAACGACACCTCGACCTCATAGCCAAGCGCGCGCCAATCGACCACCGCCCGCACACCGCGCAATATCCCCCCTTCGCGTAGCTTTTCAACGCGCCGCGACAGGCGGGACGCCGTAAGCGTCAGCCGATCCGCCAATTCCGGCAAGGGCAGCTCCGGCTCTGCCTGCATATGGCGCAGGATGCGTCTATCTAGATCATCAAGCATGATTTACTCATTATCATACACATTGACGAATAGAAAACGCGTATTTGGCGGATATTTTACCGCAACGCATCTCGCGTTTCGGGGCTGTGCGCCTATGCTACCCCCATCACGTAGACACGAAGGAGCGTAGATATGCGCGTTTATTACGATCGCGATTGCGACATCAACCTGATCAAAGACATGAAAGTAGCTATCCTCGGCTATGGCTCACAAGGCCACGCCCACGCGCTGAACCTGCGCGACTCGGGCGCCAAGAACCTCGTCGTCGCCCTGCGCGAAGGCTCGGCCTCGGCCAAGAAAGCCGAAGGCGAAGGCCTCAAGGTTATGGGCATCGCTGAAGCGGCCGCATGGTGCGATGTCATCATGTTTACCATGCCCGACGAACTTCAGGCGGAAACCTACAAGAAATACGTCCACGACAATATCAAGCCCGGCGCTGCCATCGCATTCGCCCACGGCCTGAACGTGCACTTCGGCTTGATTGAGCCGAAAGAAGGCGTTGACGTCATCATGATGGCCCCCAAAGGTCCGGGCCATACCGTGCGCGGCGAATATACCAAAGGCGGCGGCGTGCCCTGCCTTGTGGCCGTCAACACCGACGCCACCGGCAAAGCCCTCGAAATCGGCCTGTCCTACTGCTCCGCCATCGGCGGCGGCCGTTCGGGCATCATCGAAACCAACTTCCGCGAAGAATGTGAAACCGACCTCTTCGGTGAACAGGCCGTGCTCTGCGGTGGTCTCGTGGAACTGATCCGCTGTGGCTTTGAAACTCTGGTCGAAGCGGGCTACGCGCCGGAAATGGCCTATTTCGAGTGTCTGCACGAAGTCAAACTCATCGTCGACCTGATCTATGAGGGCGGCATCGCCAACATGGACTATTCGATCTCGAATACCGCAGAATACGGCCAGTATGTCACCGGCCCGCGCATCCTCAAATACGACGAAACCAAAGCCCGCATGAAAGAAGTCCTCAGCGACATTCAGCAGGGTAAATTCGTGCGCGACTTCATGCTCGAGAACGCCGTTGGCCAGCCGACCCTAAAAGCCTCGCGTCGCGCCAACGACGAGCACCTGATCGAAGAAACCGGCGCCAAGCTGCGCGGCATGATGCCGTGGATCTCGGCCGGCAAAATGGTCGACAAAGAAAAGAACTAAGCCCGACGCAGCACATGCTGCACAAGGCTGATGGTTTGGGGCGTCTCTTCCGGGGGCGCCCCTTTTTCTTGCCGCGTCTTGCCCTGCGGCCCTTGCCCCCCTCCCCATTTCCCGCCAATGTCGCGCCGACCACAGGAGAACCTCATGACGGATGACAGCAAACACAAGATTTTCACCCCCCCGTGGTTTTCCGCTCTCCTCAAAGGTCAGCTCACAACAGGCGAAACCTTCTGGGCGGGCAACTACGGCACGGCCCTGTTTCACCAACCGATTGTGGCCTTGCTTGTGGTCCTGCCGATCCCGCGCCTGATCCCGGCTGTGTTCTGGGCCGTCTTGACGCTCTATCAACTTGTATTGACCGCCGCCGTTATCCGCTCAAAACCCGGTGTGCCAACACCACTGGGTTGGAGAATCGCCGGGATCGTCATCACACTGGCGCATGGCGCGCTCTTTGCGTCATTGGCCCGATCCATTCTTAGCGCCTGAAAATGGCGCCGCCCGACATTACCCGCATAAGCTGGCTTATGATTGCCATCCTCGGCTTTGTCTGGGGGGCAAGTTTTCTGTTCGTCGAGGTCGCGCTGAGGGGGATCACCCCGTTCTGGCTCGCTGCGGCGCGTATTTCCTTCGCCGCGCTTCTCATGACGCTGATCTGGGGCGCGCGGGGATGGGCGCTTTTTGCCGAAACCCGCCGTTCCACCTGGCCGACCGTCCTGCTCGTCGGCGCGCTAAGCTCGGCTGTGCCTTTCATGCTCCTCAGTTGGGGTCAGCAATACGTGACCTCGGGATTTGCCGGGGTCTGCATGGCGGCTGTGGCCCTGATCGTCTTGCCTTTGGCACATATCCTTGTGCCCGGCGAACATCTGACACCGCGCAAGGGTATTGGCTTTGTGCTCGGGTTTTGCGGGGTTGTGGTGCTGATCGGTGGACAAGCCTTTGTCAGCACCGGGGCGGCATTGGAAACCTTTGGCCGCATCGCCTGTGTCGCGGCTGCGGCCTGCTATGCCCTAAGCTCTGTGCTCGTCCGCCGCCTGCCGCTTGTCGATGCCATCGGTCTTGCCACGGTCCTGCTGATCATTGGCGCGATGGTGGCCATTCCCGCCGCGTGGTTGCGCGAGGGGCCACCGCCCATGCCCGACCGCCAAACCCTTGTCGTGCTGGCGATCCTCGGCGTGGTGCAAACCGCGGCGGCCAATTTTCTGCGCGTGACGGTGATCCGTTCGGCCGGGCCGACCTTCATGAGCCTGACCAATTACCAAGTGCCGCTGTGGTCCGTGGTGCTTGGCGCCTTGGTGCTTGGTGAACCGCTTCCGCCTAGCCTTCTATTGGCGCTGGCGCTGATCCTCTCCGGGGTGGGGTTAAGCCAGTATGGCGCGCTCAAACGGCTGTTCTCGCGCGCCTGACGGCCCTCAAAGCGCCGCTTCGACCGCTTCGACAATCCCATCAACCGTCGTTTCAAGAAGCGCGGCATCCTCGCATTCCGCCATCACCCGCACGAGCGGCTCCGTGCCGGATTTGCGAATAAGAAGCCGTCCCTTACCGGCAAGAGTCGCCTCTGCGGCGGCAATCGCATCCTTGACGCTCTGCGCCTCAAGCGGCGTTTGCCCGGCCTGAAAACGCACGTTCTTGAGCATCTGCGGCACGGTCTCAAAATTGCGCGCGAGCTCAGAGGCCTTGTGGCCCGTCTCGGCCATCGCCGCAAGGAACTGCACCCCCGCCAAAAGCCCGTCGCCCGTCGTCGCATAGTCGGTCATCACGATATGACCCGACTGTTCGCCGCCAAGATTGAAGCCTCCCTGCCGCATCCGTTCGACAACATAGCGATCGCCAACTCCCGTCCGCTCAAGCCGCAGCCCTTTACCTTCCAGGAACCGCTCAAGCCCAAGGTTCGACATCACCGTCGCCACGAGGGCATCGCCCTTGAGGCGGCCCGCGGCGGCCCAGCGACTGGCAAAAAGCGCCATGATCTGATCGCCATCCGCAACATGACCATGTTCATCAATAATCATCACCCGGTCTGCATCGCCATCAAGCGAAATCCCGACATCCGCACCATGCGCGACCACGGCAGCCGCCGCCGTGCCGGGACAGGTCGATCCACAATCGCGGTTGATATTATGCCCGTCCGGCGCGACACCGACCGGAATAACCTCCGCGCCAAGCTCCCAAAGCGCCTCTGGCGCGGCGCGATAGGCCGCCCCGTTGGAACAGTCGATCACAACTTTCATCCCGCCAAGCGGCAACCCATCCGGCAGCGAGGATTTGACCCGCTCAATATATCGAAACCGCCCATCGTCGATCCGTAGGGCATGGCCGATATTGCTCGCTTGGGCGGGTTCAACCCCCGCTTCGATCATCGCCTCGATCTCTTGTTCGGCCTCATCCGATAGCTTGAACCCATCCGGGCCAAAAAACTTGATCCCGTTGTCCTCTGCCGGATTGTGGCTTGCCGAAATCATCACCCCAAGGTCGGCCCGCATCGACGCGGTCAATAGCCCGACCGCCGGTGTCGGCACCGGACCAAGCAACAGGACGTTCATCCCCGTCGAGGTCAACCCGGCCGTCAGCGCATTCTCGAACATATACCCCGAAAGGCGGGTATCCTTGCCAATCACGACGCGGTGGTTGTTCTTGCCATCATTGCGGAAATACCGCCCAACCGCCGCCCCGATCCGAAGCGCCATCTCGGCGGTCATCGGATAGGTGTTGGCTCGTCCGCGCACGCCATCGGTACCAAAAAACTTACGTCCCATCATAAACTCCCGTTGTAACGGCCTGCCACACATGCATTGCCTGTCTTGTATCGTCCACATCATGCACGCGCACGATCTGCACGCCCTGCGCGATCCCCTCAAGCGCCACGGCAACCGAGCCGCCAACACGATTTTCAGGGTCCGGCGCATCGCCAATCACTTTGATAAATCCCTTTCGGCTCGCCCCAAGAAGCACCGGACAGCCCAAACTGTGAAACAGGCTGAGCCGCGCCAGAAGGGCAAGGTTATGCGCCATCGTCTTGCCAAAACCGATCCCTGGATCCACAACGATCCGGTCCCGCGCAATCCCCGCCGCCACAAGCGCCTCAATCCGCGCTTCAAGGAAATCATATACATCCAACAACACATTTTCGTAACGCGGATCGTCCTGCATCGTTTGCGGATCGCCCTGCGCATGCATGACGCACACTGGCGCGCCGCGCGCGGCACACAAAGGCGCAAGATCCGCGTCAAACGTGAACCCCGCCACGTCATTGACCATCAACGCCCCCGCATCGAGCGCCGCGCGCGCCACCTCGGCCTTGCGTGTGTCGATACTGATCGGTACCGCAAGCGCCTCTGCGACACGGGCAATCACCGGCGCTGTGCGGCGCATTTCTTCATCAACCGCGACCTCAACCGCACCGGGGCGCGTGCTTTCGCCGCCAATATCTATCAACGTCGCCCCTTGTGCCGCCATGTCGCGGGCGCGCGTCAACGCCGCCTCGGGACCATCATGCGCGCCCCCGTCCGAGAAACTGTCGGGTGTGACATTGAGAATGCCCATGATATGCGCCCGGCTCATATCGAGCGGCCCAATCGCGCTGCGCGGTGCGGTCATCGCCGCAAGCACATCGCCCGGCACCTCCGCCGCCGCGACAAGACGCGGCGCAACACCTCGGCCAAGAACCTCCACATGGGTGAACCAGGCCCAGCCCCCGGCAAGCGTCAACGCTCCTGCGGGGCGTGCAGCATCGGTTTGTGCAATCGCGCGATAGTAGTGTTTCATGCGCTCTGAATGGTCTTTTCAATGCAACTTGGCAAGCGACGAATACCCCGTATCGGCAGGGACTCGCCGCCTTCGTTTCAAGGCTGAAACCTAAAGCGCGCGCGCCTCGATCGGAACCATGCGCGTCGGAATTTCTGTCTCGTGCGGAAGCGGCGCATCAATCGCGATCAACCGCCGCGCCTCCATTTCCGTTGCGAACCATAGCGCAAGCGCCACCGTATCGCGCGGGTTCGTGCTTGGCCCATCCACCGCATCAAGAACGATTTTCGACGGAGCCCAGACGCAAATCTGGCCGTTCTTCATCGCCCAATCCAATTCAGTGCGCGTATTCACCACAACGCACCGCGGATCCCGCGACGCCAAAACCCATGCGTTTTGCTCAATGGAAAGAAGGTCAATCCGCCGCTGGGTCATGCTATGACCTGTCACCGGCGCGGCACTCTCTGGTGCCCCGACACAGAAAATAAGCGGCACATCCTCTGACGCAAGCTGATCAATCCAGCCGCTGAGGTTCTCCGACCGCATCGCCGCATTCGAAAGATAGACCACCCGCGGATGAGGTTTATCGTCCTCATGTAGCGTCGGATGCACGACCGCGCGGGACCGCACAATCTCGACCCCAAGCGCCCCCGGCCCCCGGTCAAGTTTTTCGATCCGCACAAAGACCCGCACCGCCTGCGGCTCAAGCAGGATACGTTCCGCGATACGCTCGGCCAGCGTTTCAAGAAGGTTAAGCCGCTCCTCCGCCAACTCATGCGCAATCGCTTCGGTCACTTTGTCATAGGATAGGATCCGATCCACATCGTCCTCAATCGGCCCGGTCAACGGGCGCACCTCGACCACGATGTTAAAGCTCACCCGCTGCGTCGTCCCGCGCTCTGCTTGAAACGCGCCAATCTCAACTTCGACCACATGGTCGCGGACGGAAATGCGGTCGAGCGGCATATCGGCTGTCGCTTCGGCGCGTTCACTGGGATGCGCAAAGGCAAGGCGAACTTCGTTGGTCATATCGGGCGCTCCCGGTCTTCGAACGTTTGTGACCCAAACCTCTCATAGGTTTACGTCGCAACGCCTTGGTTTCGCGCCACACTATGCGCTCTGTCCCCCTGATGACAGGGCGTAGGCGGCAGGTGCGTGCGTTTTCGCGTCATATTTACGCAAAGCGCAAAACACAAAAGACCCGCACCTGCGGGCCTTCCCAAAAGCGTTTCCTACGCTCTTACTTCTTTTGCGAAACCCGTGTCGGCTGGCGGTAAAAGTGATGCACCCCAATGGTTGCAGTGCGCGGGAATGTCCGCGCCCATTTGGGGTTGACCGCCTTGGTATGATAATGCGTCGCCCCATCGGTCAACTCGCGCGGCGCGCCGTCGATGATCAAACGCGCAACCTTGCCAACGCGCTCAAAGGCCTCCGGTTCGTGAATTTTTTCGGCCACGCCATCACAGGTGTAGGTAAACTGGCACTGATACTTGCGCCCTGTGCCCTGTTTGATCACGCCACAAAGCGAGTCGGGATAATAGCCATGCTCGACCCGGTTCATGATGACCTCAGCCACCGCAAACTGCCCTTTGATGCTTTCGCCTCGGGCCTCAAAATAGAGCGCCTCTGCAAGGCACTGCCATTGCGGATCGGTGTTCTGGACTTTCGGGCGCGCATCAATCCACGCCCGCGTATAGGAAATATTCGAAGGCGCCGCAGCGTCCTTCTTTGGGCGGAACATATCCTTGAAGATACCGCCAAAGGCGAATCCTTGAGTCTGCGAAGCGCCGGATTCGCTCTTTGTGCTCACCCGTGCAGGTGCTTCGGCCATCGACATACCGGCACTCAGCGCCAGCGTCAGGACAGCAATCGTCATCAGTCTCATTTCAGCCTCATACTCGTTGTGGCAACGGTCCTCCCCGTCCGAGCATCCGGGCACATAGCGCCTTGGGCCGCCTGAGTCCAGCCCGCGCCCCATTTCCCCGCAGAAGGCAAGGAAAATATCAATAATCGGTGAAATTATTTCGGAAAATTACCCGATCTTATCCCGAATCGCCAATTGTGCCGCCGCAAGCCGCGCCACCGGAACCCGGAAGGGCGAGCAAGAGACATAGTCGATCCCCGCTTTTCGGCAAAATGCGATTGATTCGGGGCTACCGCCATGTTCGCCACATACCGAAAGCGTCAGGTTCGGCTGTCCCTTGCGGCCCCTTTCGGCCCCAAGCTTCAACAATTCCCCGACCCCATCCACATCAAGCGTGTGAAACGGGTCTTCGGGGTAAACTTCCTGTTGGACATAGGCCGACATGAACCGGCCCGCATCATCGCGCGAAAGGCCATAGGTCATCTGCGTCAGGTCGTTGGTGCCAAAGCTGAAGAAATGGCAATGCGGCGCGATATCTTCGGCGCGAAGCGCGGCGCGCGGGGTTTCGACCATGACACCTAGACGGAAATCGAAATTGACCCCGGTCTCGGTGCGCACCGCCGCCGCCACGGCATCGACACGCGTCTTGACCAATTCAACCTCGCGCTTGGCGCTGACAAGCGGGATCATGATTTCCGGCACAACCGGGTCGCCATCACGGCTCGCCTCGATCGTCGCCTCGAAAATCGCCCGCGCCTGCATGTCGTAGATTTCCGGCACCGTGATCCCAAGCCGCACACCGCGCATCCCAAGCATCGGGTTATATTCTTCAAGCGCCTCGACCCGCCGCGTTACATCCGACAAAGGCAGGTTAAGCGCCTCGGCCAGATCGCGCAGCCCAGACCGGTCGCTTGGCAAAAATTCATGCAACGGCGGATCAAACAGACGGATACAAACCGGCATCCCCTCCATAATCCGAAATAGATCGGTGAAATCGCCGCGCTGCATCGGCAAGAGCTGTTCAAGCGCGCTGCTGCGATCCTCGGGCGCGTCGGCAAAGATCATCTCGCGCATCACGGTCAGGCGATCCGCCTCAAAGAACATATGTTCGGTCCGGCAAAGCCCGATCCCGCCCGCATTGAAATTCCGCGCCGTGCGGGCATCGGCAGGCGTATCCGCATTGGCGCGCACATCAATGTCGCGCGCCTCATCGGCCCATGTCATCAACGCCTGAAACGCATCATCAAGCGCCGCTTCCAACATCGCCGGCTCCCCGGCAAGAACCTGTCCCTCGCTGCCGTCGATGGTAATCACATCGCCCTCGTGAAAGACCCGCCCATCCGGCGCAATGATAGATTTCTTGCGCATCTGAAACCGCAGCGATGACGCCCCTACCACACATGGTAGGCCAAGCCCGCGCCCGATCACCGCCGCATGGCTCGTGGTGCCGCCGCGCTCTGTAAGAACGGCGCGCGCCGCATGCATGCCGCGAATATCTTCCGGGTTGGTCTCGCGCCGCACAAGAACACAAGGCTCGCCCCGTGCCGCGCTGGCCTGTGCCTCGGCGGCGGTAAAGACGATCCGCCCCGATGCTGCGCCCGGACTTGCCGCAACCCCCGTCGCCACAACATCGCGCGGCGCATCCGGGTCAACCTGTCGGTGCAGCAATTCATTCAGCGCCCGTGGCTCAATCCGCACAAGCGCTTCTTCCTTGGGGATGATTCCATCCTTCGCAAGCTGCACAGCGATCCGCACGGCGGCGCGGGAACTGCGCTGAACCCGCACCCCATCAAGGATATAGACCGCGCCATTCTCGATGGTGAACTCAATCTGCATCTCTTCGCGCAACCGCTCGCGCATCAACGCCGCATCAAGTTTGAGCGCCTCGAACGCCTCCGGCGCCAGCTCTTCAAGCGACGGGCCGCGCGGGTCTTTCTCAAGGAAAAGCGATTCCGCACCCCCCACAAGCGCATCGCGCCCTTGCGATTGTCTCATATAGCGGCCCGTGATCTGCGGGTGGCCAGTGATCGAATTCACAAGCTGCAAAACCCCCGATCCACATTCACCGCGCCCAAGCCCAAGCACCATTTCCTGAACCACAAGCCCAAGCCCGGCATCGGCTGGCGCGCCCTTGGCTTGACGCAAAAGCCGCGCCGAGGTGCCTTCCCAGGCCCGCGCCATCGACCGCAAAACCCCCGCCAATTGCACGCCGGGATCTTGTGGAAAGGCCTCTTCCGCCTCTTCCTTATACGCCGCCAGCGCGATCTCACAGACATCCTCGGCCTCAAGATCAAGGTCGTCGAACATATCCGGGTCAAGCCGGGCAACCTGAATGGAATAGGTCTGGATGAACCGCGCATATAGCTTGCGGGCCGCGGCTTTTCCGATCAACGGACTAAGCTCTGCAAGGCGCGCGGCGTTCATCCCGATATTCAAAACCGCGCCCGGCCCGCCCCAATCGGGATCTTCCGAAGACGGGCGCACACAAAGCAGGCTCCCCGCATCCAACGGCGCAAGCAAAACCTTCATATCCGGCAAGACACCCTGCGCAATCCGGTGCACCTCGTCAAAAGAAAGCGCAACCGTGCGCGGCACCGGCAGGTCAAGCCGCACAAGACGTTGCAGGCATTTCGCCCGCCCGCCATGCGTTTCGGCCGCCAACGGCGCGGTGGCCGTAATAAATGTGAGATCAGGATTATCTTGCTGCACTGCGGCACCTCTCGTTGGGCCGCAACAATACGCCGCGCCGCTTGCGAGGCAAGGGAAAGATTCGCCTCCTGCGCCACGTTATCGGCCCAAGCGGTCGGAAAATCGCTTGGGCCGATGCCTTAGCCTTCGATCCGGGTCATATCCACGACCCCAAGGCAAACCTCGCGAATCTGCCCAAGCAGGTTGAGACGGTTGCGGCGCACAATGTCGTTCTCTGCATTGATCTGCACCGCCTCGAAAAACGCATCAATCGGCGCACGAAGCGCGGCCATCCCGGCCATCGCGGCGGCGAAATCTTCGGCCTCTATGGCGGCGGCAATCGGACCTTCCTGCGCGCCGAGCGCCTCAAAAAGCGCGACCTCGCTGTCGTCCTCGGCATATTTCACATCCGCGCCAAAGCTATACTCAACCCCGTCCTTCTCTTCGGCTTGGATCAGGATATTATTGGCCCGCTTGAACCCCTGCACAAGGTTTTCGCCGTCTTCCGTGCCAAGGAACGCGCCCAATGCCTCGGCCCGCTTGACCAAAAGCACCAGATCATCATTGCCCGGCATCTCAAGGCAGGCATCAATCACGTCATGACGAATCCCCTCATCGCGCAAATGCACCTTGAGACGGTCATGGAAGAACCCAAGTAGATCGCGCGACGTATCCGGCACGCTTTCCTTGATGTCCTCGATATGCTCCGGCAGGTCGCCATCAAACGCATCCAGAACCGTGCGCACCGCCGCACCAAAGACGCCATGATCGGCGATTTCCTTGCCGATATCCTCCAAAAGCGCCTGCGCCACACCGCCATCGCCATTCTGTGCGATTTCATGGCGCAAAAGTTGCAGGTCAAAATACTTGTCGAGGTTCATCCGCAAATTGTTTTCAAGCACAAGACGAATTACCCCCAGCGCCGCACGACGCAGGGCGAACGGGTCTTTCGATCCCGTCGGTTTCTCGTCAATCGCCCAGAACCCGGTCAGCGTATCAAGCTTGTCCGCCAGCGCCACCGCAACGGAAACCGGCGCGCTCGGCACATCATCGGACGGCCCAAGCGGCGAATAATGCTCTTGCGCTGCCGCCGCGATCTCCTCGGAGAACCCCGCCGCCTTTGCATAATACCGCCCCATGATCCCCTGCAACTCGGGGAATTCATAGACCATCTCCGACGACAGGTCCGCCTTGGCGAACCTGGCCGCCTGTTCGATCACATCCGCATCCGCGCCGACAACATCCGCCAATTCGCGCGCCAGCCCGGCAAACCGCTCAATCCGCGCCCCTTGCGTGCCAAGTTTGTTGTGGAAGGTCACATTGGCAAGGCTCTCAAGCCACGGCTGCGCCCCGGTCTTGGCCACCCGCAGATCATTCTCCCAGAAGAATTTCGCATCCGATAGCCGCGCAAAAAGCACCTTCTGGTTCCCCGTAAGGATCGTCGCGCCATTGTCGGCGGTGTCCCGGTTGGCGACGGTGACGAATTTCTCAATCCGCCCGGTTTTGGGGTTCTTCACCGAAAAGAATTTCTGATGCTCTTTCATCGACGTCTGGAGGACTTCCGGCGGCAGGCCAAGGAAATCCTCGGCAATATCGCCCATAAGGACGACCGGCCATTCCACAAGCCCCGCGACTTCCTTCAAAAGCCCCTGATCCTCGACAACCTCCATGCCTTGGGCAAACGCCATGTTGGTCGCATCATTCCAGATATGCTCGGCCCGTTCCTGAGCTGACAGGATCACCTTGTCGCGCTTGAGCTTGGCCTCGTAATCCTCAAAATTGGCCACGGCAAACCGCCCCGTGCCCATGAAACGGTGCCCTTCGGTGGTGTCGCCCGCAGTGATGCCGTCGATGTCCAGCGGCACCACGCTGGCGCCCGCCTCGTCGCTGAGGAGGCACAGGATCGAATGCAGCGGACGCACCCAGCGCAAGCTCCCCGCGCCCCAACGCATCGACTTGGCCCAAGGGAAATTGCGCACCGTGTCCTCAAGAACCTCGGCAACAATCTCCGCCGCCGGGCGGCCCGGCTTGGTGATAGTGGCGAAATAGACCGCGCCTTTCGGCGTTTCGCGCTCTTCAAGGGCGTCGCGGGCCACGCCCGCACCGCGCAAGAAGCCCTCGATCGCCTTGTCCGGCGCACCGACCTTCGGCCCCTTGCGCTCTTCGCGCACCGTCGGGCTTTCGCCAAGCACCCCATCAAGCGTCAGCGTCAAACGACGCGGCGTCGAAAACGCCTTGGCCCCCGCATAGGTCAGGCCCGCCTCGACAAGCCCATTCGTGACCCGCTTGCGCAGATCATCCGCCGCCTTTGCTTGCATGCGGGCGGGAATTTCCTCGGAGAAGAGTTCAATCAGAAGATCGGGCATGGGTCAGTAGCCTTCCGGTTTGGGCGGGCAGTTTTCAGGGGCCGGCTGGCCGTCAAAAACGACCTCGCCGCAATGGTTGATCTGACGCCAGACGAAACCGCGCCCGTCCGGCAAGACCGCGACAACGCTGTCGATTCCATATTCCACATTCTCTTCGCCAAGAAACGCGATGGCCTCGCCCGTCTCAAGCGCGCCCCCGATTTCCTTGGCATCGAAACAGTCAAACCAACGCGGCGCAACAAGCGGCACCGCACCCTCATAGGGTTTGTAGGTCTCGCTCATCATCGCCAGCGACTGGCTGGTGGTGAAACAGGCCCGAAAGCGGATCGGACTCGAGTCCGCGTCAATCGCTTCGAAATTCTCATACAGGATCGGCTCTGGCACCCCTGTGACCATCACGGTCATCTGCACATCATCCGTGCCCGTCGCCTTGACCGGCTCATAAAAGGCATAGACCTGAAGATAATAGATCGCCGCCCCGGCAATAAGCGAAATCACGACAATCAGCCCCGCAATAATTTTTCCGGTCACGCCGCATATCCCCCGGCTTCGGTCTGCACAAAGGCATCCGCGCATTTCTTGGCCAGCGCGCGCACCCGCCCGATATAGGCCTGACGTTCCGTGACCGAGATCACGCCGCGCGCATCCAATAGGTTAAACAGGTGGCTGGCCTTGATGCACTGGTCGTATGCGGGATGCGCCATGACGATGCGCTTGCCGGTCTTGGGATCGACATGCTCCTGCGCGAGGATTTTCTCACATTCCGCCTCGGCCTCTTCGAACTGTTTCAAGAGGACATCGGTGTTGGCCACGTCAAAATTCCAACGGCTGTATTCCTGCTCGGTCTGACGGAACACATCGCCATAGGTGAGGGCAATCGGCGCATCCGGCGCGTTGAACGGCATGTCCATCACGTGATCAATGCCAAGCACATACATCGCCAACCGCTCAAGCCCATAGGTCAGCTCGCCCGAGACCGGATGGCAATCATGCCCCCCGACCTGTTGGAAATAGGTGAACTGCGAGACTTCCATCCCGTCGCACCACACTTCCCAGCCCAAGCCCCACGCCCCGAGCGTCGGACTTTCCCAGTCGTCCTCGACAAAGCGGATGTCATGCAGGTCCATATCAATCCCAATCGCCTCAAGGCTACCAAGATAGAGCGCCTGAAGATCCGGCGGGCTTGGCTTGATAAGCACCTGATACTGGTAATAATGCTGCAAACGGTTCGGGTTCTCGCCATAGCGCCCGTCGGTCGGGCGGCGCGAGGGCTGCACATAGGCCGCTGCCCACGGCTTGGAGCCGAGCGACCGCAGCGTTGTGGCCGGGTGGAAGGTGCCTGCGCCAACCTCCATGTCATAAGGCTGCATTACAGCACAGCCTTTTTCGGCCCAATAGGCTTGAAGACGCAAGATGATCTCTTGGAAGCTGCGCGGTTTGTCGTCCATTGTCGCCATAGCCCTGCCCTTTGGAAAATGCGGTTTTTACCTATGCCGACACGGGGGCGGGGTCAATCACACCTGATGCGAAAATAGGGATGCAACTATAGCTGCATCTGCTAAACATGGCTATTAACCACATGAATCAAGACCTTCAGGGACGCTCAACCACATGATCCGTATTTTTCTCTCGGTTTTTCTATTTGTTTTCGTATCGGTTCAATCGGTCCTCGCCCAAGCAAATGACGCAGGAACCTCTTGGCTTCAGATCGAGGCCCACCCAAGCCTGACCGTTGCAACCCAACGCGCCCAAACCTACGCCGAGGCTCTGCCCGATGTGCATGGCTTTGCCCTTGGCAATGGATGGTATGCGGTCACAATCGGCCCCTTCGACCGCCCCTCTGCCGAAGTGCGGCTGCGCCAGTTGCGCGCCCAGGGCGACATCCCGCGCGATTCCTTCGTCGTGCCGCGCGAAGCCTTGCGCCAACGCATCTGGCCCGCTGGCACAGAGCCACAGCCGACAACAATCGCGCCCGCTCAACAACCGGCCCAGCAACAGGCCAACACCACACCACAGCCCCCCGTTGAGCCAGAGGTCATCGACGAAACCCCGCGCGAAGCCCGCGCAAGCGAAGCCCGCCTCAACGCCGAAGAACGCAAACAGCTTCAGATTTACCTGCAATGGGCCGGCTATTATAACTCCGCCATCGACGGCGCGTTCGGACGCGGCACCCGTGGCTCTATGGCCGCATGGCAGCGCGATAACGGCTATGAACCGACCGGCATCCTGACAACCCTGCAACGCGCGGCGCTGCGCAATCAGTATTACGCCGTGCTCGAAGGCATGGGGATGCGCGCCGTGACCGATACCCGCGCCGGGATTGAAATGATCCTGCCTATGGGCGTTGTCGCACGTGGCAAAGATGAATACCCCTTTGCCCATTACGACGCGACCGGCGACCTCCCGGCAAAGGTGCTGCTGATCTCGCAGGAGGGCGACCAGAATACGCTCTTTGGCCTCTATGACATCATGCAGACCCTCGAAATCGTGCCGCGCACGGGCGAACGGTCGCGCAAAGACCGCAGCTTTACCCTCATCGGCCAGAATGCCGAGATCATCTCGCACACCGAAGCCAGCCTCGAAAATGGGCGCGTCAAGGGCTTTACCCTCGTCTGGCCCACAGGCGATGAAACCCGCCGGACCCGTATTCTCGACGAAATGCGCGCTTCCTTCAAACGTCTGCCCAGCGTGCTTGACCCTGGCGCCGGAAGCAACGCAGAACAGAACATCGACCTTGTCGCTGGCCTTGAGATTCGTCGCCCCCGCCTGTCGCGCTCGGGCTTTTACGTCGATGCAAACGGCACCGTCCTGACAACGACCGACGCCGTGCAGAACTGTGGCAGCATCACGCTTGACACCGATTACGAGGCAACCCTCGTCTCGGCCGATACCGACACCGGCATTGCCATCTTGTCCCCCACAGGCCGCCTTGCCCCGCAAGGCCACGCGTCCTTCCTTGACGGCGACGCGCGCCTGCAAACCGAGGTCGCGGTGTCTGGCTACTCCTACGAAGGCCTGCTCGGCGCGCCAACAATGACATTCGGAACGCTGGCCGACGTCAAAGGCCTGTCCGGCGAGCCCGATATCAAACGCCTCGCCCTTGCGCCTCTGCCCGGCGATGCGGGCGGTCCGGTCTTTGCCGCTGATGGGTCTGTGCTTGGGATGCTCCTGCCAGATGCGGCAAGCGGCGCGCGGCAACTGCCCGGCGAGGTGAGCTTTGCCATCGGCTCTGCGGCCCTCAAGTCGGCGCTCGACGCGGCGCAAATCTCGATTGCGCCCGCCCCGCTTGGCGCAACCATGACGCCCGAGGAAATGACCCGCAAGGCGCGCGGCATGACCGTCCTCGTAAGCTGCTGGGACTAACCCCGCCGCCTCTAAAACGCATAAGGCCGGGGACGTCCCCGGCCTTTTTTGTGCCGACTCCGCCGCCCAAACGGGTGCGCGCCTCTCAGCCCCGCCAGAATTGCGGCGTCAGGATCACGAACACCGCCAATAGCTCAAGCCGCCCGATCAACATCCCCACAATCAAAATCCACTTGGCCGTATCGTTGAGCGGCGCGAAATTGCCCGATGGCCCAATAATATCGCCAAGACCGGGGCCGATATTGGCCACCGCCGTCGCCGCCCCCGAAAGGGAAGTGGTGAAATCAAGCCCCGTCATGCCAAGCGCCACCGCCAAAAGCCCAAGCGTCACCGTGAAGAACACGAAAAACGACATCACGGAACTGAGCGTGTCTTCCGCAACCTTCTTGCCGTCATAGCGCACCGTGAAAATCCCGCGCGGGTGACGGATGCGATTGATCTGCGCCCGGATCGACGAAAACAAAAGCTGGTAGCGGAAGATTTTGACCGAACACGCCGTCGATCCCGCACAGCCGCCAATCAGGCCGATGAAAAAGAACATGGTGACAATGAAACTGCCCCAGCCCATGTAATCAACGCTGGCATAGCCCGTGCCGGAAATGATCGAGGTGATATTAAAAAGCGCCTCACGGAAGGATTTTTCCCAATGATGCGGGAAAATCCACGTCAGAACCACGGTAAAGACAAGCACAAGAACCGCGATGGTCATCAGGAAGGCCCGCACCTGACTGTCGCGCAAAAGCGGCGTGCTGTGGCCATTCACAAGCTGCACATAACGCACGAACGGCATCGCCGCGAGGATCATAAAGACCGACGCCACATATTCCATCGGCCCCGAATAGACTCCGAACGACGCATCATGGGTCGAAAACCCGCCCGTCGAAATCGTCGTCAACGAGTGCATGAGCGCGTCAAAAACGGGCATCCCCATAAGGATATACGACACCATACACACCGCCGTCAGGCCGATATAAATAACCGAAATCTGCCCCGAGATCGCCGTCGCCCGCGGCAGGATTTTCCCCATCGTGTCAAAGGCTTCAGAGCGAAAGATCTGCATCCCCCCAACCCGCAGTTCGGGCAGGAACACCATCGCCACAACAATAATCCCGATCCCGCCAAGCCATTGCAACATGCCGCGCCAAAGGTTGATCCCCCGTGGCAAGGCATCCAGCCCCGAAAACACCGTCGAACCGGTCGTCGTCAATCCCGACATGGCCTCGAAAAACGCATCCACAAACCGCGCTTCCGTGGCGCCCAACACAAACGGAAGCGCCCCGAAGATCGGCAACGCGATCCAAACGCCGGTCGTCAGAAGAAAGGTCTGCTGAATCGAAATCCCGCGCCCCTTGCCCGACTGACACGAGAGCGCCACAAGCCCGCCGGTCAGGAATGTCAGGATCGCGCTTTCAAAAAACACCCACCATTGCCCATTGCCTTGCGCAATATCGGCAAGCATCGGCAGCAGCATGGCCAGACCGAGGATGGCCACCAAAAGGCCAATCACATATCCCACAGGGCGCAGGTCAAACATGGCGAAGCGTTGGCCTCTCGCGCGCGAACTGTCAAGCGGTGACGCGCGCGGGGAGACCCGCTATTGAAACGCTTCGGTCTTCACCCGCCTCTCACGGACGGTTTTACGCCCTGTCGCGCCAATAATCATTCGCCGCCGCGACGGTCGCATAATGCGTCGCCACAACCTGACTGACGGCAATCAGCGCATCCGAATCCTCGGCATATTCAGGCCGCAGGCGATCCCGGACCTCCGCATCCGGCTGCGTCAGCTTCACAGCCACCCGCGCAAGTTTCACGGCAAGGGCATAGCCCTCTTCCGGCGTGTCCGTTTTCAGTGTCGGGAGCCAACTTGTCATCTTTATCATCCTTCCATTTCAAGGTGGGGTGTCGGGGGCGGGATCACCGCCCGGCGCAACGTATCGCGGGGCTGCGCGTCATGCCGCCGTGCTCTCAGGCAAGGCAATATCGGCCAGCGTCGACTCGTTTAGATCGTCCAGGAACCGGGCCTCTGCCCGCCGCAAACGCGATTTGAGGCGGCAACATCCGGTGATCGAGCACTCGCCGCCACCGGCCTCGAAACACGCGACCAACGCTTGCCCCTCTTCAAGCACCCGCACCACATCGCCAAGACGGATGTGGGCCGGGTCTTGGCGCAAAACCGCCCCGCCGCCGCCGCCGCGTCGCGTCTCCACGATGCCGCCGCGCACAAGCTGTTGCATGATCTTGCTCAGATGGTTGCGCGACAGACCAAACTCCTGCGCCAGATCCGCCGTGGAAAACGCCGTCTGCGGCGCGCTGGCCATACGCATCAACATACGCAATCCATAGTCGGTAAAAGAGGTCAGTCGCATGAGGCTCCACTGCGTGGCTGAGTTTCGGGGTTTCGTTATGCTCTTAATTGGTATATCAAATACCAATTAAAGATCAATGCCCTGAAAACAAACTCCAACCATAGGACCACCCATGTCGTCTGCCGCTCCTCGGATTACCTCCGCCCGGCCGGAACTCACTGCGGATATTATGGCCCGCACCGGGCTTGATGAGGCGATACTAAACGACCTTGTGCATGGGTTTTATGCCAAGGTGCGCAAGGATGACATGCTTGGCCCGATCTTCGCGGCACAGATCGAGGATTGGGGGCCGCATCTTGATCGTATGGTGGCTTTCTGGTCTTCCGTCGCGCTTATGACGGGCCGCTATCATGGCGCGCCTGTTCCCGCGCATACCCCGCTTCCCATCACGCCCGCGCATTTCGACCGCTGGCTCGCGCTGTTTCGACAGACCGCAAAGGAAATCTGCAGCCCCGCCGGGGCGGCGCATGTGATCGCACGCGCCGAACGGATTGCCCGCTCCCTGTCTATGGCCGTGGCTCAGGCACAGGCCGGAACAGATGCCATCCCGGCCCTGCGCTAACCGCCAACAGACCACGAGCCGCGCCATGACCGAAAAAATCAAGAGCTTTCGCTGCCAGAGCGGGTTTTCCTCGCCGCCCTGCTATGCCGCCGACATCGCCCCGGATTATTTTGACCCCCTCATGGTCAGCCCCGAACAGGCGCGCGATGTCGCCCGCTGGCGCAGGGCCGAACGCGCCCGCCTGCGCGCGGCGCGGCAGTCCCTCACTGTCGAAGATCACACCGCCATTAGCGCCGCCCTCGCAACTCATCTTGCGGCATTCCTGAACGACCGGTTTGACGGGGCCGCCAATATGGTCCTGTCCGCCTATTGGCCGATCAAGGGCGAACCTGACCTGCGCCCGCTGATGACCCGGCTCCACGCCGCAGGCGTGACCGTGGCCCTTCCGTCGGTCGAGACCAAGGCCGCGCCGCTGACCTTCCGCCTCTGGACGCCGGAAACGCGCATGGTGCGTGGCGATTGGAATATCCCCGTGCCACCGCCTGACGCCCCTATGGTCACGCCGGACATTGCCCTCGCGCCGCTCATCGGCTGGACCGTCGAAGGCTATCGCCTCGGCTATGGTGGCGGCTATTTCGACCGCACCCTCGCCGCCTTAAACCCAAAGCCCTTCAGCATCGGCATCGGCTTTGAAGCCGCGCGGCTCGCAACGATCTACCCGCAACCGCATGATATTGCCCTCGACGCGATCCTGACCGACGCCGGGAACCACCCCTTACAACAGACCTAACGGATGTCGGCCGCGCGAATTGCGCACCACCGTGATACAGACGCAATACCGACGTGATACCGACGTGCGATTTCGCCGGATTTACCCGACGTGGAACAAGGTCTGGAACAGCCGCGGATCAAGACTGACCGAGTCAAACAACGGCCCTTCGGTCAGCACCGACACCGCGTCATGGCTATGCAGGCTCTCTTGATGGCTTGCCACCACACGAAAGTCACCGACCCTCGGATCGGCCTTGAGCTGCTCACAGAAAAGCCGTGCCGCATCCTCAACAAAAATCGGATTCGCCGCGTTCAATTCCGCAAACGCCTGCTCATCTTCGCGCTTGACCATAACCTGCGTTTCGGTCGGCACCGCCGCCCTCGCAATGTCGATAAGGTCTTCAAACCAAAGGCAATTTTTGTCCACAACCTCAACCGAAATCCGCGCCACCGAGCGTTGCGAATGCGGCGTCGCCAACTGCGCCCGCATCTGGCGCGCATGCTCGCTAAGTTCAAGCGAACAAGGACAGGTCGAAGAATAGACGAAATCAAGATGCATGAGTTTATAGAGCACGCCCCCGCGCTGCACCTTCTCAAGCGCGAAATCGTAATATTGATACCCCTCAAGCCCCGACCGCAGCGACGGCACCTTCATAGGGTAGGAAAACCGCATCTGAATCCGCGCATCAAAGCTCTCAAGATCGGTCACATAATCATTCAACGCCGCTTCCATCACCTCGAAACTAAAGGTTTTTTCCGCGTGCTTATAAAACGACCGCATGATCCGGGACATGTTGATGCCCTTCTTCTCGGCCTCAAGACTAACCGACCCGGTAACGCTGGTTTCTAGCGTGATATCGCCATTGTCCCGGGTGTGAAACCGGATCGGCAGGCGGAAATTGGAAATCCCTACATGCTCGATATGCTGTTTCTCGCCCTTGATTAGGCTCGACGGGCCATTCTGAAGATCCGGCAGCGACGCCCGGTATTGCGCATCAACCTCGAAATCCTCGGGATAGTCTCGGCTCAGCTCGGGAACGTTCGCAAGCGGCTGATCCGGCAAGAGCCGCGCAATCGCAGGGTCAAGCTCGGCAATCTCTGTCGGCGTGGCCTCCAACGCCCACGCCCGCAGCCGCGCCAAAGCCTCGACCGCCTCTTGGCGTGCCTGATCGTCGGTTTTCTTGGTCGTCTGAACATTCATGCTCTTGCCCTTTCGCGCACCCGGACATCCCTAACTTAGGGGCACTGCCGGAAAATTGCCAATTCCGAAAGGATTACGCCGGAAACGACCCTTTGGATCATTCAAAGCGCGTTTTGATCTAACTCGCCTCCAAGGCACGCGTAAGATCGGCCACAAGATCGCCCACATCCTCAAGCCCAACCGAGAACCGCACCAGCCCCGGCGTGATGCCAAGCGCCGCTTTCTGAGCCTCGGGAAGCCTCTGATGCGTCGTCGTCGCCGGATGGGTCGCAATGGATTTCGCATCACCAAGATTGTTCGAGATCACGGCAACCTCAAGCGCGTTGAGGAACCGAAACGCCGCCGCCTGCCCGCCCGCAAGGTCAAACGCCACAACCGTGCCGCCCTTCCCGCCAAGCTGCCGCTGAACGAGATCATTCTGCGCATGGGCCTTAAGCCCCGGATAAATCATCCGCGCAAGTTTCTCATGCCCTTCAAAGTCTTGCGCAATCTTAAGCGCGCTTTCCGCCTGTGCCCGCACACGCAGGTCAATCGTCTCAAGACCCTTGAGCATGATCCAGGCGGTGAACGGCGACATGCTGCCGCCCGTGTGTTTCATGTAAGGCTCGACCGTGCCGCGGATAAAATCGCGCGTCCCAAGGATGACCCCGCCAAGCGCACGCCCCTGCCCGTCAATATGCTTTGTCGCAGAGTAAACAACCACGTCCGCGCCCTGCGCAATCGCATCCGAGAAAACCGGCGTCGAGAACACATTGTCCACAACCACGGTCGCCCCAACCGCATGGGCAATGTCCGCAACCGCGGCAATGTCGATAACCTCTAGCGTCGGATTCGACATGGATTCGAAAAACACCGCTGCGGTATCGCCACGCACCGCCGCGCGCCACTGGTCTAGGTCGGTGCCATCTACCAGTGTGACCTCAACCCCGAACCGGCATAGAATATCCTCAAGGATATATAGGCACGATCCAAACAACGCCCGCGCCGCGACCACGTGATCGCCCGCCTTGAGCATGGAGACCAGCGCCCCGTTGACCGCCGCCATGCCCGAAGCCGTCGCAAACGCGTCCTCGGTGCCTTCCAATAGCGCAATCCGCTCTTCAAACATCGCCACGGTCGGGTTGCCATAGCGCGCATAGATGAACTCGTCGTCGCCCGATTGAATAAACCGCGCCTCGGCCTGCTCGGCGGTCTCATAGACAAACCCCTGCGTCAGGAAGATCGCCTCGCTGACCTCGTTATACTGGCTGCGGCGCGTGCCCCCATGCACAAGCGTCGTGCGTGCTTTCCAATCGCTCATCATCGTTCTCCGCAGGCGACATGCGCCCAAACAAAAACCCCTGTCGGCCAAGCGAACAGGGGTTTTCTGTCGGTTGACCTCTTTAGCGGAATCTTTTCCGTGGCCCGCAATCAGGTAACAAATCGCCACTGGCTGATGCCATAATGCCGCACCCGATGCGGGTCAAGACCGTCACGGAGCTTTAACAAGGATTTCACAGCCTCGTCTCCAAACTCTTCCATAAACGCCACAACCGTGAACGGGAGACCAAAGCCGTGCCGCTTATTCGGATCAACGCCGAAGCCCAAACCCCTGTTTTGCACGGAGGACCGCACCGGCTGGACCCGATCCTCGCCCGCGCCCTTGCCACACCGGGGCCGATTCTCATCATGGTGCACGGCTACAAGTTCCTTCCCAATGATCCAAAGCATTGCCCGCATCAGCATATTTTTTCCGCCGCCAAAACCCATCCCTGTCCCAAGGCCCAAAGCTGGCCGCGCCACCTCGGCTTTGGACGCAATGCGCCCGATGAAGGGGTACTCATAGCCTTCGGCTGGTCCGCCCGTGGCCGATTGCGCGACGCCCGCGCCGAGGCCGAAACCGCCGCGACCGCGCTGGCCGCTTTGGTGGAAACCCTCAACCGCCTCGCTCCCGACCGCCCGGTTCATCTCATCGCCCATTCCCTGGGCGCGCATCTCGTGCTCTGCGCGATGCAAACCGTGGCGCGCGGATGTCTTGGCCGGGTGATCCTCCTCAACGGTGCCGCCTACCAAAGCCATGCCCACCGCGCCCTTACCGCGCCCGGCGGCCAAAGCTGCGAAGTTTTCAACATCGTAAGCCGCGAAAACGCCGCCTATGATTACCTGTTTGAAAAGACCCTGCCGCCGCGCCATCGCGGCGACCGCGCCTTGGGGCGTGGCCTGATCGCGCCCAACGCCCAGACGATCCGCCTTGATGATCCTGCAACCCTGGCAACCCTGGCCGACATGGGCCATCCAATCGCCCCGCACCGCCGCCGTCATTGCCATTGGTCCACTTACCTGCGCCCCGGAGTCTTTGGGTTTTATACCGCCCTGATCCGGCACCCCGAGCGCCTGCCGCTGCCGCATCTGAAAAGCCGCCTCAGGACGCCACCGCCACTGGAAAACGCCGCGCGACAACGTGTATCGCTACCGCCTGCGCTTCTTCTGAGGAAAAATACTCCGGGCTGAGCGGGACAGCGCCCCTTACGCGTCGTCGTGCTCTTCGTCGGTCGCATATTTCTGCAATACGCCGCCTTGCGTCATGAAAAACACAAAAACCGCCGCCGTAAGGCCAAAGGTCTTGAAATAGACCCATGTATCCGTGCTCTGCGTGCGCCAGATCACCTCGTTCAAGACCGCCAAACTCAGGAAAAACGTCGTCAGCCGCCTGGTCAGGATCATCCACCCCTCATGCGTCATCGGCACCATCTCTTCCATCACATAGCGCAAGTAGCTTTGCCCGCGCAAAAGCCCGATCCCAAGTGCCCCGCCGAACAATAGGTAAATCATCGTCGGCTTCATCTTGAAGAACCGATCATCGTTGAGCCAGACCGACAACCCACCGAAAATCACCACAAGAACCAACGTCGCAACCTGCATCTTCGAAAGATGCCCCGTCAGCCGCCAAAGGATGCCCGTGCTCAGGATCATCAGCGGCACAAACCCCGCCGTCACAAGGATGAAACCCACGTATTCCGTGCCGCCAATAAGAAAGGTCTCATCGCGCAGCTTCAGGTAAGCGGCGAAAAACGCCACAATCGGCCCAAGCTCAAGCCCCATCTTCAAAAGCGGATTGATCTTTGTCTTGTCGCTCATCTCGCGCCTATCCTTTGTTTCGCTTTATCTGGCCCATTCACCCGCCCAATTCAACCAACACCGCGCCCGCCGCAATCAAGGTCATGAGCGCAATCCGGCGCGGCCCCACCGTTTCGCGCAGCACAAGCCAGCCGATAAGCGCCGCAAACACGGTCGAGGTCTCGCGCAAAACCGCCGCCTCCCCGACCTTATCAAGCCGCGTCGCCATCATGATCGACCCAAAGCTGAAAAACGCCACGATCCCCCCGATAACCCCCCGCAAAAGAAGCGGCGGCAACGCCGGGCGCTGCACCATATTGATCCAGCGCAGCGCCGCCAGCGGCGGGAACACAAACCCATCAAGAAAAAAGAACCACGCCAAAAAGGTAAACGGATCGGCGGTCGCACGAATGCCATAGGCGTCATAGGTCGTATATAGCGCCACGAACAACCCGGTCACGACCGCAACCCCAAGCGCCATCGGCAAGGTCTCACGCGCCGTGATCAGGAACACGAGATTATATAGCCCCAGCCCGAAAATCCCCAAGAGCAAAACCCCGACACCGGCCCATTGCCAGCCGGTGAAATGCTCCCCAAACACAAGCCACGCGCCAATCACCGCAAAAAGCGGCGCCGTGCCCCGCACCACCGGATACACAACCGTATAGGCTCCCTTGGTATAGGCATAGGCTTGCAGGAATTTATACGCCGTATGAATGACAAACGCGCCCGCGAAAATGATCCACATATGCGGCTCGGGCCACGGCACGACAAAAAGCGCAAACGGCATCGCCATAAGCCCATACGCCCCGTCTATCGCCCCGCGCGAAAGCCACGGGTCATGCCGCCCTTTTTGAAGTGCGCCAAAAACAGCATGTAAAAACGCGGCAAGAATAGCGAGGCCAAGTGCAAGCTGGTGTCCCGCCTCGGTGCCTTCAAGAGCGATGAGCCACTCGCTCATACCCGGACCGCCGTCATCACTCCGACAATCCGGTCAGCGCGGCGGCAAACTCTTCGGGATCAAACGGCGCAAGGTCGTCTATCTGCTCACCAACCCCAATCGCATGGATCGGCAACCCGAATTTGTCGGCCAGCGACACGAGGATACCGCCCTTCGCCGTCCCGTCGAGCTTGGTCATGACAAGCCCCGACACATCGGCGAGCTTCTGGAACGTCTCGACCTGATTGATCGCGTTCTGCCCGGTGGTGGCGTCCAAGACGAGAAGCGTATTATGCGGCGCGTTCTCGTCCTTCTTGCGGATCACCCGCACGATCTTGGCCAATTCTTCCATGAGGTCGGCGCGGTTCTGTAACCGTCCCGCCGTGTCGATCATTAATAGATCCGCCCCGGTCTCCTGCGCCTTTGTCATCGCATCAAACGCAAGGCTCGCCGGGTCCGACCCTTCCGGCGCCGTCAGAACCGGCACCCCGGCCCGCTCGCCCCAAACCTGAAGCTGCTCAACCGCCGCCGCGCGAAACGTATCGCCCGCCGCGATCACGACCGTCTTGCCTGCGCCCTTGAACTGGCTCGCGAGCTTGCCAATCGTCGTCGTCTTGCCCGATCCGTTGACGCCCACGACCAAAACGACCTGCGGTGTGGTCGGATAAATTGGCAGCGGTTTCGCCACCGGCTCCATGATGCGCGCGATCTCTTCGGCCAAAAGCTCTTTGAGTTGACGCGCGGAAAGACGCTTGCCGAACCGGCCTTCGGCAATATTGGCGGTCACGCGCAGCGCGGTATCAACCCCCATATCCGAGGCGATCAACAACTCTTCGAGCTGCTCAAGCATGTCATCATCAAGCACCCGCTTGACCTCTGCCGCCCCCGATCCGCGCCCCGTCAACCGCGCAAGTATGCCGCCCTTGGGCGCGCCCTGCGGTGTTTCAGGGATAGGGGCAGACTCGGCAGTCGGCGCGGGCTTGGGCGCTTTGGGCGCAGGCGTTGGTTCGGGCGCGACCTGAACCTCTTCGACCGCCGCGACAACCTCTTCGCCGCCCTCCTCGACAATCGCATCCAATCCCTCGTCGAGCTTGGACGACGACTTGAACAACTTGTCCTTGAGTTTCGAGAAAAACGCCATGTTTCGGGCCTCCGGGTGTTACCCCTTCTCACCTAATGCCAGTTTATCAAAGATGGAAGAGCGGCGCGGCCCAGCCGACGCCAATCACGATCGCCAATTGCCCCCCCGCATAAAACAGCCAGAGCAGAACCGAGGCCGGGATTTGCAGGCGCGACTCCTCCTTCATCCGAAACAACTGAATCGCAAGGATCGTATCCGACGCCATGAAGGCCAACGCACCAACCAGCGCAAAGGGCACCCCCGTCAGGCCAAGCGCCGTCAGCCCCATGAGCGAGATCAACACCACATAGACCCGCACCGGCCACTTCAATGCACCCGTATGCGGAATAAGCCACCGCTCCGTCGACAGCGCGAACAGCACCACCAACCCGGCGGCCCAAGGCAGGGCAACCACGCCCTCAAACCCGACCAGCCCCCAAAAGCGCAGGATATAAAACAGATGCGCCACCGCGAAACTGACCAGCCCGACAAGGAACGCCCGCTCCCCCGGCCGCGAAATCGCAATATCGCCCAGCGCCGAGGCCAACAGAGCCAAAATAATCAACGGATGCCCAAACGTCGCCACCGCCCCAACCGCAAACGCCAACATCGGCACCGCCTTCACAACGGTCTTGAGGTTAGACGGCCCACGATAACAAAACCACGCCGCATAGAGCAACGCCACCCCGCCCCCTAAAAGGAACATCCCAACCCGCACCGACTGGCGCAACATGATCTCTTCAACAACACCCATGAATGCATCAGACCCGGAAACGGCAGGGGGCACAAGGGGGCATACACCGGACCATCGGCAGGCGCCGAGACTTGCGAACGATGCGCGAGGATGGCAATGCGTCTGACCGCCGGAACGGTCCGGTGGACGCTTGGGCAACTGTGTTACTGCTCGGGGCGGTTGCGCCAGGTTCAGGACGACGACATTCCCCTAAACCTCATCCCCAAAATGCTTCATCGTAAGCCGGATTGGATTCGGCGCCGCCTGCCCCAACCCACAGATCGACGCATCGACCATGGCCTGGCTCAACTCTTCCAAAAGCCCCTGATCCCAGCGGTCCGCCTGCATGAGCTTTACCGCCTTCTCACAGCCCACCCGGCAGGGCGTGCATTGCCCACAGCTTTCATCCTCAAAGAACCGCAGCATGTTGAGCGCCGCCGCCCGCGCGCTGTCCTGCTCCGACAGAACCACCACAGCCGCCGAGCCGATAAAGGTGCCCAATGGCTGCAACGTGTCAAAATCAAGCGGCACATCGTTGATCGACGCAGGCAGCAGCCCCGAAGACGGCCCGCCCGGTTGATAGGCCTTGAACACATGCCCCTCGGCCATGCCGCCCGCCGCTTCGATGATATCCATGATCGTCGAGCCGGCCGGCAAGAGATACACCCCCGGCCTCGCCACGCGCCCCGACAGCGAATAATTGCGCAGCCCCGTGCGGCCATTCTTCTCAACGCTATTGAGCACCTCCGGCCCAAACCGCGCAATCCGCGCCACCCAATAGAGCGTCTCGACATTATGCACGAGCGTCGGCTGGCCAAAAATCCCCACCTGCGCGACGAAAGGCGGACGATGACGCGGCTCGCCCCGCTTTCCCTCGATCGACTCGATCATCGCGCTTTCTTCGCCGCAAATATACGCCCCCGCCCCCCGGCGCAGGTCGATATAGCCGGGCGCGACGATCCCCGCCTCTTCAAGCGCGGCAATCTCGCGGCGCAGGATCTCAAGCACCGCCGGATATTCATCACGCATATAGATAAACGCGACCTCCGCCTCCACGGCCCAGGCCGCAATCAACATCCCCTCAAGGAACATATGCGGCTCGCGCTCAAGGTGATGACGATCCTTGAACGTCCCCGGCTCGCCCTCGTCGCCATTCACCGCCAGATACCGTGGCCCCGGATTGGCCCGCACAAAGCCCCACTTTTTGCCCGACGGGAACCCCGCCCCGCCAAGCCCGCGCAGACCCGCCTCAAGCACCGAATCCTGAACCGCCTCCCAATCGCCACCCTCGCGCAGGCTCTGCAACCGGCGATAGCCGCCTTCGGCCTTGTATTCGGCAAACCCCTGATAGTCGGGAATATCTGGATGCGTCTCGCCCGCCGCAATCGCCGCCTCGATCTTGGCAACGGTCGCATGGTCGATATGGTTATGGCCAATCTCCAAGGTCGGTGCCGTATCACACCGCCCCATGCACGGCGCGCGCAACACACGCACCTTTGCCGGGTCCATCCCCTCTTCAAGCGCCGCCTTCAACGCCTGCGCCCCGGCCAATTCGCACGACAGGGAATCGCAAACCCGGATGGTCAACGCCGGTGGCGCGACCTCGCCCTCGCGCACCACATCGAAATGCGCATAGAAGGACGCAACCTCATAAACCTCGGCCTGCCCAATGCGCAATTCCTCGGCCAAGGCCCGGATATGGGCCGCCGACACATGGCCGTATTCATCCTGAACAAGGTGCAAAAACTCGATCAAAAGATCGCGCCGCCGGGGCCGATCCCCCAATAGCGCAACAACCTCTGCATGGGCCTGATCCTCAAGCTGCCGTCCCTTGGGCACGCGCCGCCCCTTGCCCTTGCCAGATTTCCAGATGCCCTTCTTGGACTCGTCGAGTGCCATCCCGGTTTCCCCGCTCCAAATTCAGCCCCACCCTATCGCGCCCCGCGCCCGATGGGCGAGGTCAAAAACGACATGTCCGCCCCCGGAAGCGCGCCCCGCGTCTCTGCCGCGCATTGTATCCGCCCGCGAACTATGGGCAAATGCGGCGCGCGACATACTATGATGAGGCATCCCATGCTCTGGTTTTCCATCGCGACCATGATCCCTGTTCTGCTCCTCGCCCTTGCGGGGCTTTCCGGCGGGGTCTGGTGCCTGATTGCTCTGCTGTATCTGACCGGCTTTACCTATCTTATGGACCGCCTCGTCCAAGGCGCGGCCGCCCGGCGCAGCGCGGATGGGGAATTTCCCGTGGGCGAGGAACTGGCGCTCTTTCTTGGCTTTGCCCATCTCGTCCTGATCTGGATCGCGCTTTATGCCATTGGCGGCGACTCGGGCCTTGGCCT
>JAPHRE010000036.1 GCA_026195905.1 Pseudopelagicola sp. | reverse complement strand
CCCGTGCCATGATCTCGATCGACCCGCGTCGTGTCGTAAGCCGCACCATATCCCCCGCCTCGACCCCAAGACGGCGCAGCGTCTTGGGATGCAGCGAACAATTCGCTTCCGGCTCCACCGCGTCCAAAACCAAAGAGCGCCGCGTCATCGACCCGGTGTGCCAATGTTCAAGCTGTCGACCCGTGGTCATCACCATCGGAAATTCCGCATCCGGCGCCTCGTCGGGCGCAATGACAGCGGCCGGGGTAAACCGCGCCCGCCCCTCATCGCGCGGGAATCCATCGCCAAAGACAATCGCCTGTCCGGGGTCTTCGGGGCTGAGCGAGGGATAGGTCACCGTCTCGGTCCTGAGCCGCTCCCATGTGATATTGTCAAGCGACGGCATGGTGCGTTTCATCTCGGCAAAGACTTCGCTCACGTCCTCATAGGCCCAATCCAGCCCGATGCGCCGCGCAAAGTCGACCGTGATCGCCCAATCCTCGCGCGCCTCGCCCGGCGGCGGCACGGCGGGACGCACCCGCTGCACCTGACGGTTGGTATTGGACACCGTGCCGTTCTTTTCATAAAGCGCCGAAGCCGGCAGGATGATATCGGCGAAATTCGCCGTCTCGGTAAGGAAAATATCCTGCACCACAAGGAGGTCGAGCTTGGCAAACGCATCGCGCGCATGTTCGACATCGGGGTCTGACATGGCCGGGTTTTCGCCCTGAATATACATGCCTTTGATATTGCCCGCATATACCTGATCGACGATCTCGGTCACGGTGAGACCCTTCTCATTCGAGAAATCCCCCATGCCCCAGACCTCAGACGCCAGCGCCCGCGCGCCATCATCCGCGACCGATTTGTAATCAGGCAGGAACATCGGGATAAGCCCCGCATCCGACGCGCCCTGCACGTTGTTTTGCCCGCGCAAGGGATGCAGCCCCGCACCCGGTTTGCCCACATTGCCCGTCATCAGCGCGAGGGAGATAAGACAGCGCGAGTTATCCGTGCCGTGGATGTGCTGCGACACGCCCATACCCCAGAAAATCATCCCGGCCTGACCTTTGGCAAAGATGCGCGCCACGCGGCGCAGCTGCTCCGGGGAGACGCCGCAAATCTCGCTCATCGCCTCGGGGCTAAACCCCTTGAGATGGTCGCGCTCGGCCTCCCAATTCTCGGTCCAGCGGTGGATATACTGGCTATCATATAGCCCCTCTTCGACGATCACATGCATGATCGCGTTGAGCATCGACACATCCGCGCCGGGGCGAAACTGCACCATCTCGGTCGCGAACCGACGCAGACCAACGCCGCGCGGGTCCATCACGATGAGCTTGCCGCCGCGCTTGGTAAATTGCTTGAAATAGGTCGCGGCGACGGGGTGATTTTCAATCGGGTTCGCCCCGATCACAATCGCCACATCCGCATTTTCGATCTCGTTGAACGTCGCCGTCACGGCCCCCGAGCCGACATTCTCCATCAATGCCGCAACCGACGACGCATGGCAAAGCCGGGTGCAGTGATCGACGTTGTTATGGCCAAACCCCTGCCGGATAAATTTCTGAAAGAGATAGGCCTCTTCATTGGTGCATTTGGCCGACCCGAACCCCGCAACATTGCGCGGGTTCTCCTCGCGCAACTCCATGAACCCCTTGGCCGCAAGATCAAGCGCCTCGTCCCATGTCGCCTCGCGGAAATGGGTCGAAAGATCGCCGGGATCGACGTTAAGCCCCTTGGGCGGCGCATCTGCGCGCCGGATCAACGGCTTGGTCAGGCGATGCGGGTGATGGATATAATCAAACCCAAACCGCCCCTTCACACAGAGCCGCCCCTCATTTGCCGGGCCGTTGATGCCCTCGACATATTTGACCTTGCCGTCCTTGACCTTGAGACTGACCTTGCAGCCCACCCCACAGAAGGGGCAGACGCTCTCGGTCTCGCTGTCGAAATCGGCGCTATCCCCGACCTGCGCATCGTCCACAACCGTCGCAGGCATGAGCGCCCCCGTCGGACAGGCCTGCACGCATTCGCCACAGGCGACACAGGTCGACTCGCCCATCGGATCGTCAATGTCGAAGGTCGGATAGGCATCATGCCCCCGTCCCGCCATGCCGATCACATCATTGACCTGCACCTCGCGACAGGCCCGCACGCACAGACCGCAGGAAATACAGGCATCAAGATTGACCCGCATCGCCACATGCGAATCATCCAAAAGCGGAATGCGCCCCTCCTCAATCTTGGGAAACCGGCTCTCGGAGACCCCGTTGAGATCGGCCATATCCCAAAAATGGGCGGATTTGTCATGCGCCGCGTCGCGGGGCGGCTGATCCGCGACAAGCATTTCAACGACCATCTTACGCGCCGCCTCGGCCCGCTTGGAATTGGTCGTAACCACCATGCCCTCGGCGGGTTCACGGATACAGGAGGCGGCCAAGGTGCGCTCGCCCTCGATCTCGACCATACAGGCGCGGCAATTCCCATCCGCACGATAGCCCGGCGCAGGTTTGTGGCACAGATGCGGAATCACAAGGCCGCGCCCATAGGCCACGTCCCAGATAGTATCGCCCACACGGGCCTCCACGGTCTCGCCGTCCAGCGTAAAGGTGATGGTGTCGGACATGACAAACTCCCTATTCGCCCCCAGTCTACCGCAGCAGGCCGCATTTGCGAGTCGCCCATTCCGACAGGGCAAAGACCGTTTGCGCCAAGGCGCAGGCGACGGGACAAAATTTCCCCTTCCGAACTCGCTCTCAAAACAGTAGGCAAAGGCGGCAGAGTAAGAGGTCTTTCATGCCCCATATCACCCTCGTCCGCCACGGTCAGGCCAACACCGAAGCCCGTGATGAAGTCAGCTATGACAAGCTCTCGGACCTCGGTCATCAACAGGCCCGCTGGCTCGGGGCGCATATGGCCGCGACGGGGGATCAGTTTCAAAGGGTCTATTGCGGCACAATGCGGCGACATGCCGAAACCGCACAAGGCATGGCGCTGGCCCCCGACTCCGACATCATCCGCGATCCGCGCCTCAATGAATTCGCCTACTTTACCTTGTCACAGCTTATGCAAGAGCAACATGGCCTTGCCGTCCCGTCGGCTCGCGAGGAATTTGTGCGCCATCTGCCAACGGTGCTTGGCGCATGGGAACGCGGAGAGATCGAAGGTGCGCCCGAAAGTTTTGAGTCGTTTTATACGCGGATCAAAGATGCCATCTCCGAAATTTCCGCCGGGGACGGGCGCGCCCTTGTGGTCACGTCTGGCGGGCTGATCGGCACGGTGCTGCGTCAGACGCTATCGCTGGATGTGAATGGATGGGCGGGCATGTGCCTCGCGATCATGAACACGTCTGTGCATCGCTGGCAGATGGTGCTCGACAAGCCGCTCTTGGTGCAATTCAACGGCATCCCGCACCTTGAAACCCCTGACCGGCATTACGCGCAAACACACCTCTGAGGCGGGGGCAGGGCTTGCGAAAGCCCTTCCTTCAATCAGGCGGCCTGATCTCCGGCCACGCTGCGGTGCACATATTTGCAATCGCAATAGGGGCACTCGACCCAGCCCTGATCCTCGGGAATAAGAAGGTAGACGCGCGGATGTCCGAGCGCACCTTCGCCGCCATCACAGGCCACTTTGTAGCTGTCCACGATCTTGGTCTCGGGGGCTTGCGTCGTCATCTTCGTTGATTCCTTGCGGTTGTCGTTTTGCTCTGGCTTGGGTATGCGCAAATATGCGCCAAGCACAGCGTCGGAGCAAGAGCAGCCATGTCACAGAACGCCATCGAAATTCGCAACCTACGGAAAACCTACCGTGGAATGAAAGGGGCCCCTGCAAAAGAGGCCCTCAAAGGGGTTGATCTCGACATTCCCAAAGGCGCGATCTTTGGCCTTCTCGGCCCCAATGGCGCGGGCAAGTCGACGATGATTAATATTCTCGCCGGTCTGGTGGTGAAATCCTCCGGCACGGTGCGGATTTGGGGTTTTGACCAGGACCAGAACCCGCGCCAGTCCCGCGCCGCCATCGGCGTCATGCCACAGGAATTGAACCTCGATCCGTTCTTTTCCCCACGCGGCGCGCTCGAAGTGCAGGCGGGCCTTTACGGCGTCCCCAAGGCCCAGCGCAAAAGCGATGAGATCCTCGAAATGGTGGGCCTCACGGACAAGGCCGAGGCCTACGCCCGCACCCTTTCAGGCGGGATGCGCCGCCGCCTCCTGCTTGGCAAGGCGCTGGTGCATGATCCGCATATCCTTGTGCTTGATGAACCAACCGCAGGCGTGGATATCGAACTCCGTCAAATGCTCTGGAGCAATATCCGCCGCCTCAACGAAGAAACCGGCATGACGATCATCCTCACCACGCATTACCTCGAAGAGGCCGAGGAAATGTGCGATGAAATCGCGATTATCAACCACGGCGAACTCGTGGCGCGCGACAGCACGACAAACCTTCTCGGGCGGCTCGATACCCGCACCCTTGTCATCGAACCCGCCGAGGCCATCCCGGCCCTGCCCGATCTCGACGGGATCACCGCCGAAATCCGCGCCGATGGCACGCTCGCGCTGACCTATCATGCGAAGGAAAAAGATGCGGGCGACGTGCTTGAAGCGTTGCGCGATGCCGGACTGCGGATTCGCGATATCCGCACCGAGCAGGCCGATCTTGAAGATGTCTTCCTCGAACTGACCGCCGCGCCGCGTTAATCCGCGAAAAGATGCTGGGTCTTGGCGAGGGTTTCGGCGGTTTCCCGATCAATCGACAGGAAATCCATGAGCGTCGCAACGTGCTCTTCAAGACTATCGCCTTCGCGCATCCGCACGTGGTTTTCGAAATTCGCATCCCGAATCCGGTCGCTTTCAAGAACCATATCCTGGCGGATCGTCGGCAGGATGCGTTCAAGCGTTTCTTGCGGCGTTTGTGATCCGGCAAGCCCGATCCGCGTCGCATGACCCACAAGATACTCATCCGAGAACCGACACTGCACCTCAAGCAACCGGGTGCGCGACCGATCCCCGAAGAAATCAAAAAGCAGATCAAGCGCCGATGGATCGAGACAGATCACAAGGCGGTCGGTGTCGTAATAGTCAAACAACATCCGCATAAGCGCCCGGCGGTGCCGTGTCCGTTTCCCAAGCGTCGCCTGAATCCCGCCAAGATCAGGCAGCGGCGTGCTCTCTTCGTTGAACAGATAGGCAATCGACGGCACGCCGGTCTGCGCATGGATACTCTCCAGCAACCGTTTGGCCACATGCCATTTCTTACACACGATAATCATCAATTCACGGTCACGGCCCAACGTCGATTCCGTCTCCCAGAACCGCGATGCAAACCGCCGCCCGATGCGCCCCCGCCCGGTGAGGAACTTGAAAAGGCTCGGCCCCTCTGCGGAAATCTGGAAATGCACCCCGGTTTCGCCGAACAACGTGCCCAGCCGCTCCTTGAGCTCAAACGCCTCTGAGCTGATCTTGCGGGCAAACAGGAAATCCTGACTGAGCAACAAATCATAGTGATCGTTGTAAAACGTAAGCGGCATTCCGTAGTCGGTAAACATAAGGAATGTGAGCGTCCGGGTGCGGATTTCTTTCTCCGGCACCAGATGGCGCACTGCGGTCTGAAAGAATGTTTCGTCTGGAATCCACGTGGTGCGAAAGAACCGCATGACGTCTTTGCGGGTGCGGGTAAAGTCGATCACCTTTTCGATCGTTTCACGCCGCAGGCACCACCATTGCGATCCAATCTGAACCTGAATATCCGCCGGAATCTCGCGCGTCAGGCCAAGCCGCTTTTGTAGGTTGAACGACGTGTAAAAGCGCCATTTCTGGGTCCGTTCGTTGAACCAGTGACGGTAGATAAGGCGCTCTTTCTTGATCCCCGTCTTGATCCAGTCGCTTTCGAAGAAATCAAAGCTCTCGATGAAATCGCAATCGTTGTTGTCGAGGTAATCATGGATATATTCGGCCGTCTTGATCGGCTGGCAATCGCCCGAAAGCATGTAAAAATGCGTGGCACGCGGAAAGGCTTCGGCGGCGGCTTCGACGGCGTAAAGGGTCGCCTGAACAAGCGACCACTCGCCCCAACCGCATTTGATCCGCCGCCGCGCAAAAACAACATTCGGATTGTCGCCAAGCCCCTCACGGATCGCCTCAAACGCCGACGGTTTGGCGCTCGCATCGAAATGGATCGCGATATAATCGCCTTTCGAGGTGAGCCTTTTGGCTTGCTGGACAATAGCCTCCGGGTCCTTGTGACAGAGCAGAATGAAGGCGATTTTTGCCATATTGGAAACCAGAACCCTAAATTTACATTGATTGTTTACCTCATTAATGATGAACGGGCGTTGAATAAACAGGATTTCTTTGCTTTTTTGTTCCCAAACCAAACTGTCGCCGGTTTACCGAGCCGCAGGACAATCGGAGGCAATTTTATATGGGCTTTCCCGGCACCTGGATGACCGAGAGCGAAACTGTCGTATATCGGGTCGTTCCCAAATGCGCCTGTTCGACCATTGGTCAGATCATGTATTACTCGGATCACGGCGAATTTTTTGACGGTGACATCCACGATGCCGAGGGCGGCATTCACAAATGGGCCATCGAAGAAAGCCAGCCGACGATTACGCAAAACGTGATTTCGCACAAATCCTATGCCTTCACCTGTGTGCGCAACCCATATACCCGCATCCTGTCCTCTTTCTTTGACAAGATTTGCGGGATTCAACGCAATGGCAAACGCTATCGCGGCAACCTCGTGCCGACGCTGATTCAGAAATACGGCATCGAGGTTGGCGGCGATGACGGCAAGCAGGAATTCGACCAGATCAAGAGCTTCCGCCGCTTCCTGCTCTTTGCCCGTGATACCATCCGCTGGCGTCGCCCGATGGACCCCGATATTCACTGGTCCGCCATGTCGGGCCATGTCTCGACCTTCATCGTCAATGGCGGGCGCTACGACAACATCTTCTGGACCGAGCAATTCAACGACGGCATGCAATCGGTGCTCGACGCAATTGAAACCCCGCATAGCGTCGATCTTGACCAAATCCCGCGCTTTAACGAATCCGAAGGCCACGGCCCCAAGCGCGCCCATCCGGTCGAGGACTATTTCGACGACCTGTCGATGCATCTTGTCTATGAAATCTACAAGCGCGACTTCCAGCTCTTCAAATACGATTTCGAAGACCCGTCCAACAAGCTGCCCATCGGGGAAATCGACCTTGATGAGATTCACGCCAAACTTGGGGATTAAACGCAAAAGCCGCGCCCCTCGGGACGCGGCTTTTCATCTCTGAAGCGGTGCTGTTTTAGATCAGGCCCGCATGTGCCATCGCGGCATCAACCTGCGCCTTGACCGGATCGGAAAGCCCCACCAACGGCAGGCGCACTTCCTCATTACAAAGGCCCAGCCTGGACATGGCATATTTCACGCCAACAAGCCCCGGCTCAACGAAAATCGCAATATGAAGCGGCATAAGCCGATCCTGTAGCTCAAGCGCCTTGGCGTAATCGCCCGCCAGCGTCGCCGCCTGAAACTCGGCACAGAGCTTCGGCGCGACATTCGCCGTCACCGAGATACAGCCCACACCGCCATGCGCGTTAAAGCCAAGCGCCGTGCCATCTTCGCCCGAAAGCTGGATGAAGTCTTTGCCACAGGTGATGCGTTGCTTCGGCACCCGCGCAAGATCGCCGGTCGCGTCCTTGACGCCAACGATCCGCGGCAACTCGGCAAGTTTACCCATCGTCTCGGGACTCATATCGACAACCGAGCGGCCCGGAATATTGTAAATGATGATCGGCAACTCACAGCAATCATGCACCGCAGTGAAATGCGCGATCATGCCCTGCTGGGTCGGCTTGTTGTAATACGGGGTGACAACAAGGATCGCATCCGCACCAACCTTCTCGGCATGTTGCGCAAGGCGGATCGATTCCAACGTATTGTTTGACCCGGCCCCGGCAATGACCGGCACCCGCCCTGCCGCAGCGCGCACGACTTCCTCAACCACTTGCTCATGCTCACGGTGGGTCAGCGTCGGGCTTTCGCCGGTGGTGCCGACGGGCACAAATCCGCTCGTGCCTTCGCCAATATGCCATTCGACGAGTTTCTTGAGCGTCTCAATATCCAGCTCGCCGTTCGTGAACGGCGTGACGAGTGCGGGAATAGACCCTTTGAACATGACACGCTCCTTTTCTGCGGTGTACTGGCGAAACGCCCGGTTGATTTCAAGCCGCACGGACCCTACCCCTCATGGGGCGGTCTTGCCAAGTTTGTGATTTGTGGCATGACCCGCACGGATTTATGGTTCGGTTCTATCCTTTGTCACATTGGAAAATGCAAGACATGTTGCGCCTTCTCCTCGTTGTTTTCGTGACCGCCCTAACGGCGATCTCTCCCGCACATGCTGCGGATACGCCGCTGGCGCGGGCGCTAGACGCCGTGCGCGGCAAGGATTGGGCCACCGCGCAACAGGAATTGCGCGGCGCCGATCCCATCGCGCGCGACATCGTGGAATGGCACCGCCTGCGCGCAGGAGAGGGGCACCCCTCCGAGGTTCTGGCCTTCCTTGCGCGCCGGACCGACTGGCCCGGCCTGCCCTACCTGCGCAAACAATCCGAAGCCGCCTTTGAAGGGGCCAATAGCGATAAGATCACCACCCTGTTCGCCTATGGCCCGCCCCAGACCCCCGAAGGCGTCCTGCTGCTGGCCCATGTCCTTGAACGCCAAAACCGCACCGACGAGGCCGAGGCGCTGGTGATCTCCGCATGGAAAGACATGCCCACCGGCCCCCGCACGCATGCACAATTCCTGGAGCGCTACGGCCAACTCCTGCGCCCTCACCATACCGCGCGTCTGGATTATGTCCTCTGGCAAGGGTGGGAATCCAACACCGAGCGCATGATCCCGCTGGTGGATGAGGGCTGGCAACGCCTTGCGCGCGCCCGGTTCGGCCTGCGCCAACAGGTCAATGGCGTCGACGACATGATCGCCGCCGTCCCTGCCAACCTGCGCGATCATCCCGGCCTCAACTACGAGCGATTTCTCTGGCGGGCGCGTAAAAACCGCGACGCCTCTGCCATTGAATTGCTGCTCGCAGAAAGCGAAGCGGGCAACCTTGGCCGCGCCGAAGAATGGGCCGGACGCCGCCGCGCGCTCGCACGTGAGCAAATGCGCGACGGGGCATATGGCACCGCCTATCGCATCGCCGCAACCCACGGCCTGACGCCGGACGCGGGCTATGCCTATTCCGATTGCGAATGGATCGCGGGATATGTGGCGCTGCGGTTTCTCAACAAACCCGGCATCGCAGCCCAACATTTTGTCCGCTTCAAACAATCCGTAGAAACCCCGATCTCCCTTGGCCGCGCCGGATACTGGCTTGGGCGCGCCTATGAAGCGATGGGCGACACCACATCGGCCCAGCGCGCCTATCAGGACGGCGGCGCACATCAGACAAGCTTTTACGGCCTTCTCGCCGCCGAAAAGGCAGGCATGGCCCCAAGCGCCGACCTGCGCGGGGACGAGGTTTTTCCAGACTGGCAGAGCGCGACATTTACCCAAAGCTCGGTCCACAAGGCCGCGCGCCTCTTGCTTGCAGCCGACGAACTGGCGCTTGCGGAACGCTTCTGGCTTCACCTGTCGGAAACCCAGGACCGCGATGCGCTTGGCCAGATGGGCACTATGGCGCAGGAAATCGGCGCGCCGCATGTCGCTGTGATGCTCGGCAAAACCGCGGCGCAACGCGGCATTGTCCTGCCCGGACCCTATTATGCGCTGCACCCGTTGGTAAATTCCCGACTCCCCGTGCCGCCGGAAATGGCCCTCGCCATCGCCCGCCGCGAGAGCGAGTTTGACCCCTCGGTTGTCAGCGGTGCGGGGGCGCGCGGGTTGATGCAAGTCATGCCCGGCACCGCCCGCCAGGTCGCCGCCGCCATCGGCAAACCCTATAGCCACGCATGGTTGACCGCTGACCCCGACTATAACGTGGCCCTCGGAACGGCCTACCTCGCCGGACTGGCGCGGGAATTTGAGGGCAACGTGATCCTTGTGGCGGCGGGCTATAACGCTGGCCCAAGCCGCCCGGAACGCTGGATGAAGGAACGCGGCGATCCGCGTCGGCGCAATGTCGATATGATCGACTGGATCGAACACATCCCGTTTTCGGAAACCCGCAACTACGTCATGCGCGTCGCCGAAAGCCTGCCGGTCTACCGCGCCCGTTTGGGCCGCGATCCCCATCCCGTGCCGTTTAGCAAGGAACTGGTTGGGGACACCATCCGCCCCGCCCGCTAACAAGGTCTTTCGAAACGGCTTGGCCTTAGCCCGCCTGTCGCTCGCGCCAAAGGGTGAATAGCCCCGCCGCCACAATGAGCGCCGCGCCGATGGCGACATTGGTGCGCAGCGTTTCGCCAAACGCCATCATACCCAACGCAGCCGCAAACGGCAGTTGCAGATAGGCAAAGGGCTGCACCGCGCTGGCCTCGGCATGGTCATAGGTCTTGATCAAAAGCCAATGCCCCAAAACCCCGGTAAAACAGAGCGTAATCATCCAACCCCAATCCGCCCCGGCAATCGGCTCCCAAAAGAACACGCCCACGGCGGTCATGCACACCATGCCGACCGTGCCGGTATAGAAAAAGCTGACCGCCGATCCGTCATCCGTCGCAACATAGCGCGTCGCAAGACCGTAGACCGCGAACATGAGCGCCCCCACAAGCGGCACAATCGCCGCCGGTGTAAAGACGCCAAACCCCGGTTGAAGCACGATCAGCACCCCAATAAGGCCAACGCCAATCGCCGCCCAGCGCCGCCAACCGACGCTTTCGCCAAGGATCGGCCCCGACAGGGCGGCAATCATCAGCGGATAACAGATAAAGATCGCATGGGTTTCCGTCAGGCCAAGAAGCGTAAAGGACACCACCGTAACGACAATCTCCGCCGCCAATAGCGCGCCGCGAAACACCTGAAGCCAGAGATGCTTGGTCTTGACCGCCTTGCGCAATCCCCCCGATCGCCGCGCCGAGAGTGCAATAACAAACGCCGCGAAAAACCAATAGCGGATCATCACCACGAGATAGGCGTTATACTCGCTCGCCATATAGCGCGAGATTCCGTCCTGCATGGCAAAAACAAAGGTCGTCAGACACATCAGGAGGATGCCAAGACGGTTGTTCTGCTGGCTCATCCGCGTTTCCTTGCCACGGTCATATGCCGCTTGCGACCAAAGCCGGAGATGCGCTCAACGTCAAACCCCGCCGCGTCCAATCCGCGCCGCACGAACCCCGCCGCCGTATAGGTCGCCGCGCTGCCGTCCGCTTTGGTATGCCGTCCCACCTCCTTCATCAGATCAGCATCCCAGAGTTCGGGGTTCTTGGCCGGGGAGAACCCGTCAAGAAACCACGCATCCGCGACAAAATCCTGACGCGCCAGCGTATCGCGCGCATCGCCGATCACAACCCGCGCCTCCACGCCTTCAAGCGTTGCCAGCGTCTGATCCTCCCCCCAAGCCGCCACAAGCCGCTCTGCATAGGGCGCGACCTCGGGAAAGGCCGCAAGCGCGCGGTCCATCTCCTCGGCGCTCATGGGAAATCCCTCAAAGCTGGTGAACCGAAGCGGCCCATCAATCCCCGCCGCCTCCCACGTCGCCCAGACTGTCAGGAAGTTCAGCCCCGTGCCAAAGCCCAACTCGCCCACATGAAACCCCGGCACAAACCGCGCTGGCAAATCATTGCCCGCAAGGAAGACATGCCGCGTTTCCGCAAGCCCGTTGTCGAGGCTGAAATACGGATCATCAAACCGCGTCGATACAGGGATAGCGCCATCGCGCCACTCAAGATTTGCTCTCTGGTCGCTCATGTCGGGATGCCTTAGAACCGTGTCGAATTAGCATTGGTCCAAGGCAGGAGATTTGGCAATGGTGGATGTAACCGTGATGGGTGCCGGTGCCTTCGGTCTCTCGGTCGCGTGGTCCTGTGTCAAACGCGGTGCCTCGGTGCGGGTGATTGACCCCTTTGGCCTTGGCTCTGGGTCGTCCGGCGGCACGGTCGGCGCGCTCTCGCCACATACCCCCGAGAACTGGAACGACAAGAAGGAGTTTCAGTTTCAAAGCCTCCTCATGGCCGAAACCTACTGGGCCGAGATCGAACGGATAGGCGACCAGCCCTCGGGCTATGGCCGCGTCGGACGGCTTCAGCCGGTGATGAACGACCGCGGCTTTGAGCTGGCCCGCGCCCGCGAGGAAACCGCCCGCACCCTCTGGCGCGGCAAGGCAACATGGCGCGTTATCCCGGCCGAGGACGCGGGCGACTGGGCACCCCTAACCCCCACGGGCCACCTGATCCACGACACGCTTTCGGCCCGAATGAGCCCCCGCATGGCCTGCGCCGCACTCGCCGCCGCGTTGCGTGCGAAAGGCACTGAAATCGTCTCTAACGCGCCTGAAAGTGGCCAAGTCATCTGGGCCACCGGCTGGCGCGGATTGGTCGAGATGTCCGAGGATATGGGCCGCATGGTCGGCAATGGCGTCAAAGGGCAATCCGCCCTCCTGCGCCTCTCGCGCCCCAATGCGCCACAGCTTTTTGCCGACGCCGTGCATATCATCCCGCATGTGGATGGCACCGTCGCCATCGGCTCCACGTCCGAGCGCGATTTCAACGCCCCCGACACGACCGACGCCTTGCTTGACGACGTGCTCGCCCGCGCCTTTGCCGCCGTGCCCGCCCTTCACGGGGCCGAGGTCATTGAACGTTGGGCCGGGGTCCGCCCCCGCGCCAAAAGCCGCGCGCCGATGCTTGGGGATCACCCGACCAAACCGGGACAATATATCGCCAATGGCGGCTTCAAGATCGGCTTTGGCATGGCGCCCAAAGTGGGCGAGGTGATGGCCGACCTGATCCTCGACGGCACCGACAATATCCCCGAGCCGTTCAAGCCCGAGGCCTCGCTCTAACCGGCTTCGGCAATCATACACTGCCGCCCGTCCGGCCCCCGGACCCACGCGATATTGTCGTCGCCCCAACACAACTCCGCCGCCTCAAAATGCATGAGCGGCGCGGTGGCGCGGAAGGAAAACCGCCGCAAGCCCCCAAGCCGCCGCTCGGCCATGAGCATAAGAAGCTGCGCCAAGAGCGGCCCATGCACCACAAGCCCCTCATAGCCTTCGACATCGCGCGTATAATCGAGGTCATAGTGAATCCGATGCCCGTTAAACGTCAGCGCCGAATAGCGGAACAACAGGGTCGAATCGAACGCCTTTTCCTCAACATGAACCTGATCCCGACGCGCCTTGGGCGGCACGGGTTTCGGCGCGCCCGGCAACGGATCCTCGCGATAGACAAGATCCTGAAACTCGGTCACACAAAGCCGCCCCTCCTGCGTCACATCATGGCGCAGTTTGACAAACCCAAGCGGCCCGCTGCGCCCCTCTTTATGCTCGGCGGACGCGACGGTCGTGGTCTTGACCGCTTCGATTCCCGCCCGCAATGGCGTATGAAACACGAGCTGCCCCCCCGCCCACATGCGGCGCGGCAATCCCATGTCGGGAATGATCCCGCCGACCTTCGGGTGCCCATCGCGCCCAAGATCGCCCGGCGGCTGTGCATCCCAGAAATAGAGAGTGTGAAAGAACGGCGGTAGGGCATCGCCCGCCCCAACCCCAGACGGCAAATCAAGCGACGTCAGACACGCCGCCGCGCGGGCGGGGTCTAATGGATCGGTTTGACGGTGTATCTTTGTCTCGGCATTCTGCATGACCAGACGCTAAGTCAGACCCAAAGGAGGCACAAGCCCCGATGAAACCCAACCTCGCCAGCCTCGATCACCTCGTCCTGACCGTGGCCGACATTGCCGCGACATGCCGGTTCTATGAGGATGTGCTCGGTATGACCGCGACCCGCTTTATCCCTGCGGATGGCTCGACGCGCTGGGCGTTGTCGTTCAGGACGCACAAGATCAACCTGCATCCCGCCGGGGCCGAGTTTGACCCCAAAGCCGCCCGCCCGACTCCCGGTTCTGCCGATCTCTGTTTCCTGAGCGAGACACCCCTCGCCACTTGGCAGGATCACCTCGCCACCCAAGGTATCGCAATAGAAAACGGCCCGATCACACGCACAGGTGCAACCGGGCCGATCCTGTCGATCTATATACGCGATCCCGATGGCAATCTCATCGAGATCAGCAATCGCGCCTAAAGCGTCACGCCTTTTACTTGCGCCATCAAGCTGAAGGCGAGGCGCTCACCACAGTCCTATCTTGCACTGCACCCCGCCAATAGAGGTATCTCAGGTTTTTGGCAGACCGCTTTAAGCCGCCTGCGCGTTCTCGATGGCCTTGCGCTGCACCTCGTCGTGCAGCGATTCCATGAGCGCGGTCAGGAAAGGCACATACTCCTCCGCGACCCGGCCCTCTGTGTCAAACTGTTCATAGGACGCGGCCACCATGACCTCTGGGCCATTGACGATTCGCGCCTGAAACGGGGCCATGATAAGGCGAAGTTCGTGATGCGCCCGCGCGCCGCCCGCACGTCCCGCCGCCGCCGACATGATCGCCACTGGCTTGCCCGCCCAAGGCGCGACATCCGACCGGCTGATCCAGTCGAGCGCATTCTTCAGCACCCCGGAAATGCCGCCATTATATTCCGGCGTCGAAATGAGAACCGCATCCGCCTCGGCAATCTGCGCCACAAGCGCCTGAACGCTGGGGGGAATCCCCGCCGCCGCCTCAAGGTCGCCATCATAAAGCGGCAACGCGAGGTCCGCCTCGCTATACTCCGCCGCGCCATAGACGCGCGCCGCCTCACGTAGAAGTTTGCGGTTGGTCGAATCTTTGCGAAGTGCGCCGGAGAGGCCGAGTATCTTTGTCATCTGAGCAATCCTGTTTGGGTCAGTCTGTAATTGATGACAAAATAACCCCGCGCCTTGCGAACGCAACTGCGACTGGCGCGGGGTCTATGTGCATTTTTGCAGAGATCAGTCCCGTGGCACAATGACGATCTCAACCCGCCGGTTCTGGGCCTTGCCCGTTTCCGAAAGGTTCGACGCCACGGGATCGCTCTCGCCGCGACCGATGGTTTCAATCCGATCAAACGCGACCCCTGCATCCATGAGCTTATCCGCAACCGCATTGGCGCGACGCTCTGAAAGGGTTTGGTTATACTCGGCCGAGGCGGTGTTGTCCGTATGGCCAATCACCTGCACGATCGAGTTGGGGTATTTCTGAAGGCTCTGGGCCACGGTGCGCAGATCATCGGTCAGACCGGGCTGCACCGCATAGCTATCGGACGCAAAGAGAATATCCTGCGGCAAGGTCACGATAAGGCGATCGCCCGTGTTTTCGATCCGCACATCATCATCAAGATCTTGGCGCAGTTCGGCCTCCTGCTTATCAAGATTGCTGCCGATCACGGCTCCCGCTCCGGCCCCAACCGCCGCGCCCACGGCGACGTTCTTATCCGTCACCGCCGCAAGCCCTGCGCCGAGGATACCGCCAAAGATCGCCCCCTGCTTGGTATTGCGGTATTCACCGCGCGCCGTGCCGTCGCCAGTCACATAGGCGGGGTCGGTGCATGCCGCCAAACCAGCCAGCGACACCACGGAAATCGTAAGAACGGATTTTTTCATAAAGGGCCTCATTGCTCTTGTTTTTGCCGGTCAACCGGCTTTGCCCCAATATAGGCTATGGTTTGCCGACGCCCAAGGGCCAAACCCGCCACACTCGGCAGGAAGGTGCCTACCTGGCCTCGGCCTGCGCCGTTTCATACGCCAGAAGCGCGCGTTTGACCGGCAAGCCCCAATGATACCCGCCAAGCCCCCCGGATTTGCGCATCGCCCGATGACACGGGATAAGCCAGCTCACCGGGTTGCACCCGACCGCCGTGCCCACCGCACGCACCGCCGCTGGCTTGCCAATCGCGCGGGCAATCTCGGAATAGGTCGTCACTTCGCCCAACGGAATCCGCATCAACGCCTCCCAGACCTTGATCTGCAAAGGTGAGCCGATCATATGCAGCGGCACCTTGCCGCCCGCCCCCGCCTTGCCCGCATAGGCCGCCTCGACCCAAGACTGCAAGCGCTCCGGCACCTCCTCAAACCGTGCATTGGGCCATCGCGCCCGCAAATCCTGCATCGCTGCGGCATCACCCATCTCTGCGGCAAAGCCGATACCGCAAATCCCCTTATCCGTGCCCATGACAATCGACCGGCCAAACGGGCTATCGAACCACCCCCAGGAGATCACAAGCCCATCGCCCTTGCGCGCATATTCCCCCGGACTCATCGCCTCCCAGCGTAGGAAAAGATCATGCAACCGCCCCGACCCCGAAAGGCCCACGGCGTTTGACGTCTCCAAAGTCGTGAAATGATCGCGCAGCAAGACCTTGGCATGACCAAGCGTGAGGTATTGCTGAAACCGCTTCGGCGAAACCCCGGCCCATTTGGTAAACAGCCGTTGAAAATACGCCGCGCTCATCCCCATCTCTGCGGCGAGATCTTCAAGCGATTTGGCCTCGTCGCCCGCGTCGATGCTCTCGATCGCGCGGCGCATGACGTTGTAATGATAGCCCTGCTCCATATCGCTCATACCCGGCCCTCTCCTGCATTTGCTCCGCCACAGTAAGCCCCCGGCCCCGCGCAATCGACCCGAATATTGCGCAAAGCTCTGGCGATGTGGGGCTTGCCTGCCCCTCCTGCCCCGTGCATTAACCCCGCTATGGCCAAGCAACTCGACTATCACACGATCCGCGAGATCTTTACCCGCTTCCAAGCCGCCGAGCCGGAACCCAAAGGCGAACTTGACCACGTCAACGCCTATACGCTTGTCGTCGCCGTCGCGCTTTCGGCGCAAGCGACCGACAAGGGCGTCAACCGCGCCACCGCCGAGCTTTTCAAGATCGCGGATACGCCGCAAAAGATGCTCGACCTTGGCGAAGCGGCCCTGATCGAGCATATCAAAACCATCGGCCTTTACCGCAACAAGGCCAAGAACGTCATCAAGCTCTCACGCATCCTTGTCGATCAATATGACGGCGAGGTGCCCTGTTCGCGCGCCGCCCTTGAAAGCCTTCCCGGCGTCGGGCGCAAAACGGCCAATGTTGTGCTCAATATGTGGTGGCGCTATCCGGCCCAGGCCGTCGATACCCATATCTTTCGCTTCGGCAATCGCTCGGGCGTCTGTCCGGGCAAGGATGTCGTCGCCGTCGAACGCGCCATCGAAGACCAAATTCCCGTGGATTTCCAACTCCACGCCCATCACTGGATGATCCTGCACGGGCGCTATACCTGCAAGGCACGCAAGCCGCTCTGCGGCACCTGCCTCATCCGCGATCTCTGTCAATTCGAGGACAAGACCCTATGAGCAAATATCAGGTTGTCGGCATCGGCAACGCCATCGTCGACGTGATCTCGCAATCGGATGACGCCTTTCTTGATCGCAACGGCATTCAAAAAGGCATCATGCAGCTTGTCGAGCAAGCGCGCGGCGAGACGCTCTATGACGCCATGGGCAACCGCACCCAAGCGCCCGGCGGCTCGGTCGCCAACACGGTTGCGGGCCTCGGCAGCCTCGGCCTCTCGACTGGCTTTATCGGGCGGGTGCATGACGACGCGCTCGGCCGTTTTTATGCCGAGGGCATGGCCAAAGACGGCACGGATTTCGTCAATCCTCCGGTGCCGGGCGGCGAATTGCCGACCTCGCGCTCGATGATCTTTGTCTCGCCCGATGGCGAGCGGTCCATGAACACCTATCTCGGGATCTCCGCCGAGCTTGGCCCCGAGGATGTGCCGACCGATGTCGCGGGACAGGCCGAGATCCTGTTCCTTGAGGGCTATCTCTATGACAAGCCCAAGGGCAAAGCCGCCTTTGAGGCCGCCGCGCGCGCCTGTCGTGCGGGCGGGGGCAAGGCGGGGATCGCCCTCTCCGATCCGTTTTGCGTCGAACGCCACCGCACCGATTTCCGCCGTCTTGTGAAAGAGCTCGATTTCGTGATCGGCAATGAACATGAATGGCAATCGCTCTATGAAACCGACCTCTCAAGCGCGCTTGAACAGGCGGCAGCGGATGCGGGTATGGTCGTCTGCACCCGCTCGGGCCACGACGTTGTCCTTGTGCAGGGCGAGGAAGAGGCCGTTGTGCCGGTAGATGAGATCACCCCGGTTGACGCCACCGGCGCGGGCGATCAATTCGCCGCCGGGTTCCTTTATGGCATCGCGACGGGCCGCTCTCTCGACGTGGCGGGGCGCATGGGCTGTCTCTGTGCCGCCGAGGTCATCTCGCATTACGGCGCGCGCCCCGAGGCGGATGTGATGGAGATGTTCAAAGCCGCCGGGCTTGTCTAGTCAAGCGGCGCGCGCCCAAGGGCGCGCACAGGATAAGCGCCTTGCGGCGCAGACGAGGGGGCGCTGCCCCCTCACCCCCGGAGTATTTTCACAAAGGTGAAGATCACAGGACGAAGACCGCCACCGCAAGCACAAGGCCAGACGCCCCGACGCCCCCCGCCGCGCCAAGCGCGATCCAGGGCCAGAGGCGGCGTTTTTCTTCCTGCGCCGGGGTTGCCTGAGCAATCAAGGCCGATTCCACAAGCCCCGGAAGGCGCGGCCCGAACCGCGCCAAAACCCGGCCCGTTTTCAACATATCCCGCGCCAGCGCCCGCGGGCCGAGACTTTTCTTGATATAGTCTTCGACCTCGGGCTTGGCGACGTCCCAAATATTGACATTCGGATCAAGCGAGCGCGACACCCCCTCAACCACAACCATCGTGCGTTGCAGCAGGATTAGCTCGGTGCGGGTTTCCATCCCAAAGCGTTCCGTCACCTCGAACAGGTAGGACAAAAGCCGCCCCATTGAAATGCGCGTCGCGTCCATGCCAAAGATCGGTTCGCCCACCGCGCGCAGAGCGCGGGCAAAGGCGTCAACATCGCGGTCGGCGGGCACATAGCCCGCCTCGAAATGCACCTCGGCAACGCGTTGATAATCGCGCTGGATAAAGCCGAACAAGATCTCGGCATAGACCCGGCGGGTATAGTCGTCGATCTGCCCCATGATGCCGAAATCATAGGCGATGATATCGCCATTGGCCGCGACCTTGAGATTCCCCTGATGCATGTCAGCGTGGAAGAACCCGTCGCGCAGCGCATGGCGCAGAAACAGCGACAGAACCCGACTTCCGAGCGCATGACGGTCATGGCCCGCCGCGTCGAGCGCATCGTTATCGCCAAGCGGCGCGCCCTCGGCCCAGCCCATCGTCATCACCCGGCGTCCCGAATAATTCCATATGATGCGCGGCACCTGAAATCCCGAATCTCCGGCGGTATTGTCGGAAAATTCGCTGGCCGACGCGCTTTCAAGGCGCAGGTCCAATTCGCCCGTCACCACCCCGTCGAAATGTTCGATGACATCACGCGGCCGCAACCGGCGCGAAGCAGGGGATAGAAGTTCGATCACATCGGCGGCGAAATAGAACGCGTCGACATCCTTGCGAAAGGCCCGCTCGATACCGGGGCGCAAGACCTTGACCGCGACCTCTTCGCCGGTTTCGGCAAGCCGCGCCTTGTGCACCTGCGCAATCGACGCCGCCGCGACAGGTTCGGAGAACTCCGAGAAAATCTCATCAACCGGCTGGCCAAGCTCTTCGGCCACCGCGCGTTTGGCGGTTGCAACCGGGAACGGCGGCAGGCGATCCTGCAAGACCCGCAATTGCGTTGCAAGCTCGGTGCCCACCACATCGGGCCGCGTCGAGAGCACCTGCCCAAACTTGATATAGGCCGGTCCCAAAGCCGTCAGGGCGCGCGGGATCGGCGGCACCGCCGGGTCGCCCTTGATCCCAAGCCACCGGAACGGCCAAACCAAGGTGCGGGCTGCAATGCGGATCACCCACGGCGCTTCAAACGCATCAAGAACAGCCTGCATCGCGCCGGTGCGTTCAAGCGTGGCACCCGTGCGGATCAGCCGCCAGAGATTGTGCGGCCCCCTCAAATCTTCCACCCCGAATGCAACGCCGCGATCCCCAATGAGAGGTTACGATACTTGGCATTTTCAAACCCGGCCGTTTTCACCATGTCGAGGAAGGTCTCCTGATCGGGGAATTTGCGGATTGATTCGACAAGATATTGGTAACTGTCGCGATCCCCGGCAATTGCCTGCCCCATACGGGGGATGACGTTGAAGGAATAAAGGTCATAGGCCTTTTGCATCATGTCATTGGGAATCTGGCTGAACTCAAGCACCATGAGCCGCCCGCCGGGGCGCAGCACGCGATAGGCTTCGTTGAGCGCCTCTTGGGGGCGCGTCACGTTCCGAATGCCAAACGAGATCGTGTAAACATCAAACGTATTGTCTTCAAACGGCAACGCCATCGCATCGCCGACCACCCAATCAAGGCTTGCGGCCCTCTGTTCCGCTTCGGCGCGTTTGCGCCCCTCGACAAGCATCGGCTCGGTCAGGTCAAGCACCGTCGCATGGCCCTCTCCGGCGCGCTCAAGAAAGCGAAAGGAAATATCGCCGGTCCCCCCCGCCACATCGAGCAACCTTTGCCCCGGGCGCGGCGCAAGCCAATCCATCATCGCATCTTTCCAGACCCGGTGAACCCCGACGCTCATCACGTCGTTCATGATGTCGTATTTCGACGCCACGGAATTGAAAACGCCCTGCACCTTGCCGGCCTTTTCGTCCTCGCGCACGGTTTCAAAACCAAAATGGGTGGTGTTGCTGGATGGATCGCTCATGACAGGTGCCTTTTTGTGTCGCGCCCTACATATAGGGCAGTGCGGGGGCATACAATGCGCCGCTCTACCATGCGCGCCCAAAAGCCGCTACATCGGTGCGCACCCATATCAAGAGGCTCTGCCATGCCCGAATTGCCCGAGGTCGAAACCGTCCGCCGTGGCCTTGCGCCCTCCATGCAAGGCGCCGTGATTGCACGCGCGACGGTCAACCGTCCCGATCTGCGCTGGCCTTTTCCGGACCGCATGGCCGAACGCCTGACCGGGGCGCGGGTTTTGACGCTGCGGCGGCGGTCAAAATATATCCTCGCGGACCTCGATACCTATGAGACCCTTCTCATTCATCTTGGCATGTCGGGGCGCATGACCGTCTCGGGCGATCCGCTTGGACACTTCGTCCATGACCACCCCGCACAACAGAAACACGACCATGTCATCTTTGACATGGACAACGGCGCGCGCATTATCTTCAACGACCCGCGCCGCTTTGGCGCGATGGACCTCTTGATCACCGCCGAGGCCGAGACCCATCCCCTCCTCGCGTCGATCGGCCCCGAACCACTCGGCAATGCTTTTGACGAAGACTACCTCGCCAGCCGACTCAAAAACCGCCGCTCACCGATCAAAACCGCCCTCCTGGATCAGCATATCGTGGCCGGTCTGGGCAATATTTACGTCTGCGAGACCCTGTTTCGGGGCGGCGTGTCGCCGCGTCGTAAGGCCGCGAACCTGTCGGAAAACCGGATTCGCGCCCTTGTTCCGATCATCCGCGAGGTGTTGGGCGAGGCCATTGACGCGGGCGGATCGTCCCTGCGCGATTTCCGCCAAGCCGATGGAGAGCTTGGATATTTTCAGCACCGCTTTGATGTCTATGGCCGCGAAGGGGCGCCCTGTCATCGCCCCGAATGTGGCGGGACAATTGCCCGAATCACGCAATCGGGGCGCTCATCCTTCTATTGTCCGCAATGCCAAAGATAACTTGAACCGCCAAGGAACAATGGTAAGGAATCGAGTCTGACCGGAACAAAGGAAAGCTTCAATCATGGCTTTTGAGACGATCATCGTCGAAATTGAGGACCATATCGCCCTCATCAAACTGAATCGCCCCGATGCCCTCAACGCGCTCAACCAACAGCTCATCGGAGAGCTGTGCACCGCGCTGGAAGAGGCGGACGCCAACGACAAGGTGCGCTGCATCGTCCTGACCGGCTCGGATAAGGCCTTTGCCGCCGGGGCGGACATCAAGGAAATGTCCTCGATGACCTACGCCGAGGTGAACCATATCAACCTGTTTGCCACGGCCAATGATCGCATCGTGGCCACCCGCAAGCCGATCATCGCGGCCGTATCGGGCTATGCGTTGGGGGGGGGCTGCGAAGTGGCGATGGCCTGCGATTTCATCATCGCCTCTGACACCGCCAAGTTCGGCCAGCCAGAGGTCAACCTTGGCGTGATCGCCGGGATCGGCGGTTCGCAACGCCTGACCCGCTTTGTCGGCAAATCCAAGGCTATGGACATGAACCTCACAGGCCGCTTCATGGATGCCGAAGAGGCCGAGCGTTCCGGCCTCGTAAGCCGCGTCGTGCCTACCAAGAAACTCATGGACGAAGCGATGGGCGCAGCCCAGAAAATCGCCGAGAAATCCATGATCGCCACCCGCGCCGCCAAAGAAGCCGTGAACCGCTCCTACGAGACGACACTGGCCGAAGGTCTCCTCTTCGAGCGCCGCTTGTTCCACTCGCTCTTTGCGACCGAAGACCAAAAAGAAGGCATGGCCGCCTTCATGGAAAAACGCACCCCCCAGTTCCGCGACAAATAAGCGAACAGGGACTCTCTAATGCAAAAGGGCAGGCTCCGGCCTGCCCTTTTTGTTTGGAAGGAACGGTTTTCAACGCATTATTGTAAATCAACGAAGATTTGCGACTGCACACCGGCTTCAAGCAGGGCTTCCTTGATCTCATCAATCGCATTGACGTCGGCCGAACTGACGATGACCACATCGTTGACCACAAGGGAATACAACGGTGCATCTGGCGCAAGGTTTGCCAGGTATTTCTCTGCGGCCAGTTGAGATTTCGGCCCCCATTTTCCGTCATAGGCGACGCCAATCGTATACTGCACGTCCATGACCATTTCTTTGCTGACGGATTTCCCGGCGTTCAGATCCAGCAAGGTCTGTTGAAGCGTGGCCTCATCCGTAACGCGGTCTGGAATGAACACGTTTGTGCAGGTCTCGACGTCTCTATATTTGGTGACGGTTTTTCTGCTGGACTCATTGGCAACCGCGCCACCAATGATCGCACCAGCGGCCGCCCCGGCATTTTTCTTTGTCACAACTTTGCCGATCACGCCGCCAACAATTGCGCCGCCAATGACTTTTTCGGGGTTCCCGCCTTTGACGGTGTCCTCATACGGCACCGATTTCGTCTCGCATCTTACCTCGTACGAACCGGCAAATGCCTGAGATGCAACCAGAACAGGCATCGCTGCTATTGCGAATAGTCTCATTGTCTCGCTCCTCTTTCCGTGGGTCGTGGTCGTATAGCCTTGCGCTTCACGATGGTCCTCAACGCTCCGCACCGCCAAGCAAAGGCGATACCCCGTAATCCAGAAGCCCGTAATCCAGAAGACTGCCTCAATTTTGTGGCGAACGCGCTATGCTTTCAACACATATTCAAGATCACGGCAGGATTCCGCTCTGCCGCCGGTTGGGCGGGCAAGTATGCCGCACCTGCAGCAAATAGTGGCGCTGCGCCCTTTTGCAAGGCATGTCGATACCTCCCCAGACCGCACCGACGCGATACAGACGCAATACCGACGCGATGCAGACCCTTGTTTTTCGGGGTTTGCATCTGCTGCAAAAATCTCTATACGACGCCGTCATACATGCGCGTGCAGCCCGCTTAGGCTTGAATCGATTCTCCTCTCGGAGGGGTCCCTTTTGGGTCGTGGCACGTGTGAAACGAACTGAACCATAGATAAGGACCTGAGATTCATGGCAAATTCGCCCCAGGCAAAAAAACGCGCGCGTCAGAACGAACGCCGCTTCGCCGTCAACAAAGCCCGCCGTTCGCGCATCCGCACCTTCCTGCGCGCCGTTGAAGAAGCCATCGCATCCGGCGACAAAGAGGCCGCAACCGCCGCCCTCCGCGCTGCCCAGCCCGAACTCATGCGCGGCGTCACCAAAGGCGTCTACCACAAGAACACCGCGTCGCGGAAAGTCTCGCGCCTCGCGGCCCGCGTCAAAGCGCTCGGCTAAGGCATTTGGCCCGGTTTTTCGGGCCAATCCTTTGATACCAAAGGCGTCTCCAATGGGGGCGCCTTTTTGCATTTCCCCCGCTCTCTTGAGGGCCAAGAGATTCTTTTCCACAAAACTCTGAGTCAAGTTCGAAGATCGGTTGCCCGCGCCGCATCGCAGTTGCTAATTTCAACCTGCGAGTCACTTCGCCCTGGGGGGACAGGTTTTCAAAACGGTCTGTTCAGACCGCTCATTACGACCCGATACCGTTGCGTATTTCGCGACTCGAGTCGGGCTGTGAGTTTTTGTTTCGTGATGCCATAGGCGTCCTATCTGTCCTCACTTCATCAAGCGCACTGTGCGCGCAAGCTCTGCTTGACCTGCCATGTGGGGACATGGACGGGAGCCGGAAGATTTTGCGCGCCGCAGGATAAGGCGATGAAGATTTACAGGGCCGTGCCTCGCAACAGACTGCTGGTATGTGGGAAACCACACGGGGCTTCTGCCGCCCCGAAGATTTGCAAGGCTCAAGGCCGGGGAACGGGGACAGATGACGAAAGAACAATGGGGCGCGCTGCAACAGGATCTTCTCAAGACGATCGGCGAGAACAACTATAAAACTTGGATCGCGCCGATTGAATTTGCCGAAGTGAGCGAGGGCGTCGCAACCTTTCATGTGCCGACAAATTTCATTGGCAACTACGTGTCACAGAATTTCGGCGACCTGATCCTGCACCGCCTGAGTCGCCTCGGCGAATCTGTCCAGCGCATTCATTTCACTGTGGCCGCAAATTCCCCGACGCACCCAGCACCGCGCGTGGCCAAAGCCGAGGCCGCAACCGCGCCTGCCGCAAAGCGGGGTGATTTGCCCGGTGCACCGCTCGATCCGCGCTTTACCTTCGAGACCTTTGTGGTCGGCAAGCCGAACGAACTCGCCAATGCCGCCGCGCACCGCGTGGCTGAAGGCGGCCCGGTGACGTTCAACCCGCTGTTTCTATATGGCGGCGTCGGCCTCGGTAAGACACACCTCATGCACGCCATCGCATGGGAGCTTCAGTCCCGACGCCCCGACCTCAACGTCCTCTATCTCTCGGCCGAGCAATTCATGTATCGCTTTGTGCAAGCCCTGCGTGATCGCAAGATGATGGACTTCAAGGAACTCTTCCGCTCGGTCGATGTTCTTATGGTCGATGACGTGCAATTCATCTCGGGCAAGGATTCAACACAGGAAGAATTCTTCCATACATTCAACGCGCTCGTGGATCAGAACAAACAGATCATTATCTCTGCTGACCGTGCGCCCGGTGAAATCAAAGACCTTGAGGATCGTATCAAATCGCGCCTGCAATGCGGCCTCGTCGTTGATCTGCACCCGACGGATTACGAACTTCGCCTCGGCATCCTGCAATCAAAGGTCGAACAATACCGCGCGCAATATCCCGACCTCGCGCTTCAGGACGGGGTTCTCGAATTCCTCGCCCATCGCATCTCGACCAATGTGCGCGTCCTCGAAGGCGCATTGACCCGCCTGTTCGCCTTTGCCTCGCTCGTGGGTCGCGAAATCACGATGGACCTCACACAGGATTGCCTCTCGGATGTGTTGCGCGCCTCCGAACGCAAGATCACCGTTGAAGAAATCCAACGACAGGTCTCTGAGCATTACAACATCCGCCTGTCCGATATGATCGGTCCCAAACGCGTCCGCACACTGGCCCGCCCGCGTCAGGTCGCGATGTATCTTTGCAAGCAACTGACCTCGCGCTCCCTGCCCGAGATTGGCCGCCGCTTTGGCGGGCGCGACCACACAACCGTGATGCACGGCGTCAAACGCATCGAGGAACTGCGGGTCCAAGATGGCCAGATCGCCGAAGACCTCGAAATGCTGCGCCGCACGCTCGAAGCATAACGCCAGAAATCAGCCGTTTACAAAAGCTGCGCAGTTTTTGCGCGGCTTTTGCTTTTCCCATATCTGCGCGTCATCTTGGCCCAAATACTCCGACCAGAGGCACCGTCGCGACTTGACGCCCCCCTAGATTAGGCCGACAAAAGCAAAAAGGCTTGCGCCAGAAGGGGAAACCGCTAATTTGCCCCTCCCGGCAACCGGAGGATATGGGTATGAAAATCAGCATCGAACGCGCCATTCTGCTCAAGGCGGTCAGCCAGGCGCAATCTGTCGTCGAACGCCGCAATACCATCCCGATCCTCGCCAACGTCCTGATCGAGGCCGAAGGGAATACCGTGCAGTTCCGCGCCACAGACCTTGATATCGAGGTGGTCGACAAAGCCCCCGCGATGGTCGAACGCGCCGGCGCGACGACCGTTGCCGCGACAACGCTCCACGAAATCGTGCGCAAACTTCCCGATGGCGCGCTTGTAACCCTGACCGACGATGGCGCCACTGGCCGTTTGACCGTCGAGGCGGGCCGGTCGAACTTCTCTCTGGCAACCCTGCCCAAAGAAGACTTCCCGATCATGGCCTCGTCGGAATACGCCTCGAACTTCTCGGCCCCTGCGCCGATGTTGCGCCGCCTCTTCGACAAATCGAAATTCGCGATCTCGACCGAGGAAACCCGCTATTACCTGAACGGCGTCTATATGCATATCTCCGATGCCGAAACCGGCAAGGTGCTGCGCTGCGTGGCGACGGATGGCCACCGTCTCGCCCGGATTGATGCCGACATGCCGGATGGGGCCGCCGATATGCCCGGTGTGATCGTGCCGCGCAAAACGGTCGGCGAGCTGCGCAAACTTCTCGAAGATGACGAGATGCAAATCGCGGTCTCCGTCTCTGAAACCAAGATCCGGTTTGCGACCCCCGACATTACCCTGACCTCCAAGGTTATCGACGGAACCTTCCCCGATTACACCCGCGTCATCCCGCAGGGCAACACCCGCAAGCTCGAAGTGGACGCCGCCGAATTCGCCCAGGCCGTGGACCGGGTTGCGACCGTCTCGTCCGAGCGTTCCCGCGCGGTAAAACTGCAACTCGACGAGGACCGCCTGATCCTCTCCGTCAACGCCCCCGATAGCGGCGCGGCGGAAGAAGAGCTTGCCGTGGCCTATAGCGATGAACGCCTTGAGATCGGCTTTAACGCCAAGTATCTCCTCGAAATCGCCTCTCAGGTGGACCGCGAAAACGCCGTTTTCCTGTTCAACTCCGCTGGCGATCCGACGCTCATGCGCGAAGGCAACGATACCAGCGCGGTCTACGTCGTCATGCCGATGCGCGTGTGACGGGACGCGGAATTTTCGTTAAATCCCGGCTCGTTTTCCTCAAAAGAAAACGGACACGCCCATGACGCAGCTCGCGATCACCCATCTGACGCTGTCGCATTTCCGGTCGCACCGCAAAGGCGCGATTGACTGTGATGCGCGCCCTGTGGCGATCTATGGGCCAAATGGCGCGGGCAAGACCAATATCCTCGAAGCCGTGTCGCTGTTCTCGCCCGGTCGTGGCCTGCGCCGGGCCAGCGCCGAGGACATGACCCGCCGCCCCGAGGCGCTTGGTTGGAAACTAACGGGGCATCTTCAGTCCCTCGACCGCGTGCATGAGATCGAACTCTGGTCCGAATCCGGCGCGGCCCGACAGCTCCGCATTGATGGTAAAACCGCGCCCCAGACCGCGCTGGGCCGAATCGCCCGCATCCTCTGGCTCATCCCGGCGATGGATCGGCTTTGGATTGAAGGTGCCGAAGGGCGGCGGCGGTTTCTCGACCGCATGGCGCTTTCGTTCTTTCCCGTCCATGCCGAAGCCGCGCTGGCCTATGAGAAATCCATGCGCGAGCGCAATCGTCTGCTCAAGGACATGGTGCGCGATGCCGCGTGGTATGGTGCGCTTGAATCGCAAATGGCCGACGCCGCCGAAACGATTCACGCCAACCGCCGCGCAACCATCGCCCACCTTGCAACGGCACAGGCCAATGCCGAAACCGCCTTTCCGATCGCGGACCTTGCCCTGATTCAATCCGATGGCGACATGCCCGAAACCGCCGACGCCCTGCGTATCGCGCTGGCTGAAAGCCGACCCCGTGACATGGCCGCAGGCCGAACCCTCATCGGCCCGCACCGCAGCGATCTCGACGCCACATTCGCCGCCAAGGGCGTTCCGGCCCGTGATTGCTCGACCGGCGAGCAAAAGGCACTGCTGATCTCGCTCATCCTCGCCAATGGCCGCGCCCTGTCTCAAGAGTTTGGCGCGCCGCCCATCCTGCTTCTGGATGAGGTGGCCGCACATCTCGATGCAAACCGCCGCGCCGCCCTCTATGACGAAATTTGCGCCCTCGGCTCTCAGGCATGGATGACCGGCACCGGCCCAGAGCTGTTCACGGACTTGGGCGCGCGCGCCCAGTGCCTTGAAGTGACCGAAGCGAACGGCATCTCGGCGATTTCAAACGCCTGAGCCACCGCCCCGAATCGGTAAAAAATCTTGTCTCATTTGCGTGACATTCCCCGCCAAAACCCATATTTTGCCCAGACTGATAAAGGGAAAGACCACATGTCCGAAGAGACACAGAACAGCCCGGAGTATGGCGCGGAATCTATTAAGGTTCTCAAGGGCTTGGAAGCCGTGCGCAAACGTCCGGGAATGTATATCGGCGATACAGACGATGGCTCCGGCCTGCACCACATGGTCTATGAGGTCGTGGATAACGGCATTGACGAGGCGCTTGCCGGTCATGCCGACGCCGTGACCGTGAAAATTCACGCTGATTCCTCTGTTTCCGTCTCCGACAACGGGCGCGGGATTCCCGTCGATATCCACAAGGAAGAAGGCGTTTCCGCTGCCGAGGTCATCATGACCCAGCTTCACGCGGGCGGCAAATTCGATAGCAACTCCTACAAGGTCTCCGGCGGCCTGCACGGGGTTGGCGTCTCGGTTGTGAACGCCCTTTCCGATTGGCTTGAACTGCGCGTCTGGCGCAATGGCAAGGAACATATCGCCCGCTTTGAGCGCGGTGAAACGGCGGAACATCTCAAGGTCGTTGGCGATTGTGGCGACCGCACCGGAACCGAGGTTCGCTTCCTCGCCTCAACAACCACCTTTTCCAACCTCGAATATTCCTTCGAGACGCTGGAAAAACGCCTCCGCGAGCTGGCCTTCCTGAATTCCGGCGTCCGCATCATCCTAGAGGATGAGCGCCCCGCCGAACCGCTCCGGACCGAACTTTACTATGACGGCGGCGTCAAGGAATTCGTCAAATACGTGGATCGCCACAAAACCTCGCTCATGGACGAGCCGATCTACGTCAACGGCGAACGCGATGATATCGGCGTTGAGGTCGCGATGTGGTGGAACGATAGCTACCATGAAACCGTCCTGCCCTTTACCAACAACATCCCCCAGCGCGATGGCGGTGCCCATATAGCGGGCTTCCGTGGCGCGCTGACTCGCACATTGCAGAAATACGCCCAAGAAAGCGGGATCGCCAAAAGAGAGAAGATCACCTTCACAGGCGACGACGCGCGCGAAGGGCTGACTTGTGTGCTCTCCGTCAAAGTACCGGATCCGAAATTCTCGTCCCAGACCAAGGACAAGCTCGTCTCCTCCGAGGTGCGCCCCGCGGTCGAGGGTCTGATGAACGAAAAGCTCTCCGAGTGGTTCGAGGAAAACCCCAACACCGCCAAGATGATCGTGACCAAGATCCTTGAGGCCGCCCATGCCCGCGAAGCCGCCCGCAAGGCGCGCGAACTGACCCGGCGCAAAACGGCGATGGATGTGAACTTCCTCGCTGGCAAACTCAAGGATTGCTCGGAAAAAGACCCGGCCAAGACCGAAATTTTCATCGTCGAGGGCGATAGTGCCGGCGGCTCTGCCCAGACGGGCCGTGATCGCGGCACGCAAGCCATCCTGCCTCTCAAGGGTAAAATCCTCAACGTCGAACGCGCCCGATTCGACCGCATGCTCTCATCGCAAGAGATCGGCAACCTCGTCATGGCACTCGGAACCGGGATTGGACGCGACGAATTCAACCTCGACAAACTGCGCTACCACAAGATCGTTATCATGACCGACGCCGACGTCGATGGCGCGCACATCCGCACGCTCTTGCTTACGTTCTTCTACCGCCAAATGCCGGAACTGATTGAAAAAGGGCATCTTTTCATTGCCCAGCCGCCGCTCTTCAAGGTCGCGCGCGGCAAATCCGAGGTTTACCTCAAGGATCAGGCATCGCTTGACGATTACCTCATCGACATGGGCGTTGATGGCGCGACTCTCCGCCTTGGCAGCGGCGAAGAGATCGTTGGCCAGGATCTCGCCCGAGTGGTCAATGAAGCGCGCCAACTCAAGCGTGTGCTCGATGCATTCCCGACCCATTACCCGCGCCATATCCTCGAACAGGCCGCCATTGCCGGGGCGTTTGTGCCCGGCGCAGTCGATGCCAACCTGCAAAACGTTGCGGACAAGGTCGCCGCGCGGCTTGACCTGATCGCGCTCGAATATGAACGCGGCTGGAACGGGCGTATCACACAGGATCACGGCATCCGCCTCGCCCGTATTCTGCGTGGCGTCGAAGAGGTGCGGACCCTTGATGGCCCGATGCTGCGCTCTGGCGAAGCCCGCAAGACCGGAAGTTTTACCCAAAGCCTTCAGGACATCTACAACACCCCCGCAACCCTGCATCGCAAGGACCGGTCACAGCATATCTACGGCCCGCTTGACCTGCTCGACGCGATCCTGACCGAGGGCGAAAAGGGTCTGACCCTGCAACGCTACAAAGGTCTTGGCGAGATGAACCCCGATCAGCTTTGGGAAACAACGCTCGACCCCGACGCGCGCACGCTGCTTCAGGTCAAGATCGAGGACATGGCCGAGGCCGACGACCTCTTTACCAAACTGATGGGCGACGTGGTCGAACCGCGCCGCGAGTTCATTCAGAAAAACGCCCTCAGCGTCGAAAACCTCGACTTCTGATCCCCTCCGGGGGGCTGAAATTCAAACGCGGCGCCGATTTTATCCGGCGCCGCGTTTTTGTTATCCAAGATACGCCCGAAGCACCGGGGGCGGGTCATCCAAAAGCGCATCGGTCGGCATAGGTGCATCGGCGCGCCCATCGGCGACCAAAATCGTCTGTGGCGCAATCCGGCGCGCGTCATCCGGGTCATGGCTCACCATCAAAAGACCCGCGCCCGTGGTCTCAAGCACCTCTTGTAAAAGGTCGAGCATTTCGGCCTTAAGCGCCGGTCCAAGCGCCGCAAACGGTTCATCCAATAGAACAAAAGGCCGATCCTGCACCAACACCCGCGCCAAGGCCGCGCGGCTCTGCTGCCCCCCCGAGAGCGCCGCAGGCTTGCGCCCGTCATACCCCCCAAGGCCAACCCGGCCAAGCGCCTCCTCGACCCGCGCCTTTTCCTCCGGGCCAAGCCGCAAATCCGGCCGAAGCCCAAGCCCCACATTCTCCGCCACTGTCATGTGCGGAAAAAGGTTATTGTCCTGAAAGACCATCGCCACGGGCCGCGCGCCCGGCGCATCCCCGGTCATATCGCGCCCATTCCACACGATCCGCCCACTGTCCGGCGCAAAGAACCCGGCGATGAGCGCAAGAAGCGTCGATTTCCCCGCCCCTGACGGCCCGATCACGGCAACCCGCGCCCCGGCATCAATCGACAAATCTGCGCCAAGCGTGAAATCGCCCTGCCGGATCATCACGTTTTCAAGCGTCAACATGGTTGCGCCCTCCCCTGTCAAAGACCCAGAATAGCCCAAAGCTCAGCCCCAGAAGAAGGACCGCCGCCCCGGCTGCGGCTTCCATCTGATAGCTGCCCATGAGGCGATACATCTGCAAGGGAAGGGTCGCTGTCTCCGCATCGGCAAAAAGCGCGATCACCCCGAGGTCGCCCATCGAAAGCGCCGCCGTAAGACCCGCCGCAAACCCAAGCGGCCCCCGCAAACGCGGCAATAGGATCAACCGGAGCCACGCCCATCCACCAATCCCAAGCGTCGCACTCAACCGCCCATACCCCGCGACCACATCCCGCACTGGCCCCACAAGGATACGCAGCGCGAAAGGCAACGCCATGACCGCATTGACAAGCGCCGTGATCGGCAGGGCGAGGGTGAACGGATCAGCAATCGGAAAGATCACGATAAACAACCCCACCCCAACAACAAGCGGCGAGGCCGCAATACCCAATAACCCAACCGCCTCAAACCCGCGCCACGCGGCGGCGGCAATGGCAATCGGCAGGGCAAGCACAAGCATGATCGCCGTCGATACAAGCGCCACAGCAAGCGAAACGCCCGCCGCGCTCCAGACCTGAACCGGCATACGCCAAAGCCCCGCCGCGCCCTCCACCACAACCATCAAGATCGGCACCAATAGGAACAGAGACGCCGCGACAATCACCCCAAAATCGAGACTAATCTGGCGCAACCCGCCCGAATCCCATCGCGTGACAACCCGGTCCATACCTGCACCAAAGCCCTCTGCAACCGACGCGCGCAACGCAAGAACCGCCGCCACACCCACAAGGACAATCTGCACCAAAGCAAGCAACGCCGCCCGCCCAAGATCAAATTCAAAATGAAACGCCTCATAAATGGCAAGCTCCACGGTCGTCGCCCTTGGCCCACCGCCAAGCGTCAGCGCAACCGTAAAACTCGAGATGCAAAGCGCGAAAATCACCGCAGCCGCCAAGGGCACCACCCGGCGCAGCATCGGCCTTTCGATCACCCGCGCCATATCGCGCGCGCCAAACCCAAGCTGCGCTGCAAGGCGAAACCGCTCGGCCGGAATTTCTTGCCATGCTTGCAGGATAAGCCGCGTCGCCAGCGGCAGGTTAAAGAACACATGCGCCAGCACAACGCCATGCAAGCCGTAAACCGTCACCTCCGGCAAACCGACAAACCGCAGCGCCACGTTGAGAATACCGCCCCGGCCAAACACCGAAAGCAGCCCAAGCACCGCAACAATCACCGGAAGAATAAACGGCGCCCCAAGGAACGCGATGACAAGCCGCCGACCCCAAAAAGCCCGCCGCGCCAAGGCCCGCGCCACGGGAACCGCCAGCATCACGCTCAGAGTCGAAGACAGCACAGCCTGCCAAAGGGTAAAGCGAATGGCCGCCCAATCGGACGGCCCAAGCCCGCGCCCCGCCTCGGCGCGCAGGGCAACAGCCAATAGCGTGCCAAGGATAAGCATGGCGACCAATCCCGCCGCCACGCCCCCCGGCCAGCGCCTTACTTGGAAAGCACGGCCAGCCATTCCGCCAGCGCCTCCTCCCGGATCGAGGCCACGTCATCGGCCGGGATCAACCGCGCCTGTTCCGCACCAATCGGCGCGGCAAACCCATCCGGCAACGCCCCTTTGGGCGCAAAGGCCGGATACATCCAATTTGTTGTCGGGATGATCGCCTGAAACGCATCCGTGGTCATAAAGGTAAGGAACTGATCCGCCAATTCCGACTGATCCGACCGTGCGAGCTTTCCGGCAACCTCGATCTGCATATAATGCGACGGGAAGGCCGCGGCCGCCTTGCTCGTGTCGCCCTCGGCCACGATGTGATAGGCGGGCGAAGTCGTATAAGACAGAACCATATCCGCCTCTCCCTCAAGGAAAAGCCCATATGCCTCGGACCAGCCCTTGGTCACGGTCACGACATTATCGGCCAAGCCCTCCCAAAGCGCCGCCGCCTCGTCGCCATATTGCTCTTTGATCCAGAGAAGAAGGCCAAGCCCCGGCGTCGACGAGCGCGGGTCTTGAATCACAATCTTTACATCCGACGCTGCCAGCGCATCGAAACTCGTCGGCACGTCGGTAAGCTTTGTTTTGTCATAAACAAACGCGAAATAGCCCCAGTCATAAGGCAGGAAAAGCGGATCATCCCACGCCCCCGCCGCGCCAAACGGATTGGGCATATCGGGCACAACGCGTTGTCCATGCGGCGCAAAAAGGCCTGCCTGTGCGGCGGCTCCGCTTAGGTTGGTATCAAGGCCAAGCACAACATCGGCCTCGCTGCGCGCGCCTTCAAGCTTGATACGGGCCAAAAGCGCCGCGCCATCGCCTGCGCCGACGAATTTAAGATCACAGCCGCAGGTCTCTTCAAACGCCGCCTCGATCTGCGGGCCGGGGCCCCAATCGGCGACGAAACTGTCATAGGTGTATACTGTGAGAACGGGCGTCTCGGCCAATGCGGCCGTCGCCAAAAGGGTTCCCGCTGCAAACGCAAGATACTTCATGGTATCCTCCAAAATGCGACGGGCGGAGCAAGTTCTGGGGCAAACCATACCTTCCCTCCGCCGGTCTTAACCGGTTCAGGTTCAACGGGTTCGCATCAATCGCATCTCAACCTGTCGCCTCACGCAACAGGCACCCCGAGGTGGCCGGAACCCTAGGCGGCAGCCCTCTCAATGACAAGCCTTTTGCCGTGCCAACGCCTCCCGCCCCCCGAGGTATTTCCCCCCAACAAGAAACATATGCGCACGCCAGGCTTCATCTTGGCGAAAATACTCCCGCCGGAGGCCTCAAATCCTCAAAGCCCTGCCAGCCCGCGATAGCCCTTGAGAAACTGCCCCCCGGCGGCTATTCCGGCGAGAACAAAGGAGCATTTCCATGTCGATGAACAGTTTCGGACATCTCTTCCGCGTCACAACTTGGGGCGAAAGCCACGGGCCCGCGCTTGGGGCGACCGTCGATGGTTGCCCTCCCGGCGTGCCGATAGACGCCGAAATGCTCCAACAATGGCTCGACAAACGCCGCCCCGGTCAAAACAAAAACATGACCCAGCGCAATGAACCCGACGCCGTGAAAATTCTTTCCGGCGTGTTCGAGGGCCAGTCGACCGGCACCCCGATTCAGCTCATGATCGAAAACACCGATCAGCGTAGCCGCGATTACGGCGATATCTCCGAGACCTTCCGCCCCGGCCACGCCGACATCACCTATTGGCAGAAATACGGCATCCGCGATTATCGCGGCGGCGGGCGCTCCTCGGCGCGCGAAACCGCGGCCCGTGTTGCCGCCGGGGGCGTTGCCCGCGAGGCGCTTGCCGCGCTTGTGCCGGGGATCGAGATCAAGGGCTATATGACCGCTATGGGCGACCTCGACATCGACCGCGCCCAATTCGACTGGGATCAGATCGACCAGAATCCGTTCTGGATTCCCCAATCGCCCGAGATCGCGCAAAAATGGGAGGACTACCTCCAGAAACTGCGCAAGGATCACAACTCGGTCGGCGCGATTGTCGAGGTCGTGGCCCGCAATGTGCCCGCAGGCCTCGGCGCGCCGGTCTATGGCAAGCTTGATACCGATCTTGCCGCCGCGATGATGTCGATCAACGCCGTCAAAGGCGTCGAGATCGGCGAAGGCATGGCCGCCGCCCGCCTTACCGGGACGGACAATGCCGACGAGATATTCATGGGTGAAAACGGCCCCGAATACGGCTCGAACCATGCCGGCGGCATCCTCGGCGGGATTTCCACGGGCCAGGACATCACCGTGCGTTTCGCCGTCAAGCCAACCTCGTCGATCCTGTCGCCGCGCCGGTCCATCCGCAAGGACGGAACCCCCATCGAGGTCATCACCAAAGGCCGACACGACCCCTGCGTCGGTATCCGCGCCGTGCCCGTGGGCGAGGCGATGATGGCCTGCGTGATCCTCGACCACCTGCTCCTGCATCGCGGTCAGGTCGGAGAAAATCGCGGCAAGATCGGCTAGGCCTTGGGCGCGATCCTCTCCATCACCTTCCCGATCTACGCCGCCATTGCCATCGGCTATCTGACCGTGCGGCGCGGCTGGTTCAAACCGGCCGACCTCAAGGTTCTGGGCAAATACGTGATGGATATCGCCCTCCCGGCGCTCCTCTTTCACGCCGTGGCGAGTCGCGATTTCGCCGAAGTTCTCAACCCCGGCTATATGCTCGCCTTCGCGCTTGGCGGGCTTGGCACCATCGCAATCGCCTTTCTCTGGTTCTCGGCCACCGCGCCGGACAAGGGCCGCCGCGCCATCGCCGTCATGGGTTCAACCTGCCCCAATTCGGGGTTTATCGGCTTTCCGCTGATGCTCCTTGTGTTTCCCGACCATGCCGCTGTGATCCTCGCGCTCAATATGCTGGTGGAAAACGTGCTCTTGATCCCGATCTGCCTGATCCTGCTCGACATGGCACAAGGCGGCGCGGGTCTCTCCCTGACCCGCCGCATCGCCGCGATCCTGCTTGGCGTCCTCAAACGCCCGATGGTCATCGGATTGCTGCTTGGCCTTGCCGCCTCGGTCCTCTCCGTCCCGATCCCGGACCCGCTAAACCGCCTGTTTCAGATGCTCGCCGCCTCTGCTTCGGCCCTGTCGCTGATCGTGATCGGCGGCGCGCTTGTTGGCCTGCCCCTCAAGGGCAACTGGCGCCTCGCGACCCAGATCGCCTCGGCCAAGCTGATCCTGCACCCGGCGATGGTCGCCCTCGCCGCCGTCTCTCTGACAAGCCTTGGCCTCACAACGCTCTCGCCCGACCTCTTTGCCGCCGTGATCCTCTCCGCCGCGATCCCGATGTTCGGCCTCTATACCGTCTTTGCCCAAGAACACGGGCTTCAGGGCATCGCCTCCATCGCCATGCTCATGGCGACCTCGGTCGCCTTTGTGACCCTCTCGGCGCTGCTCTTTTACCTGACCTGATCCCACGCCACCGGCATGGTTAACGGACCGCGAAACGCCCATCCGCCAAACCGCGTCTCGCCCTCAAGGCGCAGCCCCCCAAGACGGTCAAAAATCATCGGCAAGGCCACCTCTGCGATCAAACATTTCGACGCCCAGGCCCCGGCACAGAAATGCGGCCCCGCCCCGAAACTGATCGACGCCGAGAGATCGCGCGTGATGTCAAACACCTCCGCACGCGCGAACACGTCCTCATCGCGGTTCCCCGACCCGAACATGAGGAAAACCCGATCCTCCGGCTCAAAGGTGATCCCGTCGACCTCGGCCCGCTGCGCGATACGGCGGGGAGACATGCCGATGGGAGAAACCCACCGCGCATATTCCTCGAACGCCTGAAGCCAGCTTGCCTCCCCGGCCCGCACCATCCCCAACTGCTCCGGGTGCTGCAACATCGCCCAGACCGCCCCGGCAATCGCATCCCGCGGCTCATTCTGCCCGCCCGAGATGGCCAGCTTCACATTGGCCCGGATCGTGTCCTTCGATAGCCCCGCCTGCATCTGCACCGACAAAAGAGACTGGTCCGGCGCCGCCGCAAGCTCCGGCATCCGCGCGTCGATATGACGGTCAATAGAAGCGGTGCAATCGTGACAATGGGCCTCGACCTGCGCATCCCCCGCATAATTGGCACAGCCGTCAATCATCCCCTGACTGACCCGATCCATCTCCTGCCATGTCATGTTGGTGAGGCCGGTGATCGCCTTAAGCGCCTCGCCAGAAATCGGCCGCGCAATATCGGCAACCATATCCGCGCGCCCCTGCGGCCCGACCCGGCCCAAAATCTCCGCCGTGCGCGCCTCGAACTGCGCCTTCCACACATCGCGCACCGTCTTGGGCGATACGGTCGGAAAAATCGCCTTGCGCTCGGCCATATGCTCGGCCCCGTCCTTGCGCATCATGTTTTGCCCCATGAGAACCGTCATAAGGCCCTCCGGCTGATCCGAGGAAAACACCTCGGTTCGCTTTTCATTCTCGAAAATCGTATCCCGCTTGGTCAAAAGCGTTGCGCCCAATTGCGGCACATAGGCAATCGGCGCCTCGGACCGCATCCGCGCAAGCATCGGATAGGGGTCTTGCCAAAACGCCTCTGGATCAATCTCAAACACCGGTGCATCAGACATGGCTTTCCTCCCCAAACCCATGCCTCACTGTTCCACCGGCCCCGCATTCGCGCAACCCGGCTCTTCATCTTGGCAAAAATACTCGCGCCGCAGGCGCTGACTGAAAGTCAGGCAAACACCCCCGCATAGTCCTCACGAAGCGTCTTTTTCTGCACTTTGCCCATCGTGTTGCGCGGCAGTTCTGGCAGAAGGATAACTTTCTTGGGCTGTTTGAACTTGGCGATCTTATCGCCCAGCGCGCCCATGATTGCCGCCTCGGACGTGCCCTCGCCCTCTGGCACCACCACGGCAACAACCGCCTCACCAAAATCGGGATGCGGCACGCCAATGACGGCGCTTTCAAGCACACCATCAAGATCATCAATCAGGGATTCGATCTCCTTGGGATAGACATTGAACCCGCCGGTAATAACCAAATCCTTGGATCGCCCGACAATGGTTACATAGCCATCCGCATCAAACTTCGCGAGATCGCCGGTGATAAACCACCCATCCGGCAAAAGCTCTTCCGCCGTCTTTTCGGGCATCTGCCAATAGCCCTGAAACACGTTATCGCCGCGTACCTCAAGACCCCCGATTTCGCCGGTGGGAACAACCTCCCCCTCCTTGCGAATCCGCGCCTCAACACCGGGCAAGGGAAACCCCACCGTCCCGGCGCGGCGCTCGCCCTCGTAAGGGTTCGAGGTGCTCATATTCGTCTCTGTCATACCGTAACGCTCAAGAATCCGGTGCCCCGTGCGCGCCTCCCATTTCTCATGCGTATCGACGAGAAGCGGCGCAGACCCGGAAATGAATAGACGCATGTTTGCGGCCCGCTCCTTCGTCAGGCGCGGATCATCAAGCAGGCGGGTATAAAAGGTCGGCACCCCCATCATCGCCGTCGCCCTCGGCAT
>JAPHRE010000011.1 GCA_026195905.1 Pseudopelagicola sp. | reverse complement strand
TATGCGAGGCAAGGGTTGCAAGCGCGGCTTCCTGCACGTCTGGTTCGGACGGGCTTCCATGTGTGACGATGAGGACGGAGGGATTAGTGACTTGTGCCATCAGAGAAGGTGATCTTGTTCCAGACGTTATATTTACCAGAGGGTTTGCGCATCGGTAGGCGGCGCACCTCCTCAAGCGTTTCTGCATCGTAGACGATTACGGCCCCATCGTCCTCCCAGATTGACACAAGCGCATAGCGCCCGTCACGGGTGAATTCGATATGGGCTACGGTCTTGCCCGGCGCAGGATCAAGCGTGCGCACGATTTCGAGGCTGTTCTTGTCAATTATGTGCATTTTGTCGCGGTTTGGACCAAAGAACACATCGGCCCAGACGTAGGGCGTATTCTCGTGGCTGCGCAGGAAAAAGCCGGGACCGTCGGTATCAATCGTCTTGACGAGGGTCCATTCCGCCGTGTCGATCACGCTGAGGCGACCTTCGCGTAGGTGCGGCGTTGCCATCACGTCGCGCCCATTGCTGTTCCAACTAATGCCCGAGCCAAGATGCGGCATCCCCGGCAGGGGAAGTTCAGCGATTTCGCGCCCCACATCAAGATTGACCACGACCCCTTTGTCGCCGGTGCGGCTTGCGCCGATGAGGTTGCGATAGTCGGGTGTGAAGAAAAAGTCGTCGAGTGGCTCGGTGACCTTGATCCGGCGGCGCGCAAAGAGACCTTCCTCGGCGCCAAGAGATTCTTTCATGTCCGCCTGATGGCTATGCACGAACCCGTCATAAAAAGGGCCGCCATCCTCGGTCGTGGCGATTTCCCAAATTTCCGGGGCGTCCTTCAGGGCCAGCACAAAACTCTGGCGTTGTGGAGCCTGATAGACCGCAGATACGCGGCTTTCGTTGCCGTCATGGTCCGTGACGGTGCGGACCTGAGCGACGGTAAGGTCGGTGGTCGACAGGATGGTGACGGTGTGGGGAAGGTAGTTCGCCACGGCAAGCCATTTGCCATCCGCGCTCATCGCGATGTTGCGGCTATTGATGCCGGCGCGGATGCGCCCGACTTCCTGCAGGGACCAGATATCATATTTCTGCACCCAGCCATCGCGCGACATGACGAAGACATAGCGCCCGTCGGGACTAAATTTCGGCCCCCCATGCACGGCAAAGGGAGTCGGGAACCGGTCGAGCACATCGAAGGTATCGCCATCAAGCACGCTGACATGGTGGTCGCCGGTTTCGACAACGAGCGTAATGTTCATCGGGTCGGCGTCAAAGACCGGGGCGGTGGCCGCAGCATAGTCGTCGTTCATCTCGCGGGTGGAGTCGATGTCTGCGGTCGTCCAGATCGGAGAGGCTTCCAACGGCATCGCAATATAGGCGGCGACGGCGGCGATCTCGTCTTGCGAGAGCGTATGCTCGAAGGCGGGCATCTGGGTCGCGACGCGGCCATATGCGATGATGTCGGTGAGTTTTGCCCCCCGCAGGCGGGTGAGAGCCTCGGGAATGAGCGCCGGACCTGTGCCGCCCAGACGGGTTTCGGCATGGCAGGAGGCACATTGATCGCGGTAGATTTCCGCCCCATCCGGCCCCGCGACGAGGGGCGTGACCGGAAGCGCGAGAGCAAGGATCAGGGCGCGGGCTGGATTAGAAGAAAACATGCTCTGGGTCACGGCTTTTGCCTCGGAACGGAGTGACATTCAGGCGGTCGGCATCGTCGATACCGATCTCGGCGTTGGAGAGATAGCAGGCGGGATCTTCGGCCCAAGGATCGCCCGTGATTTGCAGGGCGCGAATACGGGTATTGCCGCCGCAAACCTCTTTGAAGGCACAGGCACCGCAGCGCCCTTTGAGGGGGCGTGGGCGCTGGCGCAAAGTGGCCAGCATCTTGTCATCGCCGGTCCAGATATCAGAGAACGCGCGGGTTTTGACATTGCCGACGGTGTAATCGGACCAATAGGTATCGGGGTGCACGGTGCCGAGGGGGGCGATATTCGCCACGCCAAGGCCGGAAGAGTTGCCGCCCCAAGCCTTCAGGTGTTCCTCAACATGGGCGGCGCGATCCGCATCGAAATTACGGCGCACCCATTTCATGAAATAGACGGCGTCGGCATCGTTGTTGCCTGTGACGATCTCAAGCGGGTGATCCTCGGTCACGGCGTGCCATGCGCGGGCAATCAAGACGTCCATAGCATGGCGCGTGCGCGCCCGTTCGGTATCGTCCCCGCGGTGTTTGTCGCCGCGCCCCGCATAAACGAGGTGCGACAGGTAGAATTTGTCCACGCCTTCGCTATCGCAGAGGTCAAGCATGTCCTCAAGCATGTGGGCGTTGTCTTCGGTGATGGTAAACCGCAAGCCAACCTTGATGCCGCGCTTTTTGGCTTCGCGCACGCCTGCAAGCGCCTCGTCAAATGCGCCATCCTTGCCACGGAACCAGTCGTTCATATCGCCGATACCGTCGAGGGATATGCCGACATAATCAAAGCCAAGGTCGGCCACACGCCGCGCGGTATCTCCGACGATCTTGGTTCCGTTCGTCGAAAGGGCCAGGTGGCGAAACCCGAGCGTTTTTGCGCGTTCAGCAACGTCAAAGAAAAACGGACTTGAAAGCGGTTCGCCACCGGACAGGATCAGGGCCGGAATATTGAAGGCATGCAGATCATCCACAACCGAGAGCGCCTGTTCGCGGTTGAGTTCGCCAGGAAAGGTGACATCGGCGGAGGAGGTATAGCAATGGCGGCAACGTAGGTTGCAGCGCCGGGTCAGGTTCCAGATCACCACAGGTTTCACGTCCCCAGCAGCGCCACGCCGGCGCACCGGGGTGGGCTTGGCCAGTTCATGCATATATTGGGTCAAACGAAACATTATTGTGCTCCTTTCCTGAGCCGCATTCCTGTCTTTTTAAGAATGCGTGTCGAATAGAGGATGTCGCTTTGTCGACATGCCGCACCGAGCAGCGTTTTGATCTCGTCGCGGTGAGCCTCGACCGTTTCCCGGTCTGGTCCGTGGATCATGGCAAATAGGTTATAGGGCCAGTCGGGCAAGGCCCGTGGGCGCAGGTAGCAATGGCTTACGAAATCCAGTGCCCCGACTTGTGCGCCAAGTGTTTCAGACACGGTATCGTCCACGTCCCAGACGCTCATACCATTGGCCACCATACCAAGCGCATAGTGGTTTGGGGCAATCGCGATGCGGCGAATGACACCGCTTTCCTGCATGCGTTGCAGGCGTGCAATCACGTCGACCTCATCAAGGTCTAGCCATCCTGCGACTTCTGCGTAAGGGGTCGGAGACAAAGGAAGGCCGCCTTCTGTGGCGGTCAGGATGCGCCGATCTGTCTGGTCGATACTCATGCCGAGACCTTGAAACCAATGTAAAATTCTTTGAGTTTCGGAAAGCGCAGCACGGTCAGTCCCGTTTTTGCCTCGATCCGATCCGCAGTTTTCGCAATGTCTTCGGTTCGATCGCACGCTAGGACGAACCACATATTGAGCTTGTGGACACGTTCATAATTATGCGCCACCTCGGGGAAAGCATTGACTAAAGTCATGACTTCTTCGAAACGTTCGCACGGCACCTCTATGGCGCAGAGACAGAACGCGCCGCCCATAGCCGCCGCATCCATGAAGGGGCCAAAACGGGTAATTGCGCCGATCTCGCGTAGGCGTGAAATACGCTCAATCAAATCAGTTTCGGTAATTCCCAAAGGCTTGGCTGCGTCCTCGAAGGGGCGCACGCTTAGCGGAAAACCATCCTGAAGCGCATTTAGAATCTTGCGGTCGATGTCGTCGATTGCGTCTTGGGGGAGGGGAGTTCGACGCATGGGTCAGGCTGCCTTTCCGTCGGTGCGGGCCAATGTGGCACCGGTTTGCTTGAAACACCGCAGGGAATAGAGCGCCTTGTGCGAGATGCTACGCAAGGGCGGTAGAGCGCGTGCGCCATCCAGAATGGTTTCGGCTTCGGCGCGATCCCGTGCGTGGATCATCGAGTAGAGGCGGTAGGGCCAAAGGCCGGGAACAATCAGGCGTTGATAGCAAAGTGTGATACCCGGATGTTGCGCGAGGGCGGTTCCGGCCTCGGAAATACGGTCTTCGGGGATGTCCCAAACGACCATAGCATTCGAGGTCCAGCCGACGGAGCGATGACGCACAATAACGCCGATACGGGTCAGGATTCCAGCTTTCGCCAGTGTCTTGATGCGGGCGATAAGGTCGGCCTCGCTTTGGCCCAGGTCATTGCCAAGCTGCGCAAATGGGCGCGGGTCGAGCTTAAGACCCTGACTCAAGGCGTGCAGAATAGGACGGTCACTTTCTTGCAGGATCGTCAGGTCCGGCGCGTCGCGCGTCATGAGGGATTTATGCTGACCCTTTAGCGAAAAACCGAGGTCAATATTGAACGGGCGCACGAGGCGCAGGTCCAGAACAAGCAATCCCGTCGTCGCGCGAATGCGCTCAAGACTGGCTTCGAGGGTCTCATTGTCGGGGGCGGTGGCGACGAACCAGAGGTTCATTTCATCTTCACGCAGGTAGGAATGGTTGACGCCCGGTTCGGCACCCACCTGTGCCGCCACAGTTTCGATACGTTCTCTCGGCACGGCCATTGCGGCAAGCGTCGAGACCCCGGCGGTATTGGGGCGCACCGTGGCACCAACGCGCGAGATGCGCCCCGTTTCCTTAAGTTGCTTTAGCCGGTCTAAGATAGTCTCCTCATCAACACCGGTCTCTTCGGCCATTTTTGCGAAAGGCCTTTCGACAAGCGGGAAGTCTCGCTGGAAATCGTCGAGCAGTTTTTGGTCAAGAGGATCAAGGCGGGAAATCATGTTTCAGAGGCCCGGCTGGTGCGCGCGCGCAGTGAAGAAAATCCCGGACGGAGATTGTGCGTCGATTTCGGCTTTGATCTCGAAAGTGTGGGTATCATAGACGATGATCTTGTTGTCATCGCGCGACGAGACCCATGCCTCGGCGCCACGGGGGGCAAATTCCATATGCAAAATCGCCTTGCCCGGCTCAAGCGTCTTGACGACTTCGTGGGTGCGGCTGTCGACAACCTGCACAACACCATTGCGCGGCGTGGCGTAGTTTACCCAGACATAGGGCGAGGCGGGTTGTGAAATGATGAATACCGGCTGGCCATGCACGGGGGTGCGCGCTTTTTCTTCGAGGGTCTCGCGATCCACCCAGAGCAGTTCATGACGACCTACGGCGGGGAGAACGAACTGCCCTTCGGTAAACGCCCAGCCCTGTAGGTGGGGCATCTTGTATACCGGCATATCGTCTTCGATCTTGCCATAATCCTTGAGGAATTTGCGCGGTGTCGGGGTGTCATCCCAGAGGTCGATGGCTGTCACGCCCTTTTCGCCAAAAAGACCGATCAGATAGGTATGCCCATCACCTGTCACCACGGCGTCATAGGGATTTTTGCCGACATCCCCGAGATTGGTGATCACAGGGCTATCCGAGGAAAAATCGCCAAGAAAGGCTTCGCCGGAATCCCAGACGGTCCAGATAAAACGACGCCCCGGAAGGTCCGCAAGGCCAATGGTTTTGCCATCAGCGGGGACGTCGGCGATGAGGTCAAGCGTGTCTGCATCGAAGACTTTGACGCCGCCGGGGGTATAATTCGAGACGGCGACGAGTTCGCCATCATCAGAGATTGCGCCACCAATCGAATTGCCGGCCTGTATCGTCCTGACGACGACCTCGCGTTTCAAGAGGTCAACCTTGGAGAGTCCGCCATCGCGGCCAAAGACATAGGCAAACCGTTCGTCCGGGCTATAGGTCATTGACGCGTGGGACAAATCCCCAAGGCCGGAAATCTGTGCCAAGGCGGCATGCTCTGAACGATCAAGAAGCAAAAGAGAGCCAGTCGCCCGCTCAATCACGAGGCCAAGATCGCCGGTCGCGCAGCATGGGTCTTGGGCCTGTGCGGCAAACGGCAGGAGGGCGATGGCGGTGGCGGCGAGGAGGCGTTTCATTCTTGGTGCTCCGACTTGAGTAGATATTGGGCAATCCATAGGGCTTCGCTTTCGCTGAGAAGTGGACGCCAAGAAGGCATGGCCGTGCCGGGCACGCCTTCGAGGATGATATAGGCCAAAGTGTCGGCATCGGCCCCGTCGAGAGCGTCCGGTGTCAGGGGGCTTCCCAGCCCGCCTTTCATCGTCAACCCATGACAGGAGCCGCAATCCTGTATCAGCATATGTTCAAGTTCGGCCGTGCGTGCTTCGGGGATACCTTCTGCAAAGGCACCGGATCCCAATGCGATCAGGGAGATGAAGCCGCCGACCAGACGTGCACGCAGATCAGGCATAGGCGGCAACCATATCATGCACCGGAATCGCCGCAGCGTTCTCGCCATAGAGAGAGACAACATGCCCGATCACGAAAAGAACCGGCGCTTTGAGATCAGCTTTTGCGACGTCCTGTTCGATCATGTCGAGGGTCGAGACAAGCCGCTTTTCACGCGGGGTCGTAGCAGAGGCAATCGCCATAACCGGCAGGGTATCGGGCAGCCCATGTTGGCGCAGCTTGGCCGAGATTTCCGGGATATTCATCGCACCCATATAGACGACAAGGGTTGTGTCTTCGGATGCCAGCGATGCCCAGTCGAGATCGAGGGTGGCATCTTTGGCGCGGTGCCCGGTGACATAGCGCACACCTGTCGCAAGACCGCGATGGGTCAGCGGGACACCTGTTGAGGTGGCGGCGCCTTGGGCGGATGTAATGCCGGGGACGTATTCATAGGAAATGCCAGCAAGCCGCAGCTCTTCGGCCTCTTCGCTTCCGCGACCAAAGATCAGCGGATCGCCTCCTTTGAGCCGTGCAACACAGTGCCCCTTGGCCGCGAGGCTTACGAGGAGGGCATTGATGCCTTCCTGTGGAACCTTGTGGCATTTGGGTTGTTTGCCGACATCAATCAGGCGGGTGCCTTTGGGCACGAGGGCCATGATTTCAGGCGACACAAGGCGATCATAGACCACCACATCGGCGGTATTGAGTGCTTTGACCGCTTTGACGGTCAGCAGATCGGGATCGCCCGGACCCGCGCCGATGAGGAAGACTTTGCCCTTGGTGAGATCTTTCATGGCTTTGGCTTTCGTTGGCTATCTCAGAGAGGGAGGAGGGTGCGGGAAGGGAGGCCCCCTTCCCGCGAGGTGGCGTTAGTAAACGTCGCCACGAGTGTTGTAGACGTTGAATTTGCCGGTCGGAGTAATCAGGCGCTCGTCCTTGATCACTTCCTTCAGCTCAAGTGTCTTGTCGTCGACAACGACAATGGCCGAAACCTTGTCTTTGGCGTTCCAGACCGAGAACCACACTTCGGTGCCATCCTTGTTGAATTCAGGCTGGACGACGCGCGGCTGACCTTCTGAAATCCCGGCCCACTCGCCAATTGGCAGGGTGGTATATTCGGGCTCAACACCGGCCTTCATGTCGGAGATTTTGAACACGGCAACGGAGGCCGAAATCTCTGCGTCGGGGTTGAGTGTTGCATCAACATAAAGGTTGTCCGAGACAGGGTGGGTCTTGATGAAGAGCGACCCGCCACCGAGGGCATAGAAGCTCTCGACGATCTGCCATGCTTTGTCGGCCCGGCCTTCTGGGTCGGTCCCGATCAGAGCGACCGAGTCGTCACCAAGGTGCGACGTTGCCCAAACTGGCCCGTGGTCGGGGTGCACAAAGTTCGCGCCGCGGCCCGGGTGCGGAGTTGCGCCGCCCGTATCCGTGATGGCCGCAAGCTTGCCTTCTTTGGTGTCGATCACAACCAACTTGTTGCGAGCGTTGGCCGCCGTGATGAAGTAGCGGTGGGTCGAGTCAAGACCGCCATCATGCAGGAAGCGTTCGGCTTCGATCTCTGTGGTTTTGAGGTTCTTGAGGTCGGTATAATCGACCAGAAGAATCTTGCCGGTTTCCTTGACGTTGACAATAAATTCCGGGCGATAGTGGCTCGCCAGGATCGCGGCAACGCGCGGTTCCGGGTGGTAGCTCTGCTCGTCGTAGATCATGCCACGGGTCGACTTGATCTTGAGCGGCTCCAGTGTGTCGCCGTCCATGATGACGTATTGCGGCGGCCAATAGGCACCGGCAATTGCATACTTGTCTTCCCAACCCTTCATTTTCGAAGTCTCGACGGAGCGTGCTTCCATGCCGACTTTGATCTCGGCGACGGTTGCGGGTTCTTCCATCCAGAGGTCGATCATGTTGACGCGAGCGTCACGGCCGATCACGAAGAGATAGCGGCCCGATGCCGAAATCCGGCTGATGTGCACAGCGTAGCCAGTTTCGATGATCGAGTGGATCTTGTAGTTGCCACCGTCGATCAGGGCGATCTGACCAGAGTCACGAAGCGTCACGGACATCAGGTTGTCGATGTCGATGTCGTTCATCTTCTCGGTCGGACGGTCTTCAGGCGCGATCATCACTTTCCAGCTCTCGCGCATCTCGGCCATGCCGTATTCCGGCGGCTGGGGCGGCTCAAGCAGGAGGTAGCGCGCCATCAGGTCGATCTGGTCGTCGGTCATGTCCCCGGAGGTGCCCCAGTTGGGCATACCGGCGGGTGAGCCGTAGGTGATGAAGCTATGCAGGTAGTCGTAGCCGTTTTCACGGGTGATGTCCGTGGTCAGAGGCTTGCCGGTTGCGCCTTTGCGAAGCACACCGTGGCAGCCAGCGCAGCGCTCAAAATAGATTTTGGTGCCCGTCTGGAATTCTTCCTGGGTCATGACCGGGTCGCCTTCTTTCCGGCCCGGGATTTCAACCGCGATTTGCGCAAGTGTGGTCATCGACGGTTCATATGCTGCGGCAGGACCGTCAGCATGGTCGGCAGGCTTGTTCTCGGCCGCGATTGGCGAGGCAAGCAGAGCCATAGCCATAGCGGCGCTCGAAAGAAGCGCTCGTCTGGCTGGAGTTTTTCGGATTGTCATTGGGTTTCTCCGTTCCGCTGGTGAGGCATGCCCAAGCTTGGATCACGTAGCCGTGATGGACCTTGACTTTTGTTAAGGTGGTCAAAGGAATGTTTACGCAGGGTCGATCCAATGCCGTGTGATCCTCGGCTTTCCTCGAATCGTCCAAACGGAGCGCGGTATGCGGCCCTTTAGATTTCTTGCCTTTGTGGCGCTTTCCCTCTGCTTTACAGGACTTTCCGCAGTGTCGCCGCAAGCGGCGACAGAGGATAAGGCAGCCACAGCGCCTTCAAGGGCGCAGGTCAGCGCCCTACTAAATATTGCAGACCCTTTTTCCATCACGCGCGTCGAGGACGGGGTTCCCGGCTGGACGATCCGAGATTCGGAGGGGGTCTTGGGCTTTATCGGCTCTACTTGGGAGATCGCAGAATCAGTTGGATACTCGGGACGCCCCCTCGACGTTCTTGTTGCCGTGTCCCCCGAGGCCAAGATCGCCGGTGCAATTCTGGTGCAGCACAATGAACCTGTGCTGACCCTTGGAATTTCGGACGAGGATATCTCGTCCTATGTATCGAGTTTCAGCCAGCATGATTTGCGCCAGTCGTTTGAGGACAGTCAAAAGGATCTACCCGATGTGATTAGCCGGGCCACGGTGTCCACCGGGGTCATTCGTGACGGTATCCTGCGCACGGCCCGTACGCTTGCGGCGGGGCGGGGCTTGATTGCCAATAGCGCGGGGATTGATCGGCTCTCGTATGATGAGATGGATTGGCCGGGTTTGATCGAAGCGGGCGCGCTGGCCTCTGCCCGTGTCACAATGACCGAAGCGTCGGGCGCTCTGGCCGGTGCCAAAGTGCCGGTCCAGCCCGGAGAGGGGGACTTTCTGCATTTGTGGGCCGGGCTTGTTGATCCGCCGAGCGTTGGCCAAAACCTGCTCGGCCAACAGGTGTTCACAGGCGCGGTTGGAAGCCTGGGGCCGGGGGAGACGGCGCTTGTTGTGATTTCGTCGGGTCTTTATTCGCATCGCGGCACTGCTTGGCGGCGCAGCGGTGTGTTTGACCGGCTGACAATCGCGCAGGGCGAGGTTCGCCTGAACCCTGAGGTCGAAACCTACACTATGGTCAAACGCCTGCGTATCGAAGGCGCGCCACAGGTCAAGGAAATAAGCCTTTTCCGTTTGCCCAAGACGATTGATCCGCTTGAGCCGATGCAGATTTCGGTGCGCGCCACGCGCCCTGCCTTGGAGGGCGGGGAGGTGTCGCTTGTATTAGAAACCGAATACGCTCTTCCGGTGACCTTTAGAAATGAGCCTCCCGCCGAGCCAGAGCCGCTTTGGGTCTCGTCGTGGCGCGATAGCCATCTTGAAATCGCCATTGTCGGCACAATGCTGGCGGTTCTTGGTCTCGTGATGTTGGCACAAGAATGGATTGTGCGGCGCCCACGCCTTTGGCGCTACGGGCGTATCGGGTTTTTGTCCTTCACGCTCGTCGTTCTTGGCTGGGGTCTGAATGGCCAATTAAGCGTGGTTCAGGTCGTGGCCTTTCTGCATTCGCTTCTAAACGGATTTCGGTGGGAAACCTTTCTCATAGAACCTGTCATCTTCCTTCTTTGGGGCTTTGTTGCCCTTGGTGTCCTGTTTTGGGGCAGGGGGATTTATTGCGGTTGGCTATGCCCGTTCGGAGCCTTGCAAGAACTTCTCAATGATCTTGCCGTGCGGCTTGGGATCAAACAGGTCGCCGTGCCTCCGGCCCTGCATGAGCGCATGTGGATTCTCAAATATACGGCCTTCGTTGGGATCGTCGCATTGTCGTTTTACTCAATGCATGATGCGCTCGTTCTTGCCGAGGTCGAACCGTTCAAGACCGCCATTTCTATGCGGATGATACGGGCCTGGCCGTTTGTGCTATTCGTGGTGGCGCTGCTGGTCGCGGGTCTGTTTATCGAACGCTTCTACTGCCGCTATTTTTGCCCGCTTGGGGCAGGTCTTGCGATACCGTCAAAGTTCAAGATTTTTGACTGGCTTCATCGGCGCCCACAATGTGGTCGCGAATGTCGGATGTGTGAAACCAAATGCACGGTTGGGGCTATAGATTCGGTAGGGCGAATCAATCCAAACGAATGCGTTCTTTGCCTCCGTTGTCAGGTCATCATGAACGACGATACGCAATGTCCGATCCTGAAACGGCGCGCGCGCAGCAAAGCCTAGTGATAATGTTTACAAATTCAGTTGGTCTGCTTTTGACTTTCGTTAAGGAGTGAAACGCCAAAGTCGGTGACGTTTGGATTTGCGCCCTCGTGGCGTAGCCGACTGTTGCAGGAGTTCAATATGATTGTCGCCACCCGTCTTTTCTCTGCCGGATTTCGCATTTTCTTTCTTGCTGCAGGGCTATTTGCGGTTCTCGGCATGATCGTCTGGGAAGGGTGGCTCGCCATTCATGCGGCGGGCGGGATGGTGAGCGATATGCCGTTCTATATGCCCCCGCATCTGTGGCATGCGCATGAAATGGTCTTTGGCTATGGCTCTGCGGTTGTGGCGGGGTTCCTGCTGACCGCCGCGCCGAACTGGACGGGCACAAAGCTTGGCTCCGTGCCTTTCTTTGCAGCCTTGTCTGCGCTTTGGGTCGCGGGTCGGCTTGCAATATTGTGGTCGGGGTCGTTGCCGGTGCTTGTGGTGGCGCTGTGCGATTTGGTTTTCCTGCCGGTGCTTGCGGCCCGCATCCTCCAAATGCTGCTCAAACGTCCAAAACCGCAGCAGTTGGTTCTGTTTGCCGTCATTATGATCTACTGGGCCGGGAACGTCCTCGTCCATCTAGAGTGGGCGGGTGTGCTTGATAACGGGGTCTGGTATGGGCTGCGGGCCGGATTGGTGGCGGTGTCGGGATTGATCCTGATCCTTGGCGGGCGCGTGACACCCGCGTTTACGCGCAACGCCATTCTCCGCACGGGTCAAGAGACGGGTTTGCCGAAAGATCCCGAGTGGCTGGCACGGCCTGCGGTGCTGGCGGCGCTTCTGGCGCCGGTGGGCATTTTGCTTGGACTGCCAGATGCGGTATGGGCCGTGCCGCTTCTGTTGGCGGGTGGTTTTGGCATTGCGCGTTTGACGGGTTGGCGCGGGCGCTGGACACTCGGGCAACCGATCCTGTGGACCTTGCATCTGTCCTATTTCATGAATGCCTTTGGCATGGTTCTTCTGGGGCTTGCGACGCTCGGGTTCGGGTCTGAGGTCGCCGCGTTGCATGTCCTTGCCATCGGCGGTGTGGGTGGCATGACATTGTCGATCATGACCCGCGCATCGCTCGGTCATACGGGGCGCGCGTTGGTCGTGCAGGGCGAAGTCGTTTTGGCCTATACCCTGATTCCGCTGGCGGCGCTGGCACGCTTTGTCGCGTCTGCCTTGCCCGAGTATTATTACGCGGGTGTTCTCATTTCCGGCGGGCTTTGGATTACGGCCTTTGCCCTATTCTGCATGGCCTTTCTGCCGGTTCTGCTTGGACCGCGTGTCAGCAGGGCCTAAGGAGGTGGCATGTCTCTTTCGCGGCGGCATTTTCTTGCGCTATCGGCCTGTGGCATAGCCAGCAAAGCCTTTGCCCAGGGCGCGGTTCAACGTTGGCGCGGGCGGGCATTGGGGGCGGATTTGCGCCTTGATGTCGTCGGGGCCAGCCGGGCCGATATACGCCGCCTCTGGAAAGACGTTGCACGCGAAGTTGGCCGTATCGAAGCGCATTTTTCGCTCTATCAGGCGTCAGATTTAGGTCGTTTGAATGAGACCGGCCTTCTTATGCACCCAAGTTCAAGGGTTCTTGAGCTGTTTCGCTGGGCGGATCGCCTTCACAAGGCGACCAATGGGGTTTTTGATCCGACGGTTCAGGCGCTTTGGCTGGCCCATGCGGACGGTCTCGATGTTACCACTGCCCGCGAGAGAACAGGCTGGGACAGAGTTAAGGTCTCACAAGATCGGATTTCGTTGGCACCGGGCATGGCGCTGACGTTCAACGGTATCGCCCAAGGCTATGCCGCAGATCGGGTTGCGGCGCTTGTGCGTCGCGCCGGATTTGAAAATGCGCTCGTTGATATGGGCGAGATCCGGGCGCTGGGGCGCGGCGCGGATGGCGCGGCTTGGCGGGTGGGCATTGCCGGTCCGAGCGGTGATTTACTGGATACCGTGGAGCTTGAAAATCGTGCACTTGCGACGTCCTCTCCGGGGGCCACGCGCGTCGGCAGAGACAAGGCGGATCATATCATGCACCCGCAGGGGCGCAGCGCTCTTTGGCGCACGGTGGCGGTCTCGGCCCCGCAAGCGGTGCTCGCTGACGGGCTGTCCACGGCGTTTTGCCTCATGGAGCGCAAAGAGATAACGGCCTCGCTTGAAATTTTTCAAGACCTGCGCGTCGAGAGATTGGACTGACCGTTTGGACTGAGCGTGACGAAATCCCCGGTCAATTGACTTTCGTTAAGGATCGAATCTGAGCGAAAGGTCAAGTTCAGCAGCACATATCAACTGCCAAGGGAAGGACGTACGCGATGCGCGAAGTCATGACCAAGAGCATGGCCCGCAATATTTTCTACGGCGGGTCTTTGTTCTTCATACTCATATTTATCGGGCTATCCGCCCACTCACACCGCTATATCGTCAACGTCTCGACGGATAAGGCGACGCTGACAGAAAGCGTCGCAGCGGGGAAACACATCTGGGAAAAGCATTCCTGTGTGAACTGCCATACGATTCTTGGGGAAGGCGCCTATTTCGCGCCTGAGCTCGGCAACGTGATGACACGCTGGGGGGTCGAAGATGATCCTGAAGGCGCATTTGACATGCTCAAAGGCTGGATGGATGCCATGCCGACCGGCATTGAAGGCCGCCGCCAGATGCCGAACTTCAACCTCACTGACGAAGAATACCGCGAATTGGCGGACTTCCTGCTTTGGACCAATACGATCCGCGCGCAGGACTGGCCCCCGAACGACGCGGGTTGAGGAGACAAACAATGAAATATCAAACACAGAAAATCGCCTTTGCGTATTTCCTGGTGGCGATGATCCTCTTCGCAGTCCAGGTGACCATTGGCCTTATCATGGGGTGGATTTATGTCGACGGGAACTTCCTGTCGGAAATTCTGCCGTTCAACATCGCGCGGATGCTGCACACCAACAGTCTTGTCGTGTGGTTGCTTCTCGGTTTCTTCGGGGCCGCTTACTACCTCGTGCCGGAAGAATCCGAACGCGAAATCCATTCGACCAAACTCGCCTACCTGCAACTTGGCATTCTCGTTCTGGGAACGGCCGGTGTTGTGGTGACCTACTTGTTCAACCTGTTTGACGGGAATTTCCTGCTTGGAAACGAGGGCCGCGAATTCCTTGAACAACCCAAATGGGTCAAGGTTGGTATCCTCGTGGCGGCGCTGATCTTCCTCTACAACATCTCCATGACGGTGCTGAAAGGCAAGAAAACCGCGATTACCAATATCCTTCTCCTGGGTCTTTGGCTTCTGTCGCTGCTGTTCCTCTTTGCCTTCTACAACCCGTCCAACCTCGCGCTGGACAAGCAATACTGGTGGTATGTGATTCACCTCTGGGTCGAAGCGACCTGGGAATTGGTGATGGCGTCGATCCTAGCCTTCCTGATGCTCAAGCTGACGGGTGTGGACCGTGAGGTCATCGAGAAATGGCTCTATGTTATTGTCGCGACAGCGCTGTTCTCGGGCATCCTGGGCACCGGCCACCACTATTACTGGATCGGGACCCCCGGTTACTGGCAGTGGATTGGTTCGATCTTCTCGACGCTGGAAGTTGTTCCCTTCTTCGGCATGATGGCCTTTGCGTTCATCATGGTCTGGAAAGGCCGCCGGGATCACCCGAACAAGGCCGCGCTCTTGTGGTCGCTCGGTTGCGCAACGCTTGCCTTCTTTGGCGCGGGCGTCTGGGGCTTCCTGCACACGCTGCATGGTGTGAACTTCTACACACACGGTACGCAGATCACCGCCGCGCACGGTCACCTCGCCTTCTTTGGTGCCTATGTGGCTCTGAACCTCGCGATCATCAGCTACGCGTTCCCGGTTCTTAAAGGCCGTGATCCGTATAACCAGGTGCTCAACATGGCGTCGTTTTGGCTGATGTCGGGCGGTATGGTCTTCATGACCTTTACCCTGACCTTTGCCGGCACCGTTCAGACCCATCTCCAGCGCGTCAATGGCGACTACTTCATGGATGTGCAGGATCAACTCTGGATCTTCTACGTCATGCGCTTTGGCTCTGGTGTGGCCGTTGTCCTTGGGGCCGTGCTCTTCATCTATGCCATGCTTGCAAGCCGCAAGAGCGAGATCATCGCTCCCGGTAAACCTGTGAGCACCCCGGCGGAGTGATGGATATGGATGGTTCTTTCACCGAACAATCGAAGGGGGCGGCGCATAGCGCCCCCTTCTACCAGCCCCAAGCCGACGAATGCTCGGTTTTCGAGGCGGCTTATGAAAACAAACTTCCGCTCCTGCTCAAGGGGCCGACAGGGTGTGGCAAGACACGCTTTGTCGCCCACATGGCAGCCAAGCTGGGACGGCCGCTCTACACCGTGGCCTGCCATGATGATCTTTCCGCGGCGGACCTGATCGGGCGCTATCTCCTGAAAGGGGGCGAGACGGTTTGGGTTGACGGCCCGCTGACCCGCGCAGTGCGCGAAGGTGCGATCTGTTACCTTGATGAGGTCGTCGAAGCCCGCAAGGACGTTACGGTTGTTCTGCACCCGTTGACCGACGATCGCCGCATCCTGCCTATCGACCGGACCGGCGAAGAACTTGAGGCTGGCGATGGCTTCATGCTCGTGGCCTCCTACAACCCCGGATATCAGAATATTCTCAAGACCCTCAAACCCTCGACACGTCAGCGTTTCGTGTCGGTCGAGTTTGACTTTCCGGCAGCGAATTTCGAGATCCCAGTGGTCGCACGCGAATCCGGTCTGCCCGAGGATCAGGTTGCACCGCTGGTGCGTCTCGCGGGCAAGCTCCGCGATCTGTCAGGGCAGGATCTTGAGGAAGGCGTCTCTACGCGCCTTGTGATCTATGCGGCGACGCTGATCCGGCAGGGAATGCCCGTCGAGCGCGCCATCAATGTCGCGATGATCGAACCGCTCAGCGATGACCGGGACGTGAAACGTGGGCTCCTCGATCTTGTAACCGCGATCTTTGGGTGAGGCACGTGGAACACGAGATCGAAATCGAACCGTGGGAACCCGAAGAAACGATCGGGAAACTGTGGCATCGGTATGCCAGTCGTCTGGACGCCCCTGACGTTCACGACGGAGCCCGGGTCGGCCTTTCTGAGGTCGGCGGACGGCTGGCGATCTTATTTCGGGGTCTTGGCGGCGATTGCGCCGTCGAGATCAAACCCGTCGCAGACGAGGTCAGCCAGCACCGCTTGTCGCTACGCCGTAGGCTCGGCACATGGGCGGAAAGCGTTCCCAGAGCGAGCTTTGACGGTGCTGCGCTTCGTCTCCCCGAAAGTCTGGCCGTTTTCCCGGCGCGCGAAGCGAATGCGGCGCTTTATGTGTGGCTCGTTGCGATTGCCTCACAGGCCAAAGCCCCAGACGAGATCCCAGACGACCCGTTGCAGGCCGACCTACAGGCGCTTTGGCACGTTATGCAGATGGTCGATGCGGCACTTGAGGCCGCGCCGGGGTTCAAAGATCTTTATCATGACCTGTGCGCCGCGAGCCTTAGTATGCGCCCCAAACCGGTGCTTCCTCTTTGGGAGGGCGCGGTTGAGGCGGTGATCCGTCGGATGCTGGGCGATGAGACCTCGCTCGACGACCGGGCTCAGGTTCTATTCGAAGCGATCCGCAGCGGAAATGTCGAATACTTCACGGCCCCGCGCGGGTATCGTCCGTTTCGCCCCGTGGCCCTTTGGCCAATCCTGCGCGATATGGGGCGTTCGGAGGCAACCGCTGTCGAGACATGCGCCACCGAAGGCACGCCAGAGGAAGGCGAAAGCGGAACAGAGAAACGCGCAAAACGCCGCAAAGCCGACCAGATTGAGCGCAACGATAGCTTTATCCTCCACAAGTTCGAGGCAATTCTGAGCTTTGCAGAGTTCATCAACCTCAATCGCCGGATCGAAGAAGACGAAAACGACGACGCCAAGAAGGCGGCGGACGATCAGGACGAGATTGGCCTTGGCCAGATGAGCCGCGCGCCAGCCACCAAGCTCAAACTACACCTTGACCTCGCGCCGGAAGATGTCGACCGCGAAACCCTGTCCGATGCCTATACCTATCCGGAATGGGATGTGCGCACGGGGCGCTATATGCCTGCGCATGCGCGGGTGCTGATGAAACGCGCTGAGGCGAGCGGTGAGATACCGGCCTTCCGCAACGACCCCCGCGCGGTTGCGCGTATCAACGCGGTGCGCCGGCGCTTTGAAGCCTTGCGACCAGGGCGGATTTCTACCTTGGGCCATCCTGATGGGGATGAAATCGACATGGAGCGCGCCGTGAGATCGCAAGTCGATCTCGTGGCCAGCGGCGAAGGCTCTGACCGGGTTTGGCGACAGACCCGCAATGAAGCCCGCGATCTCGCCATTTCCCTGCTTCTGGACGTATCGCGCTCAACCGAGGCGGCCATTCCGGGGCATGGTCATGGTGGCCGCTCTGTCATTGACGTGGAACGCGAGGCGCTCGCGGCTTTCGCGTGGGGCATTGAAGCCTGTGGCGACGATTGTGAAATCAATGCCTTCTCGTCGCTCAAGAGGCAGCGGGTCTACATGCAACAGATCAAAGGGCTGGGAGAGCCGATGTCATCGGATGTCGAGGCGCGGATCGGTTCTTTGAAACCGGGGTTTTATACCCGTCTGGGCGCGGCGATCCGGCATAGTTCGGCAGAATTGTCGCGACAGGCACGGCGGCGACGCCTCCTGTTGATCATTACCGATGGGAAGCCCAATGACCTTGACCATTACGAGGGTCGGCACGGTATCGAAGACAGCCGCATGGCTGTCCAAGAGGCCAGACGGGCAGGCCATGCCGTGTTCGGCGTAACGGTTGATCGCAATGGCAAGGCGTGGTTCCCGCGCATTTTCGGACGGGGCGGTTTTGCGTTGGTGCCGGACCCGGACAAGCTCGTCGAAGCCCTCCCGAGAATTTATAGCGAGATTGTAGGCCGCGGATGAGTGATGTCAGTGAAGTAGAACCGGAAAGCGGCTTTTATGCCCTTCCGGGGGATTTGATGATGTGGGTGCTCATCATCTCCGAATTGCTTGTCTTCGGTAGCGGATTGATTGCCTTTCTGAGCGTTCGCCTGACTGATCCTGCGGGGTTCATGGAGGCGCAATCGCATCTTCACCGCACAGGCGCGGGCTTGAATACCGTCGTGCTGGTGACGTCCGGCTGGCTGGCGGCATTGGCGGTGCGCACGGCAGAGGCCGGAAAGATCGCCCTGACGCGTGTCTATCTCGCGGCGGCCTCGCTGTTGGGCGTTGTTTTCCTGACGATCAAGGGAATGGAATACGCCGCAAAAAGCGCGGCGGGCATTACCTTCGAGACCCATCCGTTTTTCACGTTCTACTACCTCCTCACCGGCTTTCATGCCGTGCATGTCGTTGCTGGTATCGTGATATTGGGCCTTGTGGGATGGAAGGCGACGCCACGCAATGTCGAGACCGGCACCGCGTTTTGGCACATGGTGGATCTCGTTTGGGTTCTCTTGTTTCCGATCATGTATTTGCTGGGGTAAATCGCCATGAGCGCAACCAAAGCCTGGGGTCTTTTGATCGTCCTCTCGGTCCTATCAACCATGATCGCCTGGAGTGGGCAAACGGGTGCGTTGGTCGCATTGGCCATCCTTGTGCTTGCATGGGTCAAGGCGCAAACGATCCTGCGGGTTTATCTCGGCCTGTCGCAAGCGCCGGGCTGGAGCCGGGGGTTTGCCTTAGTGCTCGGATTGTTCATGATGCTCGCAATGGGCTTGGCCGTCGCGGGCGGATAAGGAGCAAACACGATGGGATGGTTAGAGTTCGTGATGGCGATGGCGGTTTTTCTTGCTTCGCACCGTATCCCGGCCGCACTTGGCGTCAAACAGACGTTGGTGACGGCGCTTGGCCCCAAGGGCTATACCCTTTTGTTTAGTGTCTTTTCGACCTTGCTGTTGTTCTGGGTGATCTGGGCGGCGGGGCGCGCGCCGACTGTGACGCTCTGGGATCAGACCATCGCGGCCCGTTGGGCGGTCAATATTGCGATGCCTTTCAGCATTCTTCTCGTCGTGTTCGGCACGGCAGCGCCGAATCCGTTTGCTTTTGAGGGGCGCTCAACCGGGTATGATCCCGAACGGCCCGGTATCGTGGGAATTACGCGGCAACCGCTGCTTTGGGCGCTCTTGCTATGGTCGGGTGCGCATATTTGGGCCAATGGCGATCTGGCGCATGTGATCCTTTTCGGGATTTTCGCGGGTTTCTCTGGCTTGGGGATGCGGATTGTCGAGACGCGCAGGCGGCGGGACATGGGCGAGGACGTCTGGGCACAGATGACACGTCGCACCGGGCTTGTGCCGTTTTCCGCGCTCATCTCAGGGCGCTGGGCACCCTCTCAGAAACCACCGCTCATGCGGTTGGGGATTGCCATTCTGGCATGGATTGCCGTGTGGTATTTGCATGCGCCGGTGATCGGCGTCTCCCCAGCGCCTTAACCCTTGAACGCAGCGGCAAACGGCTCTGGCAGGTCAAACTCCTCAAGCACGCGTGCGCGGCCCTCTTCGGACATTTTGCGTGCGGTCCGCTGGACAATTTTTTCGAGGGCTTCTGGTGTCTGGGTGCCGGAGAACGGTGCGAAATACCATTTAAGAAACACAAAACAGATCACATCTTCAAAGGCTTGCACGTTGGGATCGCGTTTGATCCCTTCCTTGCGCAGCATCGCGGCGACGCGGTCGCAGTCCTCCTCTCTATACCCGGCGTCACGCATGATGCCCGCGAGCCGCGCGCCGTGGCGGCGGCCCTGTTCGCGACGCCAATCAAGATACCCGGTGCGCCCCTCGGGATAGCTTTTGCGTGACAAGGTCCAGCGTTCGATATGTTGTCCCCGCGCGGCAATCTGAAGGCCGTCATCGGCGTTTGGAAACAGGCGGTTCAACTCGGCGCTCATGCGTTTGCCGTATAACAATGCGGCAGGTTCGCCATTGTCCAGTGCCGGATCGGCGGCATTTGCGGCGTCCACCATCTTTAGAGCGGCATCAAGTTTTGAGGTCATGTGTTGCTCCATGAATTGGCGGGATCTTCTTCGGCAAAGTCGCGAAGCGTTTCGATGTCGTCAATCTCTGCGAGGTTTTGCTTGATCCGCACACCGGATTTCTTGAGCTTGGCAAAGGCCCGACTGAGGCTCTCCGGTTTCATCCCCAAGCGGCCTGCGATCAGCACTTTATCGTAAGGGAGCGTGACGCTCTGTCTGCCGATTTTACCTTCATGACAAAGCTCTAGCAGGAATTGCGCGACGCGCTGCGCGCCGGTGCGCGCCTGTAGGGCTTCGATCTGGGACACAAGGGAATGAAGGTGCACAAAGGTGGCTGAAAGGATGGCGAAGGCGACGGCGGGATCGTCCTCGATAAGGTTGAGGACGCTGCCGGTGTCGACGCGTAGGACGGTGCAGTCGGTGGCGGCTTCGGCGGATACGGGGTAGGTGTCTTTGCGGAAAGCGACGGCCTCGCCAAAGCTATTGCCTCGGGTGAAGGTGCCGACGACGGCTTCGGCGCCGTTGGGGGTAATGCGGTAGAGCTTCACCCAGCCATCCAAAACAATGTAAATCGACTTGGAGAGTTCGCCCTGCAAGAAGATCGTCGCCCCGCGATGGATATCAAGCGTGGAGGCTTGCGCGAGGATCTTGTTCTGAAGCGATTCCGGTATGCTTTTGAGAAGCAAGGAATTTTTCGCAATTTCTTGGTGAGTGTCACGCATCTCGTAGCCCTTTCACCTGTAGCTGATCCGAATGCCGTAGCGGTCTTTAGCGCTCGGGGGTGAGTGCTTTCTTGCGGGGTGAATACCGCAATCCCTAGCAGATACAACGAGGGTGTGAAACGCTTTGTTGGGGGGGCAGGGCGTGGGAGCCTATCCCGTTTACCCCGTCGGAGCGTGGGGTTTGGGGCTGGCAGGAAGCGCCGCGTTTTGGGCGCAAAACAGGGGTCTGTATCACGTCGGTATTGCGTCGGTATTGCGACAGTGCGGGTTTTGCGCCGGTTTTCGGGCCGGTTTCCCGCCAATCGCGTCGGGAGGGAGGGGTAAAGGAGGGCAAAGGAGGAGGGGAGGGTATCGAAACGGATATGGCTTGGACACAAAAAAAGCCCCCCGCGTTCGATCAAGAAACGCGGGGGGCGATAGGGCACCTCCGGCCTTTAGGCGAGGTCGTAGCGGTCTGCGTTCATAACCTTGGTCCAGGCGGCAACGAAATCCTTGACGAATTTCTCTTTGTTGTCGTCCTGGGCATAGACCTCGGCATAGGCGCGCAGGATCGAGTTCGACCCGAACACGAGGTCCACGCGGGTGGCGGTCCATTTGACCGCATCCGTTTTGCGGTCGCGGATTTCATAGGTGCCGCCCTCGACCGGAACCCATTTGTAGGCCATGTCGGTCAGGTTGACGAAGAAATCCGTGGTCAGCGCGCCAACAGTGTCGGTAAAGACGCCATGCGCCGTGCCGCCGTGGTTGGTGCCAAGGACACGCATACCGCCGATCAGACAGGTCATTTCCGGCGCGGTCAGACCCAAGAGCTGAGTGCGGTCCAGCATCAGCTCTTCGGGCGTGACGACATAGTCCTTCTTGACCCAGTTGCGATAGCCATCGGCCAGCGGCTCCAGAACATCAAAGGACGCGGCGTCGGTCATGTCGTCGGTCGCATCGCCGCGGCCGGGCGCGAAAGGCACGGCCACGTCAAAACCCGCCGCCTTGATCGCCTGCTCAAGACCCACGGTCCCGGCAAGAACGATCACGTCGGCCACGCTTGCGCCATGCTTGGCGGCAATCGGTTCGAGCGCGGCAAGCACCTTGGCGAGGCGCTCTGGCTCGTTGCCTTCCCAATCCTTCTGCGGGGCGAGACGGATACGCGCGCCGTTGGCCCCGCCGCGATAATCAGACTGGCGGAAGGTGCGGGCGCTATCCCATGCGGTTGCGATCATGTCCGCACCCGAGAGACCGGCGGCGGCGATGTCGGCCTTGACGGCCTCAACGTCATAGTCGGTGTTGCCCGCCGGAACCGGGTCTTGCCAGACCAAATCTTCCTTGGGGGCGTCGGGGCCGTGATAGCGGGCATTCGGGCCCATGTCGCGGTGGGTCAGTTTGAACCAAGCGCGGGCAAAGACATCGTCGAAATAGGCCGGGTCCGCGATAAATTTTTCACAGATTTCGCGATAGATCGGATCGACCTTCATCGCCATATCTGCGTCGGTCATCATCGGCATGACGCGTTTTGTCGGGTCGGTGGCGTCGACCGGCATATCCTCTTCTTTGATGTCAATCGGGCGCCACTGGTTTGCACCGGCGGGCGATTTGGTCAGCTCCCAGTCATAGCCGAACAGCAGGTCGAAATAGCCCATGTCCCATTTGGTCGGGTGGGTTGTCCATGCGCCCTCGATGCCCGAGGTCACGGCGTTGGTCGCCTTGCCGTCAAGGTTCGGGTTGACCCAGCCAAAGCCCTGATTCTCGATCGGGGCCGCTTCGGGCTCTTCGCCAAGGAGGGCTGCGTCGCCGTTGCCATGCGCCTTGCCAACGGTGTGGCCACCGGCGGTCAGGGCTGCGGTTTCCTCGTCATCCATCGCCATGCGGGCAAAGGTTTCGCGCACTTGCGCGCCGGTCTTGAGCGGATCGGGATTGCCGTTGACGCCCTCAGGGTTGACGTAGATGAGGCCCATCTGCACGGCCGCGAGCGGGTTTTCCATCGTGTCGGGCTTGCCCACATCGGTATAGCGCTCATCGGAGGGGGCGAGCCATTCTTTTTCCGCACCCCAGTAGGTATCTTTTTCCGGGTGCCAGATATCCTCGCGGCCAAAGGCAAAGCCAAAGGTCTTGAGGCCCATATCCTCATAGGACATTGTTCCGGCCAGCAGGATCAGGTCGGCCCAGGAGATCGCGTTGCCGTATTTCTTCTTCAGCGGCCAGAGCAGGCGGCGCGCCTTGTCGAGGTTGCCGTTGTCGGGCCAGCTATTGAGGGGGGCAAAGCGGATATTGCCCGCACCGCCGCCGCCGCGCCCATCGGCCAAACGATATGAGCCAGCCGAGTGCCACGCGAGGCGGATCATCAGGCCACCATAGTGCCCCCAATCCGCAGGCCACCAATCCTGGCTCTCTTTCAGGAGCGCCTTCATGTCGGCCTTGAGCGCGTCAACGTCGAGCGTTTTCACGGCGTCCTGATAGTTGAAATCCTCGCCCATCGGGTCGGATTTGGTATCGTGCTGATGCAGGATGTCGAGGTTCAGGGCGCTGGGCCACCATTCCATCACATCACCGCCGGTTGCGGTATTGCCGCCATGCATGACAGGGCATTTGCCCGATGTGTTGATATCATTTCCGTCCATTTTCGCTCTCCCTAGATCGCTAAACGCGTTGTGGTTGTGTCAGTGTTGTGCCTGTGCGCAATGCCCGCCGCGATGAGGCGCCGGGTTGGCTTGGGCTATGCGTGTGCCGTGATTGGCCATGCGCTTGGGAGGGGGTATAGCAGGGTTTATTCATTGTGAAAATTTGCATTTTGTAATCGGTCTGATAAGAAATAGTTATGACGAATATCACCATGAAACAGCTCCGCTATTTTGATGCCCTGGCCCGGCATGGCCATTTCGGGCGCGCGGCCGCGGCCTGTGCGATTTCGCAACCGGCGTTGTCGGTTCAGGTTCGGGAATTGGAAGAGACGCTTGGCGCATCGCTGGTTGAGCGCGGCCCGCGACAGGTGCGGCTGACGGGGCTTGGCGAGGAATTTGCCGAGCGCGCCCATGCGATCCTGCGGTCGGTGGATGATCTTGCGAATCTGGCGCGGGCCTCGCGGGGCAAGATGGCGGGGCAATTGCGCATCGGGTTTATTCCGACCGTCGCGCCCTATGTGTTGCCGGGGTTTGCGGCGGAATTGGCCGGGCGCTATCCCGATCTGGCCCTGAGCCCGCGCGAGGCGATCACGGAAAAATTGCTTCAGGCATTGCGCGACGGGCGTCTTGATGCCGCCGTTGTCGCCTTGCCGCTTTCCGAGCCGAGCTTGCATGAAATGCCGTTGTTCGACGAAGAGTTCGTGCTTGTGCGCAGCGAGGAGGAGGCCGATAAGCCGGTGCCGGATTCCAAGACGCTGCGGGAAATGCGGTTGCTGCTGCTGGAGGAGGGGCATTGTTTTCGCGATCAGGCGTTGTCGTTTTGCAACCTGACCTCGCCCTTGCCGCGTGACCTTATGGAGGGCAGCTCGCTCTCGACGCTGGTGCGGATGGTGGGGGCGGGGATTGGGGTCACCTTGATCCCGGAAATGGCGGTGCCGTTCGAGACCCGCACCGCGCCTGTGTCGGTGGCGCATCTGGCCAAGCCGCGCCCGTCGCGCAGTATTGGTCTGGTGTGGCGCAAGACCAACCCGCTGGCCGATCAGTTGCGTCTTCTTGCAGAAATCCTGCGGGAGACGGCGACCGGGCAATTGCCGGAATGATGCCTTGGTTTGGTCGGAATAATGCCGGGCTTGGCGATAAAACGTTAACAGGTGGTCTTTGGGCTTGGGTGTCCGGAGATTTTTCTATTTGAGGCCCGAACGGGCAAAGCGACGAGGATGTGCAATGCTAGGCCGGATAGCCGCTTCTTTTCTATTGATGACTGCCATAGCGACCGCGCCTTTGGCGGAAACAAGCGCGCATGCGGGGCGCGAACGGCTTGGGTATGGGGTTTTGTTTGTCAACGACACGATCGGCGATGGCAAAGATCGCTGGCGGTCGGGGTCGGTGATGAGCAGCCGTATTTTCGGCCCGCAGTGGACCGGCGCATTGCCGCAGGGGGCGGGGGATATTCTTGAACTGCGCTTTCAGGGCGAAGTGATTTCGCCCGATAACCTTATCACACCGGCACCGGGCGACCGGCCCTATGCGGGGTCGCTGTCGCTTGGGCTGCATACGCATTTTGCCACGCGTGGCGGTGCAGAGGTGAGTCTTGGTGGCGATCTGGTCGCGATTGGGCCGCAAACCGGGCTGGATGACTTTCAGGGTGCGGTGCATGATGTTCTCGGGATCAAAAAACCTTCGCCGCTGACGCTCGGGGCGCAGATACCCAATAGTTTCCACCCCAGCGCGACAGTCGAAGTGGCCCGTGACTTTGGCCTTTCGTCACGGACTCATCTACGTCCATTTATGGAAGTGCGCGGCGGGGTCGAGACCTACGCCCGCGTCGGATTTGACCTGGTGATCGGATCGGTCGGGCAGGGCGCGCTTTTGACCCGCGATCCCGTTACCGGGCATCGGATGCGTGTCGTGCGCAACAAGGCGCCCGGCCTGTCGTGGGTTGTCGGGGCGGATGTCGCCAAGGTCTGGGAGAGCGCCTATCTGCCGCAAGCACGCGGATATACCCTGACGCAGAATCGGGCGCGGGCGCGCCTCGGCCTGCATTGGCAGGGCGAGGAGAGCATGGTGTTCTACGGCCTGACGTGGCTTGGCGAGGAATTCGTCGGTCAACGCGGCGGTCAACTTGTCGGAGCGTTGCAGTTCAGCCTGCGTTTTTGACGCAGGTTGCCATTCTGGTCAAAAATTCCTTCCAATCGCGAATCACGTCTGGTAACTTTTTGCCATAAAAACAAAAAAGGCAGGTTATCAGGCAATGAAGACGGGCTTTCGTGGCACGTTCGTCGTCTCCTGGTCACAAACAAAAATAGACGGTGTTGGGGCTGCACCGGTGCAGGCGCTCGAAACGGGCGCGGTATGGTCCTGGCATGGGGAACCCGTCCGCGTGGACGGCCCGACCGAGCTATTACGTCTAGACCAGGCGGAAGGTGAGGCGAACATCCGTAAGCGTGCCGCACGTATCGTGCGGCGGCTTGTGGGGGCAGCAATCGAAAATACATCGCGTCTTGATGAGGTCGACGTGGAAGATCCGCTTCTTGAGGGCGGGTTTGTCGTGACCAATGGCGCACAGAGTTACACCGTGACCGTGATCGAGGTCGAGGGGCGACAACCGCTCTTGATGTTCCTTGATGAGCTTCCGCCGCGCGAGGCCGAGCTTTGGGTGGTGCATCACTCGCTTGACGCGATTGAAAGCAACCCGATGGGACCGGCAACCGGCGGGGTGATTTGTTTCACACCCGGCACCATGATCCAAACCCCCGGTGGTGCGCGCCGTATCGAGGATTTGCGCGAGGGGGACAAGGTTCAGACCAAGGACAACGGGGCCGAAGAGGTCTGTTGGATCGGCAGTCGGCGTATGACCGGCGCGCGTCTCTTTGCGATGCCGCATTTGCGCCCGATCCGTATCCGTGCCGGGGCGCTTGGGATTGAGCGGCCGGACATGGAGCTTATCGTGTCGCCGGAGCACCGGATGTTGGTCCGCGGCGAGGCGGCGCGGGATTTGTTCAACACGCCCGAAGTTCTTGTTTCGGCGCGCGATCTCGTCAACGGGTCGTCCGTTGTGGTGGATAGTCAACTGCGTGAGGTGACGTATATCCATCTTTTATTGCCACGGCATCAGATCCTTTGGGCCAATGGCGTTGAAACCGAGAGCTACCACCCGGCCAATGCGGCCCTGTCGACGCTTCAGGATAAAGACCGTGCCCGCCTTCTTGCGATGTTGCCGGCGCTAGAAGCCGATCTAAATAGCTATGGACCCTATGCGCGGCGCAATCTGAGCCGCAGCGAAGTTGCCATTCTCCAGCACGAAGCGGCCTGACCCAAACCGTTTCGCGCCTCGTTGGACCCCCGTTCAGGCGAGCGGGGGTCTATCGTTTCCCGGCCTTGCGTTTGCAAGGGGGGCTTGGCGTGGGTCGGGTTTCTCGTGGTGGGCGGCTTGACTCCGCAGTCAAACCCTATATAGCGCGCTTCATTGGTGTTGGTGGCCCCCGCAAGGGGATGCCTGTCATGGGAAGCCTTTTCCAAGGTGCTCAAGAGGACAACGCCCTTCATAGTGGCCTTCGGGCCTCGTTCTAACGAAGGAGATCAGCCGTGACCAAACGCACGACTGCCAAATATAAAATTGACCGCCGGATGGGTGAAAACATCTGGGGCCGCGCAAAATCCCCCGTCAACCGTCGTGAATACGGCCCCGGCCAGCACGGCCAGCGTCGCAAGGGCAAGCTTTCGGACTTTGGTCTGCAGCTGCGCGCCAAGCAGAAGCTCAAGGGCTACTACGGCGACCTGACCGAGAAGCAGTTCCGCCGCATCTATGGCGAAGCCGAGCGTGTGAAGGGCGACACCGGTGAAAACCTCATCGGTCTGCTTGAGCGCCGTCTCGACGCCGTTGTCTACCGCGCCAAGTTCGTGCCGACCGTGTTCGCCGCGCGTCAGTTCGTCAACCACGGCCATGTGCTCGTCAACGGCAAGCGCGTCAACATCCCGTCCTACCGTGTCAAGGAAGGCGACGTGATCGAAGTGCGCGAGAAGTCCAAGCAGATGGCGGCCGTTCTCGAATCGGTTCAGCTTGCTGAGCGCGACGTGCCGGACTATCTCGACGCCGACCACAGCAAGATGACCGCGACTTTCGTGCGCGCACCGGGTCTTTCGGATGTGCCGTATCCGGTTCTGATGGAACCGAACCTCGTGGTTGAATTCTACGCGAAGAACTAAGGCGCTACGCTTTATCTTCGCCGACATACAGAATTTCGGAAAAACCCGCTGCAGCGCGCAGCGGGTTTTTTTATGTGCGCAGCGGTCAAGACCGGTGCGGCATTGAGGGCGTTGCCAGCGTCGGTCAGACCTTTTATGCGAAGCGCAGATCACACAGGGGGCAGTCATGGCCAATTCATTAGAGCGGGGATTTGAAAAGACGTTGTTTGCGTCGCGTTGGCTCATGGCGCCGATGTATCTTGGGCTTGTGGTGTCGCTTGCGATGCTGGTTTATGTGTTCGGGCATGAGCTTGTGATCTACCTGCCGCAATTGCCGCAAATGGGGGCGGATAAGGTCATCCTCGTGGTGTTGACCTTGATCGACCTCACGTTGGCGGGGAACCTTTTGTTGATCGTGTTGTTCTCGGGCTATGAAAGTTTCGTGTCGCGGTTGGATGTGACTGAGGCGCAAGAGCGGCTTGGCTGGATGGGGACGGTGGATTTTTCCGGTCTCAAGATGAAGCTGATTGCGTCGATCGTGGCGATTTCGGCGATTCATTTGCTCAAGCGGTTCATGGAGATCGGCAAGGCCGACAAGGGGCTTTATGCCGATGAGCTTTTGTGGATGGTGGTCATCCATATGGTGTTTGTTCTCTCCGGTGTTTTGATGGCGGCGATGGACTGGCTGACGGCGCAATCCAGAAAGAAATGATATCGCACAGCCGGAAGGCGTGGCCCCAATCACGCACATCGCCTAAAGCGGTCGTTCAAACCTTTCCAACCCGGCGAGGCGGGGCTAAGTAACGGAGCGAAGCAGGAGAATATGCGCATGTCACGTATCGAGCCGCAGCCCGGAATCTTGGAGATTGATCTCTATGTTGGTGGCACGTCCAAGATTGAGGGCGTGAGCGACGTGGTGAAGCTCTCGTCGAACGAGAACCCGTTCGGGTATTCGGACGCTGTCAAGACGGCGTTCGGGCGTGCCGGTCATGCGCTGCACCGATATCCGTCGACGGATCACGCGGGTCTGCGCGCGGCAATTGCCGAGGTGCATGGGCTGGACGCAGAGCGGATTATTTGCGGCGTCGGGTCGGATGAGGTTTTGCAATTCGTGACCCAAGCCTATGCTGGTGTCGGAGACGAGGTTGTCTATACCGAACACGGGTTCTCGATGTATCCGATCCTTGCCAAGATGGTTGGCGCGACGGGGGTCGTCGTGCCCGAGCGCGAGCGGAGGGTCGATGTCGACGCGATCCTCGCCGCCTGCACCGATAAGACCCGGCTTGTTTTCATCGCCAATCCGGGCAACCCGACCGGCACGATGGTGCCGCCGCAAGAGGTTGCGCGGCTGGCGGATGGGCTGCCCGAGGGGGCGATTCTTGTGCATGACGGGGCGTATACGGAATTTGTTGAAGGTGCCGATGGTGGTGCCGCGCTTGTTGAGGCGCGCGATAACGTCCTGATGACGCGGACTTTTTCAAAGATTTATGGGCTTGGCGGTCTGAGGATCGGCTGGGGCTATGGACCCAAGGAGATGATCGACGTCCTGAACCGGGTGCGCCAGCCTTTCAACCTTTCGACGGTGCAGCTTGAAGTCGGCGAAGCGGCGGTGCGCGATCAGGCGTGGGTGACCAAATGTCGGACGGACAACATCCGCCTGCGCGCTTGGCTTGCCGATGCGTTGGCCGAGCATGGGGTCGTGTCCGACCCGTCGAGCGCCAACTTTATTCTGGCCCGTTTTGAGGATCAGAAAGAGGCCGAAGCCTGTGATGAGTATCTCAAGACGCAGGGGCTTATCGTGCGCCGGGTCGCGGGCTACGGGTTGCCGAATTGTTTGCGCATCACGGTCGGAGATGAGCCGTCTTGCCGGCGGGTCGCGCACGCGATTGGCCAGTTCAAGGCAGGCACCCGATGAGCGGGCCCGTCGTCTATGATCGTGTCGCCCTGATCGGGCTTGGCCTTATTGCATCTTCGATGTTTTGGGCGATCAAACGCGGCGGGCTTGTGGGCGAGGTGACAGGCTATGCGCGCTCGCAAGAGACGCGCGAGACCGCACGGCGGATCGGGCTTTGTGATCGGGTTTGCAACAGTGCCGCAGAGGCGGTAGAGGGCGCGGACCTTATCGTGCTTTGTGTGCCGGTCGGCGCGATGGGCGGGGTCGCGGAAGAGATTGCGCCAGTGCTTAAAAGCGGCGCGACGGTGTCGGACGTGGGGTCGGTCAAACGCTCGGTGATCAATGCGGTTGCGCCGCACCTTCCCGACGATGTGCATTTTGTGCCCGCGCACCCGCTTGCCGGGACCGAGCATTCCGGCCCGGAATCCGGCTTTGCCGAGCTTTATGACAATCGTTGGTGTATTCTTGTGCCCGCCGAGGCGGACACAGACCCGGAGGCCGTTTCCCGTCTGCGCGCGCTTTGGGAGGGGATGGGGGCCAATGTCGATGAGATGGATGCCGACCACCATGATCTTGTGCTGGCCGTGACCAGCCATGCGCCACACCTTATCGCCTATACGATGGTGGGCGTGGCGGATCACCTGCGGCGCGTGACCGAAAGCGAAGTCATCAAGTATTCCGCCGCTGGTTTTCGGGATTTTACCCGGATCGCGGCCTCGGACCCGACCATGTGGCGCGATGTGTTCCTCAACAACAAGGAAGCGACGCTCGATATTCTTGGCCGGTTTACCGAGGAGCTTTTTGTGCTGCAACGGGCCATCCGCATGGGCGATGGCGACCACCTCTATGAGTATTTCAACCGCACCCGCGCGATCCGCCGTGGCATTATCGAAGCGGGCCAGGATACCGAAGCGCCGAATTTCGGACGCTCCGCGAAGAAACCATGACCGTGTCGGGCGGCGGGCTTGGCCTATTGGCATGTGCCGCGGTGGTGATGTTGGCCGGTATGGCGTCGGCACAAGCCCCTGAGCGTTCGCTCCGCCCAACCCTGCGCGAAGATGTCTATCCCAAAGCCTTGCCGAGCCTTGCGCCAAAACGGTCTTTGCGGCCCTTGTTGCGGCAGGGCGATATCACGCGCAATGCGGCGGTGTCGGTGCGTCCGGCGGTTATACGTCCGACGCCGAAAGGCACCGTGCGCCAAAGCGCGGTTGGCAAGATCTGTCGTGATCGGGAATTGCAGGGTATCGTCGTTGGCCATGTGCCGGGCAGGATCAAGGGCTGTGGTATCGCGCGCGACGGGATCAAGCTCTACTCGGTTTCGGGCGTGGCGCTTAGCACACCGGCGGTGATGAATTGCGATACCGCGCGGGCGATCAAAACCTGGGTCAAGGGCGGCATGGCCCGGTCGGTCGGGCGCTATGGTGGCGGTGTTGCCAAGGTCAAGGTTGCGGCGGGCTATTCGTGCCGCACCCGCAATCACAAAAAGGGCGCGAAAATCTCGGAACATGGCAAGGGCAATGCGATTGATTTCTCTGGCTTCTACCTTGCCAATGGCGATGAGATTTCGGTTCTGAACGATTGGGGGAAGGGCCGGAAGGGGCGCATCCTCAAGGACATGCACCGGAGCGCCTGTGGACCATTCGGAACCGTATTGGGCCCGGAGTCAGATCGCTACCACAAGGACCATTTCCATTTCGACATTGCCCGCTATCGCGGCGGGCCTTATTGCCGCTAACGCGTTTAGCGCAGGATAAGGCGCGGGGCGCGTCCCAGGGGCACAGGCCCGATCCGGGTCATGCCATTGCGAAAGTTGAGCGGGATGTCGAGGGTTTTGGGATTGCCCGCCATCGCCGAAAGAAATTCAAGGCCTTGCTCTATCGCGTCGATCATGGTCGAGGGCAGTTCCTCGCCTTGCCGTGCAAGCACGATGATGTCGCGCCAGTTGGTCGCGCGTAGCGTGATCTCGCCCTGCGGATAGCCCGAGGCATCAATGTCGACCTGACCGGCGGCGCTCAGATCGAGCCGCCCCCATGTCAGTTGGGCCTTGTGCAGGTCGATGGCGGTGGGTTGGGGGCGCGCGGTTTCGAGCGCCGAGATATCCCAAGGGCGGGCAAACTGCGCGCTCAGATCGGCCTCGACGGTTTTCAACGTGCGGGGCAGGGTCGTTTCGGTGCGTGCGGCAATCTCGGCGGGCGGGGCAAAGCCCGTGGCCGAAAGCGCAAGGCGGTAGCGGGCGTCGTCCTGCGGGTCTTTGTGCATCGCAAGGCGCAGCGTTTCGGCCGACAGAGACCAGCCCGCATCAGAAACAAGCGCCAGCGCCTCGGCGGAAAAATTGCTCCGCTCCAGCGGCAGCGAGGGTTTCCCGGCAACCACAAGCGAGGCTTTCATATCGTCGCTATTGAGGACGATGCTTTGATCGGGAAAGGCGATGCTCTGTTGATGTGGCCAGATCGCGATCAGGTGGTTGGGCCGATAGCTGAGGGTGAAAAGCTGAAAGAACGGCGCGGTCCATGCGACGCCGGTATCGGGATCGGCAAGGGCGATGTCGGAGAACGTTGTGTCAAAGCGGTTGGGAAAGCCGCTGACGGTTATGTCGGAGGTCTCGGCAAGCCAGCCTTCGGCCTGTCGTGCGGCAAACCAGGAGGCAAACTCCGATTTGGCGCGCGTGGCGCCGATGAACCAATAGGCGCTCCACCCGAGGGCGAGAACAACAATCACGATCAACAGACGTTTCATGAGACACCCCTTTCGCCGGTCCTGGCTTTGGTGTTTAACCGCCCCGCAGGATAAGGACCAGAGGCATGAGCATGTGGGTATTCGGATACGGCTCTCTTTTGTGGAACCCCGGTTTCGAGGTGCGTGAACAGGTGGTCGGCACGCTTCGGGGCTGGCACCGGAGTTTCTGTATGCGCTCGATACATCATCGCGGCACGGTCGAAGACCCCGGTCTTGTGCTTGCGCTTGATGCAGCGGATGGCGCGCATTGTCAGGGGGTCGCGCTTGCCGTGCCCGAGGGACAACAGGCGCAAACGCTGGACTATCTGCGCGAGCGGGAATTGGTGTCTTCGGCCTATTTTGAGACCAACCTTGAGGTAGAGCTTCGGGATGGGCGGCGGGTTGAGGCCGTCACTTATGTGATTGATCCCGATCATGTGCAGTATTGCCACCTTGATCTTGAGGAACAGGCCCAGATCATCGCCCGTGCGAGAGGCGGGCGTGGGCCGAATACGGAATACCTTCATAATACCGCGGCGCATCTGGCCGAATTGGGCATTGAGGATGGCGATCTTTCGTGGCTTTCGGCGCGGGTTCGGGCGTTGTCGGGGGTGTGACGCGCCCCGCCGCCGCGCTTGCGTGATAAAACCTTGGCACATGCCGCGCGAGACAGTAGGGTGAGGCCACAAAAACAACGTGTCGGGGGCTGTCCAGATGGACCAGCAGGACCGCGAAGTCGAGCTGCATTTCTCTCATCCTATTCGCCAGATCATCCTGATGTTGATCGTGCTGGCGCTGGTCGGGGTATTGGCCTACGTCGCCTTGCCGACGGTGCAGCCGGTTTTCCTTGCCAATCCCTATCTCAATGGCTTCATCGTGATGGTCTTTGTGATCGGGGTTCTGGCCTGTTTTGGACAGGTCTTTTCGCTTATCAATTCGGTGCATTGGATCGAACGCTTTGCCACCGGCAGCGAAGGCGGAGAGCCGGGCAATGCGCCCTCGCTTCTTGCGCCATTGGCGACACTTCTCAAGACGCGCAGCGCCTATAGCCAGATCAGCGCGACCTCGACCCGATCCATTCTCGATTCGGTTGCGACGCGGATCGACGAGGGGCGCGAGATCACGCGCTACCTCGTCAATATGCTAATTTTCCTTGGCTTGCTTGGGACGTTCTATGGTCTTGCGACAACCGTTCCGGCGGTGGTCGACACCATTCGCAGCCTCGCCCCGCAAGAGGGCGAAGGCGGGGTCGAGGTCTTTTCGCGCCTGATGACCGGGCTTGAGGCCCAGCTTGGCGGGATGGGCGTTGCCTTTGCCTCGTCGCTTTTGGGTCTGGCGGGATCGCTGATTGTTGGTCTTCTGGAGCTGTTTGCGGGCCACGGACAGAACCGGTTTTACCGCGAACTTGAGGAATGGCTCTCGTCGATCACGCGGCTTGGCTATAGCTCGGGCGATGGCGAGAGCGATGGCGGCATAGATCAGGCCGCGATGGCGCTCGTGCTGGACCAGATGGGCGAACAGATGGACGGCTTGCGCACGCTGTTTACCGAGGCCGGGGCGCGCCAGGCGGCGGTTGATGACACACTTGGCCAGCTTGCCGAGAGCGTGGCGCGGATGACGGATCGCATGGAGGCCAACGCCCCCACGACACAGGCGCTCTTGCGTGTGGCGGAAGGGCAGGAGCGGCTTATTCAGGAGATGCAGGCCCGCGCCGAGACCGAAGGCGACCAAGGCATTGATGCCGAAAGCCGGATGCGCCTGCGGTCGATTGATGTTCAGATGCTGCGCATTCTGGAAGAGATTTCCGCCGGTCGCCAGGAGAGCATGTCCGAATTGCGCACCGATCTTGCCGCGCTGGGCCGGGTGCTCAAACAGGGCCAGAAAGCCAACGCGGGCGGTGGTGCGCGCAGTCGGCGCAAGCCCGCCCCTGACGAGACGGACAAGACCCCGCCGCAGGGGCAGGAGGGCTAACGATGGCCCTGTCCCGGCGCACCGGACAACGTTTTCAGGCCTCGATCTGGCCCGGCTTCGTGGATGCGATGACCGGGCTGTTGCTTGTGTTGATGTTCGTGTTGACCATTTTCATGGTGGTGCAGTTTGTGCTGCGTGAAACGATCACCGGGCAGGAAACCGAGTTGCATGAGCTATCCGCCGAAGTTGCCGCGCTGGCGCAGGCCTTGGGCCTTGAGAGGCAAGCCAATGCCGCGCTTGAGACGCAGGTGGGTGGGCTTCGGGCGACGCTTGCCGATGCGCAGGACGAGGCCACACGGCAATCCGCGCTCATTGCGTCGCTGACCTCGGATCTTGCGGCGCGGGACGCAGACCTTGCCGCCGCGCGCACCCAGATTACCAGTTTTGAAGCCCAGGTCGCCGCGCTTTTGTCCGAGCGCGATAGCGCGATTGCGCAGGTCGAAACCCTTGAGGGCGAGAAGGCCGAGCTTTTGGATGAGCAAGAGGCGCTCAACCTTGCGTTGGCCACGGCGCGTGAGGAAATCGACGCCGGGGTCGAGGCGGCACGTCTGGCGGCGGCCCGGCGCGAGGCGTTGGAATCGATGATTGCCGATCTCAACCGCGAGGCCGAGGCCAGCGCGGAGGATCGCGCCGCGCTTCTGGCGCGGGCCGAGAACCTTGAGGCCGAACTGGACGAGCAGGAAAAACAGCGCCTTGTCGAAGCCGCCGCCAGCGAAGCCCTGCGCAAGAAGCTCGAGTCTGCCGATGCCGAGCTTACGACGATGACGCTCGCACTTGAGGCACAGCGCAAGAAAGCCGAGGAAACCCTGACCCTATTGGCGGCGGCAGAAAAGGCGCGTGACGATCTTGATCTGCGTCTCGCGGCGGCGCTTTTGGAGGAAGAGACAACCGAGGAGGCCTTGGCCAAGGCGCAAGCGGCACTGGCCGCAGCCGAGGCCGGAATGGCCGAGCAGGGCGCGGAACTGCGTGCAGCCCTCGCGGCGCGTGACGCCGACCTTGAAGACCTGCGCGCACGACTGGCCGAGGCGGTTGCGGCCAAACTTGAGACCGACAAAGACCTTGCGGCGCGTCAGGCCGAGGCCGGGGCGCTTGCCGCCGATAAGGCCGAGATCGAAAAACAGCTTGCCGCCGCGCTTGCGGCCAAGCTTGCGGCAGAACAGACCGCGGATGAGCGTTTGAGCGAGGCAGAACAACGCGCGGCGCTTCTTAGGGCGGCGAATGCGGAATTGGCCGATGTCGAGGCGCGCTCTGCCGAGAGTGCGCGCGAGGTGGCGCTTTTGAACCAACAGGTTGCGGCGCTGCGCCAGCAACTCGGGGTGCTTCAGGCGGTTTTGGACGACGCCAAGGACCGCGACGCGGCGGCGCAAGTGCAACTGCAAAGCCTTGGTAGCGACCTGAACGCCGCGCTTGCCCGTGCGGCGGCCGAGGAACGCAAGCGGCGGCAATTGGAAGAGGCGGAACGCAAACGGCTTGAGGAAGAGGCCAAGAACCTTGAGAAATACCGCTCGGAATTCTTTGGTCGGTTGCGCGATGTATTGGCCGGGCAGGAAGGCGTGCGGATTGTCGGTGACAGGTTTGTCTTTTCCTCCGAGGTTCTTTTCCCGTCCGGCGGGGCTGACCTCTCGGCCGAGGGCGAAGACGAGATTGCCAAGATCGCCGGGATATTGCGCAGCGTGGCCGATGACATCCCCGACACGATTGATTGGGTGATCCGGGTCGATGGACATACCGACAACGTGCCGATCATCAACGGCGCAGAATTTGCCGACAATTGGGAACTCAGCCAGGCGCGGGCCTTGTCTGTGGTGCGCTATATGGTGAATTTCCTTGGCATCCCGCCGGAGCGCCTGTCGGCAAATGGGTTTGGGGAATACCAACCGCTTGACCCGCGCGACACGCGCGAGGCGCGGGCCAAAAACCGTCGGATCGAATTGAAAATTACCGAGCGATAGGTCGGAAAAGCCCCGTCACCTGACGGTGACATGCGCATGGCGTAACCCGATGAGGGTCTGGCCGCGCATAAGGCGCACGGTGCCGGTATAGTCGCCCGCTTGCCAGCCGCCGGATGGGGCACGCCGCCCATAGGCGCGCATCTGCGATTTCTGGGGGGCGTCGAGCGCGGTTGTCCCGGCAAAGACCTCGCCTTCCGGGCCGTGGGCCGAGAAGTGCAACACATCGCCGGGTTGGGCGAGGTAGAAAAACCCATAAAGCACCAACGCATCGGACGGGGTCAGCTCTGTGCGCCGCGCCGCGCCGGATTGCACCGCGTCATAGGCGGGCACCGCGTCGGTAAACGCCGCCGTGTAAAATCCGGTCTCATAATACGGCACCGACAGGGTCCAAAGCCCCTCTTGCGCGACATCACAGGCCAACGTGTCGTCGGGGGCGAAGGGATCGACGTCGGTGCCGTCTTTTTCAAGCGAGAGATGTAGATGCGGGTGGTTTGTTGCGCCGGAAAGGCCAACCTCGCCAAGCTGGGCGCCTGCGGTCACGATCTGGTTGGTTTGAACGGCGATACTGCCTTGTTTGAGATGGCAATATTGCGTGTGCCACCCGTCGCCGTGGTCAATGCGCACCCCGTTGCCACAGGCGCGGGCAGGATCGGCCTTTGGGTCGCCAAGATCGGGCATGCCATCGCGCACCCCGATCACGGTTCCGGGCGCGGCGGCGGTCACGGCGACGCTCTGTGCCATCGCGTCAAAGGACAAAAGCGCGATATCCGTGCCGCCATGCCCATCGCGCGTATTGAGGCCGCAGGCGAAATCGCGCCTCGCCGCTGTGGGGTCACGGTCCAGGTAGTCTTCGACATAACAGGTCCGCCCAAGATCACAGGCAACGGGCCAGTCAAGTTTAGGCGCCTCCGCAACCGCCGGAGCGGCCACAGAGGCAAAAAGCAGCGCAATGACCGCCCGGCGCATCACTCAGCCGTCAGGAGCGGCGGTTTGGATCCGGTGATGCGGGGGTTGTCCGGGCCGTCGATCTTGAGCTTGAGATCGCCATCCTTGACCGTGACCTTGACCACCCCACCTTTGGCGAGTTTGCCAAACAGAAGCTCTTCGGCCAGCGGTTTCTTGATGTATTCCTGAATGACGCGACCAAGCGGGCGGGCGCCCATCTTGTCGTCATAGCCCTTATCGGCAAGCCATTCGGCGGCTTTCGGGGTCAACTCAATCGTCACGTTGCGATCCATGAGCTGGGCCTCAAGCTGAAGCACGAATTTCTCGACCACCCGCATGATGACGGATTTGGGCAGCGGCGCGAAGGAAATCACCGCGTCGAGACGGTTGCGGAATTCCGGGGTGAAGGTGCGTTCGATTGCGGCGGTATCCTCGCCCTCGCGACGGTCGCGGCCAAAGCCGATGGCGGATTTCGCCTGTTCGGTGGCCCCGGCGTTCGAGGTCATGATGAGGATCACGTTGCGGAAATCGACGGTGCGCCCGTTGTGATCGGTGAGCGTGCCGTGGTCCATCACCTGCAACAGGATGTTGTAGACATCCGGGTGCGCCTTCTCCATCTCGTCCAGCAGGAGAACACAATGCGGATGTTGGTCGACGCCATCGGTCAATTGACCGCCCTGATCAAAGCCAACATAACCCGGAGGCGCGCCAATGAGGCGCGACACGGCGTGTTTCTCCATATATTCGGACATATCAAAGCGCAGCAACTCAACCCCGAGCGTCGTGGCCAATTGCTTGGCGACCTCGGTCTTGCCAACGCCGGTTGGCCCGGCAAAGAGATAATTGCCGATGGGTTTTTCCGGCTCACGCAGGCCCGCGCGGGCGAGTTTGATCGCCGACGAGAGCGCCTCGATGGCGGCATCCTGGCCAAACACCACGCGCTTGAGCGAGCGTTCAAGATCCTTGAGCACCTCGGCATCATCGCGCGAGACGTTTTTCGGCGGGATGCGGGCAATCTTGGCGATAACGCCTTCGATCTCCTTGACGCCGATGGTCTTGCGCCGCTTGGAGGGGGCGACAAGATGTTGGGCTGCGCCCGCCTCGTCGATGACGTCAATCGCCTTGTCCGGCAGTTTGCGGTCATTCATGTAGCGCGCCGAAAGCTCGACCGCTGTTTTGATCGCATCATTGGTGAATTTCACGCTGTGATGCTCTTCAAAGTAGGGTTTGAGCCCTTTGAGGATCTTGATCGTGTCGGGCACCGAGGGTTCCACAACGTCGATCTTCTGGAACCGGCGCGACAGGGCGCGGTCCTTTTCGAAATGCTGGCGGAATTCCTTGTAGGTCGTGGACCCCATAGTGCGCAGCTTGCCACCCTGAAGCGCGGG
>JAPHRE010000079.1 GCA_026195905.1 Pseudopelagicola sp. | reverse complement strand
TCATGGGCCAGCGTCATCACATCGCGCGGTTTGCCAAGGTAGTTCAGCATCACATAGGGGTGCACGTTGGTCACGGTCGGATGGGCAAAGGCGCCGGGGGCTTTGCCGGGTTTGACGGCCGCGTCGATCCAGCCCTTGGTAAAGAACGGCTCGGCAATCTCGCCCATGCGGGGATCAAAGGCGGTATAGGCATCCATCACGAGGGCGCGGGCCTCGTCCCAGCCGACGGTTTTTGTCTCTTCCATAGGCAAAGGCGCGTTGCGGTCCCAGACCTGCATCCGCTCAAGCCCAAGCCATTTGCGTTTGAGTTCGTAGTAGCGGTGCGAGAGTTTCGGATAGGCGGCGACCACGGCATCGCGCAGCGCCTCGACCACTTCGGGTTCGACATCGTTGGAAAGGTGGCGCGCGGTTTGGGCACTTGGCATATTGCGCCAGCGATCGACGACCTCTTTTTCCTTGGCGGCGGTGTTGTGGACGCGGGAGAAGATTTTGATGTTCTCATGGAACACACGGGCGAGTTCGCGCGCCGCCATTTCGCGTTTGGCGCGGTCATGGTCCGTGAGGTAATTGAGGGTCGCCTCGATATTGAGGTCTTCGCCTTCGATGTCGAAGGTGAGACCGGCGATGGTTTCGTCAAAGAGGCGCTCCCATGCGTCGCCGACCACGCCGAGATCGTGGAGGAATTTCTCCAACTCATCCGAGAGTTGGTAGGGTTTCATGGCGCGGATGCGGTCAAAGACGGGTTTGTAGCGGGCCAGATCCGCGTTGGCGGCAAAGGCGGCGTCGAGTTTGGCGTCCTCAAGCCGGTTCAGTTCGAGGGTAAAGAAGACCAGCGGCGTGGTAAAATTCGTCAGCTTTTCCTGACAGTTCGACATGAATTGCGCGCGCTCGGAGTCGGTTGTCAGTTGGTAATAGCGCAGGCCCGCGTAGGACATGATGCGGCCTGCGACTTGGGAAATCTTTTCGTTGCGGGTCACGCAGGTGAGGAGGGCGTCGGCGTCAAGCTCGGCGAGCTTGCCTTCGTAATCGGCGGCAAAGGCGGCGCATTCGGTTTCGAGGAAGGCGAGGTCGGCCTCAAGCTCGGGGGCGTCGGGCGATGTATAGAGATCGCTCAGATCCCATTCGGGCAGGTTGCCGAGGCCATCGGTGCCGGAGCTGGCGTTGGCATCACGAACGGGAAAGGGAAGGGTGCGCATGGGAAAGCCTCTGGTTTGTCCTGACTGTTGCAGGAGAGATAGGCAGAGGGGACGGGCAGGCGCAAGGGGCGCGCTTCAATTCCTCGGGAGGATGGGCTAGTCCTTGGGCAACATTGAGAGGGAGAGAGCGATGAAATTCCTACGTTTTGGCGAGATGGGGGCGGAAAAGCCCGGTGTGTTGGACGGTGCGGGCCGTATCCGCGACCTTTCGGGGATTGTGGATGATCTGGCGGGGGATGTGCTGGCCGATCTGCCGGATGTGACCCCCGAGAGCCTGCCGATTGTGGAGGGAGAGCCGCGGATTGGGGCACCTGTGGGCCGGGTGGGCAAGTTCATGTGTATCGGTCTGAATTACTCGGATCATGCAGCGGAGGCGGGGATGGATCTGCCGAAAGAGCCGATCCTGTTCATGAAGGCGACAAGCGCGATTTGCGGGCCGCAGGATACGGTGCGCCTGCCGCGTGGGTCGGAAAAGTCCGATTGGGAGGTCGAGTTGGCCGTGGTGATCGGCAAACGGGCGAAATATGTGAGCGAAGCCGAGGCGCTTGATCATGTGGCGGGGTATTGCGTCGCCAATGATGTCTCGGAGCGGGCGTTTCAGACAGAGCGCGGCGGGCAATGGACCAAGGGCAAAAGCTGCGACACGTTCGGGCCGTTGGGGCCGTGGCTTGTGACGCCGGACGAGGCGGGCGATCCGCAGAGCCTTGAGCTGTGGCTTGATGTGAATGGCGCGCGGCGCCAGACCGGCAACACCAAGGCGATGGTGTTTTCCGTCGCCGAGGTGATTTCCTATCTCAGCCAGATGATGACGCTAGAGCCGGGCGATGTCATTGCGACGGGCACCCCTCCGGGGGTTGGTATGGGGTTCAAACCGCCGGTTTACCTGCGGGATGGGGATGTCATGACGCTTGGCATCGAGGGGCTTGGCGCGCAGCGGTCGCCGGTTGTCGTCGACGCCTGAGGGGTGGTGTTAGCGGGCGGCAAGGATCTTGCGCATCAGGGCGAGGAATTGCGCCCGCTCTGCCTCTGACAGGGGGGCGAGCGCGGCTTGGTTTTCGCCGGTGGCAGCGGCGGTCGCCGGGGCGTGCAGGGCGTGGGCGCGGTCGGTGAGCCAGATGCGCTGAATACGGCCATCGCTGTCGTCTTTTTGGCGGCGGATCAGGCCGTCGCGTTCCATGCGGGCCAGGGTATTGGCCATTGTCGCCTGTTCGATGTCGAGACGTTCGACCAGTTGTTTTTGCGTCAGCCCGTCCTTTTCCCACAATTCCAGAAGCGCCGGAAAGGTGCCGGGCGTCAGGCCGAGCGGTTTGATGCGGGCCGAGAGGCGGCGGGCGAAGACGCGGGCCAGATGATTGATCAGATAGCCCGCCGATTGATCCTTGGAGAATGTCATGGGGGTTTCTAACAGTTAAATAGCCTGCTATGCAATTATATATAGCAGGCTATGTTTATGGGGGGGACACGACGATGAAACGACTGCATCCCATCGCGGGCGGGGTTGCCTTGGCGATGATCTCTGTGTTTTGGGTGTCGACTGTGGTGGTGGAGCTTGGGGGCAATCAGGCGCAGATTGCGCAGGTCAAAATATTGATTCCGTGGGGGTTTTTGATCTTGGTGTCGGCAATGGCCGCAGTTGGCTGCACGGGGTTTCGGCTTGGTCAGACGCGGCGGGGGAAGATTGTCGACAAGAAACGCAAGCGGATGCCTTTGATCGCGACCAATGGCGTGCTGATTCTTATTCCTGCGGCGTTTTTCCTTGCGTCCAAGGCGCAGGCGGGGGCGTTTGATGCGGTGTTTTACGGCGTTCAGGTGCTTGAGCTTGCGGCGGGGGCGGTCAATATCATGCTCTTGTGGCGCAATATGCGCGATGGCCGCCGATTGGTGGGCAAGCCGCGGCGCTTTCCCGGCGCTGGTTAAAGATGGCGGTCGAAGAAGGCGGCGCAGTCGGTATGAACCGCATCGCGGATCGCGGGGCGTTCCATCAGGACTTCGTGTTCGCCGCCCTGCATCATCACAAGCTCGCCGCCCGGCCACGCCGCCATGCGGGTCTTGATGGCGTCGGGGTCGACGATCTGTTCGTCGGTGCCAAGGAAGGTCAGGCAGGGCATATCGGGGGCGGGGCGCGCCGCAAGGTGGCGCATTTCGCGCAGCGCCTCGTGGAGCCAGTGCAGGCTTGGGCCACCAAGCGCCATATCGGGGACCTCGCGCATTTGCGCTTGCATATAGGCATACATATCGGGGTCGTTGGTGAGGGAATTGCCCTCAAACGGTTCGGCAAGGACGTAGGTTTGCGGTTTGGTGCCGGGGGCGTATTTCGTCCCCGCGCCAAGGCGTCGTCCGGTCCAGCTCAGCGCCCAAGCGGCGGGGCGCATGGCCGAAGACATCAGAATGCCCCACATCGGGGCGCTAAAGGCGGCGGCGTTGACCGGAAGGCCGGACATCAGAGCGCGTAAGCCGATACAGCCGCCCATAGAATGCCCCAGAAGGAACCACGGCTTGGGCATATCCAGCGCCTGAAGGGTTGCCAGCATGGCAGCGACATCCAGTTGGTAATCGGGGAAATGTCCGACATAGCCTGCGTCGCGGTCGTCTATGAGGCGATCCGCAAGCCCCTGTCCGCGCCAGTCGATGGCGGCCATAGCATAGCCTAGGTCGGCAAAGGCGCGTGCGCTGCGACCATATTTTTCGATATATTCGGTGCGGCCCGGAAACATCAAAACCGTGCCTTTGGCGTCAGGCGTTTTCCAATGGCCCACACGAAGGCGCACCCCGTCCGAGGACGTCACCCAAACCGCCGCGCCGGTCTCGGGACCGTCGGCAAGTTCGGCATGAAACGGGGCGGGGTGCGTCTCAGGCATTAGCTCAGAACGGTGCCAAGCTGCATCGCCTGCCCCATGTCGCCGTCAACGGCCAGTTTACCCGACATAAAGGCGGCGGTTGGGTTGGTGTCGCCTTCTAGGATGGCCTGGAAGGTTTCGGCATCGGCGGTGAGGGTCACTTCGGCCTCGTCATCGGCGGCGCGCACACCGTCCGAATCGATCATGACGGCACCTTCGCCTTCGATCACGAATTTGGCCGAGCCATCAAAGCCGCCCGATCCAAGTTTCTCGGTGAGGGTTGCTACTGCGGTGTTTACGATGTCGCTCATGGTGTTGATCCTTTTTCCTTTGGCGGTGCCTCTGGTATTTTGGCAACCGCACCCTAATATGCATACTGTTATGGGTATCTTGAAAAGCTTTCTCAAACCTACCGTGGCGGCAACTTTCGGCGCAATGGTGTTTTTTCAACCTTCGCTCGCACGGGGCGAGGATGTTGAGACGCTTTTGCAGCAGTTGCGTGAGGCCGATGCATCGGACGCCGAGAAGATCGCGCGCGAGATTGAGCTTGAGTGGAGCAAATCCGGCTCGGCCAGTGCGGATTTCCTTCTAAAACGGGGGCGGGCGGCGCTTGAGCGGCAGGATGTCGAGGCGGCGATTGACCACCTGAGTGCGCTTGTCGATCATGCGCCGGGGTTTGCCGAAGGATGGGTCACGCGCGCTGCGGCCTATTTCGAAGCCGGGTTATATGGTCCGGCGCTGGCCGATCTTGAGCGGGCGTTGGCCCTCAATCCAGAGCATTTCGGGGCGCTTCTTGGTCTCGCGTCAATCTTTGAGATGTTGCAACAGCATGAAGATGCCTGGGAGGCCTATCGCCTTGTGAGGTCTATACATCCGACACATCCCAAGGTTACAGAGGCGCTCGACAGGCTTGAGCCGCTGGTCAAGGGCCAGACCCTCTAACCCGGTTCTCAAACGCAATAACGGAATGTAGCGATGCCCCTAGAGCGGCGGATCATGGCGGTGCTCGGGCCGACCAACACCGGCAAGACGCATTATGCCATCGAGCGGATGCTTGGCTATCGCACGGGGGTTATTGGCTTGCCGCTGCGGCTTTTGGCGCGCGAGGTCTATGACCGGATTGTTGCGGTGCGTGGGCCGTCCGTGGTTGCGCTTGTGACCGGCGAGGAACGTATTGTGCCGCCGCGGGCGCAATATTGGGTCTGCACGGTCGAAGCGATGCCCGAGGGCATGGGCACGGATTTCCTTGCGGTGGATGAGATCCAGCTTTGCGGCGACCCCGAGCGGGGACATGTATTTACCGACCGTTTGTTGCGGGCGCGGGGCACGCATGAGACGCTTTTCCTTGGCTCGGATACGATGCGGGGGGCGATTGCGGAGCTGGTGCCGGAAGCCGAGTTCATGCGCCGCGAGCGGTTGTCGACGCTGAGTTATTCCGGCAGCCGCAAGATCAGCCGGATGCAGCCGCGCTCGGCCATCGTTGGGTTTTCGGTGGATAATGTCTATGCGATTGCGGAACTCTTGCGCCGTCAAAAGGGCGGTGCGGCGGTTGTCATGGGCGCGCTCAGCCCGAGGACGCGCAATGCGCAGGTCGAGCTATACCAGAACGGGGATGTGGATTTCCTTGTGGCGACGGATGCGATCGGCATGGGGTTGAACCTTGATATCGACCATGTGGCGTTTTCCTCGACGGTCAAGTTTGATGGCCGACGGATGCGTCCGCTTGCGCCCAATGAGTTGGCACAGATCGCCGGGCGCGCGGGGCGGGGGATGAGCCACGGCACGTTTGGCGTCACCGGCGAAGCGCCGCCGTTGCAGCCCGAGGTCGCCGATGCAATCATGGAGCATCGCTTTACGCCGCTCAAAAAGCTCAACTGGCGCAATGCGCGGCTGGAGTTTGGCACGGTGGAGGCGCTTTTGGCGTCGCTTGACGTTGCGCCGCAGGATGAGCGGCTTGTCAAAGCGCGCGAGGCCGATGACCAGATGGCGCTTGTGACGCTGCGCCAATCGGGCGAGATCATGGCGCGGGCCAGTGACGGGCCGTCGGTGCGGCTTTTGTGGGATGTGTGCCGGGTGCCGGATTTTCGCGGCATCAGCCACGGCGAACATGCGGCGCTTATTGAGGGGCTTTATGGCTATCTGCACGAAAAGGGGCGGGTGCCGGATGATTGGATGGCGCGGCAAGTCAAACGGCTTGATCGGGCAGATGGCGACATTGACACGCTGTCGAAACGATTGGCTTATATTCGCACGTGGACATATGTCGCGCAGCGAAAAGGCTGGGTTGATGACGAAAACCATTGGCGTGGCGAGACGCGCGCTGTAGAAGACCGCCTGTCGGACGCGTTGCACGAGCGTCTGACTCAGAGATTTGTGGACCGGCGCACATCCGTGCTTTTGCGCCGGCTCAAACAGAAGGAGGCCCTGTTGGCCGAAGTGAATGACAAGGGTGAGGTGACCGTCGAAGGAGAATTCGTCGGCCGGCTCGAAGGGTTCCGTTTCGTAGCGGACAAGGAGGCCTCTGGACAGGAGGCCAAAACGCTTATGCAGGCAAGTTTGCAGGCGCTGGCTCCGCAGTTTCATCTGCGCGCGGACCGGTTCTACAACGCGCCCGATACGGAAATTGATTTCACCGAACAGGGTGGTCTCATGTGGGGCGAGCAGGCGGTGGGCAGGCTTGTGCCCGGCGCGGAGGTGCTCAAGCCCGGTATTAAGGTGTTCGTCGATGACGAGGCCGGAGCCGAGGTTGCGCAGAAGGTTGAACGCCGCTTGCAGCATTTCATCGACCGCAAGATTGCTGCGCTGTTTGAGCCGCTGTTGAACCTGTCCAAGGATGAGGCTTTGACCGGGCTGGCGCGGGGCTTTGCGTTCCGGCTTGTGGAAAATCTTGGCATTATTCCGCGTGGCGATGTTGCCAACGAGGTCAAGGAGCTTGACCAGGAGGCGCGCGGCGCATTGCGCAAACATGGCGTGCGGTTTGGTCAGTTTACCATTTTCATGCCGCTTCTGCTTAAGCCTGCGCCGACGCGGTTGCGGCTTGTGCTTTGGTCGCTGGCGCAGGGGCTTGATGAGTTCCCCGAAGCGCCGCCGCCGGGTCTTGTCACTGTGCCGTCGGGCACCGGGGTGCCGCAGGGCTATCACAGCATGGCAGGCTATCGCGCCGCCGGTGAGCGCGCGATCCGTATCGACATGCTGGAACGGCTTGCCGATATGCTGCGCGCGGAAGATAGCCGGGGCGGGTTTGAGGCCAAGGCCGATATGTTGTCGATCACCGGCATGACGCTTGAGCAGTTCGCGGCCCTGATGCAGGGGCTTGGCTATAAGGCCGAGAAGGGCGAACGCGAGAAGGTTAAGGCGGCTGTTGCGGAGACACCGGAAACACCGGAGGCCGCAGAGACAGCAGAAACCTCGGAGACGCAGGCAGACGCGCCTGCCGAGGCGGCTGAGACCGCAGAGACGCCGGTTGAGGCCCCCACTGAGGCCGCAGCGCAAGCGGATGAGGCGGCACCGTCTGAGGACGCGGTCCCCGAGGCGGCAGAAGGCCCGGAGATGGAGGTTTTTTATACCTTCGCATGGGGCGGCAATCGTCAAAACAATCGTGGCCCACGCCGCGACCGTGGCGCGCCCAAGGGCGATGCCCCGCGCGGCAAGCCCGGTGGCAAACCCAAAGGCAAAGGCGCACCGCGCCGTGACCAAGGGGCCAAGCAATATCAGGCCCGTCCGCCAAAGAAAGAAAAAGCCATTGATCCCGACAACCCCTTCGCCGCGGCGTTGATGGGTCTCAAGGACAAGGGCTAAGAGAGAGCGGGGCCGGGTTTTCCGGCCCCGAACGGTTTTGGCGTGAGCGACGTTTCCCCCAAGCAACGGCTCGACAAGTGGCTCTGGCAGGCACGGTTTTTCAAGACCCGCACGCTGGCGGCCAAGGTTGTCACGGGCGGGCATGTGCGGGTCAACGCGGCCAAAACCTCCAAGGCCAGTCATGCAGTCGGTCCCGACGATGTTTTGACCTTTGCGCAGGGGCGCGCGATCCGCGTTGTGCGAATCATTGGCCTTGGCGAGCGGCGCGGACCGGCGAAAGAAGCGCAGGCTCTTTACGAGGACTTGAGCGAGGTCAAAGACAACGTTCCGCCCGCGCCTAGATATGAAGGACAAGGCCGCCCCACAAAGAGGGATCGGCGTAAACTCGACCTCAAACGTCGTGGTGAACTTGAATGATCGGGCGCACTGGATTAGCTAGGTGTTCGAAAAAGTGTAGATGAGACTCGACTATGACCTATGTCGTCACCGACAACTGCATCGCCTGCAAATACACCGACTGCGTAGAAGTCTGCCCGGTCGATTGTTTTTATGAGGGCGAAAATACCCTCGTGATCCACCCCGATGAGTGCATTGATTGCGGGGTTTGCGAACCGGAATGCCCCGCGGATGCGATCCGCCCGGATACAGAGCCGGACATGGAAAAATGGGTCGAGTTCAATCGTAAATATTCCGAGGTCTGGCCGGTGATTATTTCCAAGAAAGACCCGATGCCGGATGCCGATAAGCACGATGGCGAAGACGGCAAACTTGAGAAATATTTCTCGGAAGCGCCCGGCGAGGGCGGCTAAGGCCCGATTCGCGCGCGTCCTTGTGGGCAGCGCGGGCGCGGGGGGACGCTTTTGGAGGTGCCAAAAGCGATAAAAACCCCGTGAAAAGGGCCGAAAACCTCTTCGAAGTTGCTCGGTCAAGGCGGGTCAGCTTGGAGATATGCGGTTTTTATGTTATAACACTGTCACATAGACATACTGCCCAAGAGCCATCCCGCGTCTGCTGAGGATGGCTTTTTGTCCCAAAGAGAAGCTGATGGCCGGGAAAGCCTTTCCCGGACATGGTTTTTCTCGCGGGTGAGTGGGCCCGCGTCAGGAAGGAACCAGATGAGCAAGACCAATAAAAACGAATTTCGCCCCAATGAATATGTTGTCTACCCGGCCCACGGTGTTGGCCAGATCGTTTCGATCGAAGAGCAGGAAGTTGCCGGGATGCAGCTTGAGCTGTTTGTGATTTCGTTCGAGAAGGACAAGATGACCTTGCGCGTGCCGACGCACAAGGCGACCGAGATCGGAATGCGCAGCCTCAGCAGCCCGGATGTCGTCGATCAGGCGATGACCACGCTTAAGGGCAAGGCCAAGGTCAAGCGGGCCATGTGGTCGCGTCGTGCGCAGGAATATGAACAGAAGATCAACTCGGGCGATCTGATCGCGATTGCCGAAGTGGTGCGCGATCTGCACCGCACCGACGATCAGCGCGAACAGAGCTATTCCGAGCGTCAGCTTTATGAAGCGGCGCTTGAGCGGTTGACCCGCGAAGTTTCGGCTGTGGGCGGCGGCGACGAGGTTGCGGCGTCCAAGAAGATTAGCGATGTGTTGATGTCACGCGCTCCGGCAGCGGCCTAAGTCTTCGCAGAGTTGTAGCAGAGTTGAAGCCGCGTCCTTTTGGGCGCGGCTTTTTTCATGCGTGCATACTGAGGGTGAGGAGCAGGGCAATTTCCGTGATTTGCTGCGTTGCGCCGAGGATATCGCCGGTTTGCCCGCCGATCTTGGCTTTGGCGATGGCGGCGCAGGCGAGGCCGGTGACCCCTGCCACAAGCGCCAGCCCAAAGCCCGAGAGACCGGTGAGCGCAAGCGCGGCCAAGAGCGCCAGAGCGGCGGCGGTGAGGGCGGTGTTGCGCGGCGCGCGGCCTTGGGCGTGGCTTAGGCCGGTGTCGCGGGCGTGGGGCAGGGCGGCCATGAGGGCGGGCATGGGCGCGCGCGAGAGCATCGCCACCGCCAGAAGCGGCCAGAGCCAGCCCGGTTCGGCGCATAGCAGGCCCACCGCGAGGCCGCGTGTGCCAAGCGAGAGGATCAGGGCAATCACGCCGTAGCTGCCGATATGGCTATCTTTCATAATCTCAAGGCGGCGGGCGCGCTCCCAGCCGCCCCAAAGCCCATCCGCACTATCGGCCAGCCCGTCCTCGTGCATCGCGCCGGTGAGGATCACTTGGGTCGCAACAAAGACCAGACCGGCCAGCAGCGGCGCAACACCGGCCCAAAGCAACAGCCCGGTTGGACAGGCGGCCAGCGCGGCCACCACCAACCCGGCAATCGGATAGGCCCAAGCGGCTCTGGCCCCGCGCGTGAAAGCGGCCCGCACCGGCAGGCGCGTCAGAAGGGCCAGCGCGGTGGCCATGTCGCCGGGGATCGTCAGGCGGGTGTCGTCTTGCGGCATATGCGGGTCTCTTTCCGGCCTTGCGGGCCAATCGCGCATAGGTAAACAGGGGGGCAGGATATATTTCAACAGGAGCCTTGCCCATGCCCGCGCCTTTTTCGACCCTTGATGCGTTTCGCAATGTGTTGGCCTTGTCGGGGAAGGCCGATCAGGGCGTTGTGGATGCGGCGGCGGCGCGCAACGGGCAGTTGACCAAGCCGCCGGGCGCATTGGGGCGGCTTGAGGATATGGCGATTTGGTATGCGGGCTGGCGCGGCTCGGCACGGCCCGAGATCGCGGCACCGCAGGTCATCGTTTTTGCGGGCAATCATGGCGTCACGGCGCAGGGGGTTTCGGCCTTTCCGGCGGACGTCACCGCGCAGATGGTGCTCAATTTTCAGCATGGCGGCGCGGCGATCAACCAGTTGGCGCGCGCGGCGGGGGCGAAGCTCTCGGTGCATGCGCTGGACCTTGATCAGCCGACGGCGGATTTCACCCAAGGCCCGGCGATGAGCGAGGCCGAGGTGGTCGCGGCGCTGGCGACCGGGTGGAACGCGGTGGCGGATAATAGCGATCTTCTTGTGGTGGGCGAAATGGGGATTGGCAACACCACAGCGGCGGCGGCGATTGCGACCGCGCTCTATGGTGGGGCGCCCGAGAATTGGGTTGGGCGCGGCACGGGCGTTGATGACGCCGGGCTTGCGACCAAGGCGCGGGTTGTGGGCGCGGGGCTTGCGGCCAATCCGGGGCGCGCGGGGCTTGAGGTCTTGCGCTGTCTTGGGGGGCGTGAATTGGCGGCGATGGCGGGGGCGATTGCACGGGCGCGCAGCCTATCGGTTCCGGTGATCCTTGATGGGTTTATCTGTTGCGCGGCGGCGGCGACGCTTGAGGCGGAATGCGCCGGGGCGTTGGATCATGCGCTGGCGGGGCATGTCAGCGCAGAGACCGGCCATGCGCGGCTTCTTGAGGCGCTTGGCAAAGAGGCGATGCTCTCGCTTGGCTTGCGGCTTGGCGAGGCGTCGGGCGGGGCGTTGGCGATCAATATCCTGAAATCGGCCATTGCCTGTCATTCGGGCATGGCGACCTTTGCCGAAGCCGGCGTATCGGACGGGTAAGGCGCAAGGGCTTTTGCAAGCCCTTGGGCAAGCCGTTTCGAAATGGCTTGTGCGCCTCGCTCTACTCTTTGTTCTCGTTTTCAAGCAAGGCCAGAAGCGACATTTCGAGTTCTTTCTCAAGCTCTTTGGCGCGGGCGATATAGGCTTTGTTGTCAACGGTTGGGGTTTTGGGGTCCCAATGTTGGGCCAATTCGCGGATCGTATAGCGGTCGTGTTTGTAGAACGCCTGTTCGGCCTGGGCGGCTTCGTATTCGCTTAGGCCGACATTTTCGAGCACATAGCGCCCGGCCCGCAGCGAGGAGTCGAACATTTCGCGCACAATGTCATCGGCCCCGGCATTGAAAAGCTCGAACGTGTGATGGCGGTCATGGGCGCGGGCAATGATGTGCAGGTCGGGGCGGTCGCGACGGGCAAAGCCAACGAGTTTGGTCGCGGCTTTGGGATCGTCGAGCGCCACGACAAGCACCCGCGCGTCGCCAAGCCCGGCAGCATGAAGAAGCTCGGGGCGGGTTGGATCGCCAAAGAAGCCTTTGACGCCAAAGCGGCGCATCAGTTCGATGGTGCGCATGTCATGGTCAAGCACCACGGTTTTAAACCCGGCGGAGCGCACGAGGCGGTTGACGATCTGACCAAAGCGCCCGATCCCGGCGATGATGACGGGGCCTTGTTCGTCGACCACATCATCAGGGCGGGATTCCGTGCCTTCGCCCATACGGCGGGTCAGCAGATCATAGGCGATAAAGAGCAGCGGCGTAATCAGCATCGAGAGCGCCACCACCAGCATCAATTCCTCGGCCAGCGCCGGTTGCAGCACATGTTGTTGCAGGGCGAAGGAAATCAGCACAAAGCCAAATTCCCCGGCCTGTGCAAGGCTTAGGGTAAAGAGCACCTGATCGCGGCCCTTGAGGCCAAAGACGCGGCCAAGGCCAAACAGGATCACCGCCTTGGCAAAGATCAGGGCAAGGGTCAGGGACAGGATGGGCGCGGGGTCGGCAAAGAAGCCGGCAAAGTCGATCTGCGAGCCGACCGTGATGAAGAACAGGCCGAGGAGCAGCCCCTTGAAGGGTTGGATGTCGCTTTCAAGTTCGTGGCGAAATTCGCTTGTGGCGAGGATCACCCCGGCGAGGAAGGTGCCAAGCGCAGGTGAAAGGCCCACCATAGTCATCAAGAGCGCGATACCGATGACGATCAGGAGGGCAAAGGCGGTATACATCTCGCGCAGGTTGGCGGAGTGGATAAAGCGGAACACCGGCCGCACGAGATAGCGCCCGGCAAGCACCACCGCGAGCACCGCGCCAAGGGTCACAAGCGTGACGCCCCACCCCGGCAGCCCTTCGACAAGCGAAATCTCTGCCGCGTGGCCGTCCTTGACGGCACTGCCGACGGCGTGGATGGAGCCATCGGTGGCGATCTGCATGACCGGCCCCATAGCCAGAAGCGGCAGGATCGCCAGCATCGGGATCACGGCGATGTCCTGGGTCAGCAGCACGGCAAAGGCAGAGCGCCCGCCGCCGGTCTGCATCAGGTTCTTTTCAGAAAGGGTTTGCAGCACGATGGCGGTAGACGACAGGGAAAAGATCATGCCGAGCGCGATCGCAGTTTGGAGCGGATGGTCAAGCCAGAGCGCCCCGACGATAATCGCGGTGCCGGTCAGCAGGATTTGCAGCCCACCCAGGCCCAGTAGCTTTTGCCGCATGGCCCAGAGGGCACGCGGGTCAAGTTCAAGGCCGATCAGGAAGAGCATCATCACAACGCCAAATTCGGCGAAATGCATAAGATCCTGCGAGCTTTCGACAAGGCCGAGCACCGGCCCGATCAGCACCCCGGCGAGGAGGTAGCCCAGCACTGACCCCATACCGAGCCGCGCCGAGATCGGCACTGCGATCACGGCGGTGCCGAGAAAAATCGTGGTCTGGAGTAGAAATCCGTCCATGTGTCAGGTGGTCCTTTAGGTGGGCTTAGGTGGGCAGCGGGGCGTCGCGTTTGCATTGGTCCATGACGATCTGGCTCTGGACCCGCGCCACGGCGGGATGGGGCAAAAGCACGTCGTGAATCAAGCCATTGAGCGCAGACAGGTCTTCGCAAAAGACCCGCAGCAGGTAATCGGCATTGCCGGTCAGTGTCCAGGCGCTGATGATCTCGGGGCGGGTTGAGATCATCGAGACAAAGCCGCGCCCGTGTTCGGGGCTATGCACGGCCAGCGTCACCTGCACAAAAGCCTGCACGTCAAGACCGACCCGCGAAGGATCAAGGCGGGCGGTGTAGGCCTCGATATAGCCTTCGGATTCGAGCCGCTGGCGGCGGCGGCCGGCTTGGGACGGGGAGAGGTTGAGGATGTCGCCAAGCTCTTGCGCGGTCAGGTGGGCGTTTTTTTGAAGGGCTGACAGGAGCCGTTTGTCGATTTCATCCAGCATTGCACAGATTCCGCGTCAATTTTGAGTATCATGCGCAAGATAGGCGAGGTTTGCGACAAACACACGCCCTAAGACGCAAGTTTATGACGGTTTTGCGCTACTATAGAGGCCCGGCACGAGCTTTTCTGCCTGTTTTTGCAGGACTTCCGGCGGGCTTCCGGGGGCGAGCGGGGCGCCATAGTGCAGATCGTAGCGCCCGCCGAGTTGGTCGAGCATTTCGATCAGATAGCGCAGCGAGCCGACAGTCACGGCAAAATTGTCGCTGCCGCTCAGGCGCCATGCGAGGGTGCGCAGGCGGTAGTAATAGCGCGAATTGCGCACGTTGATGCTGGCGGGGATGATCGGCACATTGCACGATTGCGAGACGCGGCTTGGCCCTGGTCGCCAGCGACGTTCTAAAAGGCCTGTTCCGTCGCTATTGGGCACGCGCCCCGACCCGAAGACAAGCAATGCGCCACCAGTGCGCAGATGATTTTCCATAGCGGCCATTGTCGCGCGGGCCGAGAGGGTGCGGTTGTGCCGGTTGACGCGCACCGACACGATACGATCCGGGCCAAGGAAATTCCGCGTGTCATCATGGGCCACGACCTTGAGGTCGGGGCGGCGTTTGAGCAACGCCCCGGCATGGGCGATAAAATCGAAAGGGCCGGTGGGATGGGTCGAGGCAATCAGGGCCGGGCCGGTCTTGGGGATGTGTTCGAGGCCGTGCGGTTCAAGCGTGGTGCCACCATCCAGCGACAGGAGCGCGTCAATAAGGTCAAGGTCGGTCACAAGGTCGAGGTCACGCCAAAGCGCCTCGCATTCGCGCAATCCAAAGAACGGTTTGCCAAACAGCGACCGGCTTGTGCCATCTACCATATGGATCAGGCCGCGCATGAGCCGCAGGCGGGTCGTTGCATCCTCCGGCAGGTGAAGCCGTTCCAGTAGGATTTGGTCAAGGGGATTGTTGTCGCGCGGCACGAGAGACCTCTTGGCTAGGGCTTACAGGGGCAGCCTTAGCCGCGGGGCAATTTCAATACCACGTTCTTGCCCGATTTTACATAGCGTAACTCTGTGTCGTCGATGGCCGCAACCTTTCCGCCATCAATCCGGTCGCCAACTTTTACTTTTTTGAAGCGGCCGTTGGAGAGGCGCACCAAGGCGCGGCGCGAGCTTGAGGTTCCGTAGACGCCGATCAGGTTGATCTTGCGCAGGTTCATGGCGTTTTGGATCGTGGCCTGACGGGCGACGGAGGCCTTGCTTGGGATCGAGGGGGCGACCGTGGCGAGGGCCGCTGTTGGGGCGGTGCGTTCGGCCTTTTCGGCCCGTGCGACGATGGTTTCGAAATTGCTTGGCCGCGCTTTGGGGCGCAGCGAGGCGGCGACGGCATATTGCGTCGCGGTGATGTCTTCGGCTTCCTCGGCGGCTTTGGCCGTCTGCGGGCGCAGGCGGGGGCGCATTTTACCAAGTTCGGCCAGAGAGCGGCCATTGTTGGCGGCGCGTTCGTTTTGTTCGATCAGGTCCGTCGGGCGCAGACGGGGGCGCAGCTTGGCAATCTGGGCGCGCAATTCCGCGGGCAGGGCGTCGGGGGACGCAGTGCGCACCGGGTAAGAGGGCGGCACGGCGGGGGGGCGCCCTTGGTAGACGAGGATACCGTCGGGCGACAACGCGCCCTTGGGCGTCGCCTTGACCAGCCCCCGGTCGTCGAGATCAAACTGCAGCCCCGCAGGCAGCGGCGACATCTGGCGCGGCAGGGCGGTGTCGGTGGTATAGGATGTGAGGCTTGGCAGGGCGACGGCATCCTTGGCGATCACCACGCGGTCAATCGAGGTCAGGTAAAGGTCGTCGGTGCTGCCGGAAAGCGGCGATGGCGAGGGATCGGGGGCGCGTTGCCATATCCCGGTGGCGGCATAGCGGGCCTCGGCCTGATGGCTGTCGAGGGCGCTTGGGTGTGTTTCATCGGTCATCGCCTCGATTTCGGCGCTGTCGGTGATTGTATCCGGTGATGTGGGCGGCAGCGCGGCGGTTTCCATCTCGTCGACGGGGCGGCTCTCGGGGGCGGTGTCGGCGATTTGGGCCGGGGGATCGTTGCGCAGCAGGCCCGCGACGCCATCCTCAAGGAAAAGCGCCGCCCAGATCGCGACAGCGGTAAGGAAAAGCAGCAAGACCATCGTCAGCGCAAGGCCGAGATAGCGCGGCTTTCCGCCGATTTCCCCGGCGCGAGCGCCAAAAACCATCATGCGTTGGCGTTCTGTGCTCGGGGCGTCCGTGGATTTATTTGGGGGGGTGGCGGCGGCTTTGCCGGGCAGGCGTTGGCGAGTAAGCGCGCCTGTGGCGGATTTGATGGCGCTTGTGACGGTTTCGAGGATCGCGGTGCGGCGGCTATTGGTCTTGGGCGCGGCGGTGTCGCGCGTGTCCTGCGGGCGCATCCCGGCGGCGATACGGGCCGGATCAAAGCGCAGCGCGGTTTCGTCTTCGCGGCTTGCGGTCAGTGTGCTTGCCCGTTCTGAGCCGGGCTGTGAGGCGGCGCGTTCGGCGATTAGGGCCGTGTCGGCGCTGCGGCGGCTTTCGAAAGAGGGCGTGGGATCGGCCACGGGTGTTTTCGTGGCGGGCGGTTTTGCGGCTGGGGTTTTGATCTCAGGCGCTTTGGTGTCGGGCGTTTCGCGCGCTGCCTTGGGGGCAGGGGGCGTCTTCGATGGGCCGTCCGGTGATGGGCCGTCCGGTGGCGCGATGACGGGTGCTTTGAGATTGGTTTCGGGGGCCGCTTTGGGGCCGGATTTCGGCGTGGTTTTGGGCGCGGCCGCATCCTTGGGCGTGGGCGGTGTTTGCTCTGGTGCGGGCGTTGGTTTCGGCGCGGGAAGCGGCCCCGAGGAGATCACATGAATCGGAAGTTCATCGGCCTCGGCGCGGTCTTTCTTGAGCAGCTTTTCAGCGGCTTTGGTGGCCCCGAAAAACGGCTCGCCGCTAAAGGCGCCATCAGGTGGAATTGCCACGAAACATACAGGATTAAAGGCGTGATCCACGGCGAAAGCCTCGGCCTCGGCCAAAGTCTCTTGGGCCACGGCGGCGGCGCGGGTTTCGGCACCCGCCGGATGCAGGTCAAAGGCCAGCTCATCGACGCGATACGGGGTTGTGGCCTCGAGTTCCTGCGCGATGGCCGCGTTGCGGTCCTCGGGCGAACATTTGCCCGTGGTCAGGCTCAGGTATTTGATTTGCTCGTTGGGCAGGACCAGTTTGGTGCGGAAGGCCTTGCCGCCAATGGCCTCGGCCATATCGCGCAGGGCTTCGAGGTCGGCCCCAAGCGTTTCAGAGGTCAGGGCCGCTTCGCCCATGAGGTGCCAGCCGCCCTCGATGCGGTAAAGAAGGCTAATCCCTTCAAAGGAAAGGGAGAGGGCAAAATCTGGTTTCATATGGCGGCTCTAGCACCCGTGTTAAGGCTTGTGGAGTCTCGGCTCTGTTCACCGGATTTTATCGCAGGGATTTGCCGATTGGAAGGAAAACAGGCAGCGGGGTTGGTTTTGACATGGCTTCGGTAGGCTTTGGCGCGTTTCGGCGGGCAATGGCCAGGCCTTTGGAGGGTCTTTGACTTGGCCAAGGCAAAGGCGCAGAGTCCCCGTGCAGAGCAAAAGGAGACGTGAATATGCGGTTTTTGGTGTTGGTATTTTGGATTTTGGGCATGGCAGGCGCGGTCAGCGCCGATCCGCGCACGATCAGCGTAACAGGAGAAGGCGTTGTCGCGGCGGTGCCGGATATGGCGGTTCTGACGCTGGAGGTCAGCGAAGAGGCGGCACGGGCCTCTGAGGCGCTTGATAGCGTGGCGGCGCGAGCGCAGGCGGTTTTTAAGCGGTTGAAAGCATTCGATATTGCCGACCGGGATATGCAGACCAGTGCGGTGTCGCTTAGCCCCCTATGGACGCGCGAGCGCGACACCGATCAGCCGCCACGGATTCGCGGCTATCGGGTGTCGACGCGGGTCACGGTGCGGTTGCGCGACCTGAGCCAGTTGCAGGAGATTTTCGACCAGGTGGTTGCCGATGGCGCGAATGGGTTTGGCGGGCTGCAATTTGCGCTTCAGTCCCCGGCGCCGTTGCGCGATCAGGCGCGTCAAAAGGCCGTGGCGGATGCGCGGGCGCGTGCAGAGCTTTATGCAGAGGCGGCGGGTGTTGCGCTTGGCCCGGTGTTGAGCCTGTCGGAAGCGGGGGCCGTGTCGCCGCGTCCGATGATGATGGCGCGGGCCGAAATGGCGGCGGATAGCGCGATGCCTGTGGCAGCGGGGGAGATGGATATCCGCGCCTCGGTGTCGATGGTGTTCGCGATTGCAGACGCGGCGGAATAGGGGGAGGGGCGCTGCCCCTCTTGGCGCTGTGCCAGCGCCAATTCACCCCGGAGTATTTTGGCCAAGATGAAGATGCAAAAAGGCCGCGCGGGTGAGGCGCGGCCTTTATTGTTATTTCAGAGGGATCAGGCGTGTGCTTTGGTCAGCGCCTGTTCGAGATCCGCGATGAGGTCGTCGGCGTCTTCGATCCCGATCGAGATCCGCACCACGTTGGCCCCGGCGCCCGCTGCCTCTTGTTGCTCGGGGGTGAGCTGGCGGTGGGTGGTTGAGGCGGAGTGGATCACGAGGCTACGCGTATCGCCAAGGTTGGCGACATGGCTAAAGACCTCGAGGCTGTCGACGAATTTGACGCAAGCGTCATAGCCGCCTTTGAGCGTGACGGTGAAGAGGCCGCCCGTGCCCTTGGGGCAGATGCGCTTGGCGCGGTCGTGATAGGGCGATGACGGCAGGCCCGCATAGGTCACGCCGTCTACATGGGCGTTGGTTTCGAGCCAGGCCGCGACTTTCTCGGCGTTCTGGGTGTGCCGTTCCATGCGAAGGCTGAGGGTTTCGATGCCCATCAACGTATAATGTGCCGCTTGCGGGTTCAGCGTCATGCCGAGGTCGCGCAGGCCAATGGCGATGCCGTGGAAGGTAAAGGCGAGCGGGCCAAAGGTCTCATGGAATTTGAGGCCGTGATAGGCGGGCTCGGGTTCGGAGAGCGAGGGGAATTTGTCCGAGGCGGACCAGTCGAATTTCCCGCTATCGACGATCACACCGCCGGTCACAGAGCCGTTGCCGGTCAGGTATTTGGTCATCGAATGCACCACCAAGGTCGCGCCATGCTCAATGGGGCGGCAGAGGTAGGGGGTTGCCGAGGTGTTGTCGACGATGAGCGGCAGGCCGGCTTTGTCGGCGATTGCGGCGATGGCGTCGAGGTCGGTCACATAGCCGCCGGGGTTGGCGACGGATTCGCAGAACACGGCGCGGGTATCGTCGTCGATAGCGGCCTCAACGGCGGCTGTATCGTCGAAATCGACGAATTTGGCGGCCCAGCCGAAGCGTTTGATGGTCTGGCTAAACTGGGTGATCGACCCCCCATAGAGGCGGGTCGAGACGACCACGTTGCGCCCCGGTGCCATGAGCGGGAAGAGCGCCATGATCTGGGCGGCGTGGCCCGAAGAACAGCAGACCGCACCGACACCGCCTTCGAGGGTTGCGACGCGTTCCTGAAGCACGGCGACTGTCGGGTTGGTCAGGCGCGAGTAGATATAGCCGACTTCCTGAAGGTTGAAGAGCGCGGCGGCGTGTTCGGCGTCGCGAAAGACATAGGCCGTGGTCTGATAGATCGGTGTGTTGCGTGCGCCGGTCGCGGGGTCGGGGCGGGCGCCAGCGTGAATCTGAAGCGTGTCGAACCCGTAGGTGGGGGTGTCGGACATGGGATTTCCTCCTGCAAGATTTTCGCAGCCATCAATAGGCAGTGTTCGCGGGTGGTGCAACGGCGCGGCGGAAATCAGGGAAATTGTGCCGCCTTGAGGCGATCAGGCGGAACGGGTGTCCGGGACGTCAGCGCATCCAGAAACCGTTGCGTTTGATCTTGTTGCGGATCGCCTGTTCTTTGCGGGGGAGCGCGTCGCGGTCAAACAGGGCGCGCACCTTTTCGCCCCGGCCCTGATAGATCATGCGCTTCATCGGGTCGTATTCCTTGAGCACTTTCTTGATCTTATTGGGGGCCGTGACCTCTTGGAGGGTGTCGATCACGGCGTCGGATTCGCGCGCATAGGCGAGCGGCAAGACGCGGTAATGACAGGTCACATCGCCATCAAGATAGCCTTGGGGCAAGGCATCGCGCCCGCCGCCAAAGGAATGGATCACCAGCGGCAGTGCGACCTGATCGAGCCACGGGTCAAGCGGTTGGCACACCAGGTCCGGCGGCGCGTTCCAGAGGATTTCATTGGCGTAGTGCAGGAAGCGTTCGCCAAAGAGTTTTGGGCATTTGTAATAGAAGAACCCGGCGTTGAAATAGAGGTAGCGGCGCCAGTATTCATCCGGCCATGAGAGATCGAGCGAGGTTTCGAAATCGAGGTCGAATTTATCGTAGAGGGATTTCCAGATCTGGGTATAGCCGGGGCCATAAAGTTCGAGGGTCGGCCATGTGCCCTCGACCTTGCGCGAGGCGCTGGGGCGGTCGAAATCAAAGGGCACTTGGGTCAGGTCGCCGGTCGCCAGCGTGTCGGTGTCGAAAAAGACAAAAGGTTCGCCCTCGGGCAGGGCAAGAAGCGCCTCGATCTTGTTGCCATAGGGGTAGGCCGCGCCGAAATGCACGCTCTCGAAGGGCAGGATTTCCGCGCCAAGCTCTTCCAGTGCGCTGCGCACAGGTTCGGACAGGATGCGCGGATCGGTGTCCCACTTTGGGCCGGGCTGTGGTTCGGCGACGAACAGGCGGCCCGCGAAATCGGGCGACTTGGCGCGCAGTGAGGCGGCGAAAAGCACGGCTTCGTATTGAAGGCGCCCGGATTGCCCGACGATCACGATATTAAACACCGGGGTGCTCTCTGGCTGCTTTGATGCTTTTCTTGCCATTTTTGCTGCTGCCCTGCACGATACTCTTATGCCGTGACTATAACGGCGAATTCCTTGCGTTCCACCCGTGATTGCGGGGAATTTCCGTTCCGGTGGGGCAAAAGTCTAAAGGAGAGGGCGATGCACAGATCCAGGGCGGCGATTGTGCCGGGAATGGCGCTTGTATTGGCGTTGGGCGTTGCGGCGGCGGGGATTGCGCAGGGCCAATATGCAAAGGAAGATCAAAGCCCGACCGGCAAGTTCCTCACCGCCAGCAAAGTGCGCCCGATCCTTGAGGCGACGCGGGGCAATTGGATCGCAGTGCGGGCGTATAATGGGCAGGATTTGCTATATTTTACGCATCTTTTGTCATGGCGCTGTGGGCTGCATGAGATCCGGTTTTCGATCAATGACGGACCGATGCAGGTTTTTGCCCATCCGCCTTGTGACGCCCAAGCCCCGGCCCCGGCAGCTATACCTGACGATGCGACGATCTACCTGAGCTATCCGCTTGGGTCGGTGCAGGCGGTCGATATTGAATTGCTTTATGATGATCTTGAGGTCGCCGAGGGCGCGTTTTTGCGTAAGGCGATTCAAATCAACTAGGGGCGCGGGCCACATCAGGGCGCGTTTTTCGGGGGTGTTGCCGCCGCCGTGATACCCGCCGCGCAGAAGCGGATCAGCTCGTCTAGATAGTCGGCCATGTCTTTGGGATTGTTGCCCAGGGCGCTGACCCGCCAGCGCGAGGTTGCGAGCGCCAGCATCGCCGAGACGGAGTAGACGAAGCCCACCGCGATATCGTCGCGACTGGCGTGTGGAAAAAGACCAGCGATGGCGTCGATGAAATGACCTGCGGTCGGGTCAAAACAGCGTTCTGTAAGATTTTTCCATTGAGGGTCTGCCGAGACGATGGCGACAAGGCGCGCGTAGGCGTGCCATTGCGGGCCTGCGGCTTCGGCTTTTTCGAGATAGGGGCCGAAGAAGGCCGCGAGGATGCCCTCAAGTGTTGCCGGTCCGCGCTGGTGGTTATGGGCCGCCAGCGCGCTAAGGCGGGCAATGGATAGCTCATCGGCCCGCCGCGCCACGACCCGCGCAAAAAGCGCCTCTTTGCCGCCGCCATGATGGTGCACGAGGCTGGTTTGCACGCCCGCCTCTTTGCCGATGTCGCGGATCGAGGTGCCGTCGAATCCCCGCGCCGCAAAAAGGCGTTCGGCGGCGTCGAGGATGGCTCTCTTGGTTTCAAGCGCCCGTTTTGAGGGTGCTCTTTGCCGTTGTTTTTCCTGTGGAATCTGCAGTTTCATAAAAACATCTTGCCTTATATTGAACGACTGTTCAATCTAGTTTTGGTTAACACGACAATAGCACAGGGGAGGGTGTCTATTGGAAACGCGCGAAAAATTCGCCCTGATCGGGGCGGGGCCAATGGGGCTTGCTGCGGCCAAGGTTTTGAAGGAGCAAGGGGTGGGGTTCGACGGGTTCGAGCTGCATTCCGATGTCGGGGGATTGTGGGATATAGATGCCCCGCGGTCGACCATGTACGAGAGTGCGCATCTGATCTCGTCCAAGCGGATGACCGAGTTTGAAGACTTCCCGATGGATGAGGATGTGGCGGAATATCCAAGCCACCGCGACCTCAAGGGATATTTCGTCCGCTTTGCCGATCATTTCGGTCTGCGCGACCAGTATCGGTTCAACGCCGAGGTGACGGCGGTTGAACCGCTTGGCGGCAATGGTGACGGCTGGCGCGTGAGGTGGCGCGACGGGGAGGGCGCGCAGGAGGCGATTTATGCCGGGGTGATGATTGCCAATGGCACGCTGTCGGAGCCGAACATGCCGACGTTTCAAGGGGATTTTGACGGCGAACTGATCCATGCGAGCCAATATCGCTATCCGTCGCAGTTTGATGGCAAGCGGGTTCTGATCGTGGGGGCGGGGAATTCGGGCTGTGATATTGCGGTCGATGCGATCCACCACGGCGCGCGCACCGATATTTCCATGCGTCGGGGGTATTATTTCGTGCCTAAATATGTCTTCGGCAAGCCCGCCGATACGCTTGGCGGCGCGATCAACCTGCCGATGTGGCTTAAGCGCAAGGTCGATGGGTTTTTGCTGCGTTGGTTCGTGGGCAAGCCGGAAAAATACGGCTTTCCGAAACCGGATTACAAACTTTATGAAAGTCACCCGGTGGTCAATTCCCTTGTGCTCTATCACGCGGGGCATGGCGATCTGACGGTGCAGCCGGATATCGAGCGGCTTGAGGGCAAAACCGTGCATTTCGCCGATGGCAGCCAGCGCGAGTATGACATGATTCTCGCGGCGACGGGCTATAAGCTGCACTATCCGTTTATCGACGATGCGCTTTTGAATTGGCAGGGGAATGCGCCGCATCTTTACCTCAACGCAATGCATCCCGAGCGCGATGACCTTTTTGTGCTTGGTATGATCGAAGCGACGGGCCTTGGCTGGCAAGGGCGTCACGAACAGGCGGAGATGGTGGCGCGTTATGTTGCCGGTTTGCGGGCCGGAACGGACGCGGCCAAGGCGCTTCAGGCCGAGAAAGCCAAAGGGTTTGAGCGGGCCACGGGCGCAATGGACTATCTCAACCTCGCCCGAATGGCGTATTACGTGGATAAGGCGACCTATCGCGGCGCCGTCACGAAATGGATCAAACGCCTTGCGAAAGGAGCCCGCGCATGACCCCTGTTGATGACGTACTGCTGAATTTCAGCCCCGGTTCTCTCCAGTTATTGAACGGTATTCTGGCGGTGGTGATGTTCTCCATTGCCATTGACCTCAAGCCTGAGGATTTCAAGCGATTGGCCCATGCGCCCAAGCCGCTTATTGCGGGGTTGATGTCGCAATTTATCGTGCTTCCGGTGATGACCTTCGGGCTTGTCCTGTTGCTCAATCCGCAGCCCTCGATCGCGCTGGGCCTGATCCTTGTGGCGGCCTGTCCGGGGGGCAATATCTCGAATTTCATCACCCACAGGGCGGGGGGCAATGCGGCGCTTTCGGTGTCTATGACCGCCTTTGCCACGGTGGGGGCGATTTTCCTTACGCCGTTCAATATCGCCTTTTGGGGAAATCTCTATGAGCCGACCCGCACGATCCTGCGCGCGACGTCGATTGATCCGGTCTCGGTCGCGATCACGGTAGGCTTTATGCTGGTTCTGCCGCTTATTCTTGGGATTGTCCTCAATGTAAAGCGCCCGGATATCACGGCGCGGTTGCGCACACCGCTGCAATGGGTCTCGATGGGGATTTTCGTGGCGTTTGTCGTGCTCGCGCTTGCGGCGAACTGGAACTACTTCCTGCTTTATGCCGGGTTGGTTGCGGGCCTGGTTCTTTTGCACAATAGCCTGGCGCTTGCGGGCGGGTATCTGACGGCGTCGCTGGCAGGGCTGTCGCCGTTCAACCGCCGTGCGGTCACGATTGAGACAGGGATTCAAAACTCGGGTCTTGGCCTTGTTTTGATCTTTGGCTTTTTTCATGGGCTTGGCGGCATGGCCGTGGTCGCGGCGTTCTGGGGCATTTGGCATATCCTGTCCGGGATGGGGCTTGCTTATGTGCTGTCGCGCACAGAGGCGGCCCGATGAGCAAGATCCTGATTACCGGCGCGGCGGGTCTTGTCGGGCAGGCGTTGCTTGGCGAACTTGCGGGGCAGGACCATGAGGTTGTGGCGACTGACTTGGCTTTGCCGGAGGATCTGGCGGAGGGTTTGGCGGACAATGTGCGTTTTGTGCCGCTTGATGTCACGAGCGACGATCCAGCGCGGGTGATTGGCGATGAGCGGCCGGATGTGATTGTGCATCTTGCCTCTATCGTGACCCCACCCAAAGGCGCGAACCGGGCGTTTGCCTATGCGGTCGATGTCGAGGGCACGCAAAAGGTTCTTGATGCGGCGATTGCTGCGGGCACGCGGCGGTTTGTCGTGACCTCTTCGGGGGCGGCTTATGGCTATCACGAGGACAACCCGGTGCCACTTCGCGAGGAAGACCCGCTGCGCGGCAACGAGGCGTTTGCCTATAGCCAGCACAAGCGCCTTGTCGAGGAGCGGCTTGCCCGTGCGCGCGAGGATGCCCCGCAGCTTGAACAGGTGATCTTGCGGGTGGGAACCGTGCTGGGGCAGGGGACGGACAACCAGATCACGGCGCTTTTCAAAAAGCCGCGCTTGCTTGCGCTTCAGGGGTGCGAAAGCCCGTTTGTCTTTATCTGGACCCGCGATCTGGCGCGGATTTTGCTTCGGGCGGCGACGACGGGACCGACCGGGATATTCAACGTGGCGGGCGATGGGGCGATGGGGGTCTCGGATTTGGCGCGGGCGCTGAACAAACCCGTGTTGCGCCTGCCGGCGGGGGTCTTGAAGCTGGCGCTGGCGGTGGCGAAACCGCTGGGCCTCAGCCGCTATGGGCCAGAGCAGGTGCGCTTTTTGCAGTATCGTCCGGTGCTGGCCAATGATGCGTTGAAACGCGATTTCGGCTATGTGCCGGAGAAAACCAGCGCCGAGGTTTTTGACCATTGGCGACAGCGTGCGCAACCATGACAGCAGCGACGAAAACGGCGGTGATTTCCGGCGGTGCGGGCGGGTTGGGGCGTGCGCTATCGGGCGCGCTTCAGGCGCAGGGCTGGCGGGTTGTGCTTTTGGATCGCGATATTTCCGGGCTGGAGGCGCGGGCGACGCAATGGCCGATCGCCTGTGATCTGACCGATGAGGCCGCGCGGCAGGCGGTCTTCGATCAGGTGATTGCGCAGAGCGCGTCGATTGACCTTGTGATTTACAACGCCGGGATTACCCAGATCGGCGCTTTTGCCGACCTTGATGAGGCGGCGTTGCGCAAGGTGTTTGAGATCAATGTTTTCGCGGCAACGGCGATGGCGGCGGCGTTCTTGCTGCCGCTGCGCCAAAGCCAAGGCACGCATCTGGCGATGTCGTCGGTGGCCGGGTTCTCGCCGCTTTATCATCGCACGGCCTATGCGGCGTCGAAACATGCGCTGGAGGGGTTTTTCTCGTCGTTGCGCTCAGAAGAAGCGCCTTACGGGGTGCAGACGTTGATCGCTGCGCCGTCGTTCATTGCCACCAATCCAGGGCAGCCGGATTTGGCGGCGGACGGGACCGCGCGGCCCGGATCGGCGGGCGATGGGATCGACGCGATGTCGCCGGAAGAGGCAGCGGCGGTGATCCTGCGCGGGGTGGCGCGGCGGCGTCCGTTTATCCCGGTGGGCCGGGTGGCACGCGTGAGCCATATGATGCATCGCCTGAGCCCGCGTCTTTTTCAACATCTGATGCAGCGGAATATCCGGGGCGCCTAGCCCTTGGATTTTGGCAGCACCGGCGCGGATTTATCGAGCGCAAGCTCTGCGTCGGAAAACCGCCAAGGGCCGCGCACACCGGGGATGCCTTCGGGGGTGATTTTCATGCCGCGCACCTGCACTTGTGGATCGTCAAAAGCCTCGCCAATGGCGTTGATCGGTCCGGCGGGGACGGTGGCGGCCTCAAGCGCGGCGAGGAGGTCGGATTTGGTCCAGTCCGCCAATGCATCCTCAAGCGCCTCGGTGAGATCATCACGGTGTGCGACGCGCGATTGGTTCGAGGCAAAGCGCGGATCTTGCGCCAGATCGCCCGCGCCAAGCACACCGCAGAGGCGTTGGAACTGGCCATCATTGCCGACTGCGAGGATGATATGGCCGTCGGCCACCGGCAAGACCTGATAGGGGGCGATATTGGGGTGGGCATTGCCCTTGCGCATCGGGCTTTGGCCCGTGGCGAGGTAGTTCATCGACTGGTTGGCGAGCATGGCCGTGGCGCAATCGAGAAGCGACATGTCGATATGCTGGCCCTTGCCGGTGCGGTGGCGTTGCTCGACGGCGGCGAGGATGCCGATGGTGCCATAGAGGCCGGTGACGATATCCGTCACAGCCACGCCGACCTTTTGCGGCGGACCGTCCGGCTCGCCGGTGATCGACATCAGGCCGGACATGCCTTGGATCAGGAAATCATACCCGGCGCGGGCGGCATAGGGGCCGTCCTGGCCAAAGCCGGTGATGGAGCAGTAAATCAGGCGCGGATTGAGGGCGGCGAGGCTATCGTAATCAAGGCCGTATTTTGCAAGGCCGCCGAGTTTGAAATTCTCGATCAGGATGTCGGCCTCGGCCACGAGGGCGCGCACGCGGGCTTGACCTTCGGGGCTGCGGAAATCCACCACCTCGCAGGATTTTCCCCGGTTCGCGGCATAGTAATAGGCCGCCGTCACATCGCCGTCGCGTTGGATAAAGGGCGGTCCCCATTTGCGAGTGTCGTCGCCCTCGGGGCTTTCGACTTTGATAACCTCGGCCCCGAGATCGGCCAGAGATTGACCAATCCACGGCCCCGCAAGGATGCGGGCGAGTTCCACGACTTTCAGACCTTCGAGCGGTTTCATGGGTGTCCTTTATAGATACGGGGGCGTGCAGGCGGAGACGACGACCGCCTCCACGTCGGAGAGATTGCGAAAACGGTGCGGTTGGCGGCTATCGAAGAGATAGGCCTCGCCGGGGCCAAGGATGCGGCGTTGTGCGCCGACGGTGACTTCGATCTCGCCGGAGATGACGATGCCGCCTTCGCTGGCCTCGTGTTCCAGAAGCGTTTCGCCGGTATCGGCACCGGGGGCATAGCGTTCGTGCAGGAGTTGCAGCCCGCGTTTGCGCGCATCGCCCACCTGACGCAATTCAATCCGTCCGCTGGCATCGGCATAAAGCGCCGAGGTCAAATCGGACAAGTCCTGCGCGGCAAAGAACACCTGATCCTCGGGGGCAGATTCGGGCTCAAAAAATTCGGCCATCGAAATGCCAAGCCCGCCGAGGATTTTGCGCAGGGAGGCGACCGAGGGGCTTGAACGGTTGGTTTCGATCATCGACACTTGGCCATGCGGCACGCCCGAGGCTTCCGCGAGTTGGCGCTGCGAAAATTTGGCCGCGTTGCGCAGCGTTCTGAGGCGTGACCCTACGTCGAACTCTTCACTCATGCCCGGTTCCGTTCTAGGTTTCCACTTGGTTCTAGGAGGATTGCGCGTCTTGCGCAACTTTTTGTTCGACTTGCTCAGGAAAATGAGCAATAGAGGAGCCAACCAGATGGAACCGCTAACGACCGTATCAAGAATGGGGCGCAAATGACCGATCACCTCAAGCCGCAAAGCCGGCCCGACCTCTCGTCTTTCACATGGGAAGACCCGTTTCTTATTGAGGATCAGCTGACCGAAGATGAGCGCATGGTGCGCGACGCGGCCCGTGCCTATGCGCAGGACAAGCTATTCCCGCGGGTGACGGAAGCGTTTGAAACCGAACAGACCGACCCGGAGATTTTCCGCGAGATGGGCGCGATGGGCCTTCTTGGCGCCACGATCCCCGAGGAATATGGCGGCATTGGCGCGGGCTATGTGACCTATGGTCTTGTGGCGCGCGAAGTCGAGCGGGTCGACTCGGGCTATCGGTCGATGATGTCGGTGCAATCGAGCCTCGTGATGTATCCGATCTATGCCTATGGCACCAAGGCGCAGCGTGAAAAATACCTGCCTAAGCTGGCGTCGGGCGAATTCATCGGCTGTTTCGGTCTGACCGAGCCGGATGCCGGGTCTGATCCGGGCAGCATGAAGACCACGGCCAAGAAGGTCGATGGCGGCTATGTGCTGAATGGGTCGAAGATGTGGATTTCCAACGCCCCGATTGCGGATGTGTTTGTCGTCTGGGCCAAGTCGGACGCGCATGGCGGCAAGATCAAGGGCTTTGTGCTTGAGAAGGGCATGGCGGGCCTCAGCGCGCCGAAGATTGAAAACAAGATGTCCCTGCGTGCGTCGATCACCGGCGAGATTGTGATGAACAATGTCGAGGTGTCGGAAGATGCTCTGCTGCCCAATGTCGAGGGGCTCAAGGGGCCGTTCGGCTGTCTCAACCGGGCGCGGTATGGCATTGCCTGGGGCGCGATGGGCGCGGCAGAGTTCTGCTGGCATGGGGCGCGGCAATACGGGCTTGATCGCAAGCAATTCGGCAAGCCGTTGGCGCAGACGCAGCTTTTCCAGCTCAAACTTGCCAATATGCAGACCGAGATCACGCTTGGTCTCCAGGCCTGTTTGCGGGTGGGGCGGCTTATGGATGAGGCCCGCGCCGCACCGGAGATGGTCTCGCTCATCAAGCGCAACAACTGTGGCAAGGCGCTCGACGTGGCGCGGATGGCGCGGGATATGCATGGCGGCAACGGGATTTCTCTGGATTTCCATGTCATTCGCCACATGGTCAACCTTGAGACGGTGAACACCTATGAAGGCACGCATGATGTGCATGCGCTGATCCTTGGGCGGGCGCAGACGGGTTTGCAGGCGTTCGTTTAAGCCAGTTTTTTTTGAGACGAAAAAAGCCCGCCGGTTTCCGGCGGGCTTTTGCGTTTGGGTCAGACCTTTTGCAGGTGGTCGAATTCCGACACAAGGGTGGCGACGCCAAGGCTGGCCGAGCGTAGTTCGGTGACGATATCACCCAGTTCAGCCGCCGGAATTAGCGCGACGACCTCGTCCCAACCGGGCCAGCCGGGTTTGGCGTCAAAGCCGAGGAGCTGGCCGCGCCGCCCGGTGGCGATGCGCTGGACCTTGGGGGTGAATTCTGAAGGGGTCGAGAGCGTCACCTTTTGCACCGGCTCAAGCCGGATTGGGGCGCAGTTGGGCAGGGCGTCGCCCATCGCCTTGATCGCGGCTTTTTGAAAGGCCATGTCGGAGCTATCGACGTTATGGTGGCCGCCATCCAAGAGCGTCACGGCGACATCGACGATGGGCGCGCCGTCGGGTCCATCCGCAAGGAAGGCGCGTACGCCTTTTTCCACCGCCGGGATATATTGCCTAGGCACCGCGCCGCCAACGATGCGATCCTCAAAGACGAACCCCGTGCCGCGTGGCAGGGGCTTGATCGCGAGTTCAACATCGGCAAATTCACCGTGGCCGCCGGATTGTTTCTTGTGCCGGGCCTTTTGGGTCGTGGCTTTGGTGATCGTGCTGCGGAAGGGCACGGTCGGGGCGCTCTGCACGAGTTTCAGGCCGGTGTCGGCCTCAAGCTCTTTGAGGGCGATTTGCAATTGGATTGCGCCTTGTCCTTCGAGGCGCAATTCCCCGGTTTCGGACGACTGCGCGGCGCGGATCGAGGGGTCGGCCTTGCAGAGGCGGGCCAGTGCCGCAGAGAGGCGGACCTCGTCGGCGTGATGCTCGGTTGAGAGGGCGAGGGCAAACATCGGTGCGGGCGGCGCGGGCCAGTCGGCCTTGAGCGTGCCATCCTCGGTCAGGAAATCGCCGGTCCTGGCCTCGGCCATGCGCCCCAGAGAGACCACCGCGCCGGGACCGGCCGTGCCGACCAAAGTTGTCTTGGCCCCGAGTGGGCGGGCCACATTGGCCACGCGGTCGCCATTGAGGACATCGCCATCGCGAATGTCGCCGGACCAGACGCGGACATAGCTTTGCTTGCCCGCCTTGCCGGCATAGCCGGTGTGAAACACCTGCGCGAGCTTGTCCGCCTTTGGCAGGCCAAGGCGGCCGGCGGCTTCGGCGGGCGAGGGGGTATCGTGGCGCAGCGCCTTCATCAGGCGGGTGACGCCGTTCTCGTTCTCGGCAGAGCCAAAGAACACCGGCACAATCAAGTCCTGGCGCAGGTCGCGCACGAGGTTTTCGTAGACCTCGCCGGTCGAGGGGGTGACGTCATCGAGAAGTTCCATCATCAGCGTGTCATCGAAATCCGCCAATGATTCCAACAGCGTTTCGCGGGCGTCCCCTTCAAGCGCCGCGATGTCCTTGGGCATGGCAATCATCTCGGAGGGTTTGTGCGGCTCCCAGCGGAAGGCGCGTTCGCTGACAAGGTCGATCATGCCGGTCAACCCGCCGCGCGCATCGCGGATCGGGATTTCGCGCAACAGGAGCGGGCGCGCCGATATGGCCTGAAGCGCCTCGAATGTGGCGCGGACAGAGGCGTCTTCCTGATCCATTTTGTTGATATAGAGGATATGCGGGATGCTGCGCTCATCGAGAAAATGCAGGAGCGGAGAAAGGGTTACGGCGCGTTCCGGTTTCGGGTCGCAGACCACAACTACAACATCGGCCACCATCATCGCACATTGCGCATCGTATATGAGTTCAACCGAGCCGGGGCAGTCGATCAGGGTCCAATCCTCGCCAAGATACTCAAAGGCCGCGATGTTGAGATCGGTGGACATGGTGCGGGCGCGGGCCTCGGGGCTGCTATCGCCGAGGCTTGTGCCGTCCTTGACGCTGCCGCGTCGCGGGATGGCGTCGGCGGCAAAGAGGATGTCTTCAAACAAGGTCGTCTTGCCGCTTGAATAGGGGCCAACAAGGGCCGCGACGCGCGCGCCTTTGGGATGATCTGTCATGTGTGTCCTCCATCTGCCGAGTGCGTGAGCGTCTCGGACCGCAGGAGGGCCGCATCGGGACACCTGCGGCCCCGCTTGGGCCACAGTCG
>JAPHRE010000058.1 GCA_026195905.1 Pseudopelagicola sp. | reverse complement strand
TCGGGGTGGGAATGCTGAAACGGGATGTCGAGGTAGGGCAGGATGAGGCCATCCGCCATGAGCGGGATGAGGTCGCGCACATGGGGGTAGGGGTAGACATAGTGCAGGCGCACCCATGCTCCGAGCTGGCCGAGTTCGCGGGAGAGGTCGGTGATATGGCTGCGAACCTCGCGGTCTTTCCACGGGTGGGTGGAATACTTGCGGTCGAGGCCATAGGCGGAGGTGTCTTGCGAGATCACGAGGAGTTCGCGCACGCCGCTTTCGACGAGCTTTTCCGCCTCGCGCAGGATGGCATGGGCCGGGCGGCTCGCCAGTTTGCCGCGCATATCGGGGATGATGCAGAATTTGCAGGCGTGGTTACAGCCCTCGGAAATCTTGAGGTAGCTATAGTGGCGCGGCGTGAGCGAGACGCCGGAGGCCGGGAGCAGATCGACAAAGGGGTTGGGATCGGGCGGCACGGCGGAATGCACGGCGTCGAGGACTTGTTCGTATTGATGCGGGCCGGTCACGGCGAGCACCTTGGGATGCGCCCCGGTGATGTAGTCGGGTTCGGCCCCGAGACAGCCGGTGACGATGACCTTGCCGTTCTCATTGAGTGCCTCGCCGATGGCCTCAAGGCTTTCGGCTTTGGCGGAGTCGAGGAAGCCACAGGTGTTGACGATCACCGCATCCGCGCCGGAATAGTCGGGCGAGATGCCGTAGCCTTCGGCGCGCAGGCGGGTCAGGATGCGCTCGCTATCCACCAACGCCTTGGGACAGCCCAGAGAGACCATGCCGATGGTCGGCTGGCCGGGGCGGTTGGTTTCGGTAACGCGGGCGCGGGCGAGATCGGGGCGAAGGTCGGGCGGGTTCGTGGACATGCGCGCGGTATAGGCGATGGGCGCAGGTTTGGGAATACGGGTTGATTGGGGGAGTGTCGGCAAAACTTCGCGTGAGGGATGCTTGCGGCAGGGAGGGGGCGGGCGTAGGCTAGCCGGAGAGTGTTTTGCCAAGGGGGCGTTCCCATGCGTTTGATCCGAATTTTGTTGATGGTTGTGGTGGCGGTTGCGCTGGGGCTGGTGGCTTTGGTGGTGCTTTTGCCGGGCGAGAAGATCGCCAAGATTGCCGCCGATCAGGTGCGGGCACAGACCGGGCGGGAGTTGGTTTTTGATGGCGAGGTTGGGATCAGTTGGTATCCGATCCTTGGCGTCAAGACCGGGCCGGTGCAGTTGGCGAATGCCGAATGGTCCGATGCGGGGCCGATGTTCCGGGCCGAGAGCGCGCAGATTGGCGTTGATGCGATGAGCCTTATTGGGGGCACGATCCGCATCACGCAGATCGACCTTGGCGCGCCGGATGTGCTTTTGGAGGTGACCAAAGACGGGCGGGCGAATTGGGATCTGTTCCCGAAGGGGGCCGAGGCCGGGCAGCCGACAACCGCGACGAGCGAAGGCGGCGGCGCGATGGGGGGGCTTGTGCTTGAGAGCCTCGCGGTGCGGGATGCAAGGCTGCGCTATGTGGATCATGGCGGCGAGAGCTTTGACATCAAGGATGTGGATGCGGCGCTTCGGTGGCCGGATACGGCGGGACCGGCCGAGATTGACCTGACGCTGCGGCCTGCGGCGGAGGCGGTTCAGATTGCCGCCGTGGTGGACGATCTCGAAGGGCTTCTTGGCGGTGAGATTTCGACGTTGCGCGCCGATGTGGCGGCAGCGGGCGGCACAGTCGCGTTCGACGGGCGGGCCGGTATGGACCCGCAGGCGGCGGGACGTGTGGAGGCGAACCTGCCTGACCCGGATGCGTTTATGGCGGCGCTGGGCCTTGGGCCTGCGGGGCTTGACGGCAAGGCGACGTTCCAGGGCGATGTGACCTATACCAAGGACGGGCAGCTTGCGCTGCGCAGTGGGCAGGTCTCGGCGCTTGGTAATGCCGCGTCGGTCGAGGCGGATGTCAACATGAGCGGGGCCAAGCCGCGTGTCAGCGCGCGGGTCGCAGCGAATGCGGTGTCTCTGGCGGCGCTCATGGGCGGCGGCGGCGAGAGCAGCGGGACGGGATGGTCCAAGGCGCCGATTGATGCGAGCGGCCTTGGGGCGATTGACGGGGATATCTCGCTTGCCGCAGAGAGCGTCGAGCTTGGCAGCGTGAACCTTGGCCGGGTGCGCGCGAGTATCAGCATCGACAACAGTCGCGCCGTGATTACCCTGCGTGAGATCAACGCCTATGACGGGGTCGCCTCGGGCACAATCGTGGCCAATAACCGCGGCGGGTTTTCGACCAGTGCCAAGCTCAACGTCAAGGATATCGAGATGCAAAAGGCGCTTGGCGAATTGGCGGGGATCGACAAGTTCACCGGCAAGGCCAATGTCAATGTCTCGGTTCTTGGGGCCGGCGGATCCATGCACGCGATCATGAATTCGCTTTCGGGCGATGGGGCGGTCAACGTTGGACAGGGCAAGATCCTTGGCATTGACCTTGACCGTCTGTTGCGCGGTCAGCCGGGCGGCGGCGTGACGGTATTTGATAGCCTTGGCGCGACATGGAGCATGTCCAAGGGCATCCTGAGCAATGATGACCTTCTGCTATCTCTGCCCAATGTGATCGCCAAGGGCGAAGGCACGATTGGGATCGGGCCACGCACCCTTGATTATCTCTTTACGCCGCAGCTTCGCAACGAGACCGATGACGGGCTTGCCGTGCCGGTCGAGATCAAGGGGACTTGGGATAGTCCGAAGATCGTGCCACGCCTCGACAAGGCGTTTGGCAGCGATGTTGAGCTTGAGATCGAAGAAAAGAAGGAAGAGCTCAAATCCAAGGCCGAGGCAAAGATCAAGGAAAAGCTTGGTGTGACCGAGACCGAAGAGGGGCAATCGACCGAGGATGCGCTCAAGCAGAAGCTTGAAGACAAGGCCAAGGACAAGTTGAAGAGTCTGCTCGGTGGTGACTGAGGCGGGGGCGCGGCGCGGGCCGCCGCATCTTGCCACGCTGATCATCCTCACGGGCGTCTCTATCCTGACGCTCAATATGTTCCTGCCCTCGCTTCAGCATATGGCAGAGGATTTCGGGGTTGAGTATGCGGTCGTGAACCTTGCGGTTGCGGGGTATCTTCTTGTGACCGGGGTTTTGCAGATCATCCTTGGGCCGCTCTCGGATAGATACGGGCGGCGGCCTGTGCTGCTCTGGGCGATGGCGATTTTTGCGGTGGCGTCGCTGGGCTGTTGGCTGGCGCAGGATATCTGGGTTTTCCTTGGGTTTCGCCTTGTACAGGCGGCGGTCATTGGCGGCACCGCGATCAGCCGCGCGGTGGTGCGCGATATGGTCAGCGACCGCGAAGCGGCGGCGATGCTTGGGCAGATCGGTATGGTCATGGCGCTTGCGCCGATGCTCGGGCCGGGGTTTGGCGGTCTTCTTGATGAGTTTTTTGGCTGGCGGGCGTCTTTTGCGTTTTTCACCCTTCTGGGCTGTGGGCTTTTTGTCCTTGTCTGGCGTGATCTTGGCGAGACCAACACCGCGCCCTCGGCAACTTTTGCGGCGCAGTTCCGGGCCTATCCTGATCTGCTTCGGTCGCGCCGGTTCTGGGGCTATGCGCTTTGTGTCGCGTTTTCGGTTGGGGCGTTTTACGCGTTTATCACCGGCGCGGCCTTTGTCGGAGAGGTCGCCTTTGGCCTTGGCCCGGCGCAGGTTGGGATCGGGATCGGGTCCATCACCGGCGGCTTTGCTTTTGGCAATTTCCTCTCGGGGCGGTTGGCGCGGCGCTATGGGCTGACGACGATGATGATCCTTGGGCGGCTCATGGCCTGTTTTGGATTGGTCATGGGGCTTTTGTTCGTGGCGCTGGATGTGGTGACGGTCTGGACCTATTTCGGATCGGTCATGTTCGTGGGGCTTGGCAACGGGTTGACGCTTCCATCGGCCAATGCAGGCACAATGTCGGTGCGCCCGCATCTTGCCGGGAGCGCGTCGGGGCTTGCAGGCGCGCTCATGGTTGTGGGGGGGGCGGTTCTGACGACGCTAACCACGAGCGTTTTGACGCAGGAAAACGGCGTTTGGCTTTTGCTGGCCATCATGCTGGTCTCGGCGGTGCTTGGCCTATTGGCGGCGCTCTATGTGCGCTGGATCGACATGCGCGAGGGAGTGCCGACCACGGAGGCCTAAGCCGTTAGGCATAAAAAAAACCCGCGCGGCGCAGGCCTGCGGGGGCTTTTATCGGTTGGGGACCAGTCCTAGCGTTTGCGATCGCGACGCGAGGACATGGGTTGAAACGCAACGCCAACATGGGCCTCGCAATAGGGTTTACCCTGTTGCACGGGCAGGCCGCAGAACCAGAAATCTTCGGTCGCGGGATCACCGACGGGCCATTTGCAGGTCCGCTCGGTCAGCTCCATGAGCGTGAGGCGCTTCGCGGCTTTCTCGACTTCGCTGACCTTGGCGAGCGCCTCTGGGCTGATCTCGTTGGCCGAGGGCTGTGGCGGCAGGGGCTGGCCTGCGGGAATGATCGCCTTGCGGGCCGCGCTCATCACTGGTTTGGCGGGCGCGGCGGGTTCGGTCTTGGCGTCTGGCTTGGCCTCGGGCGCAGCCTTGGCTTTGGGCTTGGCGTCGGGTTTTGGCTTGGGCGCGGGCTTGGCCTTGGCAGCCGCCGCAGGCTTTGGCTTGGCCTCGGCCTTGGGCGCGGCATTGCGGTTGGAGAGGCCAAGGCGATGCACCTTGCCGATCACCGCATTGCGGGTCACGCCTCCGAGTTCCTTGGCGATCTGGCTGGCCGACTGGCCCTCGCCCCACATTTTCTTCAAGAGCTCTACGCGCTCGTCGGTCCACGACATCCGTTGAATTCCTTAGCTAAAAAGCGGCCCCCCGAAAGGGCCGCTCCGCATTGCGAGATTAGCCCTCTATTGTAGTCAGACGTGAGCGAGTTACAAGGTAGAGAATCAGCATAGCGACATGGGGCAGAACATGAGCGGCATGGAAATGGGCGTTCGACGCTTTGGGCGGGTGAATTGGCTTGGGCTGGCGACGCTGGCGCGGCGAGAAATCTTACGGTTTAGCGTCGTGTGGACGCAGACGCTTTTGGCGCCGCTGGTGACAGCGGGACTGTTTTTGATGATCTTCACCATCGCGGTCGGATCGCGGCGCGGCGATGTCATGGGGGTGCCGTTCCTTGAGTTTCTCGCGCCGGGTATCCTTATGATGACAGTGATCCAGAACAGTTTCGCCAATACCTCGTCGTCTATCGTGATCTCCAAGGTGCAGGGCAATATTGTCGATACGTTGATGCCGCCGCTTTCGCCGCTTGAGTTGCTATTTGGCTATCTTGCGGGGGGCGTGGCGCGCGGTCTGGTGGTGGCGCTGGCCATTTTGGCGGGGATCGTGCTTGTGCTTGGGCATAGTGTGGCGCATCCCGGTTGGCTTTTGCTTTTTGTGTTGCTGGGCGGTGCGTTTCTCGGGGTTCTCGGGATTATGGCGGGGATTTTCGCGGGCAAGTTTGACCAGATGGCGGCGATCACCAATTTTATCATCACGCCGCTCGCCTTCCTGTCGGGGACATTTTATTCGGTTGATGCGCTGCCGCAAGGGTTGGCGCAGGTCACGCATATGAATCCGATTTTCTACCTCATCGACGGCGCGCGCTATGGTGTGCTCGGGGTTTCGGATAGTGCGCCGACGTTTGGCTTGCTGGTCGTTTCCGGCGCGACGGCGGGTCTGTGTGTGGTCGCTTGGGCGATGCTCAAGAGCGGCTACCGGCTCAAAAGCTGATATACCGCCTCCGGCGGGAGTATTTGCCACAGAGAAGAAGACAGGGCCGCGCGCTTTGGTTTCTTTTTGGGGAAAATACCTCGGGGGGTTGCCCTCAGCCACGCCCAACGCTTTGTGGCGCGGGCTTGCCCGCGTTTCAAAGGGGCGGGAGGGCTACCTGACGGGCTGGACCTTGCGGGTTTCGCGCCATGCGAGGATGGCGGCGCCGATGAGGATCAGGGCCGCACCGATCCAGGAAATCACATCCGGGCGCACGCCGAAGATCACCGCGTCATAGAGCGCGGCAAAGGCGAGGCTCAGGTAGAAGAAGGGCGAGACAAAGCTGGCATCCGCAAGGCGCACTGCATTGACGAAACAGATCTGGGCCGAGGCCATGAGAAGCCCGATCGCAGCCAGCGCCAGCCATTGCGCGGGGCTTGGCGGGTGCCAGACAAAGGCGACGGCGATGCTTGCGAGGCTGAGGCCGATGGCGTTGTTGATCAGCAGAATCTGAAACGGCTTTTCGCGGCCCGACAGGAGTTTGATAAAGATCAGCTCGCCGCCCAAGGCGACGGCCGCGCCAAGCGCCAGAAGCGCGCCGAATGCCAGCGTCTCGCCGCCGGGCCGTATCAGGATCAGGGCGCCAACCAATGCCAGCCCGGCAGAGAGCCAACGCCAGCGGCCCACGGTTTCGCCAAGGAACACGGTGGCGAGCAACATGCCGAAAACCGGGTTGAGAAAGCTTATGGCGGTGGCATCCGAGAGCGGGATGAAGGCCGCCGCCGCAAACATCAGCGTCACCCCACCCCAGCCAAGCGCCGAACGGCCCAGATGCAGGCGCAGAGACGGGCGCGTGAAGCGGGGGCGCAGGACCAGGGCGGCGCTTGAAAAGGCGAGGAAGGCAAAGAGAAAACGCCCGTGGCTTATCTGTAGCGGGTGCAGCGGATCGCCAAGCGCGCCGGTGCCGATGGCCTTGGCCAAAAGCGTTGTCCCCGCCGCAAAGGCTGCGGCCGCCACGGTCAGCGCGGCGGCAAGGGCCGGATTTTGGTCAGGTGTTTTCAGGTCGGGCGAAAGCATCTGCGATCCTTGGCGGCAAACTGGTAGGGCCACAAGTCCGAAAAAAGGCTAGGCAATCCCCGTGGCAGGCGCTAGAGAGCGTGCATGGAATACGCATTTGCGCATAAGGGGCTTCGACGCCTGCGACGCACGCGACGCGCCTAAAGCCGTCGCGCCCATCGTCATGGACATGACGGCGGGAAATTTCCATGATCTGTGCCGCATCGGCGCAACTTCTCTTTCACATTGTTGACTTGCCCGCCCCTCTGGGGCAACCAAAGGGCTTCTTTGATAAGGATAGGACCATGATCCCTTCTGTTTTGCCGACCTATAACCGCGCGCCTTTGAGTTTTGTCAAAGGCGAGGGCAGCTGGATGATTGAGGCGGACGGGCGACGTTTTCTTGATCTTGGCGCGGGGATTGCGGTCAATGTGCTTGGTCATGCCAATCCGGTGCTTGTTGCGGCGCTGACCGAGCAGGCGGGCAAGCTCTGGCATGTGTCCAACCTCTACCACATCCCGCAACAGCAGGCGTTGGCCGATACGTTGGTGGAACACAGCTTTGCCGACACGGTGTTCTTTACCAATTCGGGTACGGAAGCCTGTGAACTCGCGGTCAAGATGGCGCGCAAGTATTGGTATGACAAAGGCCATCCCGAAAAGGTCGAGATTATCGGCTTTGAGGGGGCATTTCATGGCCGGTCTTCGGCAGGGATCGCGGCGGCCGGGGGCGAGAAGCTCGTCAAAGGGTTCGCGCCGCTATTGCCGGGGTTCAAGCATGTGGGCTGGATGGATTGGGACGCGCTCAAGGCGACCATAACCGACGAGACCGCCGCCGTGATTGTTGAGCCTGTGCAGGGCGAGGGCGGTATTCGCCCCATTCCTGATGCAGAGATGCGCGCGTTGCGCGAGATCTGTGATGAGGCGGGTATCTTGTTGATCCTTGACGAGGTGCAATGCGGCATCGGGCGGACCGGCAAGCTTTTTGCCTATGAATGGTCGGGGATTACGCCGGATATCATGATGATCGCCAAGGGCATTGGCGGGGGCTTTCCGCTTGGGGCCGTTTTGGCGACCGAGGAGGCCGCGAGCGGCATGACGGCGGGCACACATGGGTCGACCTATGGCGGCAACCCGCTTGGGTGTGCCGTGGGTTGTGCGGTGATGGATGTGGTGGCGACGCCGGAGTTCCTTGAGGATGTGAGCCGCAAATCGGGGCTTTTACGTCAAAAGCTCGAAGGGCTTGTCGCGGCGCACCCGGATGTTTTTGAAGAGGTGCGTGGGCTGGGTCTTATGCTGGGCCTCAAATGCAAGGCGGCCAATATTGATGTGGTGAATGCGGGCTATGACGCGCAGGTGGCGATGGTGCCGGCGGCGGATAATGTCGTGCGCCTGTTGCCGCCCCTGACCATTTCCGAAGACGAAATCAGCGAGGCCGTGTCCCGGCTCGATAAAGCCGCCGCACAGGTCGGCGCAGCGAAGGATTGAGGCGATGACCCATTTTCTTGATATCAACAAAACGTCGCAAGATGACCTTCGGGTTATGATTGACCATGCCCATGCGATGAAAGCGGCGCGCCAAGGCCGCCCTCGGGGCGCGGCGGATGACGAGCAGCCGCTCAAGGATCATATGGTCGCGCTTATTTTTGAAAAACCGTCGACCCGGACGCGGGTTTCGTTTGACGTTGGCGTGCGCCAGATGGGCGGGCAGACGATGGTGCTTTCGGGCAGCGAGATGCAGCTTGGTCATGGCGAGACGGTGGCGGATACGGCCAAGGTTCTGAGCCGCTATGTTGATCTTATCATGATCCGCACCTTTGAGGAGGCGACCCTTCTTGAGATGGCGGAACATGCGAGCGTCCCGGTCATCAACGGCCTGACCGATCGCACGCATCCCTGTCAGATCATGGCCGATATCGTGACCTTTGAAGAACAGCGCGGGCCGATTGCAGGCAAGAAGGTTGTCTGGGCAGGGGATGGCAACAACGTGTTCGCAAGTTTCGCCCATGCGGCGGGCCAGTTTGGCTTTGACCTGACGTTCACCGGGCCAGAGCCGCTTGATCCCGAGCAGGTTTTCGTCGACGAGGCGCGTGCCAAGGGCGCGAATGTCACCATCGAGCGCGATCCGGTGAAAGCGGTTGAGGGGGCGGACCTTGTTGTCACGGACACATGGGTGTCGATGCATGATGCACCCTCGGCGCGTGAGCGGCGGCACAACCAATTGCGCCCCTATCAGGTCAATGAGGCGCTCATGGCACATGCCAAGCCGGACGCGCTTTTCATGCATTGCCTTCCGGCGCATCGCAACGAGGAAGCGACGGATGGGGTCATGGATGGGCCGCATTCCGTTGTGTTCGATGAGGCGGAAAACCGGCTTCATGCCCAAAAAGCCGTCATGCGGTGGTGTCTCGGCAAGTAAGCCCGTTTCGCGCAGACCTATAACGCCCGGCTTTTCAGTCGGGCGTTTTTGTATAGGAAACTGTTTGTTTTCGGGGGCTTGGCATGCGGCCAGCGCCTCATTTGTGCCGCAATACCGCGGTAGCGCGGGGAGGTCTTGGCGGGGTGACCTGTCGAGGGGTTTTGACGTTTAACAAGTTTATATGTTTCATTTGCAGGAAAGAGCCGCGAGGCGGGCTTTTCGTTGACTTGCTTACCGGGGATCGCAGATGACCGAGACGTCCAAAGAGAAACTGCCCTATCCACAGATCGTTGTCGCCGGTGCGGGGAGTGTCGGGTGTTTTGTGGGTGGTATGCTGGCGCGGGGGGCGCATCATGTGACGCTTTTGGTGCGGCCGCGTGTCGATGAGGAATTGGCGCGGCAAGGGCTGACACTGACGGATTTCGAGGGGCTTGATGAAGAGCTTGCGCCGGACATGTTCTACCGCGCGACCGATCCGGCGTGCCTTGGGGCGGCGGATGTTATCCTTGTGACGGTCAAAAGCCGCGACACAGCCGAGATGGCGCAGTTGATCCGCGCCCATGCCAAACCCGAGGCCGTGGTTGTTAGCCTTCAAAACGGTGTCGGCAATGGCGGCATCCTCAAATCGACCCTGCCTGATTGCGACGTGCGCGCCGGTATGGTGCCGTTCAATGTTGTTCATATGGGCGGTGGGCGGTTTCACCGTGGCACAAGCGGGGATATCGTGATCGAAAAGGGGCCGGGGTGGCTTGCATGGACGTTGAGCGTTAATGGACTCACGGTGCATGAACGCGATTCCATCGTTGCGATTCAGTGGGGTAAGTTGCTGATTAACCTTAATAATGCGCTCAATGCTCTGGCAGGTATCCCGTTGCGGGATCAGTTGCGGAGCATGGGGTGGCGGCGGATCATCGCGGACCAACTCTCGGAAGCGATCCGGGTGCTTGAAGCGGCTGAGATCAAGGCGGTCATGCCCCTGTCACGCCGCCTTCCGATCCGGCTCATGCCCCGGATTTTGCGCCTGCCATCGCTTTTGTTCAATTGGGTGGCGCGGTCGATGCTCACGATTGATCCCAACGCGCGCAGTTCGATGTGGGATGATCTTGAGGCCGGACGGCTTACGGAGATCGACGAGTTGCAGGGCATGATCGTTGAGTTGGCAAAGGAAAAAGGTCTTCGGGCACCGATCAATACGCGGGTTTCCGAGTTGATCCGTGAGGCCGAGGCGGCGGGCACGGGATCGCCGCAGCTCTACCCGCGCGACCTGCGGCAGCTTGTGCGGGAGCACAGGTCGCGCGCTTGATGATCCTTTGGGTTGCAGGCGGGCGCGGTCCGGGGCAGTCTCATACTGTTGTTAGCGGAAACAGTGCAAGAGGACAGGGCACCGATGCAGCTTGCGGATATCGGGGTATATGGGCTTGGGACGATGGGGAGCGCCCTTGCGCTCAATCTCGCAGAAAATGGCTTTCGCGTTGCGGTAAGTAATCGCGAAAGCGACTGGATCGCGCCGTTTCTTGACGAGGCTGGCCCGATGGCGCGCGGGATTGTTGGCCATGCCAGGCTTGCCGATTTTGTGGCTGGGCTTGAGCGGCCGCGCGTTGTCCTTTTCATGATCCCGTCGGGCGCGCCGATGGATGAGATGATCGCGGCGATCACGCCAATGCTTGCCAAGGGCGATACGATCATTGATGCGGGCAATGCCGATTTCAACGAGACACGGCGGCGTTCGGCGGACCTGGCCGCACAGGGGCTGCATTTTGTCGGGCTGGGCGTATCGGGCGGCGAAGAGGGCGCACGCACGGGGCCGTCGATGATGATGGGCGGCAGTGTGCAAAGCTGGGACAGGTTGCGGCCGATGGCCGAGGCGGTCGCGGCGCGGTTTGCAGGGGTGCCGTGTGTGGATCGGGTCGGCCCGGACGGCGCGGGGCATTTCGTCAAGACGGTCCACAACGGTATTGAATATGCAGACATGCAGATTATCGCCGAGCTATACGGCCTCATGCGCGATGGCGCGGGGCAAGAGGCGGCAGAGATCGGTGCGGTGTTTGACGGGTGGCGCGAGGGGCCGCTTCAGAGCTATCTTGTCGACACAACGGCGGCGGTTTTGCAGGCGGTGGACCCTTTGACAGGGCAGGCGATGGTCGATGTGATCGAGGATCGCGCCGGGCAAAAGGGCACCGGGCGCTGGACGGTGATCGAGGCGTTGAAACTTGGTCAATCCGCGAGCGGGATCGAAGCGGCGGTTGGCGCGCGCAGTTGGTCCGCGGCCAAAGAGGTCCGACATGCCGCGCAGGCGCGGTTTGGCGCTGCGGGGGCGGCAGATATGCCTCAGGCCGTGGTGCTTGGTCAAGCGTTTGAGGCGGCGCGCCTTTTGGCCCATGCGCAGGGGTTTTCGATTTTGCGCGCGGCCTCGGAGGCGTTTGACTGGTCGCTTGATCTTGCGCGGATTGCGGAAATCTGGCGGGCGGGCTGTATCATCCGCTCAAGGCTTCTTGATGATCTGGCGGTTGCGTTGCGCAGTCTGGATGCGGCCCCGGAGGCGCAATCCCTGTTGCTTGCGCCGGGTATGGCGGCGCGGCTTGAGGCGTCGGTTCCCGCGCTTCGTCAGGTGGTTGGGGCGGCAGTGGCGGCGGGGCTACCCGTGCCGGCAATGAGCGCGTGCCTTGCGTGGTTTGATGCCATGCGACAGGGGCGCGGCACGGCGAACCTTATTCAGGGGCAGCGCGACTTTTTCGGCGCGCACGGGTTCCGGCGCGTGGATCGCGATGGCGATCATCATGGGCCTTGGGGCGCGTAAGGCGGGCAAAGCTGCGTTTAGTTTACCAAGCCATTGAGGACCAAGAAGATCACGCCAGACATCAGAGCGGCGGCGGGGACGGTGATGACCCATGCGGCGACGATTGTCATAAAGTGGCTGCGGCGCACGAGTTTGCGGCGGCGGCGTTCTTCGGGGGCGATGCGTTTCTCGGGGGGGCGATTGGCCGACGATTTGCGCAGGCGGCGTTCCATATGCCATTCACGGAAGAACCCGACACCGAAGACGGCCCCCACGGCGATATGGGTCGAGGACACCGGCAGGCCGAGCCAGCTTGCAACGATGACGGTAATCGCGGCCGACAGCGCGACGCAATAGGCGCGCATCGGGTTGAGCTTGGTGATTTGGCTACCGACCATGCGGATCAGTTTCGGGCCAAAGAGGAACAGGCCGAAGGAGATGCCACAGGCACCGATCACCATGACCCATGTCGGGATCGCGACCTTGGTGGCGAAATCGCCAAATTCGGATGCATGCACGATTGCGGCGAGCGGACCAACGGCGTTGGCAACGTCATTGGCACCGTGGGCAAACGACAAGAGCGCGGCGGAGAACACGAGCGGCAGACCGAATAGAACCTTGAGAGATTTATTGCGGTTCTCAAGCCCTTCGGATTGTTTGCGGATCAGTGGCGCGGTGATGATATAGGTGATCACGCCCGCAGCTAGGCCGATCAAAAGCGCGGTTCCGAGCTCGATTTGGACGATGCGTTTTAGCCCCTTAAGCGAAAGATAAGAGGCAAAGGCGGCGGCCATAATCCCAACCAGAACCGGCACCCAGCGACGCGCGGCGGCGATCTTGTCGTCCTGATAGATGATCTTGGCCTTGATAAAGGCAAGGAAAGCGGCCGCGATCACACCGCCAAGCAGCGGGGAAATGACCCAGGAGGCGGCGATCTTGCTCATGGTGGGCCAGTTCACGGCGGAGAAACCGGCAGCGGCAATCCCGGCCCCCATCACCCCGCCGACCACGGAATGCGTGGTCGAGACGGGCGCGCCCACGACGGTGGCGAGGTTGACCCAGAGTGCGGACGAGATCAGGGCGGCCATCATGGCCCAGATGAAAACCTTGGAATCCGCGATTCCAGCGGGATCAATGATGCCTTTGGAAATGGTTGACACCACGTCGCCCCCGGCCAGCAGAGCGCCCGCGCTTTCGCACAGGGCAGCGATCAGGATGGCACCGCCCATAGTCAGGGCATTGGCGCCCACGGCTGGACCCATGTTGTTGGCGACGTCATTGGCGCCGATGTTGATCGCCATATAGGCGCCAAAGGCCGCTGCGGCGATGACGATCATGTTTGAGGGGTAGCTACCGAAGAAAATCCCGGCACCGAGCCCCGCGAGGACGATGAAGACAAGCGCAATGCCAAGCCCGACCATAGGTCGTGAGACATAGTTTGTCGCATACTCGATATTGGAAATCTTATGCAGATCTTTGTCGAGCGTCGACCAGTCTTTGCCGGTGTTGTCGGATGCCATGAATCGTGCCTCTCCGTGCAAAAGTCACGGCGGGGTAGACCGGATCGGTCTTTCGGGCAAGGATTCTGTTATAGAAACGTTACTATGGCGTCACATTTGCCGCAGTATGGAGCGCAAACCAGGCTCTTCCACCATTTCGGCGGCCTCTTCCGGGGCGACCCATTTGCGGGTGCGCTCTTCGGATTCGGGGAAGTCATCCTTCAGCGATTCAACCTCGACGGCGAAAACCTGTGCCTCGACCGGCACGGGGACGCCATTTTCGAGGCGTTTGCTATAGTCAAAGCTCCCGATGGAATCAGGGTTGATCGCGGCCTTTTTGACGCCTGCTTCTTCCCAAGCCTCCTGAAGCGCGGCTCCGGGGGCATCCAAGCCGTCGATGTGCCAACCCTTGGGCACGATCCAGCGTTGGGTGTTGCGGCTTGTGATCAGGAGCACCTTCTTCTTGGGGCCATCCTCACGATAGCAAAGCGCCGCAACCTGCAACAAGCGCGGGCGACGTATCAGGGGGCTTACCACGCTATTCAGCGCGTTTTTGAAGGTATCCGTCATGGTAATATCGGTTTTCTGCTCAACTGTTCACGTTTTTTGTATCGCAATTGTATATACGTTTTTTGCCAGTGGTTTCAACCCCTCATGGAAATTCCCTTGAAAATCAGGTTTTCCGGCGTTTGGCGCGCAGGGTTGGGTCGGCCTCGGTCGGGTCGTCGGGCCAAGGGTGTTTTGGGTAGCGTCCGCGCATGTCCTTGCGCACATCGGCGTAGGAATTGGCCCAGAAACCGGGGATGTCCATCGTGGTTTGCACGGGCCGTCCCGCCGGGGAAAGCAAGGTCACGCGCAAAGGAGTGCGGCCCACGGTCGGGTGGGTTGTCTGGCCGAACATTTCCTGAAGCCGGAGAGAGATTTCGGGGTGCTCGCCCGCATAGTCGATCGGAATCTTGCGGTTGAGTGGCGTGGTGAAATGAGGCGGCGCTTCGCGGTCGAGGAGCTGCATTTGTGGCCAATCGAGGCGCGCGCGCAGGGGGGCGAGAAGGTCAAACTTGCGCCATTGCTCTGCGGTCTTGACGCCGGAGAGATGCGGCAGGAGCCACTCTTCGAGCGTCTCAAGGAGCGCGTCTTGCGACATATCGGGAAGGTCATGCCCGGCCTCGCGGAGGAGGTCGACGCGGGCGACAAAGCGGCGCGCGGCGTCCGAGAGGGTCAGGCCAAGGTCGCGCACCCCGTCAAGCATGGCGCGGGCGATGGCGTCGTCGGGGGCGTCTTTCCAGACGCGATCATCAAGGGCGATGGCCCCGAGCATTTCCTGCCGTCGGGCGATCACGCGTCGGTCGCGTTTGGACCATGTGCAGCTTTCGACCCATGTGATCTGGTCGGCAAAGAGGGCGCGGATTTCGGACTGGGAGATGGCGATGGCTTGGCGGATGCGGGCCTCGCGCGGGTTGCCGTCGGTGTCTGTCACGACGATCAGGCGCGCGGAGGCGAGCGGGTCGCCCTCGTCAAGGAGCGCGCCTTTGCCGCCGGAGAGGACAAAGCGCGGCGCGTCGCCCCTGCGGTGCAGGCCGATGCGGTCGGGATAGGCGAGGGCAGCCATTTCAGCGGCGCTCATGGATTGTTTGTCGCTCGGCTTTGTCGCCCTGGCGAGGCGTTTGGCCTCGTCGCGGATCGTGTGCAGGGCGGCGCGGTTGACCGGATAGGGGCGGCGGTCGGTGAAGGATTTCAGGTCGCGCAGGGCTTCGAGGCGGAGCGAGAGGTCGACGGGCGCCCCCCGGCCCAAGGGATCGCGGGCGGCAAGAAGCGCGGCAAGGGGCGCGGCATCGGCACCGGCACAAGTTAGCATATGGCCAAGGCGCGGGTGGAGCGGCAGGGCGGCGAGGGCGCGGCCATGATCTGTGATCCGGGTCTTGGCATCGAGCGCGCCGAGCATGTGCAGCACGTTTTGCGCTTCGGCGTAAGAGCCGGGGTTGGGCGGGGTCAGAAAGGCGAGATCGTCCGGCGTTGCACCCCAAAGCGCGAGTTCGAGGGCAAGGCCGGTAAGATCGGCGGCTTCGATCTCGGCGGGGGGGAAGGGCAGGAGAGCCCCTTCTTCGCCTTTGGTCCAGAGCCGATAGCAGGTGCCGGGGGCAACACGGCCCGCGCGGCCGGTGCGTTGCGTGGCTTCGGCGCGGCTCACTCTTTCGGTTACGAGCCGCGACATGCCAGAGCCCGGATCAAAGCGGGCGCGGCGCGCGCGGCCCGCGTCGACGACGACGCGGATGTCTTCGATGGTAAGCGAGGTTTCGGCGATGGAGGTCGCAAGCACCACCTTGCGCCCGGAGGGGTCCGGGCGGATCGCGGCGCGTTGCTCGGCAAAGGGCATGGCGCCGAAGAGGGGGCGGATATGGCAATCGGGCGGAAGTTTGAGGCGCGATGCGGTGCGATGGATTTCGCCCTCGCCGGGGAGAAAGACGAGGATGCCGCCCGTTGTTTCGCCCGCCGCCTGTTCGATGAGGCGGGCGGTGGCGTCCTCAAGGCGGTCCTGTTTCGCAAGCGGGCGGTCGCGCCATCGCGTTTCCACGGGGTAGGCGCGGCCCTCTGAGGTGATGACGGGCACGTCGCCCATAAGGGCCGCGACGGGAGCCGCGTCGAGGGTGGCGGACATGGCCAGAAGGATCAGGTCGTCGCGCAGGGCGTCGGCGATCTCAAGGCAGAGGGCGAGGCCAAGATCGGCATTGAGGGACCGTTCATGAAATTCGTCAAAGAGCACCGCGCCGATACCGGAAAGTTCGGCGTCGGATTGGATCATCCGGGTGAGGATGCCTTCGGTCACGACCTCGATGCGGGTTTTGGCGGAGGTTTTGCTCTCGCCGCGCACGCGGTAGCCGACAGTTTGGCCGGGCTTCTCGCCCAAGGTTTCGGCCATGCGCTCGGCGGCGGCGCGGGCGGCGAGGCGGCGCGGTTCGAGCATGAGGATTTTGCCCGTCACAAGCCCGGCGTCGAGGAGGGCAAGGGGCACGACGGTGGTTTTTCCCGCGCCGGGCGGCGCCTGAAGCACGGCGCGCCCGCGCGATTTAAGGGCAGAGATCAGGGGCGCAAGCGCGTCATGGATGGGCAGGGTGATCATAGGGGTCTTATCGAGCAGGGCGCGCGGCGCGTCCAGCCTTTGCGGTCCCTATGGCGTAACTCGGGGTGGACAATGGGCGGGCGTGCAAGGCATTTAGTTTCCTAAACGACATATGGTTTGCAACGATGGGCGCGACCGCTGCGCCGGAGGATGGATAGGCGATGGATATCACGCAGATGCGCGACAAGATTTTGAAGCAGGACAGGCGCGCCCTTGCCCGCGCGATTACCCTTGTCGAAAGCGGGCGTGAGGATCACCGCGCACAGGCCAGCGCATTGCTCGAAAGCCTGCGTGGGGCCGGGAAACAGGCGCTTCGGGTCGGGCTTTCGGGGACGCCGGGGGTTGGGAAATCGACGTTTATCGAGAGCTTTGGCATGATGCTGACGGCGAAGGGTTTGCGGGTGGCGGTGCTTGCGGTTGATCCGTCTTCGGCGCGCTCGGGCGGGTCGATCCTTGGCGACAAAACCCGCATGGAGCAGCTTTCGCGCGATCCCAACGCCTTTATTCGTCCTTCCCCCAGCCAGTCGCATCTTGGCGGTGTGGCGCGGCGCACGCGCGAGGCGGTCGCGCTCTGCGAAGCGGCGGGGTTTGATGTCATCCTGATCGAGACGGTCGGGGTTGGGCAATCGGAGACTGTCGTCGCGGAAATGTCGGACCTGTTCATGCTTCTGCTGGCCCCGGCGGGCGGCGATGAATTGCAGGGGGTGAAGCGCGGCATTATGGAAATGGCCGATATCATCCTTGTCAACAAGGCCGATGGCGATCTCAAGGCGGCGGCGATGCGCACCTGTGCGGATTATTCCGGGGCGCTGCGCCTGTTGCGCAAGCGGCCGCAAGACCCCGAAGGGTTTCCCAAGGCGATGACGGTGTCGGCGCTTGAGGAAAACGGGCTTGCAACCGCATGGAACGAGATGACGGCGCTTGTCGAGTGGCGGCGCGAGACTGGCCATTGGGACGCGCGGCGTGCGGCGCAGGCGCGGTTCTGGTTTGAGGAAGAGGTCCGGCAGGGGCTTTTGGCGAAGCTCCGGCAATCCCCGGCGCGCGAGGCGATGGCCGCGCTTGCCATTGAGGTTGAGAATGGCGAGACAACGCCAAGCCGGGCCGCGCAGAGGATGCTGGACGAGCATCTGTCCTCATGATGCCGGAGGGGCGCATTCTGTTTGATGGCGGGAGTCTTCGGGCGACCCTTTTCAATGCTGACGCGCCCAAACTTATCGTGACCTTTCGCCAACGTATCACGCCGGATGGTGCGTTCAGTGAAAGCCGCCCGGTGCAGCGATTCGTCAAGAAGAACTATGCCCATCTGCACCTGCAATCGCGGCTCAATGATTGGTACATCAACGACGAAACCGAGGACTTCGAGGCGCAGTTACGCGAGATCGCTGCGCCGTATCGGCGCGTTGTCGGGACGGGGTTCTCGATGGGGGGCTATGGGGTGCTGCGGTTTTCCAAGGCGCTTGGCATTCAACATGCACTCCTGATCTCGCCGCAATATTCGATCGCGCCAGAGGTCGTCCCGAAGGATCGCCGCTATCGCGACAGCGCAGAGGGATTCGATGTGCGGCTTGGCGATGTGGCGCGGCGGGCCAAGCGGGGCATGAGAGGGGTCATTCTGGCCGATCCGTTCCGCCCGCTCGATATTTATAATGCGGGGTTGATACGGTCGGTCTTTCCCAAGTTGGCGCTATGTCGGCTCGGCTGTGGCGGGCATCCGGCGACACGGGTTCTTGGCGAAAGTGGCGGCTTTGGCAGGGTGCAGGCGCTTTTGCTTTCGGGGCAGGTAAACCCACGCGATATTATTGAGATGCATCGCGTCGGGCGGCGCGGATCGGGCACCTATTGGCGTCACCTTGCAGAGAATGCCGAGGCGCGCGGACGTCCAGAGATCGCGGTTGCGGCCCGCGGGCAGCAGGCTCTTATTGAGGCGGCGGGGGGCGTGGCGTAGAGGTTTCCGCGCCGGGACGCATTTCCTTGCCCTGAATCACTTGACGGCACCCCGAATAGCGCCTAATGACGCCAGACAAATTTCCTGGCGCTGTCCCTGGCGGCGCCTTATTGCTTTGACGGGGCCAATTCCCCGTGGACCGTAAAACGAGGATGAACCCATGTCGCGCCGTTGCGAACTGACCGGAAAAG